>CAXTSX010000001.1:0-173948 GCA_964247085.1 uncultured bacterium
CGATTCATCAATGTTTCTCTGCTTTATGTCTAATTCTACACTGGGAAGGGAGTAATTGCTGTTGCTGTTCATCGCTACAGTTGTTCCGAATTGCAGCAAACATTGTATTTTCTTCTTGACGAACGTGATCCGCCACCGCAGTTTTTAATTGCTCGACTTTAGACTTAAAATCATTAGCGGAGGAGCTTGAAGATTTTAGATCTGCCAGCATCACTTTCATCTCAGCTTGCTCATCGTACAGTTCCTGGGTTTCTCCATAAAACGGGCGCACCGCAGGATAAACAACTTGTTCTTCTGCTTCAGAATGAACAGATAAATCCTGGTAAATTTGTCCAAAATATTCTTCAATTTTTTGGGGATCGTTGCTTTTTTCAATTTGCATAAATAGCATATTCACCTTGTTGTGATCCATACGAATTATGTCTTGAATACTCATGTCAGACTTATCACTGGTTTGGGTGACAGCACTGCCAACAATACCTGAAAGTGCAGCGACAGAATCTTGAACTCGTGCCCATAATCCTTGCTGTGCTTCCTGTCCAGTCAGTTCACGTACACCTAAAACCTCCAGTACACCTTTGAGTTGTTCTTGATGTGCGCGGTTCTCAAAGTTGAGTGTATTCAAGGGCATAATCGCAGATTCTACATCTGCACCAACGACTTGAGCCGCTTTATGAACCAAGACACCTGACATAAACTGCTGGTGTTTTAATAATTCGTGTTGAGAGACTTTTTCATATAATGACAGCTCAGAGCCATCCATTAACTGACCGATTTTCTCAACCATCATGGTAACTGTCTCATGGGGCTGACCCTGCACACCATATTGAATACTGACGGTATCTAAAATACCTAAATTCTTGCGATCGTCTGCTAGCATATGTCCGAGCCTGTCGCGAATTTCCTGGTCGCTGCAACTGGACATTAATTTCTCCTCATTAGCAATAAGTAAGTTTTGCACTTCCTTAATATCGGCTAGCTTACAGGCAATTGCTGTCCGCTTGGAATCTTCAATAGCAATAGACATGTTATATTCTCCCTTGTATAGCGAACGTTCACTGTTTTTGAATGACCGCTCTTAGACTAAAGATAAAATATCAACCCGGATAGCTCATCCCTCAAATGGCAGATTTACTAAACATAATTACGGTTGGAGAACTCACCCCTTTGAGAGATGTAAACATATGTAACGAATTGATAAGGTAGTAGCAGATTGATGAGTTGGCGATGACAGGTGAAAATATCTCATCGCCGTTCAAAGCGGAAAGTAAGCTTTATTTTCTCGCATCAATCTAGTTTCCACAACACAAGATTTGGAGTAGCTATCATGAAAACTTCTATCAACAAAGATCGTAACGATTGGCAATGGGGATTTACACCCCAGGCTGAACTCTGGAATGGTCGTTTTGCAATGCTCGGATTTATGGCAGCCCTGCTAACTGAATTGTTATCTGGGGAAGGCATTCTACACTTCTACAATTTTATGCACTATGTGAGCGTAGCTGCTCGATAGATTTGTTTATGCCGACTATATATCGCTCTGTGAGTATGGTCGGTATAATATTTTGTAGGCACGGTTCAATCACAGTTTTCATTAGTCTCACGAAGTATTAGCTAGATTAGTATTGAAATATACATACTGCTTTTATTTTGGATGACTTACTTATCAAAAACTTCCCAATAGCTCCAAGTCATTTTGGCATCTCCATTTAGGATGCATACAAAAATAACTTAAACAACTTTTGCGAGGTTTTGTTACCCTACAAGACTTTTCAGACTTTGGCAGCGGAAGTTAAATTTGTAAGGAGCCTTAATATTCTCAGATAGATCAGGTTCTAGCTGATTCAACTTAATAATTCATGACTAATATTTCGTCAATCTTGCCTCGTTTTTGAGCATTAGAATTAATAGCGCGGGTGGCGGAAATTGTCTCAATTCGGTAATCCTGATAGAGATCCAATATAAATTCAGTGTTGGAATTACTGAGTAATACCTGACAACCCTGCTGTGATAAATAGTCAAAGGTTGCTTTGAGGCGGATTTGTTCTGATCGATCAAAACCGTTAGTAGCGTAGCTGGTAAATGAGGAGGTACTAGAGAGGGGATCATAGGGCGGATCGAAATAAATCAAGTCTCCGGCAGTGGCTGTTTGGACAGCAGCTCCAAAATCGAGATTGAGAATCTGGATCTGAGCGCTGTTCAGATAGTGACTGACCGCCCGCAATACATCTTCGTCCAAAATTTTGGGAGATTTATATCTCCCAAACGGCGTATTAAATTGACCCTGAGCGTTGACTCGAAACAAACCGTTATAACAGGTTTTGTTTAAGAAAATAATTCGTGCCGCTCGATCGATCACTGATTTTGTGGCATAGTCTCGCTGCCGATCCCACGCTCTAATTTGGTAGTAATAGGCTTTGTCATTCTGATAAGAACGGAGACTCGTAATCAACTCCTCTACCGAATGCTTAATTGTCAAATAGCAGTTGATCAATTCTGCATTGCTATCATTAATTACTACTGATGATGGACGTAAATCCAAAAACAAAGCCCCCGCCCCCACAAATGGTTCATAGTAAGTCCGATAGTCTGGCGGCAAATACTTAGCTTTGATTTCTGGGACTAATTGTCTCTTACCACCTACCCATTTTAGAAAGGGTTTTACCAAATGTTCTGGAAGCATATGTTTTAGCGATCGAACACCTTATTACTAACTAAAAATCATTTTCTGGGCAACTATTACTAACCAAGATTGCTGTTCGATCGGCATTCCCGGTGGCCGATAGTATCGATCGATAATTTCAAATCCAGCAGCTAGCAAGTGTGGTGCTAAAGTTTCATACTCCCATCCCGTTACATAACGCGCCCCAGTCGGTCGTTCGGAAAATCCTTCATAGTCACCCCGCACCATCGACATCACCAACACCCCTCGATCGACTAAAGCTTGATGCAAATCTCGAAGAACGCGCAGCATCTCATCGGCGGGTACATGAATCAAAGAAGCATTCGCAAAAATACCATCAAAGTAACTACTAGGTAGATCTAAATTCAAAAAACTTTGCTCCCACACCGGACAATTAGCAGCCTCTTGAGCCATCACGACAAAAGCCGGGGTGGCATCCAGTCCGGTAACATCGTGTCCCAAGTTTTGAAAAGCAACTAAATCTCGGCCAGGACCACAACCCAGATCCAGAATTTTGCCTGGCAAACGTGGTAATGCCGCAATTAAAGCCGCTCTATTTTGGGAAACATCATGATCCCAAGTTCCGTCCCGAAAAGACGCAGCCGTGAGTTGATATTCGGCGATCGTAATTTTCTCATGTTGTTCCATACTAAAATTTCATCTCGTAAGCACCCCGATCGTACTTATTGCCAATAGGTCTTCTCTGGGACTCAATATCAGTACGAGCAGCGTTTTTAGCTGTCCCGGAATTGAGTGCTGGACTATTAGATTTCAAACGAAAGTTCGCTTTGCTCGCAACAATCGATGGATTGACAAATAATGGATCAATATTAATTAAATTGTTTTTCTCCAGAATAGCATTGGAACGATCTTTCCCGACTTTAATGACCCCATTAAAGGACAAGTTATAATCCCATTTATTGCCCTTAGAATTATTGTCTACAAATGTTGCCTTAGACTTGTCTTTAGCGTAGGCAATATTGTTATAAAATACAGAGCCATCAGAGAAAGATGAATTCAGTTCAGCATTCAAGTCTCCTACCAAATTGTTAGACTTTAAATTATGGAAAGATGTATTATTTCTAACTACTACCTTGTCACTTTGAAAAACATGAATTCCTCTACCGCCATTATCAAAAACAATATTATTTTCTACTAGAGTTGAGGATCGGTACTTTGGTTCTTTGTAATTAGGCTTGGGATTTTTATCTTTTTGGGTATATCTAAAATCATCAACAATAATACCATTACCATCAGTGACTACTTGTCCACCAGCTTGGGGTACTTTATTTTCATTGGAATAAGAGATATTTCCTCTAATTACGTTATGAAATCCAGGTTTATCATCAAAATCGATAGCATGATAAAGGCTAATCCCACTACATTGCCAGGGTGCCGTAAAAGCATTTTTGAAAGTGGTATTGCCTTCAATTAATAAGTAATCTGAACGGTTAGCTCCAATACCATTACAGCCAGAATCATGAACAACATTTTTCAATATCTGTACATGATGAACGACACCCTGCTTTCCATCTGTGACAATGCCATTCTCTGCTTTAGAAGTAACTTCAAAACCAATGATTTTGATGTAATTGGCCTCAATTCTAAAAGCCTCCTGTGACCCCATCATAAATGGTTTATGGCCAGGAAAAGCTTGAAAAGTAATCCAACTATTTGGTTTGCCAGAGGTTTTAATGGTTGAATTTTCGTTGTAAGTACCATTTTTCACATAAACGGTGTCACCAGCAGTTACTTTTTGGCTAGCTTGCTGAATAGTTTTAAAAGCCTTGGCCTCACTAGTACCTGCTAAAGAGTCATTACCTCTGACACTATCAACATAATATTTTCTACCAACGCTGCCAGCAGTAGCTGGCAAGGTACCAAACTCTGGCACGGCTAAATGTGGTGCTGCAAATACCTCTTGATTTGGCTTTTCCTCTAACAGAGGTTGTCCCATCTTCATTGCCGGAATTGACCCTAAAGCAATGACTGGAGGTAGGCACAGACCAAATAGTAAAAACTTGTTTTTAATCATAATGAACTGCAATTAATTTTGGAATTGCCTAATGTAGTTATAAAAATAATGCTACGAATGCATTTTAGTTCCACAACGACTTATCTAAATAATAATTTCACTCAATGATACTACACATGCAGTATGAATCTTACTATTTAGAGCGATCGTCCCAGGTTTTAGCGGCTATTTTGATGGCCTGATCTACAGTTTTTTCGCCTAACATCGCTGTTTGCAGATTTTCATAAATAGCTTTTTTGAGTAACCCAATATCTTTCATCGGTGGAATCAGAACCTCAGCTTTACTCAGTTGACCAGCACTAATTACTTTGCCCTGGGCTAATGCGGACTGGTCACTGGCTTTCATTTTGGTTTGATAGTCGGCGATCGCCTGCACCTGGGAAGGTAAGGTATCAGAATTATTGGCAAAGGCTAATTGATTAGCAGCATTGGTCACAAACAGGGCAAACTTCACTGCCATATCTGGATTTTTGGTGGTGCGGGGGACAACCATGTTCATCACCGCTACGCCAATTTTACCGGTCTGGCCAGAAATTTGCGGAGCAATGGCCGATACTTTGGCAATCTGGGGGGCATTTTTGGCAATATCATTGACCGCTGGTGCTCCTGCTGACAACAAGGCTATTTCACCAGATTGATAGAGCTGCATGCCCTGCTTGTGACCTTGGGTGAGAATTTCTT
Organism: uncultured bacterium; assembly: GCA_964247085.1. Classification (GTDB taxonomy): domain Bacteria; phylum Cyanobacteriota; class Cyanobacteriia; order Cyanobacteriales; family Chamaesiphonaceae; genus JAAFHZ01. Next base: position 5,400 of record CAXTSX010000001.1, read on the forward strand.
TCGGTAACAAACCTTGTTTGTATAAATCCACCCAATATTGAAAAGCGGCACGACCAGCGGGGGTATCAAAGGCAGCTTTACCAGAGGTGTTTACCAGCTCGACCCCCATCTGTACCAAGGACTCTAATACGTCATTGGCATCCTCGGGCACCAGGGTGGCAAAGAAAGCATATTTTTTAGTTTTATCTTTGATTTGCTTAGCGACTTGAGCTAGTTCCTGATAGGTTTTGGGAGGCTGGGCAATCCCGGCTTGTTTAAATAGTTCTTGATTATAAATAGTAATGTTAGTGGTGATATACCAAGGCAAGCCAAAGCTTTTATCGCCCAAGGTGTTGGCTTTCCACATGCCGGGTAGATACTGTTTACTTTCACCATTAGCTAGTTTGCTGTCTAGTTCTAACCAGGCATTTTTGGCAGCGAGTTGCGCTGCAAAGTCGGGGTTCAAATTCACCACATCTGGAGCGGTTTTGGCCTGCATGGCGGCCAGGATTTTGCTTTCCATTCCTGACCAGGGCACATCGACCCATTTTACTTTGGTACCAGGATTGGCTTGCTCAAATTTGGCGATTAGGTCTTGAAAATAGCTGGTGAATTTAGGTTGTAATTGCATGGTCCAGAATTCAATTTCGCCGCTGCCGCCTGCTTTTTGACCACCAGCACAGCTGACGATCGATCCAGAAAGAATGCTCAAGCCGGAGTAGGTGATGAATTGGCGGCGGGTAGTCATAGGTTTGGGGCAGAAATTGTTTCACCCTATTTTGGCATAGATAGGGATCGCCGCATATTCAGTAAATCATTAGGCTGGTTGAATAAATCTGATTTACTGATAACATTGACCTGCTAGAATAGAGAGAAATTCTGGGAAAATAGCTGTGGCAGATCCAATAACCACCCTAACGGCCAGCGCGATCGCTTCTCTTTCTTTTCAAGAGTTTGTGAAGTCTGGGGCGGGAGAACTCGCGAAGAAGTTTACGGGGGAGGCGATTGCCAAGATGGGGCAATTGCGGGAGCTGATTTGGAATCGATTGGCTGGGGGAGGCGCTTGAAAAGGCTAAGGCTGGTGAACAAGAGGGAATTGATACTATAGCGACGCTTTTAGGCGTGGAGCTGTTAGATCAGGAGTTTGCTGGGCAGGTGCGGGCGATCGCCCATGAGCTTACGCTGCTCCAAATTGAGGATAACAGCAGCATGAATCAGACTAACTATGGTGGAACGAATTACCAAACAAACACTGGGCCGAATAATACCAACTTCTTTGGTGGTGAGCATCACCATAGTTATCTATCTACATCTAATAAGTTAATTGGAACTCCACAAAACCTACCCCGCAGCGGAGTTGTAGAGTTTGTTGGTCGAAAGTCTACACTAAAAGAGCTACACGACCAACTTCAGAATAATCAACGCATAGCTATCACGGCGATTGCTGGGATGGGTGGCATTGGCAAAACCGAGTTAGCACTGCAATATGCGATCGATCAACAGCAGCAAGGCCAATATCCGGCTGGACTCTGCTGGTTGAGAGCCAGAGATCGAGAAATAGCCACAGAAATTGTGATCTTTGCTCAGACTCACTTGGGTTTAAGAATCCCCGAACAACTGGAAATTGGTGCTCAAGTGCGCTTTTGTTGGCAGCATTGGCCGGAGGGTGAAGTCTTGGTAGTTCTGGATGATGTGACCGATTATCAGTCGATCGAACCTTATCTACCCCCAGCAGATCCCAGATTCAAGCTGCTAATCACAACTCGGTTAGATTTAGGCTCTACCTTTCAGGAAGTTGCTATTGAAGAATTAGACGAAGATAGTGCGATCGATCTTTTAGAATCATTGGTAAAAGATGGCCGCATTCGATCTCAATTAGCTGATGCCGAGGCGCTTTGTCAGTGGGTGGGATATTTGCCCTTAGCTTTGGAGTTATTGGGGAGATTCTTGGCGCGGAAACCGGACTGGTCGATCGATCGGCTGCTCCAGGCGTTGGATGAGAAGCGGTTAACGGCCAGGGCTTTGGTGAAGACTGAAAATGGGATGACGGGTCAATTGGGTGTAGCTGCTGCTTTGGAGTTGAGTTGGCAGGAATTGAATGAACCGGAGCAGGAGCTGGCTTGTGTGTTGGGGATGTTTGCGATCGCGCCGATTCCTTGGTCGTTGGTGGAGGGTTGTCAGCCGGGGGTAGAGCCTGATGATTTGGAGGACATCAGGGACGATGGCTTAGTTGTAGTTATTATTTTTACAATGCGAAATCAACAGATTAGAATTATCAGTGCCAGACCAGCCACTAAACAGGAGCGTCAAGAATATGAATCAGGAATCTGAATTTCCGTTTAATCGAGCCAGAAGAGTCACGCCAGAAGAAAACCAAAAATTCAGAGCAGCGATCTCTGAACAATTTGGCCTAGAGCTGAAAAAGCGTGGTCGCCCCAGCAAAGAAGAAGAAGACAAATATGAACCTATTTCTATTCGACTACACCCTAAAGTTTTAGTCTGGGCAAAGGAAGAAGCAGAAAAGCAAGGTATTGGCTATCAGACAGTAATTAATGAATTATTACGGTCACAAATCGGCCAATCATGATTCCAAAATCTAATGCTTCGTCTCATGACCCAAAATTCCTTGCCTTGCCACAACCAACCTTTGATTAACTCAATCACGATCGACTACTCTTAAGCTCTGTAACCTTGGATCGGCATTGCCCACGATCTCGCCGCCACTACTCAAAATATTTTGTAGATAATCGATCGCCTCCCTCGTTACCAACTCTCCCGGTACTAACACCGGAATTCCGGGAGGATAGGGACAAATCAATTCAGCACAGATTCGATCAACAGCAGCATCGATCGGCACTGTTACCTGCCGGGCAAAAAATGCTTCACGGGGAGTCAAAATGGGCGTACTCAAAACCGTAATCTGTTCACATAGTGGTAAATTCAATCGTGCCACACTGCGATGATGCTTAGCCAGATTCTGAAATCCAGCCACCAACATCTCAATATCCCATTCCTGATTACCAATACTAATAATGAAAGTGAGGTGGCGCAATACTGGCATCTCTGCTACCACCTGATATTGCTGGCACAAGATTTCATCGACTTGATAACCAGTCAAATTAAAATCTGTGACCGTGACCGTCAAACGCGTGCGATCAAAGTAACGACAGCCATCACTAGGCTGCGAAAAATCTAGGGGGAAAAGATCTGGAATATTACTTAGCTCCGATCGAGCTTTATCGGCCAAGGCCAGAGTTCGATCGAGTAATTCTCTGCCGTGGGTGGCCATCTGCGCCGTCGCACTATCCAACGATGCCATTAATAAATAATTTGGACTGCTAGACTGCACCAATTGCAAAGAACGATTCAGCCGATCGAGATCAATGCGATCGCCTTTGACATGCAACATCGCCGCTTGGGTCATGGCTCCCAAAAGCTTATGGGTAGATTGCACCACCAAATCTGCGCCCAAGGATAGTGCCGATGGCGGTAGATCGGGATGAAAGCCAAAATGGGCACCGTGAGCTTCATCCACTAGCAACGGAATCTGAAACTGATGCACAACTTCGGCAATACCGGCAATATCACCACAGACTCCATAGTAGGTCGGTGATACAATCATTACCGCACTAATTGCCGGATGCAGCTGCAAGGCTAGCTCGACGGTCTGAGGGGTAACACTGTGGGCAATATCCAGTGCTGGGATATACTCCGGCTGCATATAGATCGGCACCGCCCCACTGTGAATTAAACCAGCAATCACCGACTTGTGGATATTTCGGGGTATGAGGATCCGATCGCCAGGACTACAAGTAGCTAGAATTCCGGCGATCACTCCAGCTGTGGAACCATTGATTAAAAAATGGGTGTGGTCAGCACCGAAGGTTTGCGCGGCTAAGTTTTGAGCGGCAGCGATCGGACCACTGGGATTGGCTAAGTTATCTAATCCGGGCAACTCGGCTAAATCAGCCTGGAGACCGCCAGTTTGCCATAGTTCTTGGAATTCTACGCCCATGCCGCGTCCATGCTTGTGGCCAGGGGTGTAGAAAGGGGCATGGTTGTGGGCTGTCCAGCTTTGCAGGGCTTGAATGAGCGGAGTAGACATGATTGATAATTCCCTGGCAATTTGTTCGTAAATAATCCCTCAATTCTCCAGGGAAAATGAGGGATACAACGTACTGTTATTATAGACTGAAGTCTATTTGGTCTCTGGTAGTAGGCATTTATCCGAATCACAGCCTGCTGGACCGGCTTCATCGATCGCCCCCAAATCGTATTGGCTCAGTGCGACGGCAAAGTCAGCAGTCTTGCGTCGGGTCACCACCTCATTCATTAGTAGATTGTAAGTGGCTTGATCGATCGGCTCAAAAGGCAAGCGCGGGAAAGTTTGCAAATCATCAAACCGCGCCAGTAGCGCCGCTGAGATATAGCCCTCATCATCCCGAATCGCTTCAAAAATCTTGGTGCCGAGGGCATCAATTTCTCCTTCACGCAGTTCGATCGTCGCACTGGTATTATGCCGGACGTAGTGTTTTTGCACCTGCATACAAAAATCTAGCTGAGCCAGGGCGCTGAACTTGCTGATATCGATCGTATCCGCGCCCGGAATATCTGCCCAAGATACCGCGACTGGAATCTCAATCAGCCACTCGGTACAACGCGGATCAAACGGATCATTTAGCAGATTGCCATTTTCATCTTTATCCGACTGAGACGGGATCGCATTGTAACCATAGTCCATACAAGCCAGAGCTACAGGGTCATCCTTACGGAATGTAATCCGACGGATAAAGCGCTGGGCTTTAGGCGGATGCCAACCCGGCGAAGCGCCTGTGAGTAGCGACTTAGTACCGCTGGGTTGCACGGTAGTGCAGCGATTGGGTCGTTTGATACCATGCTTATCACAGTATTCCCAGACTGCTTGATGAACAATTTCTGCCCACCGAGTCAGGTATTCTTGCTCCTTGGCCTTAAACCCCTTCCCTTGTTCAGTATCCAACCGACCTGTTGCCCACCATTCTAGCCATTCGGCACCAAAGGCATGGACGAAAAAGTCAAATAAACCCGTAAATGAGACTCCGACGATCGGATCTTGCAAACGACTGTATTGATAGCGTGGTTCAGCGAATTGATGATTTAGTAGAGCTGCTACGGATAGCGCCCCGGCTTTAAAAGCATCAGCTTGTTCTGCTAAGTTGTGAGGATCTAATTGATTTAAATGAACCTCTGAAAGATTGCAGTGGAAATCCACACCTAAGATTTCACCACAGTTGTGAGCAACAAAGCCGTTGGCATCGAAGCGAGCTGGACCAGGAACAGTGCAGTCATAAACCGCTTCTTCCCCGTCAGGTGTGACTGCTAATATTGTGGCGGTAAACCTGTCACGATTGAGCTTCCGTTTGTATCCAGCCATTAAATCATCTAATTTCTTAGATTTGTCCGGTTCCTGAAAACCAATGATTTCTTGGAAAACAGCTATGTTGTCATTGGCAATTACTAACTCGTGTTGAGCTTGGCAATAATATTCAGCTAATTCACGGTTTGAATCAGGCAGCAATCGCATACCAGCATCACGGCGATTCTGATAGATAGTAGAAACGATGCCAACTCTCAATAGCATCCGTTGAACAGCTTCTAATAGCTCTAAATTACTCTGAGCTAAACGGACACTAATGCCCTTCTGTTGCGTTCCTTGAACGCTACCATCCGCATCAAATAGACCACGTAGGAAACCACGATAAAACTCATAGCTGGCTAATTCCACCTTTGGTGTAATGGTTTTATGACCATGACAAAGATCATATTCAGCGGCTAGTTTTCTTAACCCAGCAGAGCTAATCTCATAATATTTATTTTGTTGATTATAAATACCGGTCATGCTATCAGCACACAACACATTAGATCTAACTAACTGTAAAGCATACTCTTGCATTGCTACCTGGGTATCACCCCAGTAACGAAGTTTGGCCTGAGTAGAATAGCTAGCAGCATGAGTGGCAAAGCAACCATCTCCGACGAGGCTACCCAGTAACCATCCTGTTTCCGCAGTCCCTGGGCCATCCCAAGCTATTAAATTGCGGTGATTGTGTAGTAAGACTCGATCACCTGGTTGCAATTCACCAGCTTCCACCCACTTACTATATTGACTTTTTTGGGTTTGAGCAGTCACCTTCAACACCTGATGATTGGCAGTGAGGCGCAGTTGATAGCCCTCTTTAGTTTTCAGCTTCACTACTGATTTCACACCGGAAGCAAAGAAACCATCCTTGGTAGTACTGAACAATTCACCGTTGATATAGGTGCTATGTTGTACTCCAATTAAATCTTGGACTTGACGAGCACCAGCATCAGTATGCACCCAAGTATCTGCTGTAACACAAGGATTTAGGCCAATGCGTTGCAAACGATGGTTGATTTCTGTGACATCAGCCTGAGGGTCTTTAGCTTGTAGCCATTCTTTTCCTTGACCATTGTTATAGGCAGCCAAGAATTCTCTTTTTTGATCCTGATTGGCAATTAAATCGGCATTCGATCTGGCGATCGCTTCCCCTGCCCATTGAATTGCCCCTTCGCCGGAATAGTATTGCTTACGAACCGCCTCAATACATTCTTCCAGGGTTGGCTTCCGATGAAAGACTCTGGTATGGTTCGCCATCCTCAGAGCATCCCGTTCAGGGTCAATGCGCCAGTTGCCATGCTCATCTTGCTGCCATAAATTATCTTTGGCCGTAGCCCCTAACTGGTCACCAGAGTCAAACTGTCTCATGCCAGCACTACGGCGAATATTGCCTGCTACAATAGTAACAGCTGCTGCATCAATTAACAGGCAGCACTCCACCGAATTGAGTTGCCGACCATGTGCCTTGTTCAAAATGCTGACACAGCGCTCATAGAGTTCTGGTAATTTTACTGGGTTGGCCACGCCGCCAAAACCTTTGAGTTGCTCGCCAGCTGGCCGCACATCAGATAAGTCAACAGCAATACTGACTTCGCCAGTAAATTGTGGATCGGTGCTGAGTTCCAGCACCGATTGGTAAGATTTAACCCAACCCTGCCGACTGTCACCAACTCGAATCGTAGCTTGATTGCCAATAATTTTTACTGCCGTTTCTTGCCGCCGATCGCTAGCCGCTGTGGTGCCGACATCGCCAATAATAGCGATTTGCAAACGATTGCGGATAGCTGGCAATTGTTCAATCAGGTGTGGCTCCAAGACTGCGCCAGTACCGCAACCCATCATCGCTAAATCCATCATCAAGCCAAAGGCTGGCCAGTCGATCGCATTGGTGCTTGTACAGTTATAAGCCCCGGAGAAGTTGGCGGGGTTTTCGAGCCATTCACTGCCCCCCACCCACAGCCACCGCCCGGATGGCATAGCTTTAGCCTGACGCTGCATTCGATCGATCACATCAGCTTCATCAGCATCCAGCTTACCCAATTTGACCAAACCCCGCAGTGTGCGGGTACAAACCTGTTGCCAACTTTCTCTCCCGGTACCAGTAAAACGGCTATAGGTGCGGAAGAAAACGGGGTAGGCAGCAGGGGCTGATGCGGGAAAATCCTGTTTGTGCTGAGTGCGGTCAAGCTCGCGAACCATATGGTAGATCTTTTGTGTAGAGAATAATTAATCTAGCCTAGAGCTATATCAGCTCATCTTGGGCTTAAAAATCATAGAGTATGAATAAATGGTGGTCAACAATGGTCGTTAATGGTTAATTGTCAATCATCAATTATTGTCAAAAACTGGTTTATACGCTACTGATAGTATGTCGGATACAAAAGTAGCCCTATATGCGTATCAACTATTGCAGCATATAATTTTATCTACTTCTATCTAGTGAGGCTGATGTCAGCCGCACCGCTAGCAAAGCAAACATTGAAATTTTGCAAATATTTCTATATTTATAATTATGTCTTTACCACCTTGGCGATCGCCGCTTAGTCGTGCCCTTCATCGCAATCGGAGCTTACCGAGTTCCCGCTATGTGCAGCTAGCTACGATTGATGCTCAGCAACGACCCCACAATCGAACGATCGTCTTTCGGGGTTTTTACGAGCCCGGTAGTCAATTGCAATTTGTCACGGATGTTCGATCGAACAAAGCCACCCACATTACTCAAAATCCTTGGGCCGAAGCCTGTTGGTATTTTAGTAAAACTAGAGAACAGTTTCGGATCGCTGGTCAATTGCAATTAATCACCGCCGATCGCCCAGATTTGCAAGCAGCTCGCCAAACAGCCTGGCAGCAAATGTCTAACAGTGGTCGAGAGCAATTTGCTTGGCCATTACCTGCTGCTCCCCGAGAGCAAGAGATGCCAGCTTTGGAAGTAGCTGCCCCAGATCTAGATCAGCCTTTAGCTAGTTTCGGCCTGCTTTTATTAAATCCGATCGCTGTTGACCACTTAGAGCTGCGTGGTACGCCCCAAAATCGTTGGCAATATCGGTGGGACGATGAATGGTCAGTAATGGCCATCAATCCATAAAAATGCTCACCTCCATTAAGGTGAGCATTTGAGCGGCGATAGGCTATCTACCCAACTTAGTTATGAGATTGGTCAGCCAGTTGGTCTAAAGCATATTTGGTAGCCAACATGGTTAACTTGGCCTGTTCCATTTCTGATAAATCTTGCCAGTCTGTGGAACGCACCAAGCTGTTAACGTTCTCTGCGGCTAGATCACAGCGCATGGCGTAACTGTAAGGGCGAGCCAAAACTAAGAGATCGGCTTCTTCCCAGCTGGGTAAAAGCTCCTGGACACAACTCACCAACTGATTAGCAGCGAGAGCTGGTTGGCGAGCAACTTGTACAGTGGCGGCGATCTTTTCTAGCCATTCCTGTGGGATTCGAACATTGAAGTGCTGACACAATTGTCCAACGAGATCGATCGAAGCATCTGGCCAACACTGATGAAGTTGAGTAAAAAAGGCTGTAGCCGACTGCTGGACATCCGTTTCAGACCAATCATCCAAATTGAACTGCTCTGCTCGTAATTGATAATATTCTTCAGCTTCGGGATCAGCTGGATTCCAAGGATAGAGCTGATCGGAAGTAAGCAGATTATAAGTTAGTTCTGCTTCTGGTGATAATTGCGAAAAAGATTTAGTCATAGCCTCGTTCCTCAGAAACTTAATTCCTTGCCAGCTAACCGGTAGATCCTGATAAAAGAAATCTCTAAATTTGGTTGCTGTTATTAACTACATATGTGCTTCAGAAGATTCCGTAAACTTAGAAAATTTTTTGGAACTCACTATCAGTAAGCTGTACCACTTGAACTACATGTATTATATCATCTACTTTCTAACCAAAATTAGGTGGCGTAAGACCAAATTATAGATAATACCTAATATTTGGTCATTTTTGAGTGGAAAACGCTAAAACTTGACCCTGATCGCTGCCAAATTTTAAGTTCATCCCAGTCTCTAAACGCAGTTCTTGATGATGAATTTTTTGCCAGCCTTGGCTAGTTTGCACCAATGTACCAAAACGCGAGAAATCTCGTAGGAAGTAACTGGATTCTTGATCGGTACTGCCATTCCGATAAATAATTTCGGCATGTCTTTGGGAAACTGATGGTTCAGGAATAATTAAGTCGTTGTCTGCGGATCGACCGATGCGCATCAGGCCACCTTGGACCGGAAAGTTTTGAGTCGCGGTTACCACTGAACGCAAATAAGCCAAAGGTAAAGCGTTGGGGAAAGAGGGCCCTTCCGTAATTGCTTCGGTGACAGGCTTGATCAGTTCCCCGTCAAACTCAGGATGCATATAGAGCACCGGCAGTGTCCAAGCTGGCTGATTGAACTGATACAAGGTCAACAATTGCTTGCGGGCAGTGGCCACCGCCTTGTCGATCGGCAGACGCTGTGCCAAAGATTGAGTTAAAGCTTGAATGAAACTAATGGCCTCTTGATCGGCAATGGTATCCCGCATCGCTAAGATTGCTGGCACCCCATGGTGTAATAGCACTTCGGCTAAACTACTCCGGGCAACCGACTGTTCATGATATTGGTAAGGCTGTGCTCCCCAGCAAGAATTAAAAACTGCTAGTTTCACTTGATTGCGCACCAAGATTTGGGCTAGTTCCGTGCCATTGAGCTGAGCATCGGACCGTAGAGACAAAATACCTCCATCGGCTCCCGGAATACCATGTCCAGCATAAAAAAACAGATTGTAACGGCCATTGTCTAAGGCCGACACCAAAGAATTGAGGGTCGGTTGCACCAGCGTATCCACCTGACAGGCTGCCGGTGGCATTTGATTGGTAGGCAAAAAACCACTAGGATGGGTATTTCGTAGTACCTGAGCGATAGCCGCCGCTTCTTCGGCTAACGATAAGTTGTGTTTATCTACTTCGTTACTACCCAGTACCAGTAGAATCCGGATAGCTCGATCGTTCCGTTGGGATGGCAATTGGTCTACATCACTGGTGGTGCGACTGAAGAAAATTTCTTGGTTAAGGGAGACTGCTGGTTTTCCCGGCTGGGGCTGCATGATTTCCCAGGGAAAGGAGATTAGATCTGGATCCCGGACTTCCAGCCGCAACCGTAATGGCCGCTTTTGACCGATCGCAATTCCTTGACTGTGAGCTAATGCCGTATCGATCGAACCATTGAACAGCCATTGCCACATGCTCATGCCTAAATGCTGCATCAAGCGAGTACTGTAATTGGCAGTGCCACTGACAGTACTGGGTGGCGAGGAATCTTGACCAGTATCCATCGCTGGAAACCGGGGATATTTCATTTGGCTAGAGCTAGAGCCAAACATTTCTTGCCAGGCCATCCAAGAACGCATTAGTTCATCATCCCAGTTACAGTCATGATGAACATAACCACCTGGATAAGGTGCTTTGATCACCCAGATGGCATAGTTTTCCTGTTCGGCACTAAGTAATCTGTCGATCGCTAAATTAAGGCAAGGATGTTCATCACGGGACATTAATAACAGCCACAATTGTTTAACTTAAGATCTATCCTATGACTAATTAGCTGAAACACCTAGCTAGTCATTGCAAATAGCGATCGATAATGGTGGTTGTTGATCACGACGAGCGGCCAGGGTTGCGGCCATAAAACCTTCAAACAGGGGATGGGGATTACTGGGACTAGATTGGAACTCTGGGTGAAACTGGGTGGCAATAAAGAAAGGATGACTGGGTAACTCAATAATCTCCACCAAACGACCATCTGGAGAAGTACCGCTCACCCGGTAACCATCAGCAATAAATAGCTCCCGGTAGGAATTATTAAACTCATAGCGATGACGGTGTCGCTCATAGACCACTTCCTGTTGATAAAGTCGAGATGCTAAAGAATTTTCTTCTAACCGACAAGGATATAGCCCCAAGCGCATCGTACCGCCCAGATCCACCACATCATGTTGTTCTGGTAATAAATTGATTACTGGGTTCAAAGCTTCAGGGTCAAATTCGGAGCTATGGGCTTTTTCCAAATTGGCCACATGCCGCGCCCACTCAATTACAGCCGACTGCATCCCCAGGCATAATCCCAAGAATGGCAGCTGTTTTTGCCGAGCATAGGTAATAGCGGCAATCTTCCCATCCACCCCCCGAATGCCAAATCCGCCAGGGACGAGAATGCCATTAATGCCTGCTAATTGTTGCTCGATGTTGTCGGTGGTGAGTTCTTCGGAGTCAATCCATTCAATTTCTAATTTGCTACCAGTGGCGATCGATCCATGGCGTAGGGCTTCGACTACCGATAAATAGGCATCGGAAAGTTTGGTGTACTTACCAACAATCCCAATTCTGACCGGTTCCACTGACGAATACAGTCGGTCTACCATGCTTTGCCATTTACTCAGCTCTGGTACTCTTTGCTCCATTTTCAGCAATTTAAGTGTTTGGGTGGCCAAGCCTTCCCGTTCCATAATCAGGGGGACTTCGTAAATACTGGAGGCATCCGGAGCACCCATCACTGACTCCACCGGCACATCACAAAATTCGGATAGCTTTTCTTTGATGTCTTGGGGAATTGGCTCAACACAGCGACAGATCAAAATATCAGGTTGAATGCCGATCGATCGCAATTCCTTAACCGAGTGTTGAGTAGGCTTAGTTTTTAATTCCCCTGCCGCCGGAATCCAAGGAATAAGCGTGACATGCATATAAATCACATTGCCCCGACCCACTGTTTTCCGAAACTGACGAATAGCTTCCAGGAAGGGTAAAGACTCAATATCCCCGACAGTGCCCCCAATTTCAGTGATTACTACGTCCGGGTTGGTATTTTTAGCGACCCGTTCAATCCGCTGTTGAATTTCGTTAGTGATGTGCGGAATTACCTGCACGGTGCCGCCATGGTAATCACCGCGCCGTTCTTTGTTAATTACTGATTGATAAATTGCGCCGGTAGTCACACAGTTAAGACGCGACATAGAGGTATCGGTGAAGCGCTCGTAGTGTCCTAAATCTAAATCCGTTTCCGCTCCATCTTTAGTAACAAAGACTTCCCCATGTTGAAAAGGGCTCATCGTACCCGGATCGACATTGATATAAGGATCCAACTTGAGAATAGACACAGAGTAGTCACGGGACTTCAGTAACCGTCCGAGACTAGCGGCTACGATCCCCTTACCAATGCTGGAAACCACTCCACCAGTCACGAAAACAAACTTAGTCATTAGCTTTAAATCGAAATTGTGCGGAATGAACCTGTTAATTCTGCCATAGTTTCGCCAAGAAAATTTTCCTAAAAACTCTACGATGTTGAATAGAATTAGCTAGTGAATTAGGCTTGCTTTATTTCATCCAGTTTTGCTAAGACTTCTTTACTATGAACAGTGGGATTGACACCCGTGAAAATATATTTCAGTTCGCCTTCTGGGGAAATCAAGAAGGTATGACGCATCGAAAAGACTCCGATCCAGGAGCCATAGGCTTTGCTAACCGCCCCATTAGTATCGGCCAGCAGAGGAAATTTGATGCCCTCAGAATCACAAAATTTGGCGTGGGTATCGATCGAATCGGCACTGATTCCAATTATTTGGGTATTCCGCTGGCTATATTCACTAATATCTTGCTGAAAACGCCGCGCTTCGATCGTACAACCAGAGGTGAAATCCTTGGGATAGAAATACAGTACGACCCACCGGCCAGAATAATCAGTTAGCGAAACTTGGCCATCTCCCGTATTGGTAGGTAGAGTAAAAGCTGGGGCAGGAGCATTTAGAGCTGGTAGCTTGCCACCCAATGCTAGCGCTGGCAGAGAAAAACCCAGCCAGCTCCACAAACTGAGACTGACGGCCAGAATACTGGAAACAAAGCGACGGCGAGACAACATAGCGGAAGCACTTTTAGTGAACTTTTGCTAAGTTAACACAAAAATTTAGCTGAAATTCGGTGCATTCCAGAAGTAATCTGTTTTTTCAGAACAACTAAAATTTCTGATACAATTGGCGTAGATTGACCAGCAACATCACAAGAAAAATCTAAAATAATAGGTTTGTGGAGTACTGCGGTATCTAAACAGTTACTTCCTAGACCATGAGCTGCTGTCTTAATCCCACTTGTACACAACCACAAAATCAAGCCCGGAGCTTGGTTTGCGCTAACTGTGGTGCGCAGTTGTTGCTGAAACAGCGTTATCGATCGATCAAATTATTAGATGTTGGGGGCATGAGTCGGGCTTTCTTGGCTGTCGATGAAGACATTCCTGGTCGCCCAGGATGTGTAGTGAAGCAATTTTTTCCATCGCCCCAGGTTGTTGATAATCCGAAGTCTTACGGTAAATCTTTAGAGTTGTTCCAACGAGAAGCAATGCAGCTGGACAAGCTCAGCCAGCGGTCACCACAAATCCCCAAGCTGTTAGCCTATCTAGAACAAGATCAAAAGTTTTACCTAGTTCAAGAATATATTGATGGTCAAAATCTGCTCAAAGATTTGGAGACCTACGGTGCTTATAGCGAAGAACATATTCGCCAATTTTTGCAGGAAATCCTACCAGTACTGCAATTTGTGCATGACCAGAAAGTCATTCACCGGGATATTAAGCCCGAGAATATCATGCACCGTAAAAATGGACAGCTGGTGTTGATTGATTTTGGCATGTCTAAGCAGCTGACCGAACAAGTAACTTCTCGGGGCACTACCGGCGGCACGATGGGCTATGCGCCACCAGAACAACTACGCGCCGGGGTAGCCTATCCGGCTAGTGATTTGTTTGCGTTGGGTGCTACCTGTGTACATCTATTGACTAATGTTACCCCCGATAACCTTTACGACTTTCAACAGGATCGGTGGATTTGGCCAGATGTCTTGGCCAAAAAACAGCGGCTGGTCAGTCGTCAGCTGACCGAAATATTAAATAAAATGTTGCGATCGGACGTTCAAGATCGTTATCAATCGGCTCACGAAATTCTGGTAGATCTAGCTGATCCGATCGCCCCCTCCCAACGGGCGATTCGCACTAAACAAGCTTGGCAGATGGCGATCGGCACCCCCATTTTAATGGCTGGTCTGGGAATTGCCATTTTGAGCGATCAGATACAATGTAATTTGGGGATGGAAAATTCTTCCTGCCCAGTGGCCAAGGGACCTAAGCTGATTAATGGAGTGTTATATTTCCCCTTTGAACCAGGTCTGGATCAAAATGGTAAGTCCGCCGAATTCAATATGGCAGTGCTGAGTCAAGAATACCGCTGGAAACCAGGTTCTGCCGATGCCGTGTATTTGGGTAATGCTGATCAAGCAATTCCCGTCACAGAGTTGAAAAGCGTGATGGAAGCCAAGGGCATTATCAAAATCATGGACAATCCCAACCAAATTATTGCCGTGGGGATGGCTTCTTGCGAGGGTCCGCAACCAGCGGAGGAAGTGCGCGCCTATGAACGAGCCAAAACGATCCAAACAGCTCTCGGCAAGACTATTTTTGCAGTCAAAGATTATCCACTACTGAATCTGGGTCAGTTTCGGCGGGATAGTTGTAGTCGGAATGCCCGGGACAATTCTTTTCAGCGCACCATGATTTTGATGGGCATTCGGAAGGAAACTGCTGGGGTGGTGCTAGCCGAAGCTCTACATGCCCGGTTGGCAAAAATCAGTAAAGATTTTAAGCTGGACGATTATTCCTTAGGCAGTAAAGAAAAATTTCAGCTAATTCCGGACGGGACACCCGTGGTTTATGAACCGGCGGCCACACCTACTCCTCTTGCTAGTCCCTCAGCTCCATAATCTTCTCGATATTACTTGTTGACCTATGCCAGGATTAATTGTTGATTTGATTGCTACTGCCCAAGCGGGTGGGATGATTAGTTTTCCAACGGATACAGTGCCAGCTCTAGCCACTCAACCTAGCCAAGCCGGTTTAATTTATGAATTAAAGCGGCGTAGCTCGGCTAAACCATTAATTCTGATGGCTGCCCAAAGTAGTGATCTTTGGGATTTTGTCCAGGGCACCAGTACAGAATTGGCTAGTTGGCAGCAGTTAGCCGCTCAGTATTGGCCAGGTGCCCTGACCTTGGTATTACCAGCTAGTGATTTACTGCCGATCGCCATGAATCCCACGGGGGCGAAAACCATTGGCATCCGAGTACCTGCTTGTGATATTGCCCAGGAGATTTTGCGACAAACCGGCCCCTTGGCTACGACCAGTGCTAATTTGACTGGTCAATCAGCCTTGTTGACGATGGCGGAGATCGATCGGCAATTCCCCACCGTTCAGACTCTGGCGATGGACTCGGAATTACGACTAGCTGGTATTCCTTCCACCGTCATCCAGTGGACTCCGGTAGGTTGGCAAGTGCTACGGCCAGGTAGTATTAGTTTCTAGTGAGCTGTTTGCATTGTGCCAATAGTTCAACTATCCTAGAGTTGCTATTATTCCTTTTTTCATGCATAAGTCTGGCTTTACGTTGTTGGAATTAACTATTGCTCTATCCCTCACCGCAGTGGTTGTGGCGCTGATTAGTGGTGGCTTGTTGGCAGTATTGCAATTCGACCAGCGGTTTACAGCTATGCAGAAAAATCGCCGCGAGTTGCAACGAACCATAGATTTTATAGCAACTGAAATGCAGATGTCCGATCGACTCGAACCTTGCCCTGAAATTCACCCACCAGCCTATTCGCCAGCTAGTGGTAGCCAACAACCACAACCGATTATAGTGTTAACCATGCCAGCCAGTAGCAATCTGACACAGCCGATCGTTTATTATTTGGCTATTCCACCAGCTCGGAGTGTGTGGGCGGGTCCCCTGGCTCTCTATCGCTGGGGACCAACACTCCAATTGAATGGTAACTATAGTGCTAATGCGACTGGCGCTGGCTACAGTTACTACAATGAAGTTGTTGTCGATCGTGTGACCTCAACCAACAGTGCAGAACCTTGTGGTAGTTTATATTCCCAATCTATTCCACTCCGATCGGTTCGCCGGGGCTTTGCCATTTGTAGCGACCCTAATGGTGGGGTGGCAAGAATATCACTTCAACGGCAAGCTGAACAATCTCAGCAGATAATGGCTTTACAGGCCACAATTAGTAGTCGATCGCAGTCTAAACCAGCAGCGATCAGTAATTGTCCGGCACATTAAGTCCAGAATTTATTAAGATAGTAAGTTACTATCAGCCAATTACGTTGAGATGAAGAAAAAAATCTATCCACCTTGACCAGTATTTTGCCAGAACGCTCACACTTGTAGTGAAGAATTCCGACGAAATAGATCTACTTATAGCTAACTTTATTATTAATATTTGTAGTCATGATTCCTAATAGAAATAAATACCAGGGTAGCAACCATAATTTTAAGGAACCTGAGCTAGCGGACATTATGGTCGCCACCGAAATTCTATCAACGGGCAGGTATGATGAGGGCTGTGCTGCTGGCAGTGGGTACTGGTAAATTTTCCTTTTGGACTTTTCCCAAACCTGCTCTAGATCTTAAATTCCAGGAACAATTTTTGCTAATCCAGTAGATAAATTACGCTTTTAGCGATAAATTAAGGGGACTGAAGATTAATCGAAATGCTAGAAGTAACCCTTTTTGTCTCCATTGGTTGGATAGTTTCCATCTGTCTACACGAATTTGGCCATGCCATACTGGCCTATTGGGGAGGTGATACTTCCGTCAAAGGAAAAGGCTATCTTACTCTCAACCCCTTTAAATACAGTGAACCGGGTTATTCATTAATTCTGCCACTGCTCTTTTTGATGATGGGCGGCGTTGGATTACCTGGTACAGCCGTTTATATTAACAATCAGAATTTAGGTAGTCGCTGGCGACAGAGTGCCGTGGCCGCTGCTGGCCCCATTGCTAGTATCCTGACCGTATTAGCATTCGCAGGAATTTTTCGGGTGGTGAGCAGTCCGATCGCCTGGGTACAGCCTGCCCTGGCTTTTTTGATTTGGCTGCAAGTGTGGGGACTGTTGATTAATTTACTACCAATTCCCTCACTGGATGGATTTGGAATAATTGAGCCTTTTCTGGCGCGGCAGATTCGATCGTACGCAAAACCTTTCTACCAATACGGCTTTTTTGGCATATTATTGCTGCTTTGGATAGTTAAACCTTTTGGTAATTTTTTCCAAAGGGTGGCCATGACAATCACTCAACAAGCTTTAGGGATCCCCGTAGCCACTGCTATGGATGGTTACAATCTGTTTAAGCCGTGGTCATTGCCAGTCATCCTGGGAATAATTGTGGCCTTTGCTATTAGCCGCAGATTCTTACAATCCCCGACAGAAACTATCTTAGAAAAAGGTGAGAAGTTGATTAAGCAACAGCGCTACGCCGAAGCGGTTTCGCTATTTAATCGAGATTTAAATCAGAATCCTCAAAACTTTGATGCTTGGTGGCTCAAGGGTACCGCTCTCTGTCATTTAAATTGTTATAACGACGCTCTAGATTGTTATCAAATAGCTTTGAAAATCAATCCTAGCATAGCCAGCCTTTGGCAAAATTCGGGGTTATTGTTGGCGGCCATGAATCGACCAGAACAAGCGATCGATATGTACAACCGCGCTTTGGAAATAGACCCCGATGATGTGCAGCTGTGGATCGGTAAAGCCATACTCTGGGCGGAACTAGGTCGGTTTCCGAAAGCACTAGCCACGATCGATCGAGCTGTAGAAGTGAATCCCCGTTCGGTAGAGGCTTGGTACCAAAGAGCCTGCTATGAATCTCACTTAAGAGATTACGAATCGGCTTTGCTGAGTTTGAAGCAAGCTATTCAATTGAATCCGACCGTGCGTAATTCCGCTCGCACCGATCCTAACTTTATGAATTTGCGCAATAATCTAGCTTTTCATCAGTTAACCGAAAACTAACCGAGGGGTTGGCAAAAAGATACCTCCATCAGTAAATTTTGATACCACCGATCAACAGGTCTTCGCATCGTATTCGAAGATAAATGGATACAACACCTTTTTACCTTTTTCAGCAGCCTTAATGGCTGGTAAACGGGCGGCATGTTGTCTTTGTGCGCTGGTATCAGATTCCTCTAAAGCTTTACCAATAAAAGGATTATTAGATTTATCTCCCAATTCCTGAGAAGAACTCAAAGGGACAATGGAGTTATCTACCTCTCCTTGATCGTCAATGGTAATGGCCACCAATATGTAACCATTTTTCTCTCCACTACAACGAAATCTAGTGCTGGACTTTTGGGGATAAGGTCTGAGTGGCAATCTTTGGGGCGGTCTTTCAATGATATTACTAGCACCCAAGGCTTTTTTTAGCTTCTGAATATCTTGGTTAAAGGTTTGTTGGATGCTTTGCAATCCTTTGTCTGACTTGCCACTAGGTTGGCGGGAGGGGCTGGACGGCGATTTGTTACCAGGATTACCTCTTGGTGATGCTGGTGCGTCGTCTAAGTTATCGGGTGTTGGATTATTAGTGGGCTGACCATTTGGAGTTTGAGACGGTTCAGATTCTAAATCTGTCGGTAAAGCAGTTTTGGTTTTAATGGGGATTGGTAATTTACCAGGTTTCGATATTTTACTGGGTGCTAGGGGCTGGCCAGTAACAGCTGGTTTGTTGGGATTCTTCGATGTAGTTTTGGGATTAAATGAATTAGACTTTTTAAGTTGGGTTCTATTGGGAGTAACCCTAGGAACAGGCAATACTCCTGCGCCCTGATTACCTTGACCAAAGGGTGGCAATGTCGTGGATGAGGAATTGAGCAGACTAGGTGTGGCGACTAGTGGATCTGCTTTGGCTGCGGCTGGCACGCGCGTTTTCTCGGCAGGGGTGAGTTCTACTACCTTTACCTTCCCAGTGAGGGGACGACTAGAAATACCGCTAAGATTGGTAAATAAACCTAAATTACTGGCTAGCAGGTAATTAATTCCAGTAGAAACAACAACTGCCACCACCTGAGATAGGATAGTGGACTTTGACGATCGGAAGCGGGGGAAAGAAGTATCTAGCATGTCAATGTCGATACTACCAGATTGGTGGATTAGTTGAGCATGGTTGAAAATTTGGTAACAGCCGACTGTTCCCAAAATTCTCTCGATATCGCTGAAAATAGAAAATAATTATCAATTTGCTGCCCATGCTCCCGACTGTTATTTTACCTGGATATCTAGAAAGTTCTACTGCGTATCTGCCCTTGGCGGCAGCTTTGTCTCACAAAGGCTCAACTACCACCGTGGTACCCGTGCGTTTCAGTGATTGGGTGCCAACTATTGGCGGTCGATCGATGGTACCAATTCTACGCCTTTTGCACCAAACGGTAACAGCGGCCTTAGCCGAGCCAGGGGTAAATAAAATCAATTTGATTGGTCATTCTGCCGGGGGCTGGATTGCCCGGATGTACTTAGGGGAGTTGCCCTACACAATTCATCATGATGTCTCGGCAGCTGCCGGGTTGTGGAATGCCCACGGGCAGGTCGCCACTTTGATTTGTTTGGGGACTCCGCAGTTCAGTGGCGAAAAATGGACAAAAAAGAATTTGAACTTTGTCAATGACAACTATCCGGGGGCTTTTTACCCAGAGGTGAATTATGTCTGTGTGGCCGGTAAGTCGGTATATGGCGAGCGTAAATGGGGCAGTTTGTTGGGCTACCAAAGTTATAAATTAACTTGCGGTACTGGCTATACTTGGGGTGATGGCATTACTCCGATCGAAGCGGCACATTTGGTTGGTGCTAATAATTTAGTGATTGAAAATGTCAAACATTCTCCCCGGTCTAAAGATCTTTGGTACGGTTCGCCCACAGTGCTGGCGGAATGGAGTCAATATTTGAGTTGAACTGGTCATCATTAATCTGCTGATTTTCAAGACCCTATCCAGACATTTCCGATATGGCTTAGTTTTAGACCAGTTATTCGGCATTGACCATGTCAGGTTTGGGATATCATTCTTTGCGAGGCGTGACTGCTCGTGTGGGAATTAAGTTTTAAGATTCCTTGGCCAACTTTACGCGCATCTAACTTTGTGACAAACGCTTCACGGCTTCGCCACCGAGTAGCCGATCGGTATCCATCAACAGCGCTGGAATCTGATCCGCATGGGGGCTATGCTGCAAACAAGACGTCAAGTCATATTGGTCAATCGATGTCGCTTTTGCCCCTGGAAACCAATGACCGCCATTTTCCAGTAAGTTATAACGCATCTTGGTATAGTCGGTCATTTCGTAGGCGATCGCTAAATTACGCAACCACAAAATCACCGGAATATTAATATTGCCAGGAGTGGCGGCAGGTTCGGGTAGACCCTGCCGCCAGGTTTGAAACCAGTCAATCCCCAATTTGTCGATCACTGCTTGTTCTAATCGATCGATCAGCACTGGCAATATTTCAGCGGCTTTATCCAACAATTCCAAAGTTTTAAGATGCTCGTCAAAATCCGTGGGCATCGCCGCCCCCACGCTGAGAGTATGTACCTGGGGATGACTTAAACAAAACAAATCGTTAAAAACCATCGGGCTGAGCGGCGCACAGAGTTCCACTAGCCGGGCAGAAGGTTGGTTTAGCAAACCACCTTTGTTGGTGGGACTAATAATAAACACGCCCATATCGTGAGCGGTAGCCGCTTCAATCGCTGACCAGTTGAGTTGGTTGATGTAATACCAATGCAAATTCACATAATCGAACTGGTCGGTATCGATCGTCTGACAAATAACATCCAGCGGAGCATGGGTAGAAAAACCCACATGTTTAACCCGACCAGCCCGTTGTAATTCGCGGGCAATTTCTAAACAACCACCGGGGCGCATGGTTTGGTCGAAGGTTTCCTGATTATTAATGCCATGAATCCCCAGTAGATCTACATAATCTAGGTTCAGGAGCGATAGAGATGTATTAAAGTCGGCTAAAAATTCTTGAGCGTTTTCGGCAGGACCAATCTTGGTTTGGAAGGTGAGATGAGACCTGTCGAGCTGCGGTAAAATTTGGCCTAACTGCACTTCAGAGGAACCATAGCCCCGAGCGGTTTCGATATGATTAATGCCCAGTTCTAGGGAACGGCGAATGGTCGCTTCGAGGTTACGCTGATTTTCGGCGGGGATGTCGGCGATCGGCACATCCTGCCATTTGTACTGATAGCGCATTCCCCCACAGGAAAATACGGGCATTTGGATTTCGGTACGACCAAAACGACGATATTGCATAGTTATTAGTACAACTGAGGGGTTTGGATAAACTCTATTAATTCAGTGAAGAGGTATCAGGCAGGATAACGTTTCTGATTCTAGCATTCACGCCCGGCTAGCAAATAGGTACAATAAAAAAACTACCGCTTTCCCATTTGCCATGCCCCATTCCTACTTTGATGCCGCCACCGGTCACAAATCCTTTCAAATGCCTGGTGCCCGTCCCCACTACAACCCCGATCGACCGGGACAGGTGGAGCATATTTTCCTGGATCTCGTTCTGGATATTCCTAACCAACATCTGGCCGGAAATTGTCAAATTCGGCTCAATCCGGTGCGTGCCCAAGTAGATTATTTGGTTTTGGATGCGGTAGATTTGCACATTAAAGCCGTCCAAATTGATGGAGTCAGCCAGCCGTTTGACCATGACGGTGAAATCTTACAAATTAAAATTTCCCAACTCCTCACCCCTGGGCAACCGATCGGGATATCGATCGACTATGCTGTCAGCCAACCCCAACGGGGCATTTATTTCATTCACCCCTCCACCGACTATCCGCACAAAGCCACCCAAGTTTGGACACAGGGCGAAGATGAAGATTCCCGGTTCTGGTTTCCTTGTTTTGACTACCCCGGCCAATTAGCCACCTCCGAAATCCGGGTTTCGGTACCCGCCGACTTTATGGCGATCTCCAATGGCCAACTATTGCAAACCGAAACAGCAGGCGATCGGAAGATCTATCATTGGCAGCAGCCCCAGGTGCATCCCACTTATCTGATGACCTTGGCCGTGGGTCGCTTTGCCGAAATCAAAGATAGCTACGCCGGTAAGCCTGTTAACTACTATGTCGAAAAGGGACGGGAAGCCCAAGGCCAACTCAGCATGGGCAAAACGCCCCGCATGATGGAGTTCTTTAGTCAAAAATTTGGCTATCCCTATCCCTTTGAGCAATACGCTCAGGTGTGCGTCGAAGATTTTATTTTTGGTGGCATGGAGAATACGGCGACCACGCTGTTAACCGATCGCTGCTTGTTGGATGAACGGGCGAGCCTAGATAACTACAATACCGAAAGTTTAGTTGCTCATGAATTAGCCCATCAATGGTTTGGTGATTTGGTAGTGATCAAGCATTGGTCTCATGCTTGGATTAAGGAAGGGATGGCTTCCTATGCCGAAGTCTTATGGACTGGACATGAGTATGATGCCGACGAAGCAGCTTACTATATGCTGGGCGAGATGGAAAGCTATCTGGGTGAAGATAGTAATCGTTATCGTCGTCCGATCGTCACCAATATTTATCGGGAAGCGATCGAACTGTACGATCGGCATATTTATGAGAAAGGTGCCTGTGTCTACCACATGATTCGAGCCGAATTGGGCAGCGATGAATTATTTGATAAGTTCGTGCATACTTTTGTCCAAGATCACGCCCACCAGACCGTCGAAACAATTGATTTGTTGCGTTCGATCGATAAGGCTACTGGCCGCAACCTGGCTTTTCTTTTTGATCAGTTCGTCTATCGTGGTGGTCATCCCGATTACAAAATTTCGTACAGTTGGGATAACGACACCAGCACCGCTCAATTAACGGTCAAACAAACCCAAGCCCAAGAAGGCATCCATACCCTGGCCAATGATTTATTTGACTTGAAAATCCCGATTGGCTTTGGTTATGTGAATGGTGATGAAGTAGAAGTTAAACCCTTTAAAGTGCGAATTTTTGAGAAAGAGCAAGTCTTATACTTTCCACTGCCCAGCAAACCTAGCTTTATTAGCTTTGACATTGGTAACTATTATCTGAAAACAGTAGAGCTGGAATACCCCCTAGCCGATTTGTCGGCCCAGTTAGAGCATGACCCCGATCCGATTTCGCGGGTATTTGCTGCTCGATCGATCGCCAAAAAAGGCAACTTAGCCGCCGTCCAAGCATTAGCTAAATGCTTAGCTGAAGAAGAATTTTGGGCAGTGCGCTTAGAAGCCGCTCAATCTTTAGCGGAGATTCAACTCGATCAAGCGATCACTGCCCTGGTACAAGCCATCAACGACGAAGATCCCTTCGTCCGGCGGGCGATCGTGGATTGTTTAGCTAAACTCAAAACTCCCGCTAGTTTAGCCGCTGTCCAAGAAATTGCCACTGAGGGAGATGCTAGTTATTATGTAGAATCCTCCGCCTGCACCGCTTTAGGTAGTTTGGTTTTAGCGCCCAGCCTTCAAGATCAACAAGCCCCAGTGATTAAATTTCTGGCTCAGGTGCTAGAAACCCGTGGTGGCTGGAATGAGGTGGTGCGCAGTGGGGCGATCGGTGGACTGGCCAAAATCAGTGATTCCGAGGAAGCGGTGCAACAGGTGTTGAAATACACCGCCGCAGGCGTACCGCAAGCCCTCCGGCTATCTGCTATCCGGGCATTGGGTGGTATCTCGGTGCAGCAATCTCCACCCAATGTGGCGAAAATCCTCGATCGATTGCAAGAATTAGCCCGAGAAGCTTTCTTCCTGACTCAAGTATCGGTGGTGATTGCCCTGAAGCAAATGACGACTATTAAAGCGATCAGTGTGTTGCAATCGTTAGCGACTGGCAGTCCTGATGGGCGGGTGAAGCGGATGGCCGATGAGGCGATCCAAGTGGTGCAGAAAAATGCGGGTACTGACCCAGCATTGAAGCAGTTGCGGCAGGAGTTGGATGAAGTGAAAAAGGCTAATCAAGAGCTGAAGAGCCGCTTGGAAACATTGGAAGCTAAAAATAAACCAGCGACAACTACAATATCCTAACTAGTAGAAAGAATTTGGTGGGCATCAGGAACTCTTTGCTCAACCCACCAAATTTGTAAAATTATGTACAAATTTGCTCCTGCTTCAAAAAAAGAACTCATAATATTTGGGGCAGCGCGACCAGGATACTCCGATCGACAGATCAATGAGTGGTTGGAGTTCATGAAAAATCAAGACATTCAGCGGGTTTGTTGTTTACTCTCAGCCCCTCAGCTGCGCCGCTACCCCGATTTGATCGGTATTTATCAACAAAACGAAAAAGTTGTCGTGCATTGCTCCGGCGGCGTAGGGCGTACTGGCCAGGTTTTAGCCGCCTGGCTAGTCGCCAAGTATGGACTGTCTAACCAAAGAGCGATCGCCACTGTCCGCCAAACTGGTCGCAATCCTTATGAAGCCGTCATCGCAGCAATATTTAAAGGTCATAACCCCTGGCAGGTGCTGAGCGCACTCCATCAGCTCCTCGACGAATGCCGAAATACAACGATTGCTCAGTGATAATTTTGGTTGAGATGTGCCGTCGGCAGTTCTAGCAAAACTCCAATCAATGTTAAACTCCTTCCAATTCCCCTTCGCATCTTCAGATTGGTCTGTTTGCATGAGACAACTACTAGGCTTATTGATATTAGGTTCTGCATTAATACCGGCGATCGCAGTAGCCCAAGAACAGTCCCCCTCCTTGAAGATTGCCTATCCACCTGCCAATCATCAAACAGTCTACGATAAAATATTTTTCATTGGTACGGCACCTGTTGCCGGACAAGTACTCGTTAATGGAAACGTGGTTAAGCGTAGTACCGCTGGTCATTTTGCCCCCAGTTTTCCATTGCAGTTGGGCGAAAACGTATTTAATATTCGCTACCAAAATCAAGATGTTCAAATTAAGGTGGTACGCACAGCCAATCAACCAGTGATACTAGCCGGGTTAGCCTTTGCCAAAGACTCGCTCACCCCAGCGGTAGATGTTGCCAAACTGGCTGGAGAACCAACTTGTTTCAGTGCGGTGGCAGCGCCTAATTCGATCGTCAATGTCAAATTGGGCAGTCAAAATATTCCGCTATTAACGCAGCCGCCCCAAACGATGTTACCAGGCAGCTTAGACGTTTTCACCGGCAGAAGTCAGCCCATTGCCCTGGTGGGAATCACCAAATATGAGGGTTGTATAGCGATCGGATCAGCCGAAAAAAATCAAGACTTAGGTAAACCAGAGTTTCAGCTTACCCAAAATGGTAAAACTATCACGGAAATAGGTACCGGAAAAATCACAGTACTCTCGCCTACCCAATTACAAGTTGCCGAAGTAACGGCGGCGGCTGGAGCCGCCCGAACCGGTCCCAGCACCAATTATTCGCGGCTTACTCCTTTACCAAAATTTACTCAGGCTAGCATTACCGGTAGAGAAGGGGAGTGGTTGCAGTTAGATTATGGCGGTTGGATCAATAGCAAAGAGACTAAAGTACTGCCGCCAGGCACTGTACCAACTCGTGCCATTATTCGCGGTATCGGTTATCGTAAACTAGCCGATCGCACGGAGATGGTTTTTCCATTGTCCGCAGCGGTGCCCGTCACGGTGCAACAAGATAGTAATGCCTTCAAGCTTACTCTGCACAATACCACCGCCCAAACTGATTTAATTCGCCTCGATGACAATCCTTTGATTTCTCGGTTGGATTGGCAGCAAGTGGCTCCCGGCAAAATTCAATATACTTTTAATCTCAAAAAAGGCCAGCAGTGGGGCTACAAACTGCGCTATGAAGGAACGAGCTTGGTTTTAGCTCTTCGACATCCGCCAGTATTAGCAGGCAAAGGTCGTAAACCATTAACAGGCATTAAAGTACTGGTTGATGCTGGCCATGGCGGTAAGGAATCGGGGGCACCGGGACCCAATGGCATCTTTGAAAAAGAGGTGAATTTAAAGGTCTCAAAATTGGTACAAGCGGAATTAGTGAAGCTGGGTGCCACAGTGGTGATGACGCGGGAAGATGATCGCGATGTCTCTCTAGCTGATCGGATGGCTAAGATCGATCAAGAAGAACCGGTGTTGTCTGTTTCTATTCACTATAATTCGCTGCCGGATAATGGCGATTTAGAAAAAACTAAGGGGGTGGGTGCTTTGTGGTACAACACGCAGTCACATAGCCTGGCCGTATTTATGCAAAAGCATCTGGTACAAAAACTGCAAAGACCTTCCTATGGAGTTTTTTGGGATAATTTGGCTTTGACTCGTCCGACAGCGGCACCCTCGGTGTTGATGGAGTTGGGTTTTGTGACGAATCCTAATGAGTTTGAATGGGTGACGAATGCTACTGAGCAAAAGAAATTAGCCAGGTCGATCGCTCTGGGAATTTATGAATGGTTGCAAAGTGTCCAGTAAGCTGATTGACTGACAAATCTTTTTCTTGAATCGATGAAACTGTATTTCAGCATACGTTTCAGATTATCAATGCTCCGCAGGGGCTAATAAGCCTAAAACTCCCTTAGAGTAAGGATTCTAGGATTTGGATAAATACTTTTGTCAGTCAATCAGGTTCATTGGTGCTTGCCAGCGATACTTTTTTAGATCAATCTTACCCTGCCGATTAAATTCAATCCCTTCCTGCTCCAACAAATTCTTCTGCAAATAATCCGCCCCCTCCCGCGAAGTAGCATAAGAAATCTCCCCCCTACTATTTACCACCCGCTGCCAGGGCACATCTGACGCAATAGACACCCGAAACAAAGCATAGCCCACCAACCGCGCCTTCCCAGCCAGACCCGCCAAATCTGCTACCTGACCATAAGTCACCACCTGACCCACCGGCACCAACCGCACCACCTGGTAAATTTTCTGATAGGCCGTAGCCCGCTCAGTGGTGACTGTCATAAGCACCCGGTTCCGGATCAAAAGGTCGATCGATCACACGCACTTCCAAACCCCGATGTTCTAGCATTTCCTTTAGTACAGAGTCATTTTCCAAATACAAATGATTGTTCTCCATTTCCAGCGCCACATGCCGATTCCCCAAATGGTAAGCCGCTTGCAACAGCTTTATAGGGTCATCTGCCGAGACGGCCAACAACGCTTCTGGGCGAGAGACGATCGATACCACCAAATCACCATTATCTGATTGCAATCGATCGCCATTGTGCAACACCGTCCCCCGCTCTAACTGCACATAGACCTCTTGACCAGCCGCTGTGGTGAAAGGAAACCGCGATTTAAAGCGCTCCTCGGCGCTTAGTTCTAACTGATCGGTGGATAGCCCACCCATATCTTGCTCTAATTTGGTAGTTAGCAGAATACTCATATTTACCTCTATTACCTCGATCGATATCTCTGAAACAAAGATTGTAGTCTGAGTAGTTCTCTTCTGATCCCATAATCGATAATTTCAGGCAAAATAAAACTATAGCCTCTGTCAAATAAGCTGTAAAACCGTTGCTGATGTTCGATCGATAAAGGTGTGAATTGATTAGTAATTAAGTCCACAGAGATTGAACCTAATAAAGTAATTCTATTGACAAGGAACTGTAGCAGTAATTACAGGGAGGAGCATGACCAGATCATGGAGCTAGTTCCTTTCGTCTGAATTCTTTCCTATAAATTGTACAAGTAAGTGAAAAAACAGGGCAAATGGTAGAGATCGCAATCTTCTCCAGTTTGCTCGGCATAGAATCTTCTAGCAATTTGTAAAGATAGAGCTTCTCTTTGATGAGCTGGAGAACTTGCCATGACTTGTTGCCAGTAAGGTTTAGATTTGGCGATCGCCAGTAATGCAAAGATTAGTTCGGTTTCTACTTTGCTTGAAAAATTGGATGGTTTTTGCCAAGATTCAGCCAGCAATTGGGGGGTTTGTAAGTTTAACTTGTCACAATGACAAATTCGTTTGACAGCTTTGGCAAAATGTTTACAAAGATCTGGATCTTGTTCTAAATCTTTGATAATGTCTTGATAAATTAAATTTAAGTCGATCGGATTTTCTCGATACTCGATCGGGATTTCATATTCATCAAAAATGGATTGCAGAGCAGGATTAATAAAATATGCTTCTTTGTGCATCAATCCTGTTACCCAGATCCGATGCTGTGGTAGTTTATCTGGTTGTATTTTTAAATTTAGATAAAGATCGTGAAATATTTCTTCCGTATCGGCAAAACCATATTCTTCATCTTCAATTTTAGCTGTATGTAAATCTATATCTACTAAGGCAAATAGCCGATCTGGGGATAGATAAGATAATTCTGGTCGATCTTGTAGTTCCAGTAGTTTGAAGTAGGTGCTTAATGTATCATGGCGATCTCCACAGTTAAAAAATTGCGGTTTTCTATCTCGCCAATAAATAGGGATACAAGCCTTATAAAAATTAGCATCCGGTAATTCTTCCATCCGTCGATAGGATTGAGGTGATAATCTTTCTTTCCCATCATATCTGCCACCTTCACACAGAATTACGATCTTATTTTTAATTCGTCTCTCTCCTAGAATATATTGACAATGTTGCTCTAATTCACTATCTGTAAAACTCATAACCTATTTTTGCTTCTTCAATAACTTCGGTTCGATTTCTTTGACATGAGCGGGGGTAAGAGCCTGACAAAGTTCGTAGGAATGAGTGGCGAGGATATATTGATTATTTGGTGCCCAAGTTTGCAAATCGTTAATAATTCCATACTGCCAATCTGGATGCAAGGCGATTTCCACCTCATCCATCAAGACGATCGCATCATCAATTTTGTTGTATTTGAGCCATACATACAAACTCAATCGCTTCAATTCACCATGACTTAAATCTGATGGATATAGTTTAATTGCTTTACCATGCTCTTCTATTTTCGTGAAGTTAATCCCACCTAAATCTAAGTCTGGACTAGCTTTTTTGTCGCCTAATATTTGTGCTAGATCTGCTATTATTTTTTGGTATCTGCTTCCATATTCTCCAGTAGATATAGCTTGCTTGAAGTCGTCATCTCTAGCATCTGTAAAAGCTTTCACTAAAAGATCGACTGCCAAAAAATCATAGGGAAAGAATCCTGATAATGTCGATCTAGATATTTCAATTCTGGAGTGGTAAGTATCTCCATCTTCGTCGGCTCTAAATAATAACAATTTGTCATCAGGATCTAAAAATTGAAATATTTGCGTAACAGGAGCTGCCAGAAATATTCTATCTGTAAATTTTGAAAAAATATCAGCAAAGGCTAAATTTTTGATATTACACATCAAAAATAATTCTCGATCTTGTGTTGATCGATTATAATAGCAAATAAACAGAGTAATTGCATCTAATGAATTCTCTATATTTGCTAACGTTTGAAACTTCAGATTTTTCTGTTTGATCTTTGATAAATCAGATTCTCTTCTGCCAACAGCACTTAAAATATTGGTTAGTAATTCGATCGCAACATGCTTAGATTCATCGGAATTTATTTTCAACTGGTTCAATTCTAATAATAGAACACGGATTCTTTCATCAGGGATAAAATGCTCTATTGAATTGATCTCTTCTTTGAAGAGAATTGTATTGCCAAACCCATCGAAAAACGTCTCGAATATATCGAATTCAGAATTTTTCTTTTTGATTTCTCTGTTTTTGATATTTACTATTGAATTTTCTATTTGCTCCTTGATTTTAATAATAAATTCCCAATTATTACCCAGAGAGTTATACAAGTTGATTAAGTTAGCAATTTTTATGTCTGACTCTAACTCCACAGTTTTGTTTCCACTGCTCACTATACTCGTATTGTTAATGATGTAATGACGATCGCAGACAAAGAAATCGATTTCAATTTCTTGACCGTCAATGATAAGATCGATATTTGCTAAATCTCGATATCTTGAATTATCATCAAGAGTGAAACCATCAAGCATGTTTTGCAAATAAGGAAGTCGCTCGTATTCTCCTGGACAATGAAGGAGAGTGAATATAAGTTGTAGGAGAGTACTTTTCCCCCCACCATTGATACTGCCAAGAGGGAAAATTTGCGGTACTAAATCTGACTCAAAACTGATATCGACATCTTTTAAGACCCTGAAATTTGGAACTCTAATTCGTTTTAAGTGCATATAAACAACCCTCTACATTTCTGACTGAATTGAGCAAAGGCTCTTATTTTTAATCGGAGTGGCGATTTCGGTTCTGGCTATCAAAGTTTTTGCAACAATCCCATCAGCTTATATTTACGCCCATGAGTTTGCACCAACTCCTGATAATAAGCCAACCATTCCGCCTGTCTTCCTGACACCTGATAACCAGCCTTTACCTTACCCAACCACTCCACCGCATGGTGATAAGCATCAGCCTTGCCCCGATTCATAATCTCTTCCGCACGGTGGCGGGCATTGGCAATTACCCAGTCGGGACGCTGAGATATAGCGGCATCCATGACGTGGTGAACTAAGGTTGCTTCATAATAACTGAGATCTGTGACGGCTCTAATGGCTCGATCGATCTCACCCTCATGCAAAAAGATATCCACCTTCGCCGTTGATAGACCATAGGAAGTATGCTGTGATAGGGTTTGCAACAGATCTGGACGTAGCTCAGCCCAACCCGCTCCCGCCAATTGTTCGATCTTTTGGTAGTCCTGAAACGAAGGTTTGGCTTTAAAAGCGGTAATTCTCGCGGTGAGAGCGATTTGGAGTTTGCCCTGTGCTTCGGCTAGATCACTCGTCCAAATTGCGAGTTCATAGAGTGGATGTCCCTCTAGATTCAGTCCGGTTTGAGCGATTTCTAATGCCTGTTCCACCGATCCCTGCTGGCGGAGATTTTTGGCGAGGGCAAATGCTTCTGCTACTGTCGTCATTTGAGCGTCAGCAGCCGTCATCGCTTCTTCTACCCGCCCTAATTGCGCCAACATCGTCAAATATGCTTCCGTTTGTCCTTCGGCTTGGGCTAGGTATAGATACTCTTGCCCCCGTTCCTGTCGGGCTAGAATCTCTAACCGAATTGATGCCAAATCGTCAGCAAAGTGGGGAGATTCGCCCTCCCACGCCCCTAATTCATTAATTTCACCATTATTTAGTACCCGCAGCAATGGTGGATAGTTCCAGCCCTGCTCTAAGGCTGCCATCGTCATCGATAACTCTTGTCCCCATTGTGACTGCCATGCATCAAGTTGCGATCGAAGTTGGGTTTGTCGCTCATCTGTCAGTTCGATGATTAGAATGGCTTGAGTCCAGGCATAATCGAGCCTTTCGATAATTTCATCGCTATCAGCTCCATAATTATCGACTTCTTCCCAGCCATCGACACAGCCCTGCATAATGCCTTCCAGCACGGCGATCGCATTTTCCCCATCATTATTGTCGAAAAAGTCCTCGGCATCAGCAAGGATATCTAATAGTTCTTCAGCGACAGGATCTTCGTCATAGCCACTCTCCCAATGATTGACGGCTTCTCGAAATGCTTGTCGGACTTGGCGACGATAGATGGCAGGATCGATCGTTCGCTGGGTGGATTTAGGTGATGCTGGGGAGGCGGGTGTCGTCGGAAGGTTGGTAATTAAGCTGACTTGGAAATCGAGATCGTCGATTACATCGGGATGCTCGGCGATGAGTTCGCGGAATACTTGTTTAGCTTGGTTGAGGGTGAGTCGATCGAGTAATTGCTCCAAAGATGAACGAGTTTCAATGGTTTCTGGCTGATGAATGCAAGCCAACAATGTGCCGACAATATGCTTGCACCAACCTTCATAGCTATAGGCACAGGTGCAACGAGCAGTCGTAATGTCTCCGGCCTCAAACTGTACTGTCACTCGGTAAGGCATCGCTTCGGAGCCTTCTACCTCGGCTTGCAGCATGTTTCCGCGCTGAGTCAGAGCGGCTACTGCTTCGGCTTGGTAATAACTTTCACCCCCCATAAAAGATTGGGTGGTAGCATTGTGCTGGATGGTGGTGCGATCGATTGGAGGAATGGACATAGGGTTAACTATTCTCCCTGAATTGAAAATTTTATTTATTTCTTAATACTAATCAAATCGTTCAAGATACTATCCAAACTCCCATTGACATTGATTTTCTCGATTTTTTCAGCAAGTCTAGCTCCTTCAACCGCAGAGCTACCGGGTTATCTTCCATTACCTTGGCAGTGTTCAACATACTGCGGGTGGCAGCGGTTTCTTCCCGTCGTCGAATCACATTGGCCTGAGCTGATTTTTCAGCTTCCACCACTTTGATTAAGATGAGCTTCCACCTCGACCAATCCCCGCCAAAATGCTTGCAGTTGATTCGGTTCAACACTCACCCACCGTTGACGTTGACCTGTTTTAACCAAGGCCACCTCATTGAAAGCAGTTTTGACAATCAGTAAATGTTGCTCTAGCTCGGCGCGATGATGACGCAGCAATAACTCTAAATTATCGATCTGGGCGCTGGGCAAATTAATATCATGGCGCTCCACTCGCCAACTAGTCCAAGGCCAGCGTCGATACCAACCAGGGGATAATATTTTTTGAAAATGGTCTCGCCGAAAAAGTAATCCCAGCTCATTTGGTTTGATGTAAAAAGTTTTCCACATGGATTACTGCTGGCAAATTTGTAAATATTATAGTGACATCAACTTCAACTCTGTTATTGTTAGCGCTCACAGCTCCAGTTCGGGTAATTGAAGTCCAGGAATTGGATTAAGAGCAAGAATAACGATCGACAATTTGTCCAGGGGCGAACTGCCATCTTTATTTTCCCCAAAATATGTCGTTTTCTCAGCCATAGACAACTCACCGGCAGCATGTCCATCACCCCAAAAAGGAGCATACTCAAATTCCTGTAACCAGCCAATCTTGGATCAAGGCACACCGGTCAGGGATCAAGATCCTGAGCCGCTACAGAACTACTTTGACTCTGTCCCTAACACCTAAGCTATCATGAAACAACAGTCTGCCGACATCTGCTCCATGTCTAGTTCTCCTACCCCGCGCTATCTTTGGGCTGCTGACCCTCAAGCAGCTTGGATCCCTCCTCATAAACTGGTAGAAAACCGCTACCAAGTACTGGCACCGCAACTGTGGCTAGACACCAAAAGTGCCGATCGACCAGAAGCCCTCTGGCCGCTGCCTGATCTAGCTTTACCCTATGTCCATCTCCGCAATTACCATCTACATTTGCCTCAGTTATACGGTTTTTGTTTTTTGGGTAGGTCTGGTAAAAAAGCGGTGGAGATTCCGCTTCTCGATAATGTGCCGATCGAACCCCATGGCGAACTAATGCTCGCCCTCACCACCGCTTGGCCAAATGCTTCGGCACTCCAACAAGCCTACTGGCTCTGGCAACTTACTAATCTCTGGCAACCGCTGGTAGATATCGGTGTTGGTTATAGCTTGCTAGAACCTAAAAACATTCGGGTGCAAGATTGGCGGATTCGTCTTTGTGAGCTGTTGCCAGATCATCTCAACCCCAATGGTCGCAGTACAGTGAAGGGTCTAGGCAGTACCTGGCATACCCTATTAGCCACAGCCCAACCAGCAGTAGCAGAAGTGATTTACCCGCTGTTCAATAATATGCAGTTGGGGCAGATGGCGGCATCAGATTTATCGTTGGTTTTGAACCAGTGTTTGTTAGAGCAGGCCGCATTGCTACCTCTTATTGTTCAAATTGCTGGTGGTACCGATGCTGGTAATGATCGCCACAATGAAGATAGCTTTTATCCCAGTAAATCCGATCCTGACCCCAGTCATTTATCTCATTATTTGGGGATAGTTTGTGATGGGGTCGCTGGTCATGAAGGTGGTGAAGTAGCCAGCCAAAGTGCTGTTAGGTCGCTACAACTCCAAGTCCAAGCCCTGCTTAACGATGTAACACAAGAAGATCAGATCGTTGTCCCCGCCCAAATTATTGACCATCTTAAATCGATCGTACGAGTAGTCAATAACCTAATTGTCCATCAAAACGACGAACAAAATCGGGAAGGTCGCCGCCGGATGGCCACCACCATGGTGATGGCCTGGCAACTCCCTCAACAAATTCCCACCAACCAAGGCATGGGTAACTCCCATGAAATCTATATTGCTCATGTAGGTGATAGCCGCGCCTATTGGCTAACTAGACAATCTTGCCAGCAATTAACGGTAGATGATGATGTGGCACAACGGGAAATTAGACAGGGAAAGAGTATGCCCTGGCAGATACAAGAGCGCAGGGAGGCTAGTTCGCTAACTCAAGCTCTCGGAATGCGTGCCGGGGAAGATTTAACCCCGATGGTGCAACGATTGATCGTCATCGAAGATGGGGTGCTACTGCTCTGCTCTGATGGTTTTAGCGATCGACAACTCATTGAAAAATCTTGGCAAAATTACGTGCCCCAGATTCTAGACGGCCAACTATCTGTAGCTCAGGCTACTCAAGACTGGATTCAGCAAGCTGCTCAAGAAAATGGCCATGACAATATTTCCTTAGTACTCATGTCTTGCCAAGTTCGTAAACCCGCTGAGGTGTTTAAACCAGAAATACCGGTAACAGTCCCGTCCTCTTCTTCCAGATATCGTTTTTTGCACTTTATCAAACGTTTTATTTGGATAGAATCATTAGTGGGTAGCATAGCGATCGGACTCATGGCCGTTTATCTCATGCATCCTCAGTGGTTCCAACGATTATTACCCCAGCGGCAGCCGGCCTCCTTACCAAAAATATCTCTGCTTCCTGCTCAGCCTGATGCCCTGGAGAAAAATAATGTTGTCTAGGCTTGTCCTCCTATTGATCCTCGGGGGTCTCACTGCTTGTGGAAATGGTGTCCAGCAAGCCCTCGCCCCTGATCCACTATTACTGCCTAGTATCACGCCTGCTGCTGTACCGGAGCCGATCGTTAGTCCCAGCCTCGCAACTCCGCCAGCTACCATCGCTAGTCCCACGATTAGCCCCGCACCGACCGTCATAACGCCCAGTCCATCTAGCAATAACAACACCAATAATGCCAGCAACAAGTACTTAACTGAACTCCGTGAATTAGGAGTCTTGTCACCCACCGAAGCCCAACAACCCTTGGGTTCGATCGTTAATCGACGAGAATATGCCCGCTGGTTGGTAGCCGCCCATAATAAAATCTATCAAGCTAACCCCAGCCAACAGCTCAAAACCTCGACCGCCGATACTCCACCATCTTTTACTGACGTATCAACTAATGATCCTGATTTTATTGCTATTCAAAGCCTAGCCAATGCTGGAATTATTCCTAGCACACTTAGTGGCAACAATAGCTCGGCGGCGTTTCAGCCCGAGTTGCCCTTGACCCGCGAAGAACTGATTTTATGGAAAGTTCCCTTAGATCATCGTCAAGCTTTACCCGATGCCTCGGTGGCCGTTGTCCAAAAAAATTGGGGATTTCAAGATACAGATAAAATTTCACCAGCCATGCTGTCGTCAGTATTGGCTGATTACCAAAATGGCGATAAATCTAACATCCGTCGTGCTTTTGGTTATACTACCTTATTTCAACCCCAAAAACCTGTTACTCTAGCAGAGGCTCTTTCAACTATTTGGTATTTTGGGACTAATGATGGTCGGTCAGCCCATGATGCAATTATCAATACTTCCTCCCCATCTCCATCCTCCTAAATGCTGTTGCTTTTGATTATCTAATGCGTCAATCTACTCTCCATCAGCTCAAAGTCTTTGAAACCGTTGCCCGCTTAAGTAGTATTACTAGAGCTGCTGAGGAACTATCTCTGACGCAACCAACTGTCTCCATGCAAGTCAAGCAATTGTCTAAAAATGTTGGGGCGGTTTTGTTTGAACAAATTGGCAAAAAACTCTACCTCACAGAAGCGGGTCAAGAGTTATTTCAAACTTGTCGCCATATTTTTGAACAACTGGCACAGTTTGAGATGAAAGTGGCTGATCTGCAAGGAATGAAAAGTGGGCGATTGAAACTGGCTACTATTACTACGACTAAGTATTTTATCCCGCGCGTGCTAGAGCCTTTTTGTAAGATGTATCCCGGCATTGATGTGGCGCTGCAGATTACCAATCATGAGCGGATTATGGACCGCCTTAGCCACAACCAAGACGACCTGTATATTGTCAGCCAGGTGCCCGAGTCTCCTGATTTTGTGGCTCATCCTTTCCTAGAAAATCCTTTAGTGGTCGTTGCTCCGGCTAATCATCCCTTAGCCAGAGAATCTAACATTCCGATTTCAGCTTTGCAAGATATGTCATTTATTATGCGCGAAAGTGGTTCTGGTACCAGAACTGCCGTGGAAAATCTGTTAGCAGAACATCATGTTTCCGTGAAGGTGAAACTAGAGTTGGGTAGTAATGAGGCGATTAAACAGGCGATCGCCTGTAATTTCGGGATCTCGGCTTTGTCTCAACATACTTTTACGCCGGAGTCCAAAATGCTGGGTCTGACTATTTTGGATGTTCAACACTTCCCCATTAAACGTGACTGGTATGTAATCCATCCGGCGGGTAAGCAATTATCGATCGTAGCCAATACCTTTTGGGAATTTTTACAAATAGAAAGTAAAAAGTTTGTATTTTAGCTCCGTTGCTGAACATTAGGCGGAGTAGTGCTTTGGGTTTTTTTGATATATTCCAAAATTCCTTGGGCGATCGCTTGCGCCATATTGGTTTGATATTGGGCTTTGCCCAACTGGACAACTTCTTCTGGACTAGATAAGTAACCAGTCTCTACCAAGATGGCTGGAATATTGGACTTGCGCAATACTAAAAACCGGGCGCTGCGTACCCGGCGATCGTTCAAAGGTATTTTTAGATCAGTGTTAAAAACATTGATGATTTTGTTGTGGACGGTATTGGCCAAATCTTCGCCGATATTGTAATGATAGGTTTCTAGTCCATGGACATCAGGGCGATTGTCGATCGAATTGGCATGAATACTCACAAAAATATTGGCTTTGGCCTGATCCGACATCTGTACCCGTTCATCTAGTCCCACAAAATAGTCTCGGTCGCGGGTGAGTTGGGCGGTGACTCCATTTTTCTTTAATATTTCAGATACTTGCAGAGCGATCGGTAAAATTACATCTATTTCTCGCAAATTATTGACCCCGATCGCGCCAGAGTCTTTACCGCCGTGACCAGGATCGATCATTACTATAAAAGGTCGAGTTATTTGCCCGTCTTTTTTATTACGATCTAACTTATGGGGTTCCACAACGGTTTTAGATTGGTCGGGAATAACTTTCTGCGTGATGTTTTGACTAATTGGAGGCTGGACTATTTCGAGCTGTCCATTAACACCATTAGCCGTCACCGTTGGTTTTAGCTCCGCTAAGATGGCTAAAGGCTGGTGATTAGGCTGCGGATTGGCGATAGCTGATGGTGTACCAGTTAACACTAAGCCCAGGCTAACTAGCCAACAATACGGCTTAGGAAATAATCGGCGCATTTGTTCAGGATGATAAGATGCTTGCATTTAATTTACCCAAACAATTTACTGATATTAACATTGCCGGATTTAGTTGAACTACTCCAAACGCCTACAATTGTAAGACAATTTTAAATTGGAAAAAGCTCGTCATAAACACCGATCTGCTAGTGATGTAGAAATAAACTTGTTTGGTGGCCATGTCTAGAAATCATATGGAGAGCTAGTCTGGAGCACAAACTGTTGCATCATTTTGATTTCTTCTGGAATGATGGTATGTCCCATTTCTAGTTCATGATACTGAACCACTGCACCCCAGTTGAGTAACTGCTGGCGGGTCTGCCAAGCGGCCTCGATCGGTACCACTTCATCTTGACGGCCATGCCAAATTGCGATGGGTGGGCAGGTCTTTGGCGCTGTTAAATCGGTGTGTAAATAGCCACTCAAAACCATGATGCCAGCCACTGGCAAGGTCAGACCAACTTCTAAGGCCATGGCACCGCCTTGCGAAAACCCCGCAATCCAGGTGCGATCGAGAGCAACACCAGTAGTTCCTGGTAGTGTTTGGAGCCAATCTTGGAGAGTTTGACAGCTAGTAACCAGTTCTTGCTGACTATGAGCGGTTAGCTGGCCAGCACCAGTGAAAGAATACCAAGCTCTACCAGTTTCGGTATACTGATGCTCGAAAAGACCATTGGGCAGTAAAAACTGATAGTTAGGAAGTTGCAAATAGGGCAATAACCCTACCAAATCATCGTTATTGGCACCCCAACCATGCATCAAAACAATATTGCCCTGGGGTACTCCAGTTGCTGGCACTGTGGTCACATCCATAATCCAAACACCGGGAATTTTTAAAAAAACTTAATGAAAACCGTTAGTAAATCATCTTAAGCTAAAACATAATGCGGATATTACATACGGAAATTTTTAATATGAGTTCTAACTTAGCAGCCAAACTGAGAGAAGGTACCAAGAAATCCCATAGTATGGCGGAGAGTACTGGTTTTATTTCCTGTTTCTTAAAAGGCACTGTCGAAAAAAATTCTTATCGCAAGCTGGTATCTAATCTCTATTTTGTCTACACGGCTATGGAAGAAGAGATGCATAAGCACCAAGACCACCCAGTTTTATCCAAATTATTTTTTCCAGAGCTCGATCGTAAGCATAGTCTAGAAAGCGATTTGAGTTACTATTTTGGCCCTAATTGGAAAGATCAAGTAGCTCCTTCCGCCGCTACCAAAGAGTATGTAGCTCGGATTCACCAAATCGCCGCAGCTGACCCAGAATTATTGGTAGCACATCTTTATACCCGTTATATTGGCGATCTCTCTGGTGGTCAAATATTGAAAAAAATCGCCCAAAATGCGATGAATCTCAGTGATGGCGAAGGAACTGCCTTCTACGAATTCGACCAAATTCCTGATGAAAAAGTTTTTAAAACCAACTACCGTCAAGCGATGGATAGCTTGCCCATTGATGAAGCTAAAGCTGATTTAATTGTGGATGAAGCCAATGATGCCTTTGGTAAAAACATGATTATGTTTAAGGAATTGGAAGGCAACCTGATCAAGGCGATCGGTATTCAGGTCTTTAATATGCTAACTCGCAAACGCAATCGGGGCAGCAATGAGCTGGCTACGGCAGAGTAAACTCAAAAATTAATTATTTTCCACTTTTTTCCAAAAAAATCGCGGCTGATCTTTGATCAGCCGCGATTTTTTTGGTTAATAATTGCATAGCACGAAATGTATAGTGGGCTACATTTCGTGCTATGCAATTCACTCTGGCGTTTTGTTTTGTTGCCCAAAACCTGACAGTGAGCAAGAACTATCCCATTTACTGTTGATTGATCGGTGCTACTAAATTTCTTGGCAGCTCATTTTAGTGTTAGTTACGATTTTTTGGGGGGAAGTCTAAGGGTTATAGATGTGACCAATTCAAAAAAACTTTCATCCAGTCATTGCTTTGACTGGTCAAAATTGTTATCGCATCAAACTGCAATATTTCAAATGAAGTATTTCTACGACAAAAAAAATGGCCGGATTCAAAATTGTAATCAGGAATTACATAGTAGGCCGTGTTTCGTGCCGTTTGATCAATTCATACCCTCTTGCATGTCTTATTTTACTAAAACATTACAACGACTGGGAATTATCACACTTATTACCCTGACCCCCGCTCTCAGTGCTTGGCAGGCACCTCTACCTGCTTCTTCTGGTAAGATAATCACAGCCCGATCGCTTGCTTCGGCAGAAACACAACAGCGAAAAATTGCCACTAATGTCTATGATGTATCAACGAGCGCTGGTATTAAGCAAATGGTCAATGCCCACAACAGCTGGCGGAAGGCCACTGGCGTAGCACCACTATCCTGGTCGCCCAAACTAGCAGCCTTTGCCCAGGATTGGGCGAACACCTTAGTCGCCAGGAATGAATTCAAGCATCGTACTAATAACAACTATGGTGAAAACTTAGCCGCTGCTCAAGGGAAAAATTTTAGCCCAAAAAGTGTGGTTGAATATTGGGGCGAAGAAGTCCGAGACTATAACTACCAAACAAATAGCTGCAAGCCTGGAGAAATGTGTGGTCATTACACTCAGTTGGTTTGGCATAAAACAAAAGAGGTTGGTTGTGCCAAAGCCGCATCCGGAAATAAGGAAGTTTGGGTATGCAACTACAATCCACCGGGTAACTATGTAGGGCAAAAGCCCTACTAATTGTCTCT
Organism: uncultured bacterium; assembly: GCA_964247085.1. Taxonomy (GTDB): domain Bacteria; phylum Cyanobacteriota; class Cyanobacteriia; order Cyanobacteriales; family Chamaesiphonaceae; genus JAAFHZ01. The sequence continues at coordinate 45,719 of CAXTSX010000001.1, forward strand.
GTTCACTTAGTCTACGGGAGCTAAAAAATACCCTGACATTTTCAGCGGCTGTAGTGCCCATTAAACATACAGTTAGCATTAATATGCTGCTAATGAGCATCCTGCTGCACATTGTTATTACTAGGTTAAGTAATTGAATTGGGTAGGACAACAATCTTGATAAATTGGATGTATTTGGAATTAATTGCTTGATGGCTAAGATATTATTTCGTTGAATAAATATGAAAAGTTTGTTAAGTTGTATCGAGTAAGCGCGTCTTGATAATCTCGAACACACAGAAATCATGATGAAGCCTTTGCCAGTCAAAGCTTTTATGTTTTTACACTTGACTTTCTTGTAGAAACTAAGGGTATATGGCTAGCCAGTGCCTCACAATACTGGGAAAAACAATTTTAGCCTAAGTTGTTTATTTTTCGTGTCCTGCTATCTAGTACCGCTTATCTTAAAGGAATCTATCTACCAACAATAAAAGAATTTTATGAGCGGCATTCAAGCAAATTTTACATCCACAGATCGAGCCTTCCATGTTGAAGGATATGAAAAGATTGATTTTAGCTTGCTATACGTAGACGGAGCTTTCAAAATTGGAAATCCTGAAATTGCGGAGAGCTATCTTCCATTTGGCCGCTGTTTAATGGTAATAGATAAAGCAGTCTATAGCTTGTATGGCAGTCAAATACAGGAATATTTTAAAAACTACAATATTGACCTTACAGTTTTTCCAGTTGCGATTAAAGAAATTGATAAAACGCTGAAAACTGCAGAAAGTATCATTGACGCTTTTGTAGACTTTGGACTCGTTCGCAAAGAGCCTGTTCTGGTTGTTGGTGGTGGGTTAACTACTGATGTTGCAGGGTTTGCTTGTTCCTCTTATCGCCGTCGTACTAACTATATCCGGGTGCCAACAACCTTAATTGGGTTGATTGATGCCAGTGTGGCGATTAAAGTGGCTGTCAATCATGGCAAGCTCAAGAATCGCTTAGGTGCTTACCATGCTTCGCAAAAAGTAATTCTGGATTTTTCCTTTCTACGATCTTTGCCGATCGATCAGATACGGAACGGAATGGCCGAATTAATTAAAATCGCCGTAGTCGGTAACAAAGAAATATTTGAATTGTTGGAAAAATACGGCGAAGATTTACTTCACAGTCATTTTGGTTATTCAAATGGCACGCCACAACTGCGAGAAGTAGCCCATAAACTCACCTACAGCGCGATTCAATCGATGCTAGCATTGGAAGTCCCCAACCTGCACGAGCTAGATTTAGATCGGGTAATTGCCTATGGTCATACTTGGAGCCCTACGCTAGAGCTATCACCAGAAATCCCCATGTTTCACGGCCATAGTGTCAGTATCGATATGGCTTTCTCTGCCACTATTGCCGAACAACGGGGCTATATCTCGATTCGTGAACGCGATCGCATCATTGGCCTGATGAGTCGTCTCGGACTGGCGATCGATAGTTCTCATCTCACGCCTGAGCTACTCTGGAAGGCGACTACCTCCATCAGTCGCACTCGTGATGGTATGCAACGAGCCGCTGCCCCTTGTCCGATCGGTGACTGTTTTTTCATGAACGACTTGACCCGCACAGAACTAGACCAAGTCCTCGCCGTGCATCGTGAAATCTGTCAAAATTACCCCCGTAGTGGTGATGGTCAAGACATGTACACCCCATCAAACTCAGCTATAAATTCTACCGCAGCGAGGGTATGAGCATGAGACCGGTAACCCCCGTAGGGATTTTAGCGGCCAAGCTGGAAAGTTTGGTGCAGCAGCTGGAGGCCACTAATACTCCTAATGCAACTTTCCAAGCCGAGTTACAGCAAGCTTACGAGCTAGCTAATGGTCTTGACCCTTATCTGGACTTTTGTACTACTCCGGAATCTCCAGCTCTAGCTGCTTTAGTAAAACGTACTCAAGCAGAGGATTGGAGTAAGCGTTTTTCGGATGGTGAAACAGTGCGACAGCTAGAGAAAGAAATGCTCTCTGGCCATGTTGAAGGACAGTTTCTAAAATTTATTGTCCACTTAACTACAGCGCGACGAGTACTAGAAATTGGGATGTTTACTGGTTACTCCGCTCTGGCGATGGCTGAGGCTTTACCAGAGGATGGAGAAGTAGTGGCCTGTGAAGTGGATGCTTACGTGGCAGAGTTTGCACAACAGTGCTTTGAGCAGTCTAGTACTGGTAAAAAAATCTCAGTGCGGGTAGCTCCCGCGCTAGTAACTCTTCAGCAGTTGGCAGCAGCAGGAGAGGTGTTCGACCTAGTATTTATTGATGCTGATAAAGCTGGATATGCAGAGTATTTCGAGCTACTACTTACTACCCAGTTGTTGGCTCCCAATGGTCTGATCTGTGCCGACAATACGCTGATGCAAGGACAGCCTTATCGATCAGATGTCCCTACGGCCAATGGCGTTGCGATCGCCAAATTCAATCAGTTATTGATTGATGACCCGCGCGTGGAGCAAGTTTTGCTGCCACTAAGAGATGGAATCACCCTAATTCGACGTGTTTAGCAACAAACTTTTAACCATTATTAAAACAATAGCAACCCTCCTGTTGCTATTGCTAGTATTACCATTGAACTTATGCTTAACGGCGATCGCACTGTTGAGATATCTAGTAACTAAACCATTTCATTCTCAAAGCATTGCTACTAATCCTAAAAATATTTTGATTAGTGGCGGCAAAATGACTAAAGCTCTGCAGTTAGCTAGGTCATTTCATCGCTCTGGGCATCGAGTGATATTGATTGAAACTCATAAATATTGGCTGACTGGTCATCGTTATTCTTGGGCAGTTGATCGTTTTTACACTGTGCCCAACCCAGAATCCCCAGAATATCCATCAGCTTTGTTATCGATCGTCCAAGCCGAAAACATTGATATGTATGTGCCAGTTTGCAGTCCGATCGCCAGTTACTACGACGCTGAAGTCCAAAAAATTCTCGCTCCTCACTGCACTGTGATGCATGTTGACGTAGAAACAATGCAATGTTTGGATGATAAATATCAGTTTGCTACCGCTGCTCAGCATTTGGGATTACCTGTCCCCAAATCCTATTGCATCACAGATCCGCAACAGGTGATTGATTTTGATTTTACTGATGCTCAACGAGCATACATTATTAAAAGTATTTCCTACGATTCGATTCGGCGACTAGATTTAACAAAGTTACCCTGTGATACTCCTGCTGCTACAGCTAGTTTTGTACAGTCACTACCGATTTCAGCAACCAGACCTTGGATTATGCAAGAGTATATTCCAGGGCAAGAATACTGCACCCACAGTACTGTTCGCAATGGCCATTTGCAATTGCACTGTTGCTGTGAGTCATCGGCTTTTCAGGTCAACTATGAACAGATCGATCGGGTAGACATCAAAAACTGGATTAAGCAATTCGCCAGTAGTTTGAAGCTCACTGGTCAAGTCTCTTTCGATTTTATTCAGGCCACCGATGATGGAAAAATCTATGCGATCGAATGCAATCCCCGCACCCATTCAGCGATCACTATGTTCTATAATCACCCGGATGTAGCTGCAGCCTACTTAGAAACCGAACCATTGGCACAGACAGTGCAGCCCTTAGCAACGAGTCGTCCAACCTACTGGATCTATCATGAAGTCTGGCGATTGGTAACCCACCTACTCTCCCCCCAGTTCGTTTGGCAACGTTACCAAATTATTATTCAAGGCCAAGAAGCTATCTTTGATTGGGACGATCCACTACCCTTTTTGATGGTACATCACTGGCAAATTCCATTATTGCTATGGGGAAATCTACTTCAACCGAAAGAATGGCTCCGGATTGATTTTAATATTGGCAAGCTAGTTGAAGTAGGTGGAGATTAATAATGAAGATATTACAGGTTTTGCATCTGGTCGGATCAGCCGTTAGTGATTTCTACTGTGACTTATCGCGCCTCTATGCCCAAAATTGTCTGGAACATACGGCTGATCCTACCCGTTATGAATTCCATATTGTCTATATTTCACCCGTAGGTGCAGAGTGTCAGTGGCGCTTCCCTAGTTCTCTAAGTGCTGAAGCAATTGCTGCTGCCCCACCGTTAACTTTAGCCGCAGCTTTGCTCAAAATATCAGAGCTACAAATTGATGTTATGGTACCTCAGATGTTTTGCATCCCAGGCATGACTCAGTATCGCTCCTTATTCGATTTGTTAGGTATTCCTTATCTTGGAAATACTGCTGATCTAATGGCTTTGGTAGCTGATAAAGTTAAAACCAAAGCGATTGTCGCTGCGGCTGGTGTTGCGGTCCCAGCAGGGGAAATACTGACGGCTGGTCATCGTCCCTCCATCGGCTTCCCTCTAGTTATGAAGCCAATGAATACGGATAATTCCTTGGGCGTGACCTTCGTGAAGGATGCTGCTAACTATGATATGGCTTTAGAGACTGCCTTGACCCACGGCGATCAAGTGTTAGTAGAAACTTTTGTGGAGCTGGGTCGAGAAGTTCGCTGTGGGATAATCGTTCAGGCTGGTGAGCTAATCTGCTTGCCATTAGAAGAATATGCTTTAAATCCTGATATTAGACCGATTCGGAGTTATGACGACAAGCTGAAACAAAATAGTGATAATAAACTAGATTTTGCGGCCAAGGGTAGTGAAAAGTCGTGGATAGTAGATCCTAGCGACCCGTTGACCACTAGAGTGTGGGCAATCGCTAAAAAGTGTCATCTGGCCTTAGGCTGCCGCCACTACAGTTTATTTGATTTTCGGATTGACCCTGATGGACAGCCTTGGTTTCTGGAGGCCGGTTTGTATTGTTCTTTTGCTGAAACAAGTGTTTTGTCGGCCATGGCTAAGGCTGCCGGTATTCCTTTAGATAAATTTTTCCAAAGCATGTTGCAAGAAAGTGGCCTAGCCTAGTTTTTGGTTGGTATTATAGTTGCTCAAGAGCCAGATACCCGGCATTGGGAGAGAATATAGCGCAGCCTGTCGTAATCTTCTCGTAAAATTAAACTGAGATTGCGCCCGGCACTCACTAGCCAAGCGCGATCGAAATTACGGATTCGGTAAATTCCACGCATGGTCGCGGCGGTCAATGCTTCTGGTGGTGCCCCAGTAACCTGCAACAATGGTCTTAAAAAGTCTAATTCCTCACTGAAGGCCATGATTTCAGCTGGGGAACAAGCATGGACTGATTGGTGAATTTGGGGCGGACGCGGCGGTAGATACTGATAATAACGGCCTTGAGAATCAGCAAAACCAACAATGATGGCTCTAAACTCTGTTTTGAGCATGGCGAAGATTTGGGGCTGCTCGGTACGCAGTTCGGTGAGGGATAGTCCTAAGGCGCGGGCGCGATGGACCGAATCGATCGGAGCCGTCGTCGCTGAGTAAACCACCGCAAAAATCTGGTTACCAGTTTCTTCATCCTGTGCTTGGACAAAACTACCAAAATCGGGCATCACAGCTAATTTTAATTCGTCAGGAGCCAGACATTGGGCCAGGAATTCGGTGGTGGTGGTTTCAATTACTTCGGCAATGTGAGCAGAATCTTGAGCACCAGTGGCAAATTGGGGGAGAGGTAAACGCATAATCAATCAGGCTTCCGAAATAGCTTTCTTTGATTCTACCGTGGGCAACAACACTCGAAATCTAGAACCAATACCAGTTTGACTGGTGACAGAAATTGAGCCGCCACAGCGGAGTAAAATATTTTGGACAACGGTTAAACCTAACCCCACGCCGGGCTCGTTGCCGGTGACATGGGCTCCGGGCACTGTGCGCCCCCGATAAAACCGATCGAAAATCTTGGGCAGATCGGACATGGGAATACCCACGCCATTATCTCGAAATTCAAGCTGAATATAGTCGCCTTGCACTGAAGCTTGCACGAATACTTGACCACCCTTCAGGGTGTATTTAATACTGTTATGCAGTAAATTAATCGTAATTTGCTTCACCCAGTTCTCCTGACAAAGCACTAGGGGCAAATTAGTAGGAATGTTGTAAGTCAACTGCAAGCCTTTTTCCGCCGCTAGCGGTTGATAAGTGCTGATTACACCCGGTACCAGCTCTCCTAAATTCAGCGGTGCACCCACTTCTTGCTCGGTTAGTTTTTCTAGATCTAGGAGCTCGATCGCCCCATTAATTAATGAATTTTGCCGATCGCATTCCCGTTTAATCAAATCTACATATTTTTGCCGTTGTGGTGCTTTTAGACTGGGAGAATCGAGCAAGGTGAGCGCCGTTTTCATGTTAGTGAGGGGGGTGCGCAGCTCTTGCAGGAGATGAATAATTAACTCATCTTTAAAGTCTGCCAGGTCAGGATTGTCGTTTTTCAACATATCAACCGGTTGTTGCCGATCGATTGGCAAGGGCTAACCGGGCTTGTTCTCGATCGTCAAAATGAATTTTTTCGGTACCAATAATTTGATAATCTTCGTGGCCTTTCCCAGCAATTAATACGCCGTCGCCTGGTTGAGCCATTTTAATGGCCAGGGCAATAGCTGCTGATCGATCAGCAATTACTTTAATAGCTTTTTCGGCTGGAATGCCAGCTACCACATCCGCCAAGATTTTTTCGGGATCTTCGGTGCGGGGATTGTCGGAAGTGACCACTACTTGGTCGGCCAAATCGGCGGCAATCTTGGCCATTTGCGGGCGTTTGGTGCGATCGCGATCGCCACCACAACCAAAGACACAAATCATTTGACCGCTAATAAATGGCCGCGCCGCCCGCAGTAAATTATCTAAACTATCGGGAGTATGGGCATAATCAACAATTACGCTAATATCCTGGTTGTCATTGATTTTGACCTGCTCCATCCGTCCCGGTACCCCGGGAAATTTGGCCACAGCGGCTACGATCGTATCTAAATCCATACCTAGGTGTAAGACGCAGCCGATCGCTGCCAACAGATTTTCGAGGTTGTAATCGCCGACCAATGGTGAAACAAAAGATCGATCGCCCATAGGTGTATGTAAAGTACCAGCAACTCCGGTGGGGCTGTAGACTAAATCACCAGTCCACAGATCGGCTTGAGCATTTTTGGCGCTGTAGCTCCAGACCCGATCGGCTGGTAACTGGGCAATTAGCTTTTGGCCATATTCATCGTCGTAGCGAATAATCCCTCGCCCCTTCAGATATTCATCACTAAATAACAGAGCTTTGGCCTGAAAGTAAGTGGCCATATCATGATGGTAGTCCAGATGATCTTGAGTGAGATTAGTGAAGATCCCCACTTCAAAAGGACAGCCCTTGGCTCGTCCCTGATCCAGAGCATGAGAACTAACTTCCATTAAACCCACGGTACAACCAGCTTGGACGGCCTGTGCCAGTTGCTGATGTAGATCTACGGCAAAAGGAGTAGTATGGGTGGCCACTTTTTCGTAGCCTGGCCAGCGGGTGTAGAGTGTCCCGATCAGCGCCGTAGATTGATGACCAGCTAGCAAAAACTCAATTAGGTGGGTGGTGGTCGTTTTGCCATTGGTGCCGGTCACTCCCACCATTTTTAATTTCTGGGCAGGATAGTTACTAAAAGCCGCTGCCAATTCTGCGCTGGCTTGAATTAAATCGGTGGCCACTGCGATACAGGCATCGCCGGTGGGTGCTTGGGCTTGTGCCGCTGCTACGGAAATTACTGCTGCTGTCGCACCACTTTCGATCGCACTGGGCCAAAACTCACCTCCATCCACCCGGGTACCGGGTATTCCAATGAACAAATCACCAGCCGTACAAGCATGGGAATTGGTTTTGAGTCCAGTAATCTCCTGGTCAAGAGCCGGATGTGCGGGCAGCTGCTGCAAGCTAGTAACTTTGTTTAACAGTTCACGTAACTTCATGGGAATACCTTCCTCAATAACCTTGAGCTTGTTTTGATATATTTGGACTTAAAAATTGTCTGAAATTAATTGTCTAATGAATGTCTCTCTAGTAGCTGTTGCAATTGCGACAGCGTCACCCGAGGCGATGGTCTAGGCAAAGCTTGTTCTTGACCAGCCACCAGCAAATGTAAGACGGGGATTTCGTACTGAAAAGCTTCCCACCACAAAGAATTAGTGGTGATTTCGCGCACCTCCAAATCAAAGATCGGGGCAGGAAGCTTCCGGAGCTTTGCTTCCAACCCCTCGCAGAGATGACAACCAACTTTGCTATAAAGAATTAAATGCATTGTTAGGTAAACTTTATTACTCTCTGGATGCTTATTTGCCAAAGCCGGGAATGAAACTACCACTCAATTTCTTCAGGGCTTTACCAGCGACATCGGAATAGCGCAGTTCCCCAGCCAAAATTTTAGCCATAATGACTGTGGCGGAGGGGCGTTTGACACCCACTTTGTAACCCACTTTGGGGAACTGATAGAAGGCCGCAGATACTCGTTGTGCCCACTTCATATCTGCACCCCATTCTTCGGTCATCACAGTGGTGTAGTTGGCGATCGCCTCGGTCCGACCAGCCAGTGCCCCGGCAATTGCTTCTGATGCCTTAATTCCCGAAAAGATCGATGGCCGAATTCCTTCCGCCGTCATCGGATCAACCACACAGGCGGCTTCGCCAGCGAGCACGGCTCGATCGGTATGCAGCTTTTGATCACCGTCCCACAGACAGAGGGAATGACCATATTGCTTTGCGGTACTGATATCAATCTTGAACATGCTCTGAGCATAGCTCTCAATGATTTTTTTTAAATCTTGGCCTTCGCCCCCCCGGAAAGTACCGATGCCGATCGAATAGCCATTATCTTTGGGGAAATTCCAAATATAGCCATTTTTGACCATCCCAAATTCAAAATTAATCACTGGCGGGACATTATCTGCCAGACCCTCTAGTTCTAAGGCTCCGGCCAATCGCCGCTTCCGATCCTTAAAGCCCAAGAACTTCGCCATGGGGCCTTGGGCACCATCGGCGGCAATCAAATACTTGCCGCTAACCGTACCGTTGCTAGTGCTGACCTGCCAGGTATCCCCCACTAGTTCCGCTCCGGTGACCGTTGTCCCATCCATCAGTTCCGCTCCTTGGCCTTGAGCTTTCTGGATCAGGAAGTGATCGAACACATCCCGTCGCACCATCCAGATCGGTTCCGTTCCTTCTAATTGGGCTTCGACTTCATCGGACATATCCCAGGTGTAGCGCAAGATATTGACTTTGGTCGAAATAGCCGGACTAAAATCGAAATCAAACCATTTGGCAATAATTGGCGAAACACCACCACCACAAGGCTTGTAACGGGGCAGGGTCTCTTTTTCGATAATTACAACTTTATGTCCCTGTTTGGCCAAGTGATACGCTGCCGCACCTCCTGCTGGACCAGATCCCACCACAATACAATCAAACATTTTTGATAATCTCCTGGAGCTAAATCGTTATTTTCTTAAGCAATATCTATGTATTCAAAATAATTACTAGTCGCCCTAGTAAGCTTAGACAGTCATAATGTCTTTTTCTTTTTCGGCTAATACCTGCTCAATTTTGGCAATGTACTTATCGGTAAGTTTTTGGATTTTTTCTTGTAAACCCTTGGCTTCGTCTTCCGAGATATCGCTACTTTTTTCTTGTTTCTTAACTTCATCAATACCATCGCGCCGAATATTACGGATGGAAATTTTACCTTCCTCGGAATATTTGCCAGCTTGTTTGACTAATTCTTTCCGTCTTTCGGTGGTGAGTGGGGGAATATTGAGCCGAATGATGGCTCCATCGTTGCTGGGAGTTAAGCCAATATCGGACAGCGAAATGGCTTTCTCGATCGCCCCTAAACTAGTTTTATCAAAAGGCTGAATGGCGATCGTACTACCATCAGGGGTATTGATATTTGCCAGGGACTTGATCGGCGTGGGTGCCCCGTAATAGTCTACGGTCACTCGATCAAGCAGACTTGTACTGGCTCGACCAGTCCGAATGGTATTGAAAGATCTCTGGGTGGCCTCTACAGCTTTCTGCATGTGGCCTTCTACATCAGCGAATTTCACAGGAACCTCCTACAATAGTACCGATTTTTTCTCCAGCCACCGCGCGCTGAATACTTCCTTCTTCAAACAAGTTGAACACAACAATAGGAATATCATTTTCCCGACACATGGCGATAGCCGTACTGTCCATTACTTTTAGATCTTCGGTCAGAACATGGGTGTAGGTAAGGCTTTCGTACCTTTTGGCATTGGGATTCTTTTTGGGGTCAGAATCATAAACGCCGTCCACTTTGGTGGCCTTAAAAATCACATTGGCATCAATCTCCGCTGCCCGGAGAGCAGCAGCTGTGTCGGTAGTAAAGAAAGGGTTGCCAGAGCCAGCCCCAAAAATTACTACTCGGCCTTTTTCGAGATGCCGCATCGCCCGTCGTCGAATGTATGGTTCGGCCACTTCCTGCATAGCGATCGCCGTTTGGACTCTAGTCGGCACCCCTTTTTGCTCTAAAGCATCCTGGAGAGTAATAGCGTTCATCACGGTGGCAATCATGCCCACGTAGTCGGCAGTAGCTCTTTCCATGCCCTTGGCTGAAGCCTGGACACCACGAAAAATGTTACCACCACCCACGACGATCGCCAGTTGCACGCCACTAGCCACCACCACCGCCACTTCTTGGGCAATGTTTTGCACAATGGTGGGGTCAATGCCATAACCGAGGTCACCCATGAGGGCTTCCCCGCTCAATTTTAGTAATACTCGTTGGTAAATCATCCCCATCTTTCTCATCGCTGATAAGTTCCCAAATCAAGATACCAGAGATTCGGTACTGACGGCTGAGTGGGAATTTTTTGGTTTATTTTTATTTAGTTAACTAGAAATTTGGTTGATAGGGATCGATACTTGAAAGCTCATAACCGCAGAGGCCATATTATCGACTATCAGCATATTTATAAAGCAGATAATATCAACACAATTTCATCCAAATAGTACTCCCCAATAATGCCCTTACAACCAATATCTTTGATCGCCTACACCCTTGATTCTCAATCTTTCATTTATAAACCACCCGCCGCTGCCCACCACGTCCAGCACATCCTAGTCAAACCAAATCTCGGCTACCCCGTGGCTCACCCGGTCACCGTTAGCATCCCAATCCTAAAAGCGATTCTCATGGCTCTGCGCCAAGCTAGCCCCCAGGCCACAATTTCCATCGTGGAAGGAGTCTGTTCCCCGGTCAGCCTGCCGGATATTGCCAGCAAGCATGGTCTCTACAGCGTCATGGATGAAGGAATGCAGCTCTTAGATGCTGACACGCTGCCGCTGACAGAGTATCCCAACCGATCTCCAAAACCAGTGCGTTTCGAGACCATGTGGGCACCAGCCCTGCTCCAAGAAGTTGATTGCCGCATTAGTGTGGGCACCTTGAAACGCACGATCCTTAAAGACGAAGCCCTCATTTCGGCATCCCTCAAAAACCTCTATGGCCTGTTTCCTCGATCGCATTACCAAGCCCGCAGCCCTAACTCCCGTGGTCAACTGCATCGACCCTCGGTGCCCCAGGTGCTACAAGATGTTTATTTCTGTATTGGACATTTATTTGATGGTGCTGTAATCGATGCCCATCAACGCTTACTTAGCCCCAGCTGGCAACCAGATAAAGGCCAAAAAATCGATTTTGGCAAGGTGTTTTATGGAGATGATTTGGTGACTGTCGATCGAACTGCTTGTATTGCTGCTGGCGAAAATATCCCGGACTATATTGAGGCGATCGAACAATTGCGGAGGCATTTGTAAACATTTTAAACACGACATGTTACAAAATGTCAATTCTAATTTCTATTTACTGAAGTGAATTACTATTCCTGAAAAGAATATCTGATATTACCCCTATCCTTTACCTAAATGAATTACCCTATCTTTAACCGAATCGGACTAGATTCTGATCGCCCAATTTCGTGAGAGTGAAAATATGAATCAATTTTGGAATGGTGTCTCTAGACGCAAATTTTTAGTGATTTCTAGTGGCGGAATTCTCGGCAGTTTTCTGCTGAAAGGCTGTACAGATAAGCCTGCTGGCAATTCCGTCAATATATCTGGGGAAGACGAAAAAGCTCTGTATGAAGCAGCCAAGAAAGAAGGGAAACTGATCTATTATACAGTTTTCTTTAATCAGGATGTGGTAAATGAAATTGGTGCTGCCTTTACCAAAAAATATCCCGGGATCCAGTTTGAAGGCACCCGTAAAGTGGCTAGTGCTCTGTTTCAGCAACTCAATCAAGAAATGCAGTCCGGGGTCAAAAACTGTGATGTTTTTGGGACCACCGATGTGGGTCAAATGTTAAAGCTCAAAGAAAGCCAAAAACTGCAAATCTATACCCCTAAGGGTCAAGATCAAGTGCGGGCAGAGTTCCGCAAACTTGACCCGGACAACGCTTTTCAGACTGGAGCCATTATTCCGATCGTGATTGGATATAACACTAAAAAAATGCCCGCTGCTGAAGCACCGAAAGCTTGGGCTGATTTGATTAAGCCCCAGTACAAAGACAAAATTGCTACTGGCAGTGGGGCGGCCAGTGGTCAAGTTGGGACTTGGGCGATCGCGATGGAAGAAAAATTTGGCTGGGATAAATATTTTCCGGCGTTCAGCAAATTAAATCCCAAATTGGGTCGATCGATCAATGATGCTGTCACTGATGTGGTTTCGGGGGAAAGAGCCGTCGGCATCGTTACTCTGGGGCAAATGCTTACCCAAAAAGCCAAGGGAAATCCAGTTGAGGTGGTTTATCCTACCGAAGGAGCAGTGGTACTGGTCGGGCCGGTGGGGATTTTGAAAGAAGCACCCCATGCTAATGCAGCCAAATTATTCATGAACTTTATGATGAGTCCAGAATATGCGGCATTGACGGCTAAGTATTATGAACAACCACTACTACCTGAAGTAGTGGTAAAAGACACCAAAACCCTGGCTGCCATGAAACCAATCATTCCCACCGTGGACAAAATTAAGAGCGGGATTCCGACGGTCAAGAAAAAATGGAAGGATGTGTTTGGAGCCTAAATTTTAGTCTTAATGATTTGTCATTTAGTTGGAAGGAGTGGAGTTTGTTAAAGAAAAGTCTCAACTGGAGACAACAGCGATGGTCACTATCCAGCACAGCTAAAGATTATTCCTTGGTCTTTTGGATAGTGATGATCGTCTTATTGTTGATACTAATCGGTCTGCCATTGTTCTGGCTCGGGCTTAAAAGTTTGCTACTGACCGATACCATGACTTTCACTCTCCAGAATTATGGGGAAGTCTTGACTAGTAACCGGATGCTCCAGGCGATCGGCAACTCGCTACTCCTAGCTACCGGCGTTGGGATCATGAGTGTATCGATCGGTGTGCCGCTGGCTTGGGCTGTAACCCGTACTACTATGCCAGGGCGCGGTCTCCTGAAAATATTGCTATTAGTAGCTTTCACCACCCCCCATTTCTTGGGGGGAATTGCTTGGATTCTATTGGCTGCTCCTAATTCGGGCTGGTTAAATCGTTTGTATACCGCTCTCACTGGGGCGACCCCAGGACCATTCAATGTCTATTCCCTGTGGGGCGCTATTTTTGTTGTAGGTATTTATAGTTATCCCTACGTTTTTTTGTTGACTAGTTCAGCCTTAGAATTTGTGTCCTCGGAGTTAGAAGACGCGGCGACGATTTTGGGAGCTAGTACCTGGCAAACCACCTGGCGAATTACTTTGCCCCTAGTGCTACCGGCTATTCTGTCTGGCTTTTTACTGTCTTTTTTGGAAGCGATCGCCCTGTTTGGTTCACCCACATTGTTGCTGATTCCAGCCAGGGTGCCAATTATTACCACCGAGATTTGGCAGATGTTTCAGTTTCCGCCCAATGTGGAACTGGCTTCGGCCTTTTCGATTGCTTTGATTTTGATTACGGTGATTTTATTATTGGTGCAACGTCAGCTGTTAGCCAACAAGGGATATACCACCTTGACCGGCAAGGGTGGCAGTAAACGCTTACTAGATATTGGAGCTGGGCAATGGGTTTTCCTATTGTTCGGCCTCTTGGTATCTACCCTCTCGCTGTTTTTACCTTTTTATATGCTACTACGCACCTCTTTATCTAAAGCCTGGGGACAACCCTTCACGCTCAGTAACATGACTCTCCAGTGGTATGACGAGGTGTTATTTAAGTTGCCGTTCACCAAGCTAGCCATTTTCAATACTCTGCTCTACTCGGCAACAGCGGCGGCATTGGCGATGTTGATTGGTCTGTCGATCGCCTACATTGTTCAACATCGATTGCTGCGCGGCTGGCGACTACTGGGATTTCTGCCGATCGTTCCCCAGGCGATTCCGGGTATTGTGATTGCTGTTGGTATTTTTGCGGCCTATTCTCGCCCGCCATTACCTTTGTACGGTACTGGTCTAATTATGATTGTGGCCTATACTACGCGCTTTTTGCCGGTGGCTTTTAGCAATGCTGTGAACATTTTCAAGAGTATTAATCCTGAAATGGAACTAGCTGCGCGGAATCTGGGTGCTACCCAGGTCAGCACTATTCAAAAAATTACCGTGCCACTAGTACAACGAGGTTTGCTCGGTGGATTTATGCTCGTTTTTATTTTGTCGGTACGGGAGTTGAGTTGCGCTATTCTACTCACTAGTAGTAATACTCAGGTCATGGCTACGGTTTTGTTTGATTTGGTCAATGAAGGCAGTTTTGAGCGCGTCGCTGCTCTGGGGGTAGTGATGCTAGTGATTGTCTTTGGAGTGATTGGGTTAGCCTCTCGGTGGTTGGGCAAAGATTTTATGTTAGAGAAAAGGTAAAAATTACTATGTCCAGCATTAAACTAGATGGTTTGACCAAACGATTTGGCCATAGTACAGCGGTCAATGCGATCGATCTGGCCATTGCTGAGGGTGAATTAATCGCGCTGTTAGGGCCGTCTGGTTGTGGTAAGACCACTACTCTGCGGATGTTGGCCGGGTTTGTATCTCCAGACGAAGGGGAAATTTTGGTGGATGGGATAGTAGTGTCTTCCCCTCGGCAAACGATGCCGCCGGAAAAGCGCAATATGTCGATGATTTTTCAAAGCTATGCCATTTGGCCCCACAAGACTGTGTTTGAAAATGTGGCTTTTGGGCTGGAGTTGCGACAGGTCGGGAAATCGGAACTCCGCTCGCGAGTCATGCAGGCTTTAGAAATTACCTATCTTGATAAGTTAGCCGATCGCTATCCTGCTCAACTATCCGGTGGACAACAGCAGCGGGTGGCCTTGGCCAGAGCGATCGTCATTGAACCCCAAATTTTGTTGCTTGATGAACCGCTCTCCAACCTCGATGCTAGTCTCCGGGATGAAATGCGCAGTGAAATTCGGCGCGTTCATGATGCTACCGGCTTAACGACTATTTATGTTACTCACGATCAGTCCGAGGCTCTGGTGTTAGCCGATCGAATTGTGGTGATGTCTGCTGGTAATATCGAGCAAGTTGGTACCCCAGAAGATATTTATGAGCGTCCGGCGACAGAATTTGTGGCTAATTTCATCGGGCGTTGTAATGTTTTACCCGGCACTCTCTTAGATGACGATCGAGTCGATGTCCAAGGAATTATTTTGCAGGCTCGGGATCGAGTGGATGGTCTACGACCTGGACAACCAGTAGCTTTAAGTATTCGTCCGCACTCCATTAAAATGGACTCCCTGAAATGTGTGGTGGATCCCAGTAGCAACAATTGTTTTACCGTGCGGATTGAGCAGCAGAGTTACTTTGGGGAGTTTCGCGAGTATCAGGTGCGGCTAGAAAATAGCGCAGTGCGCTTAAGCGTCATTACCTCGCCCCAGACTCACTATCAAAATGGCGATCAACATATTATTCAGATTTCGCCAGAACACTGTCGTATTGTCCCTAGCCAGCGGCTGTCAGCCTAGTGATTAGGTATTGCAATATTTTTAAAATAATGAGGTTATAAAATTTATGAATATTCTCGATCTCCTAGTCGGTAAACCCGCAGCCCCCGCCTTGGTAGCTCCCGACTATCCGACGCTGACTTATCAGCAGCTTCAAGATAATATAGCTAGTTTGGTGCAACAACTACATACTTTTGGTTTGGGACAGGGCGATCGGTTGGCAATTGCCATGAGCAATGGCGTACCGATGGTGATTACGTTTTTGGCGGCAGCTCTTTGTGGCACTGCCGCGCCGCTTAATCCTAAATATAAGCAAGAAGAATTTTCCTTTTACTATGCCGACATCCAAGCCAAAGCCTTAATCACACTATCCGATACAGTGGAAATGGCGATCGCGGCGGCCTCCCCGGAGATGAGCATTATTGCTGCTCAAGTTCAAACTGATGGCACTTTGATTTTTAATTGTGTCCGGCCAGGAGCCAGCGCTGCTACTCCCGCTGCTCTTGCTACTCCCAATGCTGATGCCGTAGCGATGATTTTGCATACTAGTGGTACCACTAGTCGTCCTAAGCGGGTGCCGATTAGGCATCGCAATTTGATCGCTTCGGCTCAAAATATTATTGGGGTGTACCAACTAACCGCCAATGATGTGAATCTGTGTTTGATGCCCCTGTTTCATATTCATGGCCTAGTGGGGTGCTTGCTTTCGACTTTTGCCTCGGGGGGAACACTGGTTTGTCCAGCGGGTTTTAATGCCCTGGAATTTTGGAAATGGGTGGAAACTTACCGACCCACTTGGTATTCAGCCGCACCCACCATGCACCAGATGATTTTGGCGCGGGCTAACCGCAACCTGGCCATCGTGCAAGCTCATCCTTTCCGGTTTATTCGATCGAGCAGCGCTCCATTGCCCCCAGTAATTATTGAACAGCTAGAAGCTACTCTACAGTCCCCAGTGATTGAATCCTATAGTATGACCGAAGCTGCCCATTTGATGGCTACCAATCCATTGCCACCGCAAATCCGCAAACCGGGTACTGTCGGCTATGGTTTTGGGGTAGAAGTCAATATTATGGATGAAGAGGGTCAGCTCCTCCCTGCCGGTAGTTTGGGCGAAGTGGTAGTGAAAGGAGCGAATGTCATTGATGGCTATGAAAATAATCCGGATGCTAATGCCACTGCTTTTGTAAATGGCTGGTTTCGCACTGGTGATCAAGGGGTAATTGATGCGGAAGGTTATCTCCGCTTAACTGGTCGCCTGAAGGAAATAATTAACCGTGGCGGTGAGAAAATTTCGCCGTTAGAAATTGATGATGTGCTGCTGCGACATCCGGCAGTATCCGAAGCCTTGGCTTTTGCGGTTCCCCACAAATCTTTGGGTGAAGATATTCAGGCGGCGGTGGTTTTGCAAGCGGTAGTCAGCGAGCAGGAACTAAAAGAGCATTGTGCCAAGACATTGGCGGATTTCAAGGTGCCGCAACAACTACATATTTTGACCGAATTGCCCCGAGGCGCAACGGGCAAACTACAACGATTAAATATGGCTAAATTGTTGGGACTAAATTAACATGAGATTTTGTATTGTCGGAGCCGGGGCGATCGGCGGCTATCTGGGCGCTAAGCTGGCTCGGGCTGGCGAAGAGGTGACTTTGATTGCCAGAGGTGCTCATCTGGAGGCTATTCAACAGCGAGGTTTGGAGCTAATCGCTGCTGATGGAACTAGTGATATTGTTCATCCGATCGCTGCCACTGCCGATATAGCTAGCGTGGGTGTCCAGGATGTAGTGATTTTAGCGGTGAAAGCCCACAGCCTCCCAGCGATCGCACCCAGTCTACCGACTCTCTACCATGCCGATACGATGGTAGTTACCGCCCAAAATGGGATTCCTTGGTGGTATTTCCGCAAACAGGCGGGGGAGTATGCCGGAACCACTATCCAATCCGTCGATCCCGATGGCCTAGTGGAAGCGAATATTGGTGTCGATCGGGTGATTGGTTGTGTGGTTTATCCAGCAGCGGAAATCCAGTCGCCGGGGGTCATTCGCCATATTGAGGGCGATCGTTTTAGTTTGGGTGAAATTGATGGAGTTAAAACCGATCGGATCCAGCAATTAGCTGCCGCCCTCAAGCAAGCTGGGATCAAGGCTCCCATTCGCAGCCAAATTAGGGGGGAGTTATGGGTAAAACTGTGGGGTAATTTGGCTTTTAATCCGATTAGTGCTTTGACTGGGGCGACGTTGGAGGAGATTTGTCAATATCCGCCTAGCCGCGCTTTGGCTTATCAGATGATGAGCGAGGCGCTAACGATTGCCGAAAAATTGGACGTGCGGATGGGTATTAGTTTGGAGCAACGTATTGACGGGGCCGAGAAAGTCGGGGCGCACAAGACTTCGATGTTGCAGGATATTGAGGCCAATCGATCGACTGAAATTGATGTGATTGTGGGTGCGGTGGCGGAGTTAGGCAGATTGCTCCATATTCCGACTCCGCATATTGATGCTGTCTATGCGAGTGTTAAGTTATTGGAGAAGACCAAAAATACTTAGAATTTTTCTAGCCATTTCAGAATTGCCGGATTCACAACTTCTGGGTATTCATCATGGGGGCAGTGGCCACCAGCGGGGATCGTGATAATTTCTACATCCTGGCCGGCTTGTTGTAACTGGCGAAAAGCCGCTGAGCCAGACACTGGTGTCCAGGGATCGGCCTCGCCCCAAATCACTAAGATTGGGCAACTCGACTTCAGGAGTTCCCGGGTCTCAGTGCCGGGAGCTGCCCCAATGACGGCAGCAAAAACCTGTTGGGCACCTTCATCGCAAGAAGGCTGATATAGCAGTTCTACTAAATCATCGGTAATGGCTTCTTTGCGGAAATAAACTTGCCCCAAACTTTTGCGAATATTGCGCTTGCTGCGTACCCGATCGAAGATCAATGGCCCAAAGGCTGGTGACTGCACTACATTCATAAACAGGGTCATGGTTTGTCGCCAAAACCAGTTCAGGTCGGTGGGGCGGTGGGTTAACCCGCCCGCACAATTAATCAGGATGGCACCGGCACACATCGCTGGCTGATTAGCCATCGCTGTTAAAGTCACTAACCCACCGATAGAATTACCCACCAGGACTACGGGCTCTTGAATATGCTCTTGCCAAAAATCGGCGACTAGCTCTGCCCACAGCTCCATGCTGTATTTGATCGGCGCTTTGGTGGAAGCCCCAAATCCCAATAGATCGATCGCATAGACCCGATAACCAACCGCTAGCTCACTGATATTTTTGCGCCAATGGCCAATCGAAGCCCCAAAGCCATGAATCAACAGTAATGGCTGACCCATGCCTTTGACCGTATAGACAATCTGGTAACCTCGCCAATTCCAGACATGGCGATCGATCTGATCAATTTTGGTAAGAGCGGCAATCAAGGCTGACATTTATAAAGTTTTGATAAGGAATATCACTTTATTTTAAGGTAATCCGCCTTGGCCGCCCAGGTAAACTGTCAAAATCAGGGCATTTGCAAAGAGATCATCTCATTTTCGGGTAAATAACTGCGATAACGCCCATGGTCAGAAAAGAACATCATCATTTGCAGGGCATAGTCCGGCTCAATATTGAGGTCTTCCCAGGGGACGGCGATTTCCAGACATTTATCCCAAGCTACCCGCGCCGAAGATGGCCGGTGTTCCCATTGGTCGTAATCGATCGCCTCTTGGAACCAGCAACTCATCTCCAGTAAATTAATTTGGAGACGATGGTGAAAGCGGTAGTTCATTGGGGCTTCATGAGGCATCTCGGCCAAGGGCAACAGACTATTATGCATAGTCTGATTGCTGTAGAACCACACCAAATTCAACTCCGATGGAATATCCACACCCGGTTTAGTGCCTTGTTTAAAGTCTAGGCGGGTATAGAAATGCCGATGGTCGACACCATAATAGATGCGTTGGGTGATGCTGCTTTGGTGCATGGTGCCCCGCGCCCCCCCAATCTCTAACCGACCGGCAAAATTCCAATCCTGCTCATCACCTCGTCCATCAATCACGGGATGGATAAAGCCCTCTGGCCGCTGTTCGGTACGCCGATGATGGTCTTCGATGTACTGAGTTAGTTCGGAAGGTACTTGTTCATTCAAGGCTTGATAGAGGGCAACTAAATGCTCCCGAAACAATTGGTCGAACATGGCATCGTTGTTGGAGGAATGACCTTCCCCAAACCACCAAAACCAGTCCGATCCTTCGGCGGCATACAGCGCTTCCCAAGCTTCGGGGTTATTTTCGGGGGTCGCTTCCGGGTGATTAGCCAATACCTGACGCGCCGTAGTCAACATATCCCAGGCGCGATTCTTGGCGGGATCGCCAATCCAGGTGGTTAAGCTGCCATCCACCCACGAACCGGTATGGAGATTCTGACTAGGAATTTCAGCTGTGGGTGGATATTGGCTGACAAATTCGTTGACGGTGACTAATTTAAAGCGTTCATCGTCACTGAATTTTTGATATAGCTGCTCCAAGAAGGGCTTACCATCGAGATGATAGTGCTCCCAGCAATTTTCGCCATCGAGGGCGATCGTTACCAACCAGGGTTTATCTAAAGAATCCGCTGATTCCTTTTCCTTAACTGATTCAGATGATTCAGACTTGTGATCGGCGGCTTCTTTGGCGACTAGCGAAGTACGGATCGCGGCCAAATGACCAATTAAATCGGCAGTAGACTGCTCCGGTTCCATCGCGCTGTAGGTAAAGCCAATGAGATCAGACAGGCGGTGATCGCGAAAGACCATCGCTAGATCGCCATGCTCGGTGGCTAGTTTGTACGGCTGATATAACAGCTCTGGTTCTTGAATATGACCATAGTGATCCCGATGGAAGAAGTGTTTGATGGAATGGCCAAGCACCGATTCATCGGAACAGAGCCATTTAAAGCCTTGCTGCGCTACGTAGGGCAAAATTGCTGGACTAACGGCTTGCTCTGATGGCCACAGACCTTGCGGAGTCCGACCAAACCGGTCTTTATACATATTCCAGGCTTTATCCAAATGGCGGGGGATGTCTTCGGCCCAGGCAAATCTTTTTTGGGGCAGATCCATATTGGGAATAGCCACCCGCCCAACGTTGGTGTCGGCTAGCAGGGGCAAGATGGGATGAGAATAGGGAGTGGTGGTGATCTCTAGTTGACCGCTTTCTTGCATTTCCCGGTGCTTGGGAATAATCCGGGCAATGATCTCGCGCTGTTTGGAATAAATTCGTTGTCGATCGCTCAGGGTAAAGTCATGATCTTTGGACAGCCAGCCGGCAATATCCGGATCTTCCCAAAATAGGGGATCAAACCAGGAAAGGTTATGCCAGGCCAGTAAATCGCCATAATCGCGTTCTTGCCAGTTGTCTAAGCACCAGGCTTCACCGTGTTCTTGGCGCTGATTGAACAGATCCCGGTAACGAGGATGGGGATCGATCAGGGTATGGTGATTGCCATCAAAGAAATGACGAATGATAAATTGGCGCTGTTGAGTTTTCAGCTGCTCAAAGGGCATCAACGCCAATTCTAAGTAAGGATCAAAAGCAGTACCAGCCACGTAGTCCTCTAACTGCTCAATTAGAGAGGGTACTAAATTTACGGTCTGATGTAACTTAGGATACTTTTCGAGTAGTAAAATTAAGTCCAGGTAATCTTTAGTACCATGTAGTCTGACCCAAGGCATCCGATATTTGCCATCGCGGCATTTGTAGAGCGGCTGATGCTGGTGCCAGATAAATGCAATGTAAAGAGGATGAGGCATGATAACAGCAGTAGGGGAATGATCGATCGACTTTACCCGATTTTAGTCCTAAATCTGTCGGAGAGAGTAAAGTTGACCCAAGAACTGATCAATAACTTAACGCCTTTCCGGGGATCTGTTTAGTCAATATCCAACAATTTCTAAAAATAATGGCGACAAATTTTGCACCTACTAGTCCAGAAACTAAGTCAACTTGGGGCAAATCCCTGACTACTCCCGCTCCAGAGTTTTCATTGCAACCATTAAAGGTACTAGCTGGTCAAGTCCCTCCTAATTTACAAGGAAGTTTGTATCGGAATGGACCGGGGCGCTTGACTCGAGGTGGACAAACCATGGGACATTGGTTTGATGGCGATGGGGCGATTTTAGCGGTACATTTTGCTGCTGGTCAAGCACAGGCTACCTATCGATATGTGCAAACAGCTGGGTATCAGGCTGAAAATCAAGCCAATCGCTTGCTTTATAGCAATTATGGCATGAAGGCTCCTGGTTTACGGGGGATGTTGCGTGGCATCAAGAATGTAGCAAATACTTCCGTTTTGGCATTGCCCGATCGACTATTAGCTTTGTGGGAAGGGGGGATGCCCTATGCTCTAGATTTAGAAGATCTGACTACTCGTGGGGTGACTGATTTAGGCACCGGTAATCTGAAAATGCCCTATAGCGCTCACCCCAAGGTCGATCCGCAGACTGGCGAGATTTTTAATTTTGGGGTGGCCATTGGTGCCAAGATCGCACTCCAGGTCTATCAAAGCGATCGCACTGGCCGAATTATTAAAAATCTATCGATCCCCCTAAAATACGCACCACTAATTCATGATTTTGCTTTTGCTGGTAAATACTTGGTGTTTTGTATTTCGCCAGTTCGGATCCAGTTACTGCCAATTTTGTTAAATCAAAAGAGTTTTAGTGATGCCCTGACCTGGCAGCCTCAGTTGGGCACCCAGATTTTGGTGATCGATCGAGAAACTTTAGAGCCGTTACCAATGATCGAAACTGATCCCTGGTTTCAATGGCATTTTGGCAATGGCCATGTCAATGGTCGAGGTCAGGTGGTGGTAGAAGTAGTTAGGTACAAGAATTTGCAGACGAATAGTTTTTTGCAAGATGTCGCTAGTGGTCAAACGCAACAAGCTGTAGCTGGTCAACTATGGCAACTGGTCATTGATCCCCAGCAACAACGCATCGTTAGCAATATTTGTTTGAGCGATCGGGGCTGTGAATTTCCAGTATCTACTGCTGTTGGCGAACCAGGACGATACACCTATTTATCTGTGCAAAAAATCGGTGGTGATCCCAGGCTAGAAGTGTTAGGCGATATTGCTCGTTATGACTATCAAACTGGTATGGTCACCAGCACAAATTTGCCGCACCATCTATATACCAGTGAAGCAATCTGGGTACATGATTGGATTTTGGCAACGGTCTATGATGGACAGCAACATCGCAGTGAAGTATGGATTTGGGATGGCGATCACCTGGCCGATGAGCCAGTCTGTCGTTTGCAGTTACCCTCAGTGATCCCCATTGGTTTTCATGGCACCTGGCGATCGAGATAAATCCTTTAAGAACTGATGCAGAGCTACGCATTGCGTAGCTACAATTACAATCCTGTTTAACTCAATTTCCACAAAACAGGAACATTGACAAGACTTGGCAGTCGCCACTACTCAAATACACTAAGCTATAGTTTACTTGTAAAGAAATGTTGCCAAAAGTAAATTAGTTTGTTAGGGTGTTTGTAATGGAGAAATCTTTCACATCACACATAAGTTTCTCAATCAGAATTCTAAGAGACGTAAACATATGCTAAACAGTTCATTCTACTCACTTCGATCCTGCGGTTGTTAATTGAACACTTGCTCCCTGGTTGCCGAAACTATTTCATTACAATTTCATAACTACATAGTGAACCGCGCTTGCAACCACAATCACTTCAGTAATCATTCGGGAAAAGAACATCTTGATACTGGATCAACTCTAGTGGTGATTTTCAGTATTTCAGGGAGTTGCTAACATCCTAGATTGTGTTGGGCAATGTTCATAGCGACGAACAACTCTTGTCTTAAAATCCAGACTCTATTGACTTCCAGCCTCATTCCAACAACTATACAACAAGAGGTGAAATCATGAATTTGAATAAGAAAACCGCCTTGGTTACGGGTGCTTCCCGAGGCATTGGCCGTGCTATTGCGATCGAACTCGCTAACAGTGGCATTCGTCGCCTAATTGTAGTGGCAAGAAATCACGACAACTTGGTGCAATTAGCTACCGAAATTCATCAGATCAATCCCAAGGTAGAAATTGTAGTTCTACCACTAGACTT
Source organism: uncultured bacterium (assembly GCA_964247085.1). Lineage (GTDB taxonomy): Bacteria > Cyanobacteriota > Cyanobacteriia > Cyanobacteriales > Chamaesiphonaceae > JAAFHZ01. The sequence goes on from CAXTSX010000001.1 coordinate 69,613, forward strand.
AACTCAACCAATCACTGTCAACACCGAGATCGCTAAAGCTTGGCGGGACTACGGCCCCATTCATCTGTTGGTGAACTGTGCCGGAGTGGCCTATCAAGGTCCATTTCTGCAAGCTCGTTTCCCAGAGGTCTGTCAAGAAATTTCTTTAAACCTGCTAGGGCTGTACGCAGTAACCCGCTGTGTAGCGCGGCGGATGGCATCTCAACGAGAGGGAACGATCGTCAATGTTTCTAGTTTAATGGGGAAAGTCGCCGCTCCCACGATGGCTACCTATTCAGCGACAAAGTTTGCTATTTTGGGTTTTAGTCAAGCATTGCGTAGTGAGCTGGCCGCCGACAACATTAAAGTTGTCACTTTCTTGCCGACTTTAACCGACACCGACATGGTGAAGGATTTACAACGTTTTCGGTGGGTTAAAGCCATGACTCCCCAGCGAGTAGCGAAAGTATTAATTCGCGGCTTGCAAAATGATCGATCGGAGATTTTGGTTGGTTGGCAAAGTCATCTGGCGGTTTACTGCCAGAATTTGGCACCCTGGCTAATGGACCGAATCCTGTTGTTATCCACACCTCAATCAGTTTAGAGGTTGAAAAATTCACCCCTTGGTCAAGTCAAATTGGCCAAGGGGATGACATTAGACATGTATTTTTATTACAATTGGGCTGGGCGATCGATCACCATGGCATCTAGGAGCAACAGTCAGTGAATTCAATTATGTGGAAGTCTTTTTGGCAGAATCCGCTGCGCTGGCTCAAGCGTCGCTACTTGCGTTGGTTTGCATTGCTATATTGGGGATATTGCTGGCTCAAAATTAGTGGTGATGGTTCCCCTGGTGACAAACTTCGTCAACGCCAAATTATTCAAGTCCAGATTTGGCGGGTATTGTCCGGATTTAACCACGCCAGCTGGGTACTAGCCATGGAAGACTTTATTAAGCCTGAATACTGGATGATGTAAATTATCCGGCGTGGCCTAGAGCCAACCCGGCTACCAACATACCAATGACCAAAAACGGCTGGGCACTAGCTTGATATTTCACATCATTTTCCAAAGGATTGCGCAGAAAATACATGTCCTGGAAAGTAATTTGAGGAATAATCAATAGCAACAAAATTGCTGCGTATAGATTTTGGTGAATTGACATCAGATAGACTGCAATCCCGGCCTGGAAAATATCGATCATCAAAACACAAACCCAAGCGGCTTTATCGATCCCAAACATCACCGGGATTGATTTCATGCCAAATCTGGTATCGCCTTCCACACTCTTAAAGTCATTAACTACGGCAATACCCAGCCCGGCCAAACTATAAAATAGAGTGAGAGCCACAATCGTCCAGTTCAATTCACCAAATAAGGCATGGCCAGCCCACCAGGGTAGAGCGATATAACTAGCACCCAGAGCATAGTTACCCAACCAACCATTTTGCTTAAGCTTCAGCGGTGGTGCAGAATAAATATAGGCCACGAAAGATCCGCCTAGAGCCAAGCAAGTCAATATCGGAAAATCGTGACCAGCCCAGCGGTCTAAGATAAAAGCAATACTGATACCACCGATGAATAACACCCACATTTGCACGATTACTTGGGGCAGCGAAATCGCTCCAGAGGGAATTGGCCGATAGGGCTCATTCACGGCATCGATGTCTCGATCGTAATACTCGTTTACTGTTTGAGTGTAGCCGGTCAGAAATGGACCTGACATCAACATACACAACGCTGCTTTCAGCACATTTTCCAGTGACCAGGTGTAGTTACCAGAGGAAGCCGCACCACAGACCACTCCCCAGATCAAAGGAATCCAGGTGATCGGCTTCATCAGCTGGCGACGAATTGTCCAGATCGAACCACCAGCGGTGGCACCTTTCATTCCTAGAACTTGGCGAGCAGCAGAGCCGGATTTAGGTTCTTCGGGAGTGGGCGGGTTGCTCATATCAATCACAGGAAAATTATGGAAAAGGAGAACTACAGAGAAATAATCAGATAGTTATTTTGAAATTTGGCACCGGTCACATCCGCTCCGCGCAAGCTAGGGGGCAGTAAAATATTGCGTCGTTGATCGCCAGCATCGATCGTAATCTCCGGACCAGATTGACTGAGCTTGACTTCTTGCTTGGTAAAACCAGGCAAAAATAGCTTTACCTGCCGATTAGTGACATCAATCTCGATCGGCTTTGGTAAATCAGCCGCTGGCTGCAAACTGGGCATATTACTTAAATCATCGATCGCACTTACTGGCAAGGGCTGAAAAGATTCTGAAATTGCCGGATCAACGACATTCGTTCGGTTCACCAGTACCCCAGCAACCACCAAGCCCACTTGCTGAGCCCGACCCCACAGCCACAGGGCTTTTTGGACATCAGCCGACTCGGCACTAGTGACTAAATAGGCGGCTACCTGCTGCGGATTAGTCATCGCTTTTTGCCCTCGATCAAGCAAGTCAGTAGCTTCTTCGACGGCAGGCATATTCAAGCCCTCCCCTGTCCAAGCCATATTCAAGACGGTGGCGGCGACGGGCTGCAAAATTGGCATGGTATTCCGCCACAGGTCAGAGGTTTCAATCACCTGCCGAAAACGGCGGACATACCAACTCAGAGTATCCGGCAACCCAAATGTCCGCAAGGTACTCAAGCCATCGGTACCGTCATATAGAATGACATCATACTGACCGCTACTAAAATATTCTTGGATGGTATACAAAGCGACTGCCCCATCCATCCCCGGAATGACGGCCATTTCTTGACCGTACACCGCTTGCAATAAGGGAGTGCGCAGATATTTAGCTTCGAGTTGTTTTACTAAACTCCAAGCTTTTTCTAGCAATTGAGTGGTAGAAAGATTTACTACCGACAAATTGGCACCCACTGTCTGAGGCTGATCTGTTAAAACAATTTCACCCCACAGGTGGGCAGTGTAAAAGCCTTGACCAACCCAGAGCACCCGTTGCCCTTGGCTAGCCATTTGACGGGCAGCCGCTACGGAGACGGCTGTACAACCGACACCGCCCTTGCCTAAAAAGGTGAGAATTTGAGTCATGCTTAGCCTTGTACTTTTAACTCGTCCTCGAAGAACCAGGTAGCCGACTGGTCAGGAAACTCCACCACGGCACCGACACCACTGCCATCTGTCATTTTAAATTCTTTCACTGTACCAATTTGGCCTAATTTACCAACAATGCTGTTCGATACTCGATCGCGTAAGCGATACACCTTTACCTGTTGACCGATTTCCATTATGAGATTATTTATAACTTAATTTTTCTTACCATAGTGTACCGGAATCTTGGCTCAGCTGAACGCTTCTCTCCAAAAATCCTCGCTATTTCAAAATTTTTGGCGAGCAATCTAGGAAGTTAGGCTGTTAGCTTGGCGAGAATCTCGGTGGCTACTCGATCGCATACTCCTGGTGCTCCAAAAGCTACCCGCATTTCCGCATAGTCGGCCAACATTTTGGTGCGGCGATCGGCATTTTGCAGCAAGGCTAAAGACTCAGCCACAATCCGATTGGGGTTAGCTTCTTCCTGGACTAATTCAGTAATGATCGGTTTCATCTCGGCCAAATTGACTGGCGAAATAAAGGGATAAGTCACCCGCAAAACATTCCGTGCTAACCAGGCAGTGATCGGACTGAACTTGTAAATTACCATATGGGGCACATTCAATAGCCCTAACTCTAAACTGACCGTGCCGGATTTGGTAATAGCCAAGTCGGCCGCTGCCAAAACGGCATCGGGCTGATCGGCGACTAAGGTGGCTGCCAACTGATAATGGCTGATTGCTTTTTGAATCGATTCCCGGTACTCCTCTCGCGATAAGGGTATCCAAAACCGGACTTGGGGTAACTGGGTTTGCAAGCGCTGGGCAGCCTCGAACATGGCTGGCATCAAATACTTCAATTCTTGCCAGCGGGAAGCGGGCACGAGGGCAATGGCAATTTCATCATCCGGAATGCCCAGAGTCTCTCTAGCTGCTACGCGGGTTGGGCAAGTTGCCATCCGATCGATCAAGGGATGACCCACAAATTTAGCATTGCCGCCTTTGGCTGCAAAGAAAGTTGCTTCGGCTGGAAACACCGCAAAGATTTGATCGGTAAAACCAATAATCGCTTGGGTGTCTTTGTCGCTGAAGGCATAGACCCATTGCTGGGGGGCAATATAGTAAAAAACCGGAATATTGGGAAAGGCCTGCTTCACAAACTTCCCAATCACCATATTCGGTGTCATGTAATCAATCAGAATGATCGCATCGGGGGGATTTAGTTGTAAATACTGCTTCGCTTGGCGTTGCACTTTAACCGTTGGCCCCACAAAAGCTAAAGCTTCGACAATGCCCATCGATCCAATGCCGGTGGTGTTACCTAGCAGCTTGGCACCAGCCGCCGCCATTTTGTCTCCACCCAAGGCGACAATTTCGATTTCGATATTCTTTTGTTGAGCAGTTTGATAAAGAGCTGTCACCAGCAAAGAACCCTGCAAGTCACCGGACACTTCTCCGGTGCTAATAAAAATTCTTTTCATGACTCCGCATCCCGGCGATCGCGCGATCGACCAGGGATGGGACCACGTCGAGGTGGTTGGCTAGAATCTTGCAAAAACTCATGTAGGTTTTTAACCTGTTCGGTCATGGCACTACTGCCCACAGCCGCCAAGGCATCTTGAAGATTATGGTTAGAGCTATAAATAATGCGATAAGCCTCTTTCATGGCGTTTAATTCGACATTGCTAAACTTCGATCGCTTCATCCCCACTAGGTTTAAAGATCTAACTCGCGCTGGATTGCCTTCCACAATAGTGTACGGTGGCACATCTCGTTGCACTCTGGTCATGCCGGCCACCATGGCCAGCCGCCCAATCCGCACAAATTGATGGACTCCCAGTACCCCGCTGAGTACAGCACCTGATTCAATATAGACATCCCCCGCCAGCGAAGTGGCATTGGCAATCTTCACCTCATCTTCCAAGATGCAATTGTGGGCGACATGCACATAGGCCATTAATAAATTGTGATTACCAATAATCGTAGATTCACCATCACCAGTGGCGCGATTGATGGTGACGTATTCTCGAATCCGGTTATGGTCGCCAATCTTCACCCAGGTATCGCCGCCATCATATTTTAGGTCTTGGCTATCCAAACCAATGGCCGCTCCTGGAAAAATTTGGTTGCCCACCCCAATCTCGGTGGGGCCTTCAATAATGGCATGGGCACCCACCGAAGTATTCGCGCCAATTTTTACTCGATCGCCAATTACTACAAATGGCCCAATTTTGACAGTCGGGTCAATTTCGGCTCCGGGATCGATGATTGCTGTAGGGTGAATCAGCCTTGTCAAATTTGCTACTCCAAGCATCTGCATCAGTTGACCCAACATTTTATGAACGACATAGAACCAGATGACCCAGTTGCTATCAATATTGTTCACCAAATATTGGTTCAGACCTCCACTAGTGAAAACATTAGTTCCCCATCAGCAGCCACTTTGCCATCAACTTCAGCCCGAGCCTTCATTGTAGCAATCCGGCCTCGCTTGAAGGATAACAATTGCACCGTCATGACTAGCTGATCACCAGGCACGACTTGCCGCCGAAACCGCACACCATCAATACCCATAAACACAAATAGCCAGCGTCGATCAGTAGGTAAGCTGGTATATTCCGGCAAATTAGTTAATACAATGCCGCCCACCTGAGCCATCGCTTCCACAATCAACACCCCTGGCATGAGGGGGAAATCCGGAAAATGCCCTTGAAAAAACTGTTCGTTAAAAGTCACATTCTTGATCCCGACCGCCTGTTCACCTGGTACAAAGTCGATAATTTTATCGACTAAGGCAAAGGGATAGCGGTGCGGAATCAGGGCGTGAATTTCTTGCAAATTAAACGTTTTTTTAACCGCAACTTCTGGTTGATCAACGGCAGGTTCAAGATGGACAGACAGGGTGGGATTCATCAACAGATAATTGTAAAAATAGGTGAACTAAAATCCGGTGCTATGGAGATGCTGTGCTAACTTAGTGTGTAAATCGTGGCTAGCTTTATAGGCGATAAAGTGAGCTTGGGGAAATGAACCAAGTAAACTGAGATCACCAATCAAGTCTAATAGTTTATGACGGACTGGCTCATTTGGAAACCGCAACGGCGGATTCAGCCATTTATCTTGGTCGCAAACCAGAGCGTTATCGAGGCTACCGCCCTTAATTAAACCAGCTTGGCGCAATTGTTCAATTTGGTGGGCTAATCCAAAAGTCCGTGCTGGGGCGATCGCACTGGCAAAGCTCTCTTGGCCTGGCTGCCAGCTGTGCCACTGGTTACCGATCGGCTTCAGGTCAAAATCAATTCCGTAGGTGAATCTTAATTCTGGGGAGGGCAAAGCAGCCACAAACTGGTCGCCTTGATGCAACCAGATGGCCTCAGTGACTGCTCGACCGGTCTTAATATCAGCACTGCTCCATCCTGCTGCTAGAATCGCCTCTACCCACAACTGCGCTGAGCCATCTAATAAGGGGACTTCCGCACCGTCAATTTCAATGTAGGCATCATCGATACCGAGAGCAGCCAGACTAGCTAAGAGATGCTCAACGGTGCGGACAGTTGCGTTACCCGCTTTTAGTTCTGTCGAAAGAGTGGTGGTATTAACCGCTGCAACTTGAGCCGGAATGAGTGGCTGATCTGGTAAATCGACCCGTCGAAAACAACGACCAGTCCCAGCTGGCGCAGGCAGAATCCGCACACTCGTTTGCATCCCGGAGTGCAAACCAATGCCATTTAATTCGATAGCAGCACCAGTTTTGCTAGCGCTGATCTTTACTTCGTTAGACATATACCTCGTCTGAGCGACTAGTCTTGTTGAGGATCATCGGTACTTATTATCAGCCAAAAGGGGTGTTCGATCGCGAACACCCCTCGGTGATTTTAGCAATTAGTTAAGATGGCTAACCAATTTAGAATCTTTCCGCAATCCCAAACTGAATGCGGCTCTCACCCTTATCATTCAGACCAAAGTCTAAACGTAAAGGACCAAGCGGCGAGTTGACTCTTACCCCTGCACCATAACCAAAACCACTGCCGGGCTTGCCCCGGGTGGCCGCTGGGTTACCAGGGACATCGATACCGGTACCTAAATCAGTACCGTAGTCGGCGAACAAAGTGCCTCCCACGATCGAGAAAATCGGGAAGCGGTACTCCGCAGTGGCCTGTAAGAAACTTTTACCAGAACCTACGGCACCGTCATCATAGCCGCGCACGGAGGTCACCCCACCTAAACTAAAGGCTTCATAGGGTGGAATATCGCCCAGTACGGTCCCACCTTGGACATTAAAGACGAACGCCTGTGAGCCTTTATCGAGGTTGATCAAACTGACTGGCATATATTGGGTGAAACTACCCCGTAAGCGAGTGAGATTGACGTTGGCCGCTCCGATCGGAATCGATTTATCCAAACCAATCCGGAAGAGTGAACCTTGGGTCGGATCGGTCACACTATTGCGTAAATCTTGACTCAGACCCAGCTGAACTAGCAGTAAATCATCTTGGCCAGTCTTGCTAAAGCTTAAATCGTTGCCGGCGCTATCTTTGAGAGCTGTAGCACCATCTTTATCTTGAATAGCGACTTTTTGGTACTGTAAGCCTGCCGTAGCACGCCAACCACCATCGCTATAAGGATCACCGCTTAAGGGTCTGGAAAAGGTAATACCACCACCAGAGCGCACCACTCTGGGTACCTGTTTGTCAGTATCAGGTGGATTAGGAGAAGGTAGAAAAGTACCATTGGGACCGCCATCGAAGATCAAGGATTGCGATCGACGTTGAAATAAGTTGACGGTATAAGAAGTCCGGTTGGGATCACCAGCAATCCAAGGATCGGTAAAGTTGGCATCAAATAACAGTTCTCTAGTACCAAGCTGCACTTCACCACCAATTTTTTGGGCATTACCGCCCAAATTTTGCTCTTGATAACTTAAGGAACCAAACAGACCATTGGAAGAACTTACCCCCCCACCAGCAACGATCGATCCAGTCTTACGTTCAATTACGCTGATCTGTAACACTACTTTACTAGGATCGTCTTTGCCTGGAGCAAACTTTAAACCTAAATCTTCAAATAGCCCCAAAGCATAGATCCGCTGCAAGTCTTTTTGGATTGTTTTCCGGTTATAGACCTTGCCTGCTTTGGACTCAGCTTCGCGGGTAATAATAAATTCGCGGGTGGCCCCCACAATTGGTTTACCCTTATCATCTACGGCCTTGCGCTCTTTGTTTAAGAATTCGACCTGCACTTCTTCGATAACCCCTTCAGCCACAGTCAAGGTCACATTGCCATCGGCAGTCATATTCTCAACATTGACGACCTGAGCCAGCTCATAGCCTCTATCTTTGTAGAGCTGATTGAGTTTCTTCACCCCTTCTTGCAAGTCGGCAGCGTTCAGGGTTTGACCGTACTGACCTTTAAATAGCTCATCCAGTTCTGCTTGGGGAATAACCGAAGATGTTCCGGCTGGCAAGGTTTGAATATTAATCTTGCGCAATGTACCAAAGGTGGAAACCAAATAAGTGAGCTTGACACCTTTTCCGGATTGCTGTGGTTGTACCTTGATTGATTCAAAGGCTCCCAGGGCTTGGATGGCATTGACATCTTGTTGCAGTTGCTCGCTGGTAGCGGCTTGACCAACCTTAGAAGTGATGACTTGTAAGATTTTGGCTCTCATCTCTGGGGAAAGTTGGCCGTTAGCCGACTGCACATCGATGTCAGTAATTAGTACCTTTTTACCCTCAGGAGCGGTCTGCTCGGAGGAGGAGTCGGGGTTCAGGCTCGGACTATTGTTAGTGGAAGGTGGCACCTTCTTAACTGGTGGTCTTTTGACTTTGACTTTAGATTTTTTGAGGGTCTGCCGAGCTACCAATGGTTGTTTCAACTGCGTTGCCGGTTGATTGGCCATGACAACAGCGTTTAAGTCTATCTTGGTCGCACTGGTGGCTAGCTCTGCTGCATGGGTTTCAGCAGCTGCTACGGCTGAGTTGATCTGGCCAGCAGAGGCCAATATCCCGACAAAGATTAGTTTGGAATACAGTTTCATGACTTCGGTAAACTCGACGTGGGCATTGCAATTGGAATTAATCCATTAAGGCACTAGACCTTAGGATAGTCGATCGTGTTCCGATCAAGCTATGGGTGATACATTTTTGGAGCCGGAAAAATGCTACCAAAAATAATCATTGAATTTTCTACAGTTGAGACTGGATGCGCTGTAGTACCTGCTGATAAGCATTTTCTACCTGACCCAAATCTTGACGAAAACGGTCTTTGTCCAAAACACGTTTGATTGGATCTGGTTCGTCTGTTAGCCATAATCTACAGCTGTCTGGGCTAATTTCGTCAGCTAATAAAATATTGTTAAACCTGTCGATCCCAAATTCAATTTTAAAATCGACTAGGGTAATGCCACATTGACCAAAAAAGTTCTGGAGGATCTGGTTGATCTGGAGTGCTTTGCGTTGCAGCTCAGATACTTGCTCCAAGGTGGCGATGTTCATCAGTGCTAGGCGATCGATCGTCAGCAACGGATCGCCTAATGCGTCGTCTTTGTAGAAAAATTCCACCAGGGGCTGAGGCAGAACTTGACCTAGAGTTAAATTCGTCTGTTTACAAAGACTGCCAGCGGCAATGTTTCTGACAACGACTTCCAACGGAATAATGGTGACGGCTTTCACCAACATTTCTCGTTGGCTGGGGGTACTAATTAAGTGGGTTTTAATTCCATGTTTTTCGATTAGTTGGAATAGATAGGTGGTGATTTGGCAGTTGATGGCACCTTTATCGACGATCGTGCCTTTTTTTTGGGCATTGAAGGCAGTGGCATCGTCTTTGAAGTAGGTGCGTAGGATATCAGGGTCGGTGGTGGCGTAGAGGATCTTGGCTTTGCCTTCGTAGAGAGGAGTGGGGTCGGACATAGAGAGAACTTAGTAATTACGCCACCAGATTTTATCAGCTACCGGCGGCTTCCAACATTTATGATCGCCTTTGCCTAAACCAATCCTGCAACTGCTGCCTTGCTGGCTCCACCCCCATTCCGGCCACCACCGCTAACCGATGATTACTGCATTCACTATCCGGAATATTGAGGATCGATCGCACCGCTCCAGCTTTGGGGTCATCAGCGCCGTACACCAACAAACCCAACCGCGCCGCGACGATCGCTCCGGCACACATTGGGCAGGGTTCTAAAGTTACAAACAGAGCACAGTCATTCAAATGCCAATTGCCCAACATTCGTCCTGCTGCTCGCAAGGCCAATACCTCCGCATGAGCCGTGGGATCACGATCCCGTTCCCGCCGATTTTCCCCCGTCGCAATTACTCGTCCTTGCCCATCCACCACCAGCGCTCCCACCGGCACCTCTCCCGCATCCCCAGCCGCTGCGGCCAGATCGATCGCCTGCTGCATATAAGCTTGTTGTTGCGCCACGGGAAACCGATCGAACCAGTGCTCTAAGGTCTTCTGAAGTTTCACAACTGCTCGCTTCTGGCCAGCCACCACTTACTTAACCACTGCCCCAGGCCACTGAGGAGCGCTCCCCCCATCAAAATACTAATCGCGGGCATAAACAATGGTTCCCATAGGCTCCGCCATAGATCCAAACCCAGATTGATGTGGTTCGATCGACCCACCAAACCCACCACAAACCAAGCAAAGACAGCCAATACAAAAAATACATTGGCAGTTAAAAATAAGTTGATGAAATTCCAGATTTTATCTTTCATTTTGGTTGGTGCTGCCCCAAATTTGGCAGAAAACGATAACAATAGCGACTTTTCTCCTATCATTTATGATGCTATCACGCGAGTTTATGGGCTTTCTGTACCTGTCATTTAAATAAATAATCTATGGTTTGGTTAAATCTCCTGGCGATCGGACTAATGGCGGTCGGTCTATATTTCGGCTATTGGTGGATCGCTCTGAGTGGCTGTGTTTTGGCACTGTTATTGTCTCTACCAGTCATTGGGCGGGCCATCCAGCAGGAATATATCGAAGTTCTGAACCCTGCCCAACGTCGGCAAGCCACCGCCGTTATCAACACCCTGGTGGCGTTGGTAGTATTGGCCAAGATCACCGGGGTAATTGATGGGGTGAGCCGCTGGGCCAAAACTATTCCTTGGGACGTGGCAGGGAGTCTAGCTGAATGGACGGGGGCTTTAGGCCAGGTCTTGATTGCAGTGTTAGCGGTATATATCGCTTGGCGGCAATATGTGATTTCGCGGGATTTGACGATCGAACAAAACCGCCTCACCACTCAGCAAAATGTTTTGACCCAACAGCAGACGATCGATACTTATTTTCAGGGTGTTTCTGATCTGGCGCTAGATGATGAGGGCTTTTTAGAGGATTGGCCGCAAGAACAAGCTTTCGCGATCGGACGGACCGCCGCCCTGATGAGCAGTATCGATGCCAACGGCAAAGCCAAAGTCCTGCGCTTTCTGTCGCAGTCCAAACTAATTACGCCCTTGAAGCGCGATCGGCGGTTGGGCAGACCGATGTTAGATGGCGATGGTGGCTATGCCGAAGATCGCGCCCATGGTGACCGGGTGATTGACTTAGGGGTGATCTTGGCCGGTGCCGATCTATCCCATACCGATCTGCGCTGGACAGACTTGAGTGATGCCAATTTGATTCGGTCAAATTTACAGAGTTGCGACTTGGTCAAAGCGAATTTATCGCGCACCATCCTCTATGGCAGCAATCTCAGCAATGCCGATTTAAAAGCCACGCTATTTTTCTATGGCAAAGCGGCTCAGGCTAGTCCGCGCAGCAAAACCGAGATACCCAACTACGAAACTGGAGCCTTTACCGGAGCTGTCATTGAAAACGCCGATTTTAGCAATGCGATCGAAATGAATGAAGAACAACGTCGCTATTGCTGCAACTGGGGCGGCGAGAAGACTCGATCAACCATTCCGGGTGGTTGTGCAGGCATTCCCAATCTTCTCTTGGGAGAGCAACGGGAACCAGAGCCTTAATCTACAAATTTCAAGTCTCAACTAAAACTTTTGTAACATTCCTTCACTAATCACTGCAAAACGTTATTTACTGGTTTAAACAAATTATGGGAGTGAGTAATTATGCCTTACATCAATGACGAAACTGGCAAACTCAACAACTTTGCTAAAGAACCAGCTATGTATCCGACCGAATCTTTGGGTTCAGAACAAAAGCGTAATTATTTGATTGTGGGGGTAGTTGGCTCATTGCTGGTCTTAGGTCTCATAGTAGTAGCTTTTAATGTTTCCTAATGAGCCAAGTCTTTGCTACGCCGCCAGCGCTAGTCGTAGTCTAAATAGATTGGTTGTTTGGATCAGATTAAGGGGGAGCAAAGAAATGCCTTCTAGCCGAGACTGCACCCAACCATCGCCCCAACACCATTCTTGATGGCCATCGACTCCAGTATTTAAAATCAGACGAATACCCTGATCGCTCACCCAATCGACCCGGTGTTCGACAGTTACCAGACCCAGAGTGCTGCTGAATACAGCCCCAGAGCGCAGCAAATCTTCGCTTGGGAAGGAGAACTGCATGGGAAACAGCCACTGGCGTAGCCGTGCCGGAGTCAGCAGTTGTTGGCGAATAGTCTGGCCAGCCGCCGCTACTTCGATGCGTAAATGGCTATGTTGGAAATTACCTAACATGTGAAAATAACGGTTTAGTTAGTGTCTGAAGTATATATTCTAGCTGTTTCTCGTCAGTCGATCGATTATCATGCGGCAAGAGCCTTCACCTTTTATTTGATGAAAAATCAATGGTCACTGGTCTGACTCACCGCATCGACATAGTTTCTCAATACCCGGTATGGTTAATTCTTGATAAATTGGTAAGATAGAGCTGAGCAGTAATTTAGTCTCTAGAGCTTGGCAAATGTTCAGTTATTATTTTTTATCAGCTGTCCTACTCTTAATTTATCCCAATGATTAGAAGCGGTTTATCCTCAGCAGATCCACTGTCAAAACCAGCTATGTCATCAGCGATTACTGCTACCAACACCCTGACCAAATCACTTATTAGTACTGCTAAACAGTTTGCCAAAAAGCAAGTGAAGTTGACTCAGAGCCAGGTCGATGGCTCCACTGTCTGTGCGATGGTGCCGATGGAACTCAAGTCGGAACAGCATTGTTTCCAGATCATCGGGCAGTATCAACAGGTTGATTTAGGCTCGATCGACAAAATCAAGTTGCTTAATCGCCAGTTTTTAAGCTGTATTAGTGAGTGGCAAGCTGACAAAATTGAGCGCCAGTCATTTGATGTCCGCGATGCTTTTGATAATAGGAATTTGGCAGCTATTTGCCACCCATCGGAAACCTATAATCTTTTACAAGCTGCTCAGAAAAGTCACCAATTGCTCGTGCTGGTTGCCCAGCCCAAAATAAGTGCCAGCTGTCCAGCTGCTTTGCAAAACGATTTAGAAATTGAATTGCTCGAAGAAATGAGTAATTTTTTGCAGCACTACTACGACAATGACATTGCACCAGTCAAGTTCTCAGGGAATTACTTTAAGCGATCGATCACGGATAGTGATTTGCAGCAGCTCCACACCATTCTATCCCCCGTACCGACAGTTGTTCTCTACAGCACAGTCAGCGACCATAAGCTCTATATCCATGTTGGCATTTGGCACTTAGAAAGTAGAGAGGTATTTAAATTCAGCCTAATTGGCTGGAATTGGGAAGAAGCCAAAGATCAATTACAAGCTCGTCAACAGACTGAAATCCAAGCACTGCGATCGATCCGCAAAAACATTGTCAGTGTTTATCAACTACTAGCAGCCTTTGCGATCGATGTTTACTATTTACATCTTTACCCCACCTACAATCCACAGTTAATTCAACTAGAAAAATATTTCCATAAACTAGGCTTAGATGCAGCTGCCATCAAATCCTATCTATCTCTTCTTATAGAACTACAGAAAAAACAGACCCTAGATCTATCCAATCAACCCACCGAAATCGACCAAGTATCCACAGGCTTTTTACCTCAGATCACTAAAAGTAACAGCAGAAATACCCAAGATGATAAATGGCAATTAATTGACACTCTCACTAGTCATAGTGAAAGTGTTTATTCCGTGAGTTTTAGTCCAGATGGTCAAATGTTGGCCAGTGCCAGCCATGATCAAACCATCAAATTATGGCACGTTGATTCCCGTAAAGGATTTCGGACCCTCACTGGCCATCTCTGGGTCTATGATGTCGCTTTTAATCATGATGGTAAGCTGCTCGCTAGTGCTAATGGCGACCATACCGTTAAGCTGTGGGATGTAGATAGCTGCTTAGAACTCCAGACCTTAGAAGCACACACCGGTAATGTAGCGGCGGTGGTGTTTGTTCCCAATACCCAAATGGTCATTAGTGGTAGCTGGGACTATACCATTAAAATTTGGAATACCAAGACAGGTAATCGAATTCGGACTTTGCAGGGACATACCAGTCTCGTCAATTGCCTCGCCGTTAGTCCGGATGGTCAAACATTAGCCAGTGGCAGTCATGATCAGCAAGTTAAGCTTTGGAATCTGAAAACTGGCCAAGAAAGCATGACCCTGGTAGGTCATGAAAGCTCCGTCAATACAATCGCCTTTAGCCCCAATGGCGAAATGATTGCTAGTGCCAGTGACGATCGCACCATCAAGATGTGGAACGTCAAAACCGGCCAAGTGATGCACACCTTTGGGAGTTTCTTGAGCGCCATTAATTCGGTTTGTTTTAGTCCCGATGGTAAGTTGCTCGCTAGTGCTGGGGATGATAAAACCATCAAAATCTGGGCAATGGATAGCGGTGAAACTATCCAAACCCTAACTGGTCATAGTGACAGCGTCTACCACATTGTCTTTAGTCCTGACGGTCAGATTTTAGCGAGTAGCAGCAGCGACAACACTATTCGGCTATGGGAACGTCAAAGAGCCGGATAGATCAGTTGTCGCTAACTGGCTCAAGAACTGCAAAGATTTCACCACATATTCGGCGACGATCGTTGGCGAACTGGCATAGAAATTTTTCCAAGCCTGTACCTTGTGTTGAGAGTAGTCGGCTGGGTTTAAGTCTTGGAGACGAAACGTTTCCACCAGTGTTTTGGGTAAATTGGGATCCAACCAAGCCAAACGCACGGCATGGCCAATTAAAACATCTAGCGCAATGGATTCGGCCACTCGCAATTGGGGATTTTGCTCCGAAAAAGCCGCCAGAGCCATCAATGCCTCAATATTTAAGTGCCGATATTCGGGAGCCGAAATTTTGTTGAGCAGATGTTCTACCTGCAGGGCAAAATTCTTTTCACCCGGTGTCATTTCCGCCAAAATCAGCGCACTTTCCAGGCGATTACGTTTTTCTAGTTTATCCCCCACGATAATGCCGGGGCAGTGCTCCAGTAAGCGCCAAATATTGGGGTAAAAGTTGGGCTGAGTACGGTTCATAGCTCCATCTCGTTGGCGCTGACGCAGCCAACCACCTGCTGGGGTGGCGGGTGGGTCAGTAGCCTGACCCAAAGTCCACCGAATTTGGTTTTGGTCTTGGCTCAAATGTAAGGATTCTTGCTGAAAAACCAAACCATCAACTTTTTGATAATCTTTTAATACCTGGCGCAACCGACTTTTAATTTCAAAAGGACTCAGCTGCATTAATTGTTCGTAAGCTTGATCTTGAGTGAGGTGCTGCTCAATCACAATTTCACTGGTGAGTAGCACGATCAAATAGCCCACGCGCAGGGTGAGCATTCCCTTAATGATATGGGGTTCGGCTTTGATCAATAAACTAATATAAATCAAAATTTCTTGAGTTAAGACTCGATCGCGGATATCTTCACGACAGAATTTGTCAATTTTTTCGGCTAGTTCTAGATGGGAAACGGGTGTGTTGATAACAGCGGCTTCGCTATAGGCCATGCCCACGGTAATTTGTTTGCCCTGTACCAAAATTTCGGTCACCGCATCAGACAGGCTCACATCGACTTTCCCCAACAGCCCAGCGGCGTAACGCACGACTGCCCAGTTGGGATGGGGGTGGGCTTGACCAGCCCGATCGTAGACTTCTGTGAGTAACTGGGCGATGGTAATTTGCTGCTGAGGATCACCCCAACCCACCTTGAAATTTAAACCTTTGAGGGTGGTGAGGGTATGCAGTAACTCAATTTGTTGATAGATATTCTCGGACTGCTGCAAGCTGTTGAGCAGCCAGCGAATGTCGGTGGTTGACTCTATCCGAAATTCTTGATTGGGGCTGAGGGCGATATCTTGCTCGACATTCGATCGCAAGTAATGCGTTGCAATCGCTAATTGTTTGATCGAACTCGTCACAAATTCAAACCCATGGATGTGATCAATTCTTTCTGACCCCGCCGTGAGCATCAACTGGCTGAGTTGACCGAGCCGTATTTTAATTCCCTGACAGTTGCCCTGCTTGAGTTCATGCAATAGTTCCAATAATGGTGAACTGTAGTTGGGGTTATGAAACTCCTCTTGTCCTTCTTGTAATAAGGCATTGGTGAGTAGCAGTGTCATGGTTGGTCGTCCCAACTGATGCCAATGTTGGCTAATATAAGCAATTTCAACACGCATTTGGGACACTAAAAAGTGATAGTCCAGGGTGAGATAAAACTGCTGCTGATCGAGGAAAGAGGGTAAAAAAACCACTGGTTGATTTTTAATCTGAAAAACCTGCGCTGTCATTAAACTCCGCAGTCGCCGTACTGGCCGACCAGTCAGACCCAGTTTGGTATTGATGCCAATCTGTTGATAAATTGCGGCTAATTCGGTGGCCGATCGCACCTGTACAGGGTCAATCTGAGCTAGCGTTTGGCTAGCAATTCCATATTCAGCCAGCAATGCTTGCAAATCTTGGTTTTCGGCAATCAGGGCAATTTGAATAGTGTGCTGGCGACGCTCTCCAATCTGTAGATGCCGTCCTTGGGGATCTAAATCTCCCGGAGCCAACAAGCCTTCGTGCATCATCTGCCCCAAGAGGTAAAGACTTTGCGCCCAGACCAAGGGAATATTTTCGTTGGGCAAGCGTCTTTGGCTCTGGGGGGACTGTTTCTCCGCCGCAATTTTGTCACTGGGCACATAATATAGCTCGGGCAAGAGTTGATAGCCATTCTGCTCCACTGCCACATCTTGGAGTAGAGATTGGTATTTATCAATCTCGGCTTGATCCCGCCGAAATAGCGCATCCAAATATAGATAAGTAAAAAACAACGGCCATTCGCATTCAATATTTTCAAAGGCTTGTAGTTCCAATGGCTCGTAATGCAGACGAGTGGGATCTTCAATCGCTGTCTGGTGGCCATCGCGCAGAAAACGTTTACAGCCGTAGCGACCAGCTAGTTTGGTCAAGATTTTATGGCGAGTGCGCTCTACCAACTGGGGATCTTCGATCGCAAAGGCCGGGAACCCAATCACACTGAGCAGCGCTGCATCGGTTTCCTTAGAAGCCGATTCCCTCGGAAGTAGAGCAGCCAGGGTAATCCGCGCTCGGGCAATCTCGTCGGGCAACACATGAATCACTGAAGCTTGGGAGCCTTTGGTACCAAATAAATCCAAACCATTAATCGCTTCTAGTGCGGCTTTAGCCATGCCGATCGAACTAGCATTTAGCTCGGCATTGCCATGATTAATTTTATTGCCCCGTTCCCACAGGCCATAATCGGGGGTGCGGTAGGTGCGACCAATGTAATAAACCAAATTTTGAACAAAATTCACCTCATCGATCGCATAAATAATTTCTAAGCCAGAACTAGTCATTTGCGCCAGCATCAAAACGAATAGAGAAGTCGCATCTAACTGCAGATGTCCCCACTCGTCATCACCCACCACTTCATCCCCAGTTGTCGTGCTGTATTTAGCGTGGAGAGCATCAGACGGCGACTGGGTATATTTAAATTGCTCGACTTTGGTCGCTTGCCGCATCATACAAAACAGCAAACCTCGCATTAGCTTAATCACACTATTCTCTAAAACATAGAGCCGACCAGGCGGCGCACCTACTCGCCGATAGGCCAAAGCCAGTCCCCAAACCGCCAGAATGCTATAAACATTGTCCCGCACCCAGGCATCGGTATAGTCGCCGTGGGCCGTAATCGCCGTGCTAGCGGGTAACAGACCGGTAATCGGATTTTGGCGAACCAAAATGACATCTTGGATTTCACGATAGTAGCGATCGAGGGCGGCAGATTGGTTAGACATAAAAAAAAGCGCAAAAGTACACAGGCATTTGCCCGTAAGTTTTATAGCCGTCAGAGAAAAAGGGCGGTAATTACTACCCAGTCTAAATCTACTGAGCTTGCATTGCTCGTAAGAGTTAGTTACATTAGTTAATATAAGTTAACAATAAGTTTGTACAACACAAGACCGGACTATGCAAAAGAAAGATGACGCTAAATTTGGTTTTACTGCCGCCGCAGAAAACCTCAATGGAAGAGCAGCAATGATCGGCTTTGTCGCCGCTCTTGCGACTGAGTTAGCTACTGGTCAAGGTGTTTTACACTTTTTAGGCTTAGTCTAAATTACGGTGAAACTATCGTAGCTGTTGTTGCATTTTCAGTGGAAAATAGCTACCTTGCTTAATATAAGGTTACAATTAACTTAATTTACCGGAGTCTGGACTATGCAAAACCAAAAAGACGCTCAATTCGGCTTCACTACATCAGCAGAAAATCTCAATGGACGGATGGCAATGATCGGCTTTGTGGCCGCTGTCGTTACCGAGTTAGTTACTGGCCAAGGTGTTCTGCACTTCTTAGGCTTGATGTAGTTTTCACTTTTCTTTCTTAAGAATGTCTCGAAAAAGCTGGGTACGACCCAGCTTTTTTTAGCCATTTTTTGGATAGCGCCAGGAAACTGCTATTTTAGCTATAGTTGAAAACCTTGAATCACCATGAGAATTACCCAATTCGCGCTGACTGGTATAGCGCTTACCAGTATTATTTCAGCATTCCACCTCGGAGCACCTAGCTCTACGGCACTAATCTCAGCAACTGCGCCTACTACTGTCAAATTCGTTTGTGCTCGTCAAGAAGGTCGACTCGCCACCGTCGTCAAAACAAAAAAAGGTAATGTGCCGCTAGTGGTTTGGGATTCTACGCTCTTTGCTGGTTCTGGGTATAATCCAGTAACCCGCTGCCAACAAGTGACCAAACGCTTCCAGAATTTGTATCGTAGTGGCAAGCTTAAGTACCTCACCGCTGGTCAAGTTAAAAATCTGCCGGTCATTTGTGCCACAGTTCGCACTACCGAAAGTTGCAATCTCGAAAACTTGCTCTTTACTCTGCGACCCGGCACCGCTCCCCAGGGCATTTTGCAAAAACTGAATGACATTCGCAATCGGGTCGCCAAGAACACAGTAGTCGAGGAAAGTGGTGCCACAACCAGTCCCAACCCTTCTACGACTAATTCGGTTGATATGGAAGATTGGCTCACCGTGACGAATGATCGTGGTGATTAAAATTAAAAAATCAATCGTTTTGGTTGCTAATGTTGCTTA
This sequence comes from uncultured bacterium, assembly GCA_964247085.1. Lineage (GTDB taxonomy): Bacteria > Cyanobacteriota > Cyanobacteriia > Cyanobacteriales > Chamaesiphonaceae > JAAFHZ01. The sequence goes on from CAXTSX010000001.1 coordinate 89,120, forward strand.
AGGTGAATCTAACCATTGATTAAATAGCTCGAAATTAAAATGCTTGGCTACTAACTGACGAATAGTTTCCACCTTGACGGGCTCTTGGATTCGTACCTGGTCAAAACACCGCTCAATAATCTCGACGGTGGTTAGAGTATCCAGATCCACCGACAGGATCGGTATTTCTAGAATTTCAGCCCGACTCACTACCCAGGGACGAGGTTTGAGGTGTCCGGTCAGAATTAGACAGTTGGTAGAGGTCTCTAGGGCAGCAATCTGGATATCTTCTCGATCGCCTCCCGTAACCACGGCTTTATGGGCTGTTACACGAAAATATTCAAAGGCGGAGTTGCTGTTCATCGCGCCGATCGATAGACTTTGAACTAGCAAATTTAAGCGATCTGGACGACAAAGAATTTCGGCATGGAGCTTTTTCACCAGCTCCCCAACGCTGACCCCATGCAAAATTTGATCGCGGGGCAAGACTCCTAATACTTGAATATTGAACTGCGTTAGAGCTGGTAAAATGACGCTTTGTACTGAGTCCATTTCACTGAGGGGCACATCATTCAACACAATTCCTAGCAGCCTACCGCCTAAATCAGCCTGTGCCACTAATACTTGTTCGATCGATTGCCAAGAGTGATAACGCACCACTAGCAACACCGACGCATCAGTGGCTGTTGCAATCTCCCCCATAGATAATTGAAAGCTTTTCCCTTCCCAGAGGTTGCTACCACCTTCAATACACATCAACTGTTCCGAATGTTGCAGTTGAGATTGCAAAAGTTGCTGATAATCTGTCTGATCTTCTCCCAAGAGACGCCGTTGGCCGGTCACCGCGTTCAAATTAACCAGCGGCGCAAAAATTTGATGGTCAGATAGAGCCAAATAATCTCTAACGAGTTGCAAGTCAGCATCCTCCGGCGACTCATCGCTATGGTAGTTGCCCAAGGGTTTGCTATAGAAAATTTCTACGCCCTGCTTTTGCAACTTGTCTGCCAAACCCAGTAAAACAGCTGACTTGCCACTGCAAGCCTCTGTTGATGCAATTAGTAACCGCTTACTTGCCGCTCTCACTCATCAACTCCCACTCCAGATATGCTACTAACTATACTAGCTATCTTCGCCGAAATTACTTGAGTCTGGAGTAAATTTCGATTATTTAGTCTTCCAACCGCAGTAATTTGCGATAGAACAGCTGCGGAAAATCCGGAATATTGGCATCTTTAGAACTAATCAGCCAGTCGATCAAGAAACTTACAAAATCAGAGTTAGAGAGACTCAATTCGTAAACCAGATCGGCATTTTCTTCAAACTGAACCCGACAGCGCGTCAGATCCCCAGGTAGATCGCGCATTACCCAGCTAGCCACAAAAGGGATTTGTTCTTGTCCCAAAATATTGCGATAGCCCGTTAGGCCGCCTTTATAATACAAAGTGATAGCTTTCGGTAGCATATTGCGCCTGGCCATCGACTTCATAAAATAGGGCATGTAGAGATTTACTTTATCGGGGCTAGCCGGGGTTAATTCATTAACAAGATTCATATCAAACCTAAGAAATAAGCGTTACCGTTGCCGGTCATACTTATTGTTCACCAATTTTCAGGGAAACTTATCAATACCCAGCCAGAAAATTTCCGTTTCACGCTAAAATCGCAAGGGTAAAGAGCTGGATTTTTCAGTCCTGGCCAGCCAGTAGGTTTAGCGTCGGTTCATTAAGTTAGCAAGTATTTATGTCCAATAACAGTGTGCCGCTCCCCGATAACTCTGATCAATCTATATCAACAATGTCAAATTTGATTGATTTTGAGGCTGGGATGGATGGTCGGCAGCTGAAGGCAGCTTTGATCATGATTGTAGTATGGTCACTAGTATTTTGTTTGCATGTAGTGACTGGGGGTCGTTGGCTAGTCTGGGGGATGACGTTGATTTTTGCTGGCCAAATGTTACGTCTATTTGCGGCCAGGCCACTAGCGATCGATCCGGTTACTAAGGCTGATGCGGATTTCCCGCTGATTTCTTTGGTCATATCCGCTCACAACGAAGAAAATGTGGTGGAGCAGTTGGCGGCTAATCTTGGTCAGTTAGACTATCCAGCCGATCAATATGAGGTGTGGGTGATTGATGACCGGAGTACCGATCGCACGCCCCAACTACTAGATAAATTAGCTCAGCAATATCCCCAACTGCAAGTGTTGCACCGGACTACCGGCAGTGGCGGCAAATCAGGAGCACTAAACCAGGTTTTGCCCCTACTCACTGGTGAATTTATCGGGGTGTTTGATGCCGATGCCCAGGTAGAACCTAACTTTTTGCAGATGCTGGTACCCTATTTTGACAATCCTAAGATTGGGGCCGTGCAAATGCGGAAGTCGATCGCGAATGTGAGCACTAATTGGTTAACTCAAGGCCAATCGATCGAGATGACCATGGATGCCTATATTCAACAACAGCGAATTGCGACCGGTGGAGTTGGAGAACTACGCGGCAACGGTCAATTTTTGCGGCGGCAAGCACTGATAGATTGTGGGGGCTGGAATGAGGAAACTATCACCGACGACTTGGACTTAACTTTTCGTCTGCATCTCCAAGGCTGGGATGTTGATCTGGCCCTCTATCCCTGTGTCCAAGAAGAAGGCGTTACTACCTTGACAGCATTATGGCCACAGCGCCAACGCTGGGGCGAAGGGGGCTATCAACGCTATTTAGACTATTGGCGTTTACTGACGGCCAATAAGCTTGGTACTTGGCAAAAAAACTGGGATTTGGGCTCTTTTAGTTTGTTTCAGTATATTTTACCCTTGGCGATGGTGCCCGATCTGGCCTTGGCGATCGCTTGGCAAGAATCCCCCCTACTCACCCCTTTAACCGTGGTTGGTATTATTTTGCAAGTAGTGGGAATGATTATTGGAGCGCAGCGTATTGGTCAACAGCTGTCAGTTGGCTCTATTTTGGTAGGGTTGTTGTATTTAGTTCACTGGGTGGTAGTAATGCCCTGGACAACCGTGCGGATGGCTTTCCAGCCTAAGACCCTAAAATGGGTCAAAACTCCTCGGCAGGCTGATTTCACTACCTAACACAACTTTATCTTCTGACTAGCGACCACCAGCCGCCGTGTTCAACACGACGGCTGTGTTTATGTGTGTGCCTAATATCTTATCTACCAAACTTGATATGTCATTCGCATCCACTCGTTCAGTTCTATTATTGACTCTGTTATTAGGTGTTTGGACGGCTTCCCCAGCCTGGGCTGGTAAGAAGCCCAAGGTTTTACCTGTAGCCGTCCCAGCGACCAGTCAGCCCAAAATTACACCGGAAATGGAGCAACAAGTTCTCGAAATTATTCGCCGTCACCCCGAAGTTCTGATTGAGTCGGTGCAAAAATATGCTGCGGAGCAAGAAAGAAAAGAAAAAGTCGCCCAGGCACAAGCGCTCCAACAGCTTCGCCAAAATACTGCCGCTCTTATTGGTGATTCACCCACCACTGGCGCAGCCGATCGACGGATTGTGTTGGTAGAATTCTCGGATTTCCAATGTACTTTTTGTGCCCAAGCCCATGGCACGATCAAAAAGTTTATGGATAGACACAAAGGTGAAGTTACTTTGGTCTATAAGCATTTCCCCTTGACCCAAATTCACCCCGAGGCATTACCTGCCGCCCAAGCAGCTTGGGCTGCTAACAAACAGGGCAAATTCTGGGAGTATCACGATGAATTGTTTGCCAACCAAAAACAACTAAGCGAAAATTTTTATGTGGCTACGGCTCAAAAATTACAGCTAAATCTGGCAAAATTCAATGCCGATCGCAAAACTGCTGATCAATCGATCGTCCAAGATTTTAGCCTCGGTCGCAAACTAGGAGTCAATGGCACTCCCACCTTCATCATGAACGGTGAGTCTATTTCGGGGGTAGTGACCGTAGAAGAATTAGAAAAGGTCTTGGCTAAAGTTCAAAAGAAATAGTTCAGAAAAAATAGCTAAAAGCAACTCCAGGCTATGCTAGCCTGGAGCAACTCATCACCACATCTATGATCAGGACAGGATTTCAGGAATTAATTAGCTAAGCTATAGATTGCCCATAAACCCAATAGAGGAACAATAGTAGCGATCCCTAACCAACTGGCTTTACCTAATTTTTTAGCAATGTTCATAAAAGCCATTACATAAAACACAATAAAGGCAATTGGCCCGACGATCGGAATCAAAATCAACAACAATAACCAAGGATTTTTGTCCCCAGCCTGGAAGGTTTTGACCGCATGCGCAATGGGAACCCAAGCCATCCAGGAATCGCTAACCTTGAGCTTGTCAAACATTTTCTGGAGACAAAAACTGTTGAAAATATAACCACCGATCGACACAACCACTTGGACAAGCATTTCAGCGCCAGCACTAGCTGGAATATCGCTAGCTTGAGCTAGCAAAATATCTGATAAAAACAAATTACTGGGATCGGAAAAAGCAAAAGTAGCTGGTGCATAGAGACAAGCATGAATGAATATTCTCCATAGAATGTAGCTGATTTATACCTACCCCAACCACAATATTTAACATTTGTAATTTTGCAGCTTAAGCTAGCAGTAATTGAATAGCCTGCAGATCATCAACGATCGCATCCGCATTGGCCAAATGGGGAGCAGCAATCCCCCAAGTCACCGCAATACAACCAGCCGCTCCAGCTCGTTGCGCCATTTCAATATCCCCGGCTGAATCCCCAATCATCAGCGTGCGGGCAGGTTCCACCCCCATCTGGGCGCAGGCATCTAGAAACAAACTGGGGTGGGGCTTGGTAATGGCACCATCAGCGCCCATTTGCAAACTCAGATAGCTGTGCAGCTCATGATGGCGCACAAAATTCTGGACATCTAAACTGGGAGCATTAGATAAAATCCCCAGGGGCAATCCTGCTTGAAACAACCGATCGATCAATTCCCTACTACCTGGTAACATCTGACCCGGCAGATCATTAGGCACCATCTGGTCAGCCTCCGTAAAGGCGGCCTCTACCATATTCTTCGCCTCAATCCAACCCCGCCCGGTGGCCGCCAGATACACAGCAGCGGCCAGCGAATTTTCACCACGGCTACCAACACACATTAAACCAGCCGTATCCAATTGCTGATTTTTGACCCCGTAGGCTAAAAGCAGAGCATCCCCAACGCCAGGAGCATAGATATCGACAGCTTTAGCTCTGTGCTGAGCTAGCTGATAGAGATAATCACTGGAGTTTTCCAAGGTGCCATCTTTATCAAAAATAACGGCTTGAATATTGGTAAATTGTCGATCGAGACAGCGGATAGTAAACATTAATGATGATTTTATGGTTCTGGTTCTGGAGCAGCACTAGGGTAAACTTCGGGCTGAATTGGTAATGTTTGCGGCAGACCAGCGCGATTCACTTCCAAGGACAGCGGTTTCCCAATCTCACTAGACTCTACCTGCTCTTGCACATCATTGGGCGAATTCACTGATTGGTTAGCCACTTTTTGGATTACATCCCCCTTTTTTAAACCACCTTTGGCGGCGGGGGTATTGGGCAACACCTCGACCACAATTACGCCCCGATCGACTTTAGTAGCTGCCTCAAATTGCGGATCAGCAGCCAGCTTTTTCCATAGCTCCGGGCTGCGTGCTACCATCTTGATGCCGAGATAGGGATGACTAGCCTTACCAGTACTTAAAATTTGTTTGGCAATCCGTTGCGCCGTTTGGATCGGAATGGCAAATCCTAGCCCTTGTCCATCCGCTCGAATCGCAGTATTGATGCCAATCACTTCGCCTTGGGCGTTCAGCAACGGACCACCGGAATTACCGGGATTGATGGCGGCATCGGCCTGAATATAGCGCACTCGTTTATCAGGGATACCAACATCCGAGCTAGAACGACCAGTGGCACTAATAATTCCCAAGGTCACCGTGTTGTCTAAACCTAAAGGGTTACCGATCGCGATCGCCCATTCCCCAGCCGCTAAATTACTAGAATCGCCAATTTTGACTGTGGGTAAGCTCTGACCCGCGACTTTAACTATGGCTAAGTCAGTAACTGGATCAATACCCAGTACTTTGCCCGGTAGCGTGCGACCATCTTTGAGGGTCACTGTTACTTTGGTGGTGTCTTCTACTACATGACCATTAGTAATAATTTGACCATCAGCACTGAGGATAAAACCAGAACCGGTACCCCGCTCAGAATCCTGCTCGCTATCTGGATCCCCCGCTGCTGATCTACCAGCCCTGGCCTTCGACTTGTGCAACGCATCAATTCTGACTACTGCTGGACCGACTCGATCGACCACCCCAGATACAAAATTCAAATTTTCGGTAGCCGGCTGGCTGTTGGTGACAGTATTTACAACCGATGCTGACTGGGGCGATGCCGATGAAGAAGCCACCGGCTGGGGTTGGGGATGCCGCCAATAGGCTGCCCCCATCCCCACCACCGTACCTACTCCTACTAAAGTTAAGAAGCCCAGTATTTGTTGCTTGGACAAGATCATAGACATTATCTAGGGATAGGTAAGGCAAATGATCAAGATGTTGCGATCGACCTAAGACAAGGCATAAATCCGGCCATCCGGCATCATTGCTTCACTTAAATTTGCCCCCACCATGTTAGCACTACTCATTTCCGCCCGCAGAAGATTAGCTTTACTGAGATTGGCATCTTCCAAATTGGTTTTGGTCATGTGACACTCACTCATTTCCGCCCCGGTCAGATTGGCAAAACAAAAAATAGTGCGCGTTAAATCAGCTTTACCCAGTCGGGCTCGCGTCAGATCTGCATAACTTAAATCACTGCTGCCCAACTTAATGCCAGTCATCACCGCTTGTTTTAAGATCACCTTGGTCATGTTGCAGGCAGTGACCTTCGCTCTTTCCAGCTTTACATTAGTCAAATTAGCCTCTGGTAAAATTGTTTCATGCAAGGTCGCTTCTGTTAAAAAGGCATTGCTCAAATTCGCTCCGGTCAAATTCGCTCCGGTTAAATCGACTCCCCGTAGATTGGCCTCGGTTAAATTCGCGAAGGAGAAATCGGCTTTGGCTAAATTTGCGCCAGCCAAATTCACATTTCGCAAGTCGGCGTACTGCAACTTAGCACTGCGCAAATCAGAACAATTTGCTCTTTTCTCGGCTCTTAGATTAGCACCACGCAAACAAGCGCCCATCAAATTGGCACCACTCATCTGCACTCCCCGCATGTCGGCTTCCATGAGGTTGGCATCCATCAAATTCACCCAAGTCATATCGGCATTTTGCAGATCAGCGGACTGAAGGCTGGCTCCATGCAAGTCAGCATCCCGGAAATTGGCATGTTGTAAGCCCGATTTAATCAGCGTTGCTCCACTCAGTTTGGCTCCCGTAAAGTTGGTGCGGGTGAACTGGGCACGGTTCAAGTAGCTATAGGTTAAATCACTTTTACTGAGATTGGCATCGTTTAAAACAATATCGATCAAATCTTGAGCCATTAAACTAATTCCACTCAGCTCGGCGCGGCTGAAATCTCGCTCACCACCTTCATAACTCCCTAGTAGCTCTGCTGCCTTCATAAGATTTTGCTGATATTTATATAAAGTTAATATGTGTTTAATGTGCCCAAATATTTCTCGTCAACTGTCAGCCTAAACAGTAACGGCGGCGACTGGCTTGGTCTGTTTTTGGTAGAGAGGAACCAAGGATTGAATCAGACCGGTAGCAGCCCTACCATATTCTTCAATGTCGGGCAACTGCACTACCGCCGCACTAATCGCGGTTTCAATATCGTCCAAACTGGCGTAATTAGTAATGAGATGCGCTAGTAAGTTATCTAGCAAATAATCATAAATAGTGCGCGGATCAGAAAATTCTTCAGGAACAAGAGTGAGGTGCAAGAGCGTTTTTACTCGCAGGGGATTAGCGTAACTCATCACGCTTTGACGCAATTCAAAAACGTTATATTCGATCGGCTTTCTTTCTACCACAATTGGAATAATGGGTTGGCTAAGAACCGTAGGCATTTGATGAATAGAGAGATCGGTGGAGTATTGTCGATGAAACTCTGGATACATTTGCCCGAGGCTGCTATAAATAATTTTGGCCACTGGCACGTATTCTTGGGGCTTGTTGACTGTTTTGAGGAGATTAAATAGTCTCTCTTTTAGCTCGCCATGGGTATTGATTTCTTTAACTAGATATTCTGTAAAGTGATGACAGTTGATCGATCGCAAGAAATCGGGGTCGCGTTCCCAACGATCGGTACACAGGCAGTACAGCATTTTCTTGATTTGCAGAGAATGCTCGTGGTGTTCCAGATAGGCCACTATCTGATCGAAGATTTCTCGATTATGAATCTGCATACGGTAGGTATCACGAAGGTGGAGAAGAAATAGCCGGGAAAATAGACTGGAGAGCTTGGGTAAGAGTTTTGGCCATGACAATGCGATCGCGATAAACCACAATCACTCGACCAAGGGTGGGCAGACCATTTTGTTGAGCTTCCAGATATAACGGTTCTACATATAGCAGAGAGCGTTCGATCGGAATCACCAATAAATTACCTTGCACCGCTTGTACACCCTGGCGATTCCAAAGCGAAATTTGCTGAGAAATCACTGGGTCTTGGTTAATTAACGATTCAATTTGTTCTGGACCATAAACCAGTTGCTGCTTGGGAAATTGATAAAGCAACAGCTTTCCATATTGTTCCCCGTCTGCCCGCGCCGCTAACCACGCAATTAAATTTGTTCGTTGACTGGGCGTAAAAGGAGAAAGCAGCACAAATTCAGCCCGGGGTGTCTTGGGTAACTTGGTAATTAAATAATAGGGTTCCACCACCTGAGCCTTGCCAGCATATATTTCCTGGGGGATTTGCCAGAGATCTTCTCGGTTATAGAAAACCTGGGGATCTTGCATATGATAGGTACGCAACCGATCGGATTGCATCCGAAACAAATCACTCGGGTAGCGTAAATGTGCTCGTAAGGTCACCGGCATCTGCGCGATCGGCTGCCACATCTGGGGTAAAAGTCGTTGCCAAGTCCGCAGAATGGGATCTTGCGGATCGCTGACGTAAAACTGCGGCTGGCCATCATAGGCATCAATGACGACTTTGACAGAATTACGAATGTAGTTAATGCCGTTAGCACCGGGATCGGCGTAGGGATAGTGATTGCTGGTACTATACCCATCTAAAATCCAAAATAAATGATTGGCTGTAGTCGCGGTTCCCGGAGCCACTACTAAGTAAGGATCTTGATCAAACCGTAACCAGGGAGCCAGTTTTTGCACCCGCTCCGTAATTTGGCGATGTAGGAGAACCTTAGTTTGGGGGGTAAAGTTGGTGGTCAGTAGCACCTGCCAATCTTGTAAGTAGCGAGCGATAATCCAACGTCGCCACCAATTGTTCAAGCTCACTCCACCTTGGCCATCATAGGTATTGTAGGCATTTTTATCCCCGCTGGGATAGTCGAATTCGGGAACGCGGGTGGGGGTGAAAATATAGTTATCAGCGACTTCTCCGTAGTAAATCCGAGGTTGTTCCACATCGACCACTGGGTCACTAGCCGGTAAGTCTCCGTTACCCGCCCCAATATCTTTGACTAAATAGTCTGGTAGACCACCAGCTGCAGCCCGATTGACGGGGCTGACCGTAAAACCATAGCCATGGGTATAGACCAAATGTCGGTTAACCCAAGTTTGAGCTTTGGCGGTGAGGTTATCGATGTCTAGTTCCCGCGCCGATAGCATCACCTGCTGGTTTTCTTGCTGAATGGGATATCGATCGATATCGGCATTGGCAAACTTGTAGTAAGGACGAATCTGTTGTAGTTGGCGGTTGCTTTGCAGCAAAGGGCGAGCATCCCACAGCCGAATGTTCTTAATCGTCTGGTCGTTGTTGGCAATATCCTGCGCCGTCAGCTGGCCAGTAGGATCGAAGGTTTTGGTTTCAATGCGATCGAGTTCAAAGGCTTGGCGAGTGAAGGCAATGCTGCGCTGAATGTAGGGTTTTTCTTGAGCCAATTCGTTGGGTTGAACGATCGATCGTTGCATGATCGTGGGTAATGCCAGACTACTACCAATCAATAAAAGTATTACACCTAGCCCCCACCGCCAATTTTTTAGCCCCCACCCCGGTCGAATCGCCAGCAGCAATAGATAGATACCAAGGGCACAGCTCCCGATGATCCACAGGTTATCGATCGGCAGATGCACTCGCACATCGGTAAAGCCCGCTCCGTAAACTACCCCGCGTTGGGAATAAAGCAGCTGGTAACGAGCCAGGACAAAATGATCGGCCAGCGCCCCAGCCACCGCACTGCTTAAAATCAGTAAATGACGACGTTGAGCTGGAGCAAAATCAACCAAAAAGCCATTACTAAAATGCGGTCGGAGGTAGAGAAAGACAGTAATGAATAAAGCGGCCCCAGTCAGGCTCAGCAAATATTGATCAATTAGCTCCCGTACTGGTAGATCAAAAATATAAAAGGCAATGTTTTGATCGAATACTGGTTCGGTCTGGGGAAAGTTGGTGGGCGCGAGAGCTGGTAAAACCAACTGCCAATGGGTTGCCCAATAATAGCCCCCACCCACAGTAAGAGCCACAATCAAGAGGGATAAGCCCCCGGCTGTCCAAACTAAGGTGCCGATCGACCAGAGCAAGATGAGGGCGATCGAGAATGCTGCCGCGAGTGGGGGAAGTTGCAGTAGTTGCCAACCGTGGGCAGCGATGCCACTTAGAACCAACAAACTACCACCACCAGTAATTAATAACAGCCGCAGGTCGAGCAATGGCTGCAATGCTGGTCGCATTGGTAATGGTTCAGCGAGGAGAGCAAAATTGGCTGTGCGATCGATTGGCGTAACTTGCCACCGCTGAGCCACATAATAGTTACCACCCATCCACAAAGCCGCTAGACCACCGCCTAGTAAAGCCAAACAGACCTGGGATTGGATTTGTAGCCAATAATTCTGGGTATAGCCCAATCCTTGAAACCACCATAGATCGGTAAAGATAATCGCTAGCGTGCGATCGATCAGCCCCAATCCAATTAACAATACCCCAGCAGGTACCAGCCATTTTTTAACGAATCCGGTCAACATTTTGCTCCCAACTTTGACCATCAAACAGCTTGATCTGATTTTAGACTATTTAGGAGTGTCTACTTTTCAGGTCAAGGTCAGGCTTCCTAATTTCTTTTTCTTATCAATTCTCTTCCAGCAGTTTTATGACAGATCACTGCTGGTTATTTTGTTCGCGTAGCATTCCTGACCTGAAAAAGTACTGGAAAAGCTAACTAATCCAAAATCACTAATTCCCCAGTTAAGCTAAAAGGCCGTACCGTCGTGATTTTCACTGGTACCGTTTTTCCCTGCAACTCTTGAATATCCCCCACGAAAAACGTTAACCGGTTGCCCCGGGTACGTCCCAACACCTGCGTTGGATTCTTCGGATTCTGAGCTTCCACTAAAATTTCCTCAGTTCTGCCCAAATAACGCTGCGACCTTTCTTCAGCCTGCCGCCGCCCCAGTTGATTAATTTGTTGCAGCCTGTCAACCTTCACTTCTTCGCTTAATTGATTGTCCCACAGCGCCGCTGGTGTGCCTGGTCGAGGCGAATAGGCGGCGGTATTTACCATGTCAAAGCCAATATCGGACACCAGCTGTAAGGTATCTGCAAACTGCGCCTCAGTTTCACCCGGGAAGGCCACAATAATATCGGTACTAATTGAGGCATCGGGCAGTAGTTCACGGATATTATTAATAATTCTGCGATATTTTTGGTGGGTATAACCCCGCGCCATTGCTTGCAAAATATCGTTATTACCGGACTGAATCGGGATATGAAAATGCTCACAAACCTTGGGCAACTCGGCACAGGCTTTAATCAATCGATCGGTAAAATACCGAGGATGACTGGTGGCAAAGCGTAGTCGATCGATCCCCGGTGCATCATGAACAAAGTACAGCAAATCAGTAAAGGTATGCAGATTTTGACCATCGGGCTTGGAACCAGGCAAATCCCGACCGTAGGCATCAATGTTCTGACCTAGTAAGGTAATTTCTTTGTAGCCTTGATTACCTAGATCAATCATCTCCGATCGAATGGCCTCTGGAGTGCGGGACTGCTCCACCCCACGTACCGACGGCACTACACAGTAAGTACAACGTTCGTTACAGCCATAGATCACATTTACCCAAGCCGAGACGGCGCTATCGCGGCGAGGCTTAGTAATGTCTTCTAGGATATGGATTTGCTCGGTAGCTAAGACTTGTTGACCATTAAAAACTTGCTGGAGTAATTCGTCAATACGGTTGGCATGTTGGGGACCCATCACCAAATCTAGCTCCGGCACCCGCCGCAATAGAGCTTCGCCTTCTTGCTGGGCTAAACAACCAGCCACTACCAAAGTCAAGCTGGGATCGACCTGTTTTCGTTCAACCTGCCGACCTAGATAGGAATATACTTTTTGCTCGGCACTATCCCGAATAGTACAGGTGTTGTACACAACCAAATCGGCAGCAAAGGGATCTTCTGACCACTGAAACCCCATCGATTCCAGAATACCTCCCATGCGTTCGGAGTCGGCTTTGTTCATCTGACAGCCGAAGGTGGTGATGTGGTAGTGACGGGGGCTAGTGGCCATTGGGGGAAAGTTAGAGGGTGGGCTTTACTATTTTGGCACTAACTGTTGATTTCGGTGTCGATTCCTGCCGCGACAGAATCTAGCAATTGCTCACTATCCTTTTCTTTTTTCGACTCAGCTGGATACTCTGACACTATTAATCCACTGCGATGGCTTAGATTACCCGCAAAACCACCGCCGTCATATCGTCACTTTGCTCCTGTTTATCCCCGGCAAATATCTGAATTTTGCTAAAGATGTGATCAATAATTTGCTGAGAATGATGGTACCTCTGACAGGCATCGATGAAAGCCGTTTGCAAATTCTCCTCATCAAACCGTTCGCCATTTTCATTGGCTGCATCAGTCAGACCATCAGTGAAATACATCAAGACATCACCGGATTCCAACTGAATTTTACTCTCTCCATAGGTGGTTTCCGGATCAAGGCCGATCAACATGCCAGGAGTATCTAGCATGGTCAGCTGAGGGCTAGTCGATCGCCATAACAAGGGTGGATTATGAGCAGCATTACTGTAGCTGAGCATCCGAGTCTTCGGATCGTACTCGGAGTAAAACAAGGTCACAAAGCGGCTGGAATTTTCCAGATCGATGTACATCACCCGATTTAAGTGCTGCAAAATCTGGGCAGGGGGGTTGCCATTTAAAACTTCCGCTCGCAGCATTCCTCTCGTCATAGTCATGATCAGACCAGCTGGTACCCCTTTTCCCATTACATCGCCGATCGCAATGCTCCATTTATTATCTCGATCGAGCTTTTGACTACTACTACTCAACCGATCGTAATTGGCCGGAATAAAGTCATAATAATCACCACTCACTCGATTGGCATTTTTATAACAGGCGGTCACCTCCACACCCGGAATATCTGGGCATTGACGAGGCAATAAACGTTCTTGAATCTCTGCCCCAATTTCTACTTCCTGGTTCAAAAGATCGCGGCGGCGGAGTTCGACGGTTAACTCATCATTAATGACTGCGACCGCCGTTTGGTCGGCAACAATTTGCAAGAGTTTTTGCCGATCACTACTCCAAGCATAATCGGGTTTATCACTGAAGACATATAGGCAACCCCGCTCGCCATCGTCCATCACAATTTTTACCGGAAAAAAATCGATGCGCTTTTCATTCCCCAGCTGAAGTAAATTCTGCTGTAATTCAGCTTCAAATTCTGGCCAGCAAATTGTGTTACTCGATCGATCCCCTAGCATTGATAAAGTTTGTCGTAAAGACTGCTCAATACTTTGGTTGACTTGTTCACAGTTGGTTTTATTTACATTTCGGCAGTAAAACTCTTGAGCCGGTGGCTGACCATTTTTCCGAAAAAGAACTACCAAACCCGCATCAGCATCAGTAATCCGCGTGATCATCGAAGGCAAAATTTCCAGATACTGATTCAAGTTCTTAAAATTGCGCAGAGCAAATCCCAAGGATTCTAGAATGACATGAATTCTCTCTTGTTTTTGGTTAGCCAAGTTAACAACTGGCTCCTGTAAATTTAAAACTGGATTGCTCATGACTGTCACTCAATATCAGGAAAACCCGACGTAAAATCGTTGAGCTGCCTAGCAGCCTACAATACATTGTTACTTCTGGGTAGTATTAAATTGAATTAATTCAATAACCCTGGGTTAATCTCCGCTCAGGCTAGCTGCTGAGTAAGGCTTCTACAAATTCATAGCTAGAGAAGGGTCGCAAATCTTCAATGCCCTCACCAGCACCAATGAAGCGAATGGGCAAGCCCAACTGCTGAACAACGGCTAAAGCCACCCCGCCTTTGGCAGTGCCATCTAGCTTGGTCAGGACTACTCCACTGAGCTTGGCAGCTTCGGCAAAAACCTGTGCTTGACGCAAGCCATTTTGACCCAGGGTCGCATCCAACACCAGTAGCGACTCAATCTGGGCATCACCAGCTTGTTTATCAATAATCCGGCGCATTTTGCCCAGCTCATCCATCAAATTCTTTTTATTTTGCAGACGACCAGCGGTATCGACCAATAACAGCTCGGTTTTACGGGCTTTGGCGGCGGCGATCGCATCAAAAACCACGGCGGCGGGGTCGGTATTTTGACCAGGATTGGCAATGACTTCAATATCACTGCGCTGCCCCCAGACCTTAACTTGATCGACAGCTGCTGCCCGGAAAGTATCCGCAGCCGCAATCAGACAGCGATAGCCCGAAGCTTTGCTCATATGGGCAAGTTTGCCAATGGTGGTAGTTTTGCCTACGCCATTGACACCAGTGAGTAGCCAAATATTGAGCACGTCTTTGGTGGGTATAAAGTCGATCGCATAGTCCTGTTGAAACGGTTTATCTAACAAATCCCGCAGAATTTGCTTGAGATAGGCGATCGCTTCATCCGGTGGCAAGGTTTCGGCGCGGAGCTTGTCTTGCAGTAAACCCACAATATAATCGGTGGCCTCAATACCTACATCGGCCTGCAAGAGGAGGGTTTCGATCGCCGCTACGGCATCGGCATTCAATGGCCCTTGGCCAATCAATCCTTTGACTTGATTAACTAGGCTGAGCCGGGTTTTATTTAAGCCCTGGCGCAGTTTTTTCAGCCAGTCAATTTCCGCCAAAGAAACTTCTTCAGGGCTGCGGCCTTGATCGGCTAAGACCTTGGCTGACCATAAGAATTCATCATCTAAAACAATTTCTTCTTCAACTGGAACCTCGATCGACTGTTCTTTGAGAGCCGCAAGTCTTTCTTGAGCAGAGCGATCCGTTGCCCAGGCTGGGATTGTACGCTCTGTGGCGACATCCGCCGAGGGAGTTGGATTAGAAGTTGCCTGATCTGCTGCCGATGGTTCGTTGGCTGCTGCTGTCGCTGGTTCCGGCTGCTCAGTTACGACTGGTAAAAGAGTTGTGTGCTCCGTAGTAACCGGCTCTGCTGTGTCTGAGGCAATTTCTGGGACTGTGTTGGCGGTGTTGGATTCTGGTGGGCTAGGCTCCGCAACAGTCTCGGCGATGGCCGATACCGGTGTATCGGTATCAGCTATGGTGTTAGCCTGTTGCTGCTTAATATTTTGGTAAGCAGCCTTTGCCCAAGCCAGAGTATCTGGGTCAGTTTTACTATCACTGGTGTCCGTAGCAGCAGGCGCTGCAGCCTCCTCCACTACGGCTACTTCTACGGCAGCCACATCCTCCGTGGAGGATGTGGTGGGGTCTTCGGTCGCAGTTTCTACCGGAGTGGGGTTATTAAATTGGCGACGGAACCAGTTGAATACCATGGAAATAAACGGGTTTTATAAAAATAGATATCACATCATATCCGATTCCGGCAGCGGCATCAGAGAGGATTAACGGTGTAGCAGGGTACGGTTATCCCAATTCTTCGGCCATCTTGTTCCGCAGCGCATCGCTGACCTTACGCAGCACGCCATTAATAAATCGATGGCTCTCATCGTCGCTGTAGCGTTTGGCTAGTTCGATCGCCTCATTGATGGCAATTCGATCGGGTAAGTTCAAATACTTAATTTCCACCACTGCAATGCGTAAAATATCCTGGTCAATCTTGGCCAGGCGGCGCAGTTGCCAATCGACCATATGGCTACTCAGTAAGCTGTCAATTTCAACTTTATTTTTAGCAATACTACCTAACACTTCTAGGGCGTACTGCTGCACTTCCGCCTGATTAGTGAGCTGGATAAACTCTGGCATTTGCAGAGAATGACCCAGCCGATTGATCACCGATTGAGTCAACTCCAAGCTTTCTTGGAGCATAATACGGGCACTGTGCACATCACTGGCGCGGGTTTCGCTATGTAGCAGCCTTTCATGACTGCGTTGCAGCTCGGCAGTGGCGGTTTCTAAGCTTTCCTCCGCCTCGGTGCGCAAAGTGCGGATCGCCGCTAACACCAACTGGGATAGCTGTTGACTGGCAATTTTCTCAGGGGAACTAGGTAGTTGAGATAATCCCAATAGAGCTAGTTCACGCGCAATTTCACGAGGTTTCATGGGTTAAGGGAAATTTAGAAGGCGGTCAATTCTAGCACTTCTGGGTACTTAAGACTCATCGGTGGTGATGGCGATCGAATCTTTTTCTAGGCTGGCGACTAACGGCGCATCATAGGCCGCTGGCACCAAAACATTGGGAGCATTCATCCCGGGACTGACAATTCCCCCCGAAACAATCACCTTAAAGGCATCTTCTACCGACATCGACAAGTTCACCACATCTTGGGCTGGCACCACTGCGTACCAACCAGTGGTGGGATTAGGAGTGGTCGGAATAAACAAATTGAGCATCGGTTCGGGCATTTGCAGCTGAATTTCACTGTGCAGAGAACCAGTAACAAAAGCTAAGGCCCAAATACCGCGCCGGGGATATTCCACCAAGACCACTTGCCGAAACCGATTGTTGGAATCTTTGAGGAGGGTTTCTAGGAGTTGTTTGAGGGTTTTATAAACCGAACCAGCCAGGGGAATAGCCTGGAGTAAACGTTCACCTAAATCTAGTAGCCATTTACCAGCAATATTCCTAGCCATTAAGCCAATTAGCAAAATAGACAGCAATGGTACCACCAAACCCACTAACAGGTTTAAAATCCCCACCAGAAGGGGGTGTAAGCCATCGAAAGGATTAATTTGCTGGGGAATCTTAGTTAGTATGTGGATTACCCAACTAGCTATATTAATAGTCAACCAAATGGTGGTAGCTAGGGGGATAACGACTAACAACCCAGCAATTAAGTCGTTCTTCAAGTCCTGGCGAAAGTGCTGGAACACAGGGGGTAAACTCTCCTTCAAGATTTAAACAGCTTTTTTGGGATTACTTCTACTGACCCAGTGAAAGGCAGAGGTATTTCCTATATACCTCTAGTTTTAGAACTTCTGGCTGAATGTTGCAACATAATTATTGCTTGCGCTGCCGGATACCATTAAAACCAATAAAGCTAAATCCGGCAGCTAGTAAGAGACTAACAATACTATTCCGAATGCTGGTTTGCCACATGCGGATAGTGGAGGAGTCTTTGGCTGCTTGTTTTTGTTGATTGATTTGTTGCAGAGCTTCATTTTCTTTTTTGGTAATTTCGGCTGGATCGGTTTTGACAATGGCTTCTAGCTGGGACTTTTGAGCTTGGAGCTGCTGCAAATCGGCGGGGGCAACTTTACCACTCTTGACAGCTTGTTCCATGGCTGACAGCTGTTTTTGAATCCCGCTTTTGTCTTTAATCGCCGTGGCTTGATTTTTAACTTGGGTTTCCGCTTCACCAAATTTTTCGGTTATTTTGGTGACTGATTTATTAAGATGTCCATTACCGACGAAGGCCTGAAAAGGGGCGATAATGATGAATAAAAGACCTAAGATTACGGAGAAAATTGCGGCAAACAGCCCAGTTTTACTTCTGGATTGGCGATCGTCCAGGGAAATATCCTGAATCCATTCTCCAACTACTAGTAATATCACGCCAATAATTAAATTCTGTCCTCGATCGATCAACTCATTACTGGCCATGAACCACCAATTTTTGGGAGTCGAATTGGCAATTGCCGTCACATAAGAGGGTAAATCATTGGGGTTGGCAAAAATTTCATTTCGCAACCAATCAAAATCATTTAATCGATAGGGCATGATCGCAAATATCAGATCTACGAAAACAGCAACTATCAAAATTGCCCCAGTGGTTTTGGTTGCAAGGGATGTAATCAAACTACTATTGAATCTCATTTAGTTAGGTTAAGAGGTAGATGTGATGGAAAGGGGGCAGGCCGTCTTTGATGTATTGTGAACACTGCTGCTTAAAATGTTTTCACCAGAGTGATCGTCAGTGATGGGATCGTACCAGATTTTGACGATCGGTAATTTGGTTGTTTGCTTAGAGCTTAAATTTTCCTTGATCAGTAATACTAACAAGTGAATTTACAATGAAAAAAACTGGGATGAAAGCATGAGTAAAAATAATACTAAAGTATCTGCTGATAGTGCTTCGTTGGTGACTGAAATTTCTCCTTGGATTCAAGATATTGTCCGGGAAGCTATCGCCCAGCGTGGACAAGCGTATATTGCCCTGGCCGGGGGTAGTACCCCCAAAGTTATTTATCAGGCGTTAGCCACTGCCAATTTACCCTGGGAGCAGCTCCAAATTTTTTGGGGTGATGAACGCTATGTACCACCTACCGATCCAGATAGTAATGAGTTAATGGCTCGTCAAAACTGGCTGAATCTAGTGCCAATTCCGGCAGGGAACATTCATCCTTGGCCAACCGAGGCTGGACAGCCAGAGCAATGTGCTGCTGCCTACCAAACAGAAATATTAAAATGTTTTGAGTTGTCTGCTGGTCAAATCCCCCAATTTGATTTGGTATTGTTGGGGATGGGTGATGATGGTCATACGGCTTCTTTATTTCCTCATACACCAGCATTGGGAGTGATCAATCGGTTGACTGCCGTGGGTAGCAAAGACGGCCAACCACGCCTGACCTTCACAACTGCCATCATTAATCGGGCACAACGGGTGGCTTTTATTGTGACCGGAGCCAATAAACAAGCCGCACTGCAACAAGTATTTTCCAATACTGCTGATCCTCAGCAATATCCAGCTAAATTGATTCAGCCTCAAGGTGAATTGTGGTGGTGGTTAGATGCTGCTGCGGCTCAAGTTCTCTCTTAGCCAGTCTCACATTGTGCGAAGATTTTGTGAACAAAAACAAAAATGCAGCATTTTTTCCTCTATTCTAGAATTGAGGCTCTCCAGTGCTGGTGATTTTCGCTTTCAGTAAGCGCTAGACCGACAGATTTGGGCTATCGTTTGACAGCAGATCAAAATTTCTAGTACTAAAATAATGTTTAAGTAATTGCTATCTATTTATGACTATTTGTCCTAATTGCAGCCATCAGAATCCCGCTGGTGCTACTCAATGCGAAGCTTGCTTCACACCCTTGCCAGCTACCACGAGCTGCCCTAGCTGTGGCGCAACAGTTCAGTTAGATGCAACTTTTTGTGGTCAGTGCGGCACCGGTCTGACCGCCTCGGTCACGCCAGTGGCTACCAATCCGCCGACCCCATCTGTTGAATCTGCTTCCTCCAATCTGCCCCCAACGGTGATTGCGGAACCGACAGTGAGTGAGCCGATCGCGCCCCTTTCAGAACCGATGGCAACACCAGTGTCGGTCAGCCTGCCACCGGTATCACCAGTAGCTCATCCTGATCCGGGCATAGTACCACCAGTCTCATCAGAAGTTCCCGCTCCAGCACCAGTTACTCCAGTAGCAGTGGCGCTTTCTTCAACGCAGCTTCAGCAACAGCATTTTCAGCTCACTCATGTCCAAAGTGGCCAAGTGATCGAAATTCCTTTAACTCATAATGTGGTACACATTGGTAAACCAAATGATCAAGTACCGCCGGATATTGATGTATCTGGTTTCCCCTGTTCCGAGGTCGTATCCCGCGTTCATGCCGATATCCGGGTTGATGGCGACTCCGTTTATTTAGAAGATGTGGGTAGTGCTAATGGGACTTACGTTAACCATAATGCTTTGCCTAAAGGCAATCGTCATTTGTTGCGGGCTGGCGATCGGATTAGCTTGGGTAAGGGCGATTTAGTCACCTTTCTCTTTCAAGACAAGTAAAATTACCGATTCAGCACTGAAAATGTCTATTTTTGGTGCTGAATTGGGAAACATTGTGACATACACTTTAACTAATACTCCAATAGTAATTTTTTTGTCTTGTGGCCAACGTGATAATTGTCTCTCTGCTTCATCCTACCCAGTCAGTGCCAACGCAAAGTTGGACATTCACTGACGAAACTATTGTCAGTATTGGTCGGGCGACTAATAATAGTGTTGTTTTGTACAGTGCCGTTGTTTCCCGACACCATGTAGAACTGCGGCACAGTGACTCGGGATGGCGAGTGATAAACTTGAGTACCAATGGTACTTATAGCTCAGACGGCCAACCAATTTCTAAGACGATGGCCACCGATGGGATGGTTTTTCGGCTGGCCACCTCGGGGCCGCGTATTCAGATAAACTTGGGAGATCCAGGAAAAGCAGACCAGCCAGTAATTATTGATGAAAATGCCACCAGTGAAGATTTAACAGTGATCGATCGGTTAACTTCTTAGCTGCACAGGCATCACCAAATAAATCATCTTGACCCCGCCCAGTGGGGAGAAGATGACTTGTTCTAGCACCCCGTTTAAACTAATCAAAATTTCTTGGGTGTTGATGGTTTTAAGACCATCGAGTAAATAGCGCACATTAAACGCAATTTCTAAATCTTCTCCCGATACTTGAGCCGGAAGGGATTCTTTGCCGCTGCCAATATCTTGGGCTTCTACCGATAAATAGATAGACTGCTCACTGTTGCTAATGGTGAATTTGACTAGGTTATTATGCTGGTCCGCTAAAACTGCAATCCGTTCCAGCGAAGAGACCAGTTGCTTGCGATCGATCGTCACTTGCTTATCAAATCGCTGGGGGATCAGCATCCGATAATCTGGATATTTACCGTCCAAGGTGCGTGTGGTCAGCTGTTGATGACCCTGACTTGCTTCCCACTCAAAAACCACTTGACCGGCACCCAAATGTAAGCCAACTTTTTCGGTCGCCGGTTTGGCAGCCAGCATTTTCTCTAATTCTCTCAAAGACCTAGCGGGGACTGTCAACTCCAAACTTTTTACCAATTCGAGTTCAGCTCCATCCACATTTTCGGGATATGCTTCCACCACACTCAGCCGGTGTCCATCGGTAGCGGCAAATTCTAGTTTTTCAGCTTCTACTTTAAAATTAACCCCAGTCAAAATTTGTTTGGTCTCATCTTGACTACAAGCAATCAAAGCACCCCGTAACCCATCCATCAAAGCAACCGTGGGCAGTTGTTGTACTTCGTTTTCAGCAGAGGTCGGCAGTTCCGGGAAGTCTTCCGCACTTAAACCCCGCACTTGATACTGACCAGTAGCTGATTGCACCGTCACAATCAAAGAATCACCGCGACTGGCGGTATCGTCCAGGGTAATATCACCACTGGGCAAGCGCGAGACGATATCACTTAATAACTTAGCGGGCAAAGCCACAATTCCTTCGGCACTAACGACGGCGGCAAAGCTGGTTTGAATACCTAGGCTGGTATCAAATCCAGTGAGGCGAACCTGTTGCAATTGGATATTAGCTTCTAGCTTAATATTGGTGAGAATCGGTTGGCTAGGCTTACTGGGAACAGCTCTGCTCACTAATGAAAGACTAGAGTTGAGATCGGACTGCTGACAAACTAGTTTCATAATGGCGGTCAAAAGAGCAATGGCTCCCAGATTCTAGCAAAAACGGCGGGCAAATCTTAGCTTTTGAGGACAGATTGATACTCAGGTGCTCTAGGCTGGTTTAAAACTTGGGATGGTTTATAAGCAGCTTTAATCGATTGAATTACCCGCTCCAGATCTTCCGTAGTCAGATTAGACCCAGAAGGCAGACACAGACCATTGTCAAATAAGGCTTCTGACACCGCGCCGCCGATCGCTTCGCAGTCCTGGAAAACTGGTTGTAAGTGCAGCGGTTTCCAGACTGGTCTAGACTCGACCCGTTGCTCGGCAAGCGCTAACCGGACATGTTCTCGATCGACACCAAAAAGCTTTGGATCGATCGTTAAAGCCGTCAGCCAGCGGGTAGAACGCCCAAAGGATGCCTCTGGCATAAAATTAATGCCGGGAATCTCCGCTAAAGCCTGATGATAAACTTCAAAATTATGACGACGAGCATTGACCCGATCGGCTAAAACCTGAAGCTGACCACGACCAATACCCGCCAAAACATTACTCATCCGATAATTGTAACCAGTTTCAGAATGCTGATAATGGGGAGCCGCATCTCGTGCTTGGGTTGCCCAAAATTTAGCCTTTTCAATAAAATCGGGATTTTCCGATACCAACATACCGCCACCGGAGGTAGTAATAATCTTATTGCCATTAAAAGAATAAATGCCAATGCGTCCGAAAGCACCAGCATTCCCAGCTTTATAGGTAGCCCCCAATGCTTCAGCAGCATCTTCAATTACTGGAACCTCATACTGATTGCAAACCTCTAAAATCGGATCAAGATCAGCGCTCTGGCCATAGATATGAACCAGCAATACTGCCTTGGGCAGTTTCCCAATACGCGCCCGCTGATGCAAAGCATCAATGAGCAGCTGCGGGTTCATATTCCAAGTACTAGTATCACTATCAATGAATACTGGCTTAGCATTTTGGTAAATTACTGGACTAGCTGAGGCAATGAAGGTCAAACTAGAGACAAAAACTTCATCGTCTTGTTGAACCCCGAGTAGACGAAGTGCCAGATGAATAGCTGCCGTACCAGAACTCACCGCCGCAGCATAGCCAGAACCAGTTACTTGACACAATTCTTTCTCAAAAGCGTCAATGTGCGGACCCACAGGAGCAATCCAATTGGTGGCAAAAGCTTCTTGAACAAATTCAAATTCAGCGGCGCCTATATGGGGAGTGGATAGGAGAATTGGCTTCATGAGTGTTATAAAGTCCTTATGGGCAAGTCTTTCAAAATTTAAGCAAGATTAAAGTTAATGTTTATTCTCAACCAATGTCTGATTGGTTCAGATAGGGTAGCAAGCCACAATGCTTGACATTATGAATCCTGAAAGCCACATAAAACTAGCCGCAACAAGGCACTTATCAAGAAGTCCTGGCGTGGCAGTTTAATTAATACTTTTGGAGTTTATTCAGGTCGAAATTTGTGCAGAAATAATACTAATACGATGTTGTAGATATCATATCATTTTTAATAAATATGCTTAGGCTAATCTCTTAAGAATCTCTAGAATCGCCGTAAAACTCGCTCATGGTCGAGTGATTAGCCTGAGATATGCCTTCTCTGATCAGAACCTTCTTGATAGTCAAAAAAAGTATTCTTATGTCTAAGAATATGTTGTAATTATCCACATACCATACATCCAACTCGAATTTTGTTTTCCAGCTAATGGTATTCCGGCCATTCACCTGTGCCCAGCCAGTGATTCCCGGTCGGACTTCGTGGCGGCGAGCTTGCTCGGGAGAATAGCGACCCAAGTATTTCATCAATAGTGGGCGGGGTCCGACTAGACTCATTTCCCCTTTTAGAACATTGAATAGCTCTGGCAGCTCATCTAAACTGGTACTCCGAATGAATTTACCAAATTTGGTAAATCTATCGTCATCTGGTAATAATTCACCACTAGCATCTCGATCATCAGTCATCGTCCGAAACTTGTACATGATGAACGGCTTGTCATTTAAACCAGGACGTTCTTGCTTAAAGAAAATTGGAGAGCCCAACTTAGTTCTGACTAGAATGGCCAGTATTAGTAACAGGGGAGCACCCAAAATTAAGCAGGGGATTGTTATAAATAAGTCTAATAAGCGTTTCGCTAATTTCATTGCTGTCGGAGTAGAAGTTTAAAGTTAGACTGAATCCTGGTTTACCTAAATAATAAATAACAGGAATTTTAGTTCTGTTATCTTTAGTGAAGATGGTAAGCCAAATTAAGATATTCACTATATATACTGACTGTAAATGCCGTATTCCTGAATATTTTTCTATTTATTTAACTTATGTTGGTTATTATGTTTTATTTATTGGATGGATATTTTTTCGCTGAAAGTCTTGTGGACAAATAGATCTCACCTATAAAGATATTACCCAATACTAGTGCCAAACTAACAATTGCGCCAATCACCGGTATTGTCCATAACAGAATGCTGATCGCCAGATTGGTCAGGATATAAAGACTAGCTACGGTGGCATGAGTAAGCCCAGATTGTTGGAGACGTTGGAAAAGATGACGGCGATGAGCTTGGAAAATATTCTCTCGATCGATCAGCCGACAAATCAAGGTATAAATAGTGTCTGCCACCAAGGGCAGGGTGATGGCTAGGCCCGACCAAGCGATGACTGGATCTTTATGAGGTAGTAGGCTAACAGCAATCATCGCCCCTAAAAAAGTACTCCCCGAATCGCCCATGAAAATTTTGGCTGGTGACCAGTTCCAACAAAGAAATCCCAGCAGAGCCGCTGCCAATAGCCAGAGATATGGCTGTTGCAGGTAAACAGCCAAGAATACAACTTGGACTAAGCTACAACCAGCCACAAGTCCATCTAAGCCATCCATAAAGTTATAGAAGTTGATGATGGCCGTAAAAGCAATGAGAGTTAGCCCGATCGCTACTACCGAACCAAAAAATCCCCCATTGGTCAGCCAGGGTTGGGCAAACGCCCCGAAGTAGTAAACCGCAATGCTAGCGGTCATAATTTGGACTAGATAGCGAATACTAGAGGGTACCCCCTGTCGATCATCCATCAGGCCAACGACAACTAAAGGAGTGAGAATTAGATAAATAGGTAATAGGTGGGCTGGTGGAAGCAATAACGGTAGAGTAATGGCAAAGGCAATGATGAATCCTAGTCCACCGCCGCGTGGTGTGGGTATGGTATGAGAGCTACGCTCGTTGGGTATATCTAGTAATTGTTTGCTGAGACGAGTTTTAATTAGCCATACACTTACGAGGCTGATCAGAAAGGCGAGAGTTTCTGGGATAATCTGATGCATAAAAAAATATTTGATACAATGTAGTTAGTACTAAACAAATGCAGTAGACTATACAAGGCAATAACTACTCTGTGGTCTGATTCTGAGGCCAGTATAACAGCCATCGTTAATTTAATAAAATTGTCTCAGCCATCGAACACCTCTTGGCTCGAACCTCTGCTACATTTGCAGCGAGATTGTTTTATGATTGGCAGTTAAGTTAGTATTTTTGTTTCATGATTCCCCTGCAGCTCGCTCTCAAAAACTTTCTCAGCTATCAAGAAGCCAGCTTAGACTTCTCAGGACTACATACCGCCTGCATTTGCGGTGCTAATGGTGCTGGAAAATCTTCTTTATTGGAGGCTATTACCTGGTCAATTTGGGGGGAATGTCGAGCGGCTAGTGAGGATGATGCGATCGCTAATGGAGCCACTGATATGCGGGTGGACTTTACCTTCCAGCTGCATGGCGTGATTTATCGGATTATTCGTAGTCGGCAAAGGGGCGGCAGCGGCTCTTTGGAGTTGCAAGTAATGAGCGGTGAAATCTTTAAATACCTTACTCAAAAAGGGGTGAAAGCGACCCAAGCTTTGATTGATGAGTATCTGAAGATTGACTATGACACTTTTATTAATTCAGCTTATCTGCGTCAAGGTAAAGCTGATGAGTTCATGCTTAAAAAAGCTGGTGAACGGAAACAAATTTTGGCTGATTTACTGAAGCTCGATCAGTACGAAGATCTAGCTGAACAAGCTAGAAAAATTGCCAGTCAGCATAAAGCCCAAGTTGGTACGATCGAACAACAATGTGCCAAAGATCTAGAACGGCTGACTCAGATTCCGATCGTCACTAATCAATGCCAGGCGGCTCAAGCTGAAATTGATGACTTGCAAAAAATGCAAGCTACCGAACAAATTGTTTTAGATACCCTCAAGACTACTACTCAGCAGCGGCAAACTTATCAACAGCAGCAACAATGGTCACAGCAACGTCAACAGGAACTCCAAAACGACTTGTTGCAAATTCAACAGGATTTAGCTAAAGCCCAGTTAGAGAGCGAAAAATTGACTGAAATCTTGGCGCAGGGGGAATCGATCGAACTGGCTTACCAACAGTATCAAGCCATAGAAATAGCGGTGACGGACTGGGACAAAAAATTTCATTATTACCAGCAGCTGCACACCCGATATCAAGAAAACACTACTCAAATTCAGGATCGCCGTCAGCAACTACAGATTCAACTCACCGAATTAACCGCTCAGCAGTCTGCTCTCCAGCAACAGACTCAAGAACAGGCTAAGATTTTAGCAACGGCTCCCGATACCAAACGAGCGATAGATTTATTGCACCAGCATCAACAGCAGTTACAGCACTTCGATCAGCTGCATCAACAGGTATTACCGCTGTACCAACGCCAACGGGAAATACAAAATCATATAGACCAGCTTACGGCTCAGCAACAGGCTAAGTCCGAGCAACTAACGCAGCAGATTCAACAACTACAAGTTCAGTTAACCCAACAGCCAGCCCTAACTACCCAGCTCCAGTCGATCGAACAACAAATTATAGTATTAGATCAACAGCGGGTGGAGCTTGATCGAGTACGGGAACAGGGACAAGATCGGCGCAGTACGATCGATCGACTGCAAACCGAGCGCCAGGGTTATGAACGACAGCTCCAACAGTTGCAACAAAAACTCAGCACCCTGACGGATACCGCCGATGCTAGTTGTCCGTTGTGCAACCATCCGCTCAATGGCGAGCATTGGGAGCATTTCCTGGCCAGCAACACGGCTGATCGGGAATTGATTGCTCAACAATTAACGCGACTTACTGCCGAAGAACTAGTCGCCACCCACGAACGGGCAGGTTTCGTGCAGGAATATAAGCAAATTTCGGCTCAGTTGGCGGGCGATCAAAAACTATTAGCCACTAAAGGCCAGTTGCTAGCAGCCTTGGATACTCTGGCTAGTCAAACCGTTCAGCTAGAATCACTCCAACAAGAGCATCAGCAGGTATTACTGGCGATCGAACAACGCAGCTATGCCGCAGATTTTCTGGCAGAACTACAAGAGTTAACTGAACATTTGCAAGAACTAGACTATGACGACCAGCACCATGCGGTAGTCCGCAGCGATGTCGATCGCTATCGGTGGGCAGAGTTCCAAATGAAGCAGCTGGAAGAGTCTCATGAAAAACAACAGCAACTCACCCAACAATCCGAGCAGCTCCAATTAAAAATCATCGCCAGTCAGCAGCAGCTCCAAGCCCTCGAACAAGATTCGCCACTACAACAAACCCGCCAAGAACTACAAGCAGCAATACTGACCCTGGGCTATGATGCTCAGCAGCATCAACAGGCACAAGTGCAGCTCCGCCAGTTACCAGGGATTCAGGCTCAATACCAAGCTTGGCAACAAGCGCAAATTGCTTATCCTCAGGGATTAGCCAGAACCACCCAGCTACAAGAGCAACAGCAGCAAAAATTGGCTAGTCAACACCAGGCTCATGCCGATGATGCTCGGATTGCTCAACTACTGGCCGATTTACCAGATCATCACGACAAAGTGATGGAGCTAGAGCAGCAACTCACCGATCGCCGTCAGCAGCTCGATCGACAGTTTGCCATTTTGGGTCAACTAACTCAACAGCTAGCACAATTGGAAAAGCTCCGGTTATCGCTGCAGGAGCAAGAAGCAGAGATCCAATCCTGCCGCCAACAGCAGTTGGTTTACGATGAATTAACCAAAGCCTTTGGCAAAAATGGGATTCAGGCTCTAATTATCGAAAATATTTTGCCCCAGCTCGAATCGGAAGCTAATCAAATTCTGCGGCGGTTGAGTAATAATCAGTTTCATATTCAGTTTATTACCCAAAAATCTACCAAAAAAGCCATTCGATCGAAGAAAAACTCAGTAAAGAATGCCAAGTTGATTGATACTCTAGACATTGTGATTGGAGATGTGAATGGGACCCGCCCTTATGAGAACTACTCTGGGGGAGAAGCCTTTCGGATTAATTTTTCAATTCGATTGGCCTTGGCTAAGCTGCTCTCCCAGCGCGCCGGAACACCACTACAAATGTTGATTGTGGATGAGGGATTTGGAACTCAGGATCAAGAAGGATGCGATCGATTGATTGCGGCGATTAATGCGATCGCCAATGACTTTAAATGTATTTTGGCGGTGACTCACATGCCACAGTTCAAGGAGGCTTTTCATACCCGTATTGAAGTAATAAAAACGTTGGAAGGTTCCAAGATCGAGGTCTTTACGTGAGCTATATTTTGGATTTACTTGCTAAAAAAGTCAAGCATGATTGCTGATGTTTTAGATAATAGCTCTAGCCCCTCAGCTTCACCGGATAAACCAAGAGTCTGGCTAAAAGCAGGCCGCAGTAAAATTGGCAGATCGCTAAAATCGAAATGCTTAGTGGATGGGATAACCAGTTGTTGTAAATTTGCTTTGGCTGCTAGTTTCTCGATCCGTACTCGATCCTTTGACGCGAATAAATCGTATCGAGCGCGGTTTTTTTTGTTTTTAGGTCGATATTTATCTCGGTCAGCATTAATCAGCAACAATTTTTTGTGATCATAGTTAGTACCTGGCACATCGACAAAGTAGCCATCCAGATTAACTCCTTTGGTAATTCGACTATCTTGGCCACAGGCAATAAAACTAGCGGCTCCACCGGCAGAATGTCCAGCCGCAAAAACTTGATGAACATTAATTTTCTGGTACAACAGTGAGTCCTTAGTACCGTTGAGACTGATCAGTTTATCCAAAACCTTGGACATATTCTGGGCTTGCTCCCCAGTCATTTTCTGCACCAGCGATTCCACGCGATCGACATCTGCAAAAACTGCCGGATCCACATCAGCAAATTCGATTTGGGTGCCATCGCTAAGCATGGTACCGACACAGGAACCAGGGTTGTACACAGCTGGAGACTTTACAAACCTTCTAGAGGTACGCCCAAAAATCTAGCTAGCTCCGCTCCTTGGGTTTCAATCTCTGCTAAAGCAACTGGTTCACCCACCCGGGTTAAGGGAATTTCTTGCCGTCCCTTAATCCTTACAAACAACGTCCGGCGCGGATTGATCCCGTCCTTGATATCCACCCGCACCGCTTGAATATCCTTCAGGGGATTTTTGAGTTCTACCAGGCGGTTTTTACCCGGGAAACCGCGTCGAAAAATAGTCGCTTCCCCAGTTTCTTGATTAAATTCGTTGTAACCACCCCCCACATCCAGAGCGATCGAACTCCACAAATACAGTGCAGTCAGCGTTCCGGCCACGCCATAGAAAGACATAGCAATACCTTGCGGTATAAATGGTAGATCGATCGCATTATCAATAAACGGCAAAAAATCGCTGTGGAAGTAGCTGGATAAGCCCTGGAGTAAAAATCCTACCCCACCGAGGGTCACAATGCCAGCATAGAAAAAATTACTGAAGCGGCGAGAACCCAAAATGGGTTGGATCAGAATAGTTTTTTTAATAGCAGTAGCAGATTCGGTCATGATTATATAATTTCATAAAAAAACAGACTCCAATCATTGCCCGGTTCGGCCTGAGCAAGCGGATGTCTATCCATTATACAGTGTTCGGATTAAGCGCTGAGCGCCAATGTTATCGTTTTACTGGCGACAATTCGATTTGGGATCTACCGGACTGGCTCTGGAGCGCCTGCCCCAAATCTTTAGTTACATAGCCTGGGATGTTGATACTGGTAGACTGTTGAACCACTTTTTGCGGAATCCAGACCACCCCCTGCTTGTTAGTCTGGCCTTGCCACTGCTTAATATTTGTCGGGCAAGGGACTGTTACACATCTAACCCCATTATCACTTTTGACGGTGACCGATCGATTAGCGATTGGCCGGTGAGTGGCTGTCGAGACAACTAACAGCTGCAAAGCAGTAGGACGAAGATTGCTCAAAGCTAGTTGAAATGGCTCTGGCTGAGCAAATACCCCAGTCCCAGTAGTTCCAAGTGCCAAACAGCAGCTCATCCCTACGATGCAAAAACGTTGCTTAGACATTTAGTACCTGCTGATATCTCTGGTGGATATGTTGACAGACCGATCCCACCACTGAGAAGTTGCAGCGGTGGGTTAGTAAATTATTCCTCTGGCTAACCCAGTAATTGGATCGATCGAGCGGTAATTGCCTCCGCCGTGATGCCATTAAAGGCCATCAGTTGGCCAGCAGTGGCGGTGGTTTCACCGCGTTTCCAAGCAAAAGTATCCCGGGGACAGATCGATCGGAGCATCACTGGTTCCAGCATGGCGGGGGCACCGCCGGTAATCCCAATCAAGGCATCACCTCCCAGCATGGCTTGGAACTGAGCATCAGCTAAGAACCCATCATCTGGTTCGCTGCAAGTCTGCCAAGCCACATCTGTGGGGCGATATAAGCGGCGGGGATTAATGATCGAAACAATTTTGCTGCCAATGCCTTGGGCAGCTAATTGCTCGGCAGCAGCATAAGCTGGCGCTAAGGTCATATCGCCAATGACGGCTAACACCACTGTTTTGCGGCCAGCGGTAGTTTGTAGCACCACTGCTCCATTGGCTAAGCCCTGGCGGGTTTGGTCAAAAGTAGTCCGAATTGGAAGCGGCGATTTACTGGCCGTAATCACAATGCCCTTATTTTTGGTAGTCAAAGCCCAGTCATAGCAAGCTTGGATACTGTTGGCATCCGGGGGGAAGACCGGGAAGACGTTGCCATTGCGCATCATGGATGCAAAGTAGGCTTCCACTTCCGGGCGTTGATGCGTCCAGCCGTTGCGGCCTTGCTCTAAGGCTCCGGCGGTGTAAAGGGTAATCGTCGAAGGGGTGGGACGGCGCAGTTCGGCCATGCCCTGGGTCACAGTTTGCCAAATTGGTAGACCATTAATCGCAAAGGATTCGTAAGAACACCATAGAGTTCGTGCTCCCATCAAGGCAGTGCCAGCGGCCATTCCGGCACAGGCATCTTCACTGAGGGGTTCGTAAACTTGACCTTGGGGCGCTTGGAAATATAGATCATCCTGGGTAGGGTGAATGATCTTCAGCGCCTGATTGATATTGGCAATGCCGGAGGCTTCATTACCATCAGCGTTGGTCACGACAAAATTCGGATCTTTTTGGCCAACATAACCTACTAAGCGACCCATGGCGGTAGTGGAAACCTTGGTATCGCCTCCGACCGGGTATTCTTCTAGGGGCAAAGTGCCCAAATCGGGATTGACTAGAATCGACTCGGTGACAGCTACTTGCGCTGCTGCCCCTCCAGCTGCCCGCAGGCAATTAGTGCGGACTAGCTCCCAAGCGGCGGGGGTGAGGGCGCGATCTTGCAAGCCCTTGATAATATCGGCGTTATCTAAAGTGTGGTGCGCGTATAAGTTATGGGACTTAGAACCCTTGGCGTGTACCCCGGCTCCTTTCAATTGCTTAATAATCAACACCGTTAGCTTACCGCCTAGTGCTGACTTGGCCGCTCGATCGACTCCCGCAATAACCGCTTGAGTAAAGGCCAAGCGTTTTTCTAACGAGAAGATGGTGCTATCCACATAGGCTTCTGGCTGATTTTGGTCATCAAAATCCTTGGCATCCACCAAAATCACCTCATCAAAGCCGTTACCCTGCCAATAGGCCAGCATTTCGGCGTTGGTCTTGGTGGAAACCATGCTGTGGTGTTCTTGGCTGTAACCGTTCCAGACCAAAACGGGCAAGAAATTAGTGACTTTTGGATAGGCGGTGTGGAAATGCTGCATTCCACTCATGATGTAGGGTTCGCCTAGGCCGCCATCGCCGAGGGTAAAGGGAAAGAGGGTGCCGGGATGTAGTCTGGCCGCTGCCATGGCAAAATGTTGACCTTGACCAAGAGGTCCAGCCGGAGCCAAAATACCCGGAATGAAGCCGGAAAGGTGACCGATTAAGCCGTCTTTTTCCCGGAATCGATCGCCTAAATCTTGAACGGTATTAATGCCCATTTTTTCCAGGGAAGTATCCAGAAACATGGCGCTGTAGAAGCCGGGGGCGTGGTGGCCAACCTCGGTAATGATATTTTTATGACCGAGCATTACTAAAGAAGCATAGGCTTCGGCCTGGCTGGCGAAGCCGCCGGGGTGTCCAGATGCTTTGCTGGCACAGGTTTGCAGAGTAAGATAGCGCAGGGCATCGGCATAGAGCATGGTCTGGTAAACCGCAGCCGCATCGGTGGCTCCAGTGATGGCTTGCTGGCCAGTAGCGATCGCTGCTTGTTGACCGTGGGTGTCGAAACCGGGCTGAGTATCAGCGAAATATTTAATGCCGGCGCAAAATGCTGGGGTGGTGGTTGTCATATGCTCGATGTCCTGTATAGATGGCGCTGAGGGTCATTCTACACTGCCAGCAGTGGTATAACTCCTGCTTAACTTTTTGCCTGTCTGGTAGAATCAAGTGCGCCATTATCATCCTCCTGCCATGACTTCATCATTTTTACTGGGCGATACTGTGCCCATGGCTAGCTTAGATTTACCAGCAGTCCAAGAATATCTATTGACCTTGTTGTGTCAGCTCTCTTACAAAGAAGGCGATTTTTTGCTATCTTCTGGCCAGAAAAGTACTTATTACATTAACTGTAAGCCGGTAACGCTCCATCCCTACGGCGCTTTAGCCACTGGGCGCTTGTTATTGCCACTGTTAGCGCCCGGCACGCCAGCGGTCGCTGGTTTGACATTGGGAGCCGATCCGATCGTCACGGCGGTGGGAGTAGTTTCGGCCTACGAACAGCAACCCGTTGCTGCTTTGATTATTCGCAAAGAAGCCAAAGGTCATGGGACTCAGGCTTATATTGAAGGGCCAATTTTACCGCCCGGGACAGTAGTTGCGGTGTTAGAAGATGTGGTAACTACTGGTAAATCGGCCTTGCAGGCGGTGGAAAGACTTCGTGATGCTGGTTATATGGTGAATCAGGTAATTTCTTTAGTCGATCGACAACAGGGCGGAGCCGAGTTATATGCCAATGCTGGTCTAGAATTTATTTCAGTATTCGCGATTCCGGATCTGCAAGCCAAGTATCAGCAACTCGCACCCTAAAAACTACTCAGAGTTTATTAATTTTTGTTACAACATAGGTAAGTAACACTTCATTGTTCGACCTATGACTATTGCTAACCCCACTCTCCAGTCCGTTGCTCCGGCGGCTGGCGGTCTCGACCCCACTAAGTTTGATGTAGCTGAAGCCTGGTATCCAGTTCACTATATATCTGATCTCGATCAGCAGCGCCCCACGGCTTTTACCTTGTTGGGTCAAGACTTGGTGATCTGGTGGGAGCCTAAAACAGCCTCCTGGCGAGCGATGGTCGATCAATGTCCGCATCGCTTGGCGCGGTTATCAGAGGGGCGGATTAATGAGGAGGGGCAATTGGAATGTCCTTATCACGGCTGGTCTTTTACCGGCGAGGGACAGTGCGATCGCATCCCCCAACAGCCGCCGGGTAGCCAAGCAGAAAAATCCCAGCGGGCTTGTGTGCAGTCTTTTCCGACAGCGGTGGCTCAAGATTTGTTGTTTGTGTATCCGGGAAAGGCGATCGATCGGCCACCACTACCCCTCATTGCCCCGGTAGCCACCGCACCTGATGGCTGGGTAACCATCAATACCTTTCGAGACTTGCCCTATGATGCTTTCACGCTGCTCGAAAACGTCTTGGATGCCAGCCATTTACCCTACACTCACCACAGCACCGTGGGCAACCGGGCTAATGCGGCCCCAGTAGAGCTGGAAATTTTAACCTCCGGCAAACACGGTTTTACAGGTATTTGGCCAGAAGGACCCCGCAAAGGTAAGTTGGGCACCCAGCACACCACTTTTGTTGCCCCCAATTTGATGTGGCATGACCTCACCTCGAAGCAATTCGGTCGGACGATCACCGTGGTCTATGCCACCCCCACCAAACCGGGATTTTGTCGGTTGTTTGCTCGCTTTCCCTTCAAGTTTCCGAAGGGTAATATCTTCCCATCAGTGATATTCAAGTTTAATCCGCAGTGGTATTCCCATATTGGTCAACATACCATCTTGGAGGATGACCAAATATTTCTCCATCACCAGGAGCGCTATCTAGAGCAGCAAGGTGGAGCCGCGAATTTCACCAAAGCTTTCTATCTGCCCACCAAAGCGGACTTGTTTGTATTTGAGTTTCGCCAGTGGATCAATCATTATCAGGTGGAAACCTTTGCTGGCGCAGTCTTGCCCCCAGCTCAGTCCAAACAACAGTTGCTCGATCGATACCACTCTCACACCATTAGTTGTCGCAGTTGTAGCGCTGCTTCAAAAAACTTGCAAAAGCTGCAAATGGCTCTGAGCCTAACGGCCTTTGGGGGCTGGGCAGGGGGATCGGTACTGGCCATGACTAGTAGCGTCGCTTGGCCACTGTATCTAGCGATCGCTATTATCGGGTTAAGTCTGGGGGGCAGATGGCAAGCCGGACAGTTGATTAAGAAATTACACTATGGCACCGAAATCCCTCCGCGTAATCGGCTCAAAAAAAGCCGCTAATCTTCTACGACCACTTCGTAACTGTGGCGATCGTAGCTATCGATCGGCAGTTTATGGGGAAATAACTCCGAGAATTGTAAATCGGTGATGACGGACATATCGGTGAATTGTTCGTCTTCGATCGTCAGTTTTTCGGTGGGAATCTGCGCCTGGGGTGGAAGATCAATTTGGAGAGCGGTGACGAAGGGATCGGGTGCCTGGAAGGCTTGCTCAACAGGTAATACGGACAGGTCTAAAACGTCTTCTTCAGGGAATTCGATAAATTCTGGATAGAGTGATGATGTTGATCCGGTGGTGGTAAGAGACATCACTAGCGGTTGTGCCACTATTGGTGCAATTTCGGTGAGTAGGTTGTCTAAATCGGCCAGGGAGGAAGCAATTAATTTGTCAGGATGAACATCACTCACGACCATGGGGTAATGATCATGGATGACAGTGACAACGGGTTTCGATCGATCGTCTGTTCCCTCTAGGTTTTCTGCTCCTGTGGTTGATGGATTCTCCTGTTGATCATTTTCATCAACCGCTGCTTTAGGGACAACTTGGAGGCAAAGTTGTTCTTCGATGCCGCTATCCTGAGCAATGGTGACATTGCAGTTCAGGTGCCAAGTTCCCAGTTGGATGTGGGTAAAAGGCATCACCACCAAGAGTCCCTCATTGCTAATCTGCTGGGAATGATCCTGGGCAAGTTGGGGCGGTTGCTGATGGTTCTGATAGAAAATTTGAGTATGCACCGCCGAGTTGCTCATGCTGGTGTTGGCAATGATCCGATAGTTGCCTTCAAAGATTTCTAATTTGCGGCTGGTCAGCGGTCGCCAAGCTCGATCGTTTTCGCGCTGAATCAAAAATTCCCAGTGTGGCATTGGTTCGGTTTTGGTAGCTATTAGACAAAATCTTAGCTCAAAACTGAGATGTCCTCTAACTTCGCTCTAGATTAAGCTGGACTGCGAGTTCAAATAATCGATCAATAGTGATCTATAGACTTTGAGTCTTGCCAGTATGACGTTCAGCCACTAGCTGGGCAAGAAGATCGGAAGATTGGCTGAATGGTTCATCCCAGCCCATATCATCTGCTAGTTCTTCTAAGAACATGGTGGCGATCGCATCTTGCTCACTGACAGACATTGTTTTCAGCTTAGTGATAGCTTGTGCTAGTAACTCGGTC
Organism: uncultured bacterium; assembly: GCA_964247085.1. GTDB lineage: Bacteria > Cyanobacteriota > Cyanobacteriia > Cyanobacteriales > Chamaesiphonaceae > JAAFHZ01. The sequence goes on from CAXTSX010000001.1 coordinate 124,933, forward strand.
ATGGTTAGATATATAAACTATATGAATAGTTTACTTTCACCTTTCACTTTCCAGAATTTCGCGCCGACTTTCATAACGATCTTCAAATATTTTTGACGCTTCATAATTTATAACCCCTGAGAATAATGGTTGATTATACCAACATCCTCTTTCTAATTTTTCCCATTCATCCGAGTGGGTAGTTAGGCATGAAGTATATTGCCCTGTGCGTGTTAAATCAAACTCTAAGATGGCATCAATCAAATTGTAAAGATTACGACCTCCTCCTGATGACGGTGAGTAAAAATGACAGCAATTATTGGACTTCCTCATTCGGTAATATCCTTTTTCTTCTTTCCAAAAAATGATATAAGCCTGACCAAAACCAAAAAAACCATCCTGATCAAAATTCGGACTGCAAAGAATATATGGCTTAAAACCTTGTTTTAAAAGAAAACGATTATCTGTACTACAGGTAATATCAAAAGGCTCGAAAATAGGAGTTGGGTATTCTTTCTGATCTTCCTCTAGATACTTGGATGATATGAAGAAAAATTGTGTCAATCGATTGATAGATTCAAAAGAAAATTCGTCTGATCCACTTTCACAATTTTCTAAGCAGGTAACATTTTTAAACCCATAGAATCTAGACATTTCTGCGGTATTGAGTTTTAATATTTCTTCGCGCAAAAACCGATGTCGTTTTCCTAAACCCACTCGATAAGGCTCATTATTTTGTTGTTCAATCAAAGAAGTGATAGGTACATTAGAATCTTCTTTTTTTTGAAATAACCTAATAAACTGCCAGCAATCTGTAAATGCTGAAACAAGTGCCGCTACTATTCCTATTTCATTCATCGCAACGTTACCTCACTTGAAAAAGTCTAAAAGATCCCAGCCCAATCACAATTATACACCGGTTCTTTATCTCAATTACCCTTCGGCAAATATTGAGGCAATTTTAAATTCGGAAAACGATAAAAAGTATTCCAATCATCATCCACCTCCGGCACAGCATCCAACACCCACACTTGTCGAAAAAAACGATCTAAAATTGATAGTGACTACTAAAAAGCTGAGATAATCAGGAGTAGTCCCTAATGTTTGATTGAAATCGATGGCCAAGCTATCTACCGAAACTCTAATAATAATTTTCTCTTTGCTGCGCCAATTGGCCGAAGAAATAGAAGAAGCTTGTGCCACAGAATGGATGCTTTTTGAGCGGTATGGAGAAACATCCAGAACAATCGGCGAATTAGAAGAATTACAAAATGCTAGAGAAAGACTCAATCAATCCTATATTCGCCTCAACACCTTACTACTAAAATCCTGGAAGCACAGCCAACTGCTGCGAATGTTATGCTAGATTTACTGACGAAGGCGATCGATAGTGGGCAAGCGAATTTAGAAGCCGCCAATGCCAGTATTAAAGAAATTAAAAGAGGTTGGAATTTGCTATGACCGATCAACACCCTTATCCTGATGCCGAAACCAAGAAAAATTGTCTCGATCGCCTGCGAGAAAGTAATCGCCAATTAGAGCTATATAATTTGTTCTTAGATGATGCGATCGCCCAAGTAGATGCAGAACTACGCCAACATAAACGTTCGAGACTATTGCAGAAGGGACAATCTACCAAATAAGTATATTGGTCGCTCCACTTGAACCAAAAGCAATCGATCAGCAAAGACAATAATCGAGCTAATCCCAATCATCCACCGGTTCTTTATCCCAATCACTCTTCGGCAAATATTGAGGCAACTTTAACTTAGGAAAACGATAAAAAGTATCCCCATCATCATCCACCTCCGGCACCGCATCCAACACCCGCACCTGTCGATCGAGATATTCCTTAGCAATCTCGGCATCCACCTGTGCCGATGCCCCCAACTCAATCAGCGAAATCGTACTATCCTGCGACTGTAAAATTTTATAAAAAGCCTGATCTAACTGCTTTTGTTGACTTTGTTCGCGCAGCATTCGCGAGACATACACCGTCGCCCCCCCACCCAGACCTAAAACCAACAGCAGTTGTATCAAAAACGCCATGACCAAAAATTCCTTGCTTGCATAAAATCTAGAATTGCCTCCCCTCTATTGGAGAAGAGAGGCATCAAAATCGACCTACCCCGGCTTCACTAAATTTTCTAAACCCTGAGTAACCTTGGCCGAAATCACACTGTCATCAGCCGTCATTTTGTCCAAGACATCCTGGCCTTCTACCACATAGCCAAACACCGAGTAGCGGCCATCTAGCAAATTGCGACCAGCCGGAGTCAGTTCCGGCTCAAACAAGAAGAAAAAGAACTGAGAAGAAGCTCCATCTGGCTCGGTTTCTGGTCTAGCCATCGCCAAGGTGCCAAAAGAAGCAAAAGGCAAGACCGGCTCGTCATTGTAGCGCCCGGCATCTTCTAGAGTGATGCCATAGGTGGGTTTAGGATCGCCTTTGGCCAATACTTCGAGGGGGATCGATCGATACTTCTTGGTTTTAGGATCAATAAATCCGACTTCTTTTCCTGGTGGATCACCGACCTGCAATACATAGGAATCCTCGGCACGGGTGAAGGGCAGTTTGGTGTAAAAGCCCCGTTGTACCAAGTCTACGAAATTGCCCGCCGTTACTGGCGCACTGTAACCATCGACTACGATCTTGACATCACCTTTGCTGGTGGTCATGGCCACCGTCGCCCGGCCTTTCAGTTGGGGCAGATTTTTGTATTCTGCTGGCACCTCATAAGGAAAGCTATCCAGCATTAATTCTTCCAGACTGCCAATTTGATCTAAGACAGCTGCTTTTTTAGCTTGAATCTGGGGTCTGTCTTGGGCTTCAGCCGCAGCTGTCATATCCGTGACACTGGCCGCGATTTCACCCAGCAGGCTAGTGGCAGCAGCCTGATTTTTTTCTGGTACCGTCTTTAAAATATTAGCACTGCGGCTTTGTAATACCGAGCTAGCCTGCTTGACATCACTACTAATCTTTTGCCAGCGCTTGCTACGCAGCTGGTTAGAAATATCTTCTAAACTGGCTTGCACTTTGCGGATATCTGGACTATCGATCGGCAGAGCATAACGCAAAATTGCCCGCCCATCAGTAATGGCGTTACCGGAGGGTAGTAAACTCGCGCTCAAACTAACGGATAAAAAAGCACAAAGACCAAGCGTCAAGACTGTCCGCAGGCCGCGCTGGAGGTAGTTAGTAATAAAAGTTTTGATAAAACTCATAGGATAAATGTGGCTGAAGGCTAGGCAAGAGCGGCCACTGCCAAATCTCTGCCTTCTTAATCTTGCCATAGTCCGGCTGGTTAATTGACTGAGAACTTCCCACAGCCTGATAAAATTAAATGCTGACTATATTCCCACAACAAACTCATGATTTCCAGTAATGATTTTCGGCCTGGCGTTTCGATCGAGTGGAATGGTGGCGTATGGCGGGTAGTGGAATTCTTGCACGTTAAACCTGGTAAGGGAGCTGCCTTCGTTCGCACCAAGCTCAAAAACGCTCAATCGGGCAACACCGTTGAACATACTTTTCGGGCTGGCGAAAGCATGCCCCAGGCTAATCTGGAAAAAAGTGCTATGCAGCACACCTACAAAGAAGCCGACCAATTTGTATTTATGGACATGGAATCCTTTGAGGAATCCACTCTCACCGAAAAACAGATTGGCGATCGGGTGAAATATCTCAAGGAAGGAATGGAAGTCAACGTCGTTCGCTGGGGCGAACAGATTCTAGAGGTCGAACTGCCCAATGCTGTCGTTCTGGAAGTCACCCAGACCGATCCTGGCATGAAAGGCGACACTGCTACTGGTGGCAGTAAACCAGCTATTCTAGAAACCGGTGCTCAAATTATGGTGCCGTTGTTTATCACGATTGGTGAGAAAATTAAGATCGACACTCGGACAGATACCTATCTTGGTCGAGGCGAATAATAATCGGCTTTTGGGGCTGGCCAACAGCCTAAGCTCAACCAGAGGGGATTCTTCAGCCCCATTTACCTCCTATAAAAAAGTATGTCGATTAATTTTCAAGAGTTGCGGGAACTGATTGCGGCGATCGCCAGCACAGATATCACCGAGTTAAATTTAAAAAATACCGAATTTGAATTAAACATTCGTAAAGCGCCATTGGTAACAACCCAAGTGGTCAGTAATACGGTGACGGCTGTGCCCGTAGCAGTTGCGGCTGTTGCCGAAGTGCCGGCTCCAGTGGCTAACCGTCCCGAGAAAAAATGGATGGAAGTCAAGTCGCCGATGGTGGGTACCTTCTACCGTGCCCCCGGACCAGATGAACCATCTTTTGTGACCGTAGGCGATCGCATTGTGCTCAAACAGGCCATCTGTATCATTGAAGCCATGAAGCTGATGAATGAGCTGGAAGCTGAGGTTGCTGGTCAAGTAATGGAGATTTTGGTAGAAAATGGCCAACCAATAGAGTTTGGTCAAACCCTCATGTATGTCGATCCTAGCTAAATCAACCACAACCTAGCAAGTGCCATAAAAAACCAGACCCTTTGATATTTGTGATTAAAGGGTCTAAATTTTTATTTATTCATTTTTTATGGTTCTAGTTTTTGTGGATCAGATTGCTGTGATTCCATCTCAGTTTGGAGATATTTACGAGTTAAAGGCTGGGGCACTTCGACTCCTTCTCCACCTAGTACTTCTAATTTCTTGCCTTCGATCGTAATCCAAACGTTAGCTTCCGGATTCATGCTAGTCGCGGTGTTCAGAACCTCCGCCAACCGGGCTTGCATCGACATAGATCCGCCACCAGTCTCAAATTCACGGGATAAGTCTACATGAATACCATCAGCTTCGGCGCGCAAAGACAAAAGTTTTGTACCCTTGGGAATCGTCGAAACAGCACCCTTGCTAACCTTTTCTCCATTTTTGGCGATCGACTTATTACTTGCCAATAATTCACCAAAAGCAGCTCTTAAGTTAGCCTCTGGCGATTGATTAGGCTCTTGCAAAGGCAAAGTTTTCGGGACAGTTTTAAAACCGGTTTGGGTCGGTTCAGTTTGGTAAATTGCTACATTGTTATCCTTGGGCGGTTGATTACTAACAACCGGTGGCTTAGTGAATGGTATTTGTTGCTGTGGCGTTGTGTGAGTTTTAGCATTCGGGTCGATTTTCACCGAAACTTCTACTGATGGTTTGTTAGTATTAAACCAAGCTACAGAAACACCTGTACCAACTATGCAGGCTGCGATCGCGGCCATTGCACTCTTAGACAAATTAAATTGTGTCATGAAGCCCGCCTCAAGTAAAAAATGAATGATTGGTCTGGATTGCTAATTATCACAGTTATTTCTGATCCTATCAAAAAAATCAAGCTATTTTCCAATTATCTTGGTTGTTGAGCTCGTAGCGCCTGCAAACGGACGAAAGTAGCCACTTCCATTTTTTTATTGGTAACCTTTACATTCAGTAATCTAGCAATTAATCCCTTATTTTCTAATGTCGCTAAGTCGGCTCGTTCGTTGATGCTACTCACCAATCCTTCCAGAACAAAACCAGGCAAAGGTACTTTATTCACTGCCCCTTGAGCATTCACCAGCTGAATTCTTCTACCACCAATGATTTTCACGCCAGTTTCGATATCTAGATCTAGCGGATCTGCTGGTTTAGAAGTATCAATTAAAGTAAAATTCATTCCTAACCTACTACTAGGCAAGAACCGAACCTGGGGGTTCTGAACTTTATATGTAGTTCCCGCTGAGCCACCAAAGGCCGCAATGCCATCATCTACCACCTTCTGGATTTGATTCAAAACTACGGTTGATTTCAAAGATTTGTTAATATCCTGTTCATCTAGCGTGAATTTAACTCCTGCTTGCAGCGGTTGCGACAAAGATTCAAATTTCAGCTGCGATAGTTGTTGAATCTTTTGGGGATCAACCTGAATGGGATCGGTCTCTAGTTCAAAACCATCAATGCGCACACTGGGATTTAACCACAACCCCTGAGCTGCGACCCGCACTCGATCGGCTTTGCCGTTAATAATTTGTAAGTTGGGCGCATTATCGATCCGGACTTGAACGTTCTCGACTTTGCTAAAGCGCGATCGAATAGCGCTTTCCGCTGCTTGGTCAGCGATGATGCCACCAAAGGATAAAGCAGATAAGAAGCCAGACAGCAGAACGGTAATTAGTTCCATAACTCCATGATGGGTTCATTGCTAAAGAGGTGGTGGCATTAAATGCCTAACCACCTCTATCCAAACGATCAAATGCACCGCTATCAACCACGGCATCATAGCATATTAGCTATGGTCGGTAGCCTGGTCAATCCACTGCCGAATAACCGATACCACCTCATCGACGGCGATTTCTTGGGATTGTTTCGTACACCGATCGACTACTTCTAGTTGACCTTTTTGCAAAGATCTACCAGTAACAATGCGGTAGGGGATCCCAATTAAGTCCGCATCTTTGAATTTGACCCCGGCTCTCTCGTCACGATCATCCAGAATGGTTTCGATCCCCGCAGCGTTTAAGTCGTTGTAAAGCTTTTCCGCAGCGGCCATTTGATTGGCATCACTGATGTTAGGTACACAAATAATTACTTGGTAAGGGGCGATCGCCACTGGCCAAATAATGCCATCTTTGTCGTAGGACTGCTCCACAGCCGCCTGCGCCATCCGGGAGACTCCCACACCGTAGCAACCCATCACCAAGGGCTGTTCTTCGCCTTGCTCATTGGTGAACATGGCACCCATCGCTTGCGAATATTTGGTACCCAGTTGAAAAATATGACCAACTTCAATGCCTCTGGCGGTCTGGAGAGTCTGACTCGCATCGTGAATGGCCATGTCACCAACGAGAGCGGTGCGTACATCCACAGTGGCGGGTAGGGACAAGTCTGAACCCCAATTAGCCCCAACGGTATGTTGTCCGACTAGATCAGCGCCAGTCACAAAGTTTTTTAGGTCTACGGCGGTGCGATCGACTAACCGTAAAAACTGCGGTGATACTGGGCCTGCTTGGATATATTCGTTGCTTAGGTTGGGAGAAATATAGCCCAGGGGTAAAGGCTTAGTAGCCCACTTGTCGATCGCTTCCCCATCGGGAACAGTAAGAGCAATAATTGCTTTGGCGGCGTAATTAGCAGCCCGTTTCGTCAATTCGTTGCTGAGTTTAACTTCGTTGACAGCTTGGTCGCCCCGGATACTTACTAAGACCAAAACGGTGGTGCCGTTGTCATAGACCGCCTGATAAAGCACATTTTTGACGATTGCGGTGGGCGAGCACTTTAGTAGGGTACTGAGCTTATCGATCGTATTTGTGTCAGGGGTGGCGACTTGCTCTAATTTAGTGAAAGGCGCAGGAACGGCCACAGTAGCTACCGACACGGCTTTTTCTACATTGGCGGCGTACTGACCATCCTCGGTGTACAGCACATCGTCTTCCCCGGCAGCAGCCAACACCATGAATTCTTGAGAACCGGAACCACCGATCGCTCCAGAGTCAGCATCCACCGCCCGAAATTCTAGTCCACAGCGGCGCAAAATATTGCAGTAGGCTTGGTGCATGTCCTGATAGGTTTCTTTCAGGCTCTCTTCGTTAGCATGGAAGGAATAGGCATCTTTCATGATGAATTCCCGACCGCGCATCAGGCCAAAGCGGGGTCGAATTTCATCCCGAAATTTACTTTGAATTTGGTAAAGATTTTGGGGGAGTTGACGATAGGAGCGAATTAAATCCCTGGCTACAGCCGTAATTACTTCTTCGTGGGTGGGGCCGAGGGCTACTTGACGTTGTTGGCGATCGGTAAAGGCAAACATAATGCCCTCAGCTTGGGTGTAAGTGTCCCAACGCCCAGATTGTTGCCAGAGCTCAGCGGGTTGTAGTTGGGGCAGCAGGCATTCTTGGGCACCAGTAGCATCCATTTCTTCTTTGACAATCTGGCGAACCTTGTTTAACACCCGTAACATGAGGGGCAAGTAAGCATAAAGTCCGCTACCGATGCGGCGAATGTAGCCAGCCCGCAGCAACAACTTGTGGCTAGGGATTTCGGCTTCGGCGGGTTCTTCCCGTAGGGTGACAAATAAGCTCTGAGAAAGTCGCATGGTGCCTGATTCAAATAAACAGCAGTCTACTATAAACGGTAAGGTCATGGCTGGCGGTGGCCATAAACTGAAAATAATTTTCCGAATTGTTATTACCGGTTGTTTTAGGCAAATTTGTCCTGATCGATCGATTGCTCGCCTGAAGATCTGGGTAAGTTAGAGATACTGAGGAAATAATCCATGAAACTACAAATAACTGGTTTGGTAATTGGGACGATCGCTTTGACTATTGGTTTGGCTGGTCAAGCTCAGGCCGATAGCTACGATAGCGAATTTAAAAAAGCTTTTTCCGCTAACTCTGGCGATATTTACGACAACGGCAGTCTTTTTAAGCAATTTAATACCTTGGTCGGTCTATCTTTTTCCGACTTGGAATATCGCAAAGATGCTCAAGCCCTAAATGCGGTTTATCGAGAAGGGATGAGTCGGCAAGTTGGGGTACCGATCGTTACCCAAGATTTGGCTGACCCCTTTGATACTTCTATTCAAGTTAATCCTGGCTTGACTGGTATTAATCGTTAGAACAAATGATATTCACCAAAAAAGCAGCAGCTTAAAATTTAAGCTGCTGCTTTTTTATAATCAATTTTTTGATGTTTTAAATAATACCTTGGCTAGTTAAGCCCAGAATGGCACCGGCTCCTAACACATGACCAAAGCAAGTGCCCCCAATAATTTGAGCGACACTAATCCCGCCCAGTTGCGGACCAACCTTTAGCTTCGAACCAGCGACGGCAGCCAATACACCCAGAACATTGGCTACGACCATCACGATCGCCACAGTGGGAGACCAAGCTTGGCTCAGGGGAGCGGTGGCTACTAAAATATTACTAAACATGATTTATTTTCCTTACAGATAAACTACAGAACAGCTAGGTTAAGCAAAACCAGCTAAATAACACCAGCATTGGTTAAACCCAATATTAAACCGACTCCCAAAATGTGGCCAAAACTCAAAGTTGCCAGTAGTTCTGGCAAGTTAAAGTTTCGGAACAAATCGGGCTTGCCCATGGGTAAATCGGGACCGCCACCAGGCTGCTGGATGGCAAACCGGCCAATGGCTACTGCAAACAAGTTGCAGAATACCATCACCAGGGCAGTCCCAAAACTCCAAGGTTCAGTGTGGGGAATCGCTGCAATGATCAGATGATGCAACAAATTTCAGCTCCCAATAATAATTACAGAAGAATTATTCAGCAATATTTGAGCTTCAGCAACAGTTCGTCTCAAGATTTAACACAAACCAACATCACTAAAGCATCATGGCGGTGCTGTTGTTGAGGACTTTCAACAAATCAGCGGTCTCGATTACTGGTGCACACAGCGCCCCCTGGCCAAAGCGACACCCCAATTCCCGTAACTGGCTAAGTTGAGACTGATGCTCAATGCCTGTAACTGTCACACTGGTATCTAAAGTTTGCGCCATCTTAATCATCGCCTGCAAAATCCCGGCACTGCGCGGATGAAGAGTGGCCGATTGCAGAAAAGTCCGATCGATCTTGATGTTATCCACCACGATTTGATGCAAATTCTGTAAGGAAGAAGATTCCGAGCCAAAATTATCAATGTTTACCGGAAAGTCATGATCTCGCAGATGTTTAATAATATCGGCAGCAGATGAATTTTGGGAGATGGCATCTTCCGTAATATCCAAACCCAATCGTTGGGGAGCGATCGCAAAGTGGATTAATAACTGTTCAATTTCCTTCAATAGATGTGGATAAGAAAACTGTTTTACGGATAAAGGTACCTGAATCGTAATATTCTTCAAGCCCGCTTGCTCTAAAATTTGTAATTGCTGACAAGCCTGCCGGAGCATGCTCAGTCCTAGTTGAATACTTAACCCGGTTTCTTCCATATAAGGCAAAAATTCGGCACTGGGCATTAAACCACGCTGCGGATGGTGCCAAGTAACCTGAGATTCTAGGCTATGAATATGGCCGGTATGCAGATCAATAATTGGTTGATAGGAAACCACCATCTCTCTTTTGACCAAGGCATAGTATAAGTCTTGGTGAATTTGTAATCGCTCTTGGACATCTTCTTGCATTTGAATATCAAAAGAATAATACCGCCCTGGGCCGATCGCCTTCGCCCGTTGCATAGCAGTATTGGCATCTTGAATAATCTGTTCGGCTTGTTCGTAGCGGGGGTGATCAAGGGCCAAACCTAAACTAGCGGTCACAAATATATTGCGATCGTCAATTTTAAAAGGCCCTTGAAATATTCCCAAAATATCACTAGCTAGCTGTTTAATTTCTACTAAACTAGAAACATTTTTGCGTACAAAGCAAAACTCATCAGCACCTAAACGAGCCAGAAAATCAGCGGGTTGCAATAAATTTTTTAAGCGATCGGCGATCGCCACCAATAGGTTATTCCCCACCTCATAGCCCCAAGAACTATTGATTAGTTGAAAATCGTCACAGTCTAAATAAAATATGGCAGCTTGAGCGGCATCTGCTCTCCCGCGAATTACCTTTTGCAGTTGCCGGAGCAGTGCTGTCCGACTGGACAAATGAGTGAGGGCATCTTGATAGATCATTTGTTGTAACTGGGCGGTACGTTCTTGAACCTCTTCATCCAGCATCTTATTGAAATTTTCCAGATGTTCGTTGCCCGCCTTCACGCGTTCACATAAACCTTGAATATCTTGATATTGCTGGCTAATACGCACCATAGATCTAGTTCGAGCGCGCAATTCCAATCCATTGACTGGCTTACTAATGAAATCATTAGCACCGGCTTCCATGCATTTAGCCAAATCATCTTTGCCATTGAGGGCAGTTACCATAATGATCGGAATATGTTGCCATTGGTCATGTTGTTTAACCCGTCGACAAAACTCAATTCCATCCATGCCGGGCATCATGACATCTAGCAGAATAACATCGGGTAACATTGTGGCTAATCGATCGAGACCCTGTTGACCGCTAGCCGCATAACTTAATTGATAATTATCCTGGTACAACAGAGCTTCAATAACATCGAAATTATCGGGTTCATCATCAATTACTAATATTTTGGGTTGGGCCGCCAATTCAAGAAGTGCGCTCATGTGTATTACTTATCGTAAAAAGTGGTAGATAATTATCAGCTAGTTATTTAAAATAAGCTGTCTAAGTAGTTATGCGGTGAATATTAACTTCTGGATTAATAGTCTCTTGCCAGCTTATGTATAACAAGGCAACTGTGATTCGGGGGTGATTGATCGATCTCGTCTAATTTTTTGAGTTTGTGGCATGGGTAACAAATGGAGAGATAGATCATTTGACTGAGCTGAATCAACAAACCCTAACTGGCAAGATTCCAGCTGTTCGCTCAGATTTTGAATAGTCTTATACTGCTGGCTAATCTTCACCATCACACGCACTCGGGTACGTAACTCCAAACCGGTCAAGGGTTTACTAATTAAATCATCGGCGTTACTACTGAGGCATTTAGCTAAATCTTTTTTGTTATTTAGAGCAGTGACCATTAGAACCGGAATATTTTGCCACTGAGCATTTTGCTTAATCCAGCGACATACTTCAATACCGTCAATTTCTGGCATCATAACATCCAACAAAATAACGTCTGGCTGAATGGCAGGGATTTGGGCAAAACATTGTTGGCCACTAGTCAGATAGTACAGTTGATAGCTTTCTTTGTGTAAAAGAGCTTCAATAACTTCAAAATTAGCTATCTCATCATCAATCACTAATATTTTCGGCTGTTTATGCAGTTCACTTCGTAAATCCATGCTGACTACCAATAAAGGAGGTTTAGGAGAAGCTTCAACCAATTGCTGGAGCTGAGGGTTGTACACTCATATCCATAATTCCCATAAAAGCATGAGATCTTCACACCGAAATCTGGGTTCTCAAGCCTTAAATGTATAATAGACCAGTCAAGGAATATTTTGATGCTGCTGATTCTGTTATGGGATTGACGTTAGCTACCAGATGGTTTACAAAACCGAAAGTTGATTCCGACAAAATAGTCTTTAGCACGTAGGATCGATCGAGTCCAAGTTGCTTCGACAAATCCAGCTAGAGATGGCACTTTCAGTGGTAATCTGGAGAAAGCATTTCAAAATGTTAAGACCTAAATCGCAAGATTTAGCTCTAGACCCCGTTCTACTAGGACGGCCATAACTTAAAATTGGCTCAAGTCGCCATGAGGCATCAGGAGACTTTAAACCGGGCGTGGAAAGAAGATTAAAACTACTACTGCCAGTGGCGACGCTGCGCGAACGATAGCAGATCTCCATCAAGCGTCAAAAATCATTGCTCCCCTATGCGGGACAGTGAATATGTCAACCTTATTCGTAATACACCTTAATATAAATCGCACATGGCTAGCACCACAGCAACAACCAACGTCGGTCGGATTACCCAGATCATTGGTCCCGTAGTGGACGTAGAGTTTACTGGCAGCTCTATGCCCAAGATTTACAACGCCCTCAAAGTTGAAGGGAAAAACGGAGCTGGTGAAACAGTATCTGTAACTTGTGAAGTACAACAGCTTTTGGGTGGCAACCAAGTACGCGCCGTTTCGATGAGTACCACTGATGGCTTGGTGCGCGGGATGGAAGTAGTCGATACTGGTGCCGCCATTACCGTACCAGTTGGACCAGCTACCCTCGGTCGGATCTTTAACGTCTTGGGTGAACCCGTAGACAATATGGGTCCAGTAAACAATACTGACACTTTTCCTATTCACCGGCCAGCACCCAAACTGACTGACTTGGAGACTAAGCCATCAGTATTTGAAACCGGCATCAAAGTATTGGATCTACTTGCTCCCTACAAGCGCGGTGGCAAAATTGGTTTGTTTGGTGGTGCTGGTGTAGGCAAAACCGTAATCATGATGGAGTTGATCAACAACATTGCGATCAACCACGGTGGTGTATCAGTATTTGGTGGTGTGGGCGAGCGGACCCGTGAAGGGAATGACCTCTACAATGAAATGATGGAATCTGGGGTAATCAAAAAAGATAATCTTAACGATTCCAAAATCGCCTTGGTTTATGGTCAAATGAACGAGCCACCTGGAGCCCGGATGCGGGTAGGCTTGACTGCTTTGACTATGGCAGAATATTTCCGCGATGTCAGTAAGCAAGACGTCTTGCTGTTTATCGACAACATTTTCCGGTTTGTACAAGCTGGTTCCGAGGTATCAGCCTTGTTGGGTCGGATGCCTTCGGCGGTAGGTTATCAGCCGACATTGGGCACCGATATGGGTGACTTGCAAGAACGGATTGCTTCTACCACTGAAGGTTCGATTACATCCATTCAGGCTGTATATGTACCGGCAGATGACTTGACCGACCCAGCTCCAGCAACTACCTTTGCTCACTTGGACGGTACTACCGTATTGTCTCGGAACTTAGCAGCGAAGGGTATTTATCCAGCAGTAGATCCGTTGGATTCTACTTCTACCATGTTGCAACCAGCGGTAGTGGGGGATGATCATTACAAAACTGCTCGGGCTGTGCAAGCGATTCTGCAACGTTATAAAGAGCTGCAAGATATTATTGCCATTCTAGGTTTGGATGAGTTGTCGGAAGACGATCGCCAGGCTGTATCTCGCGCCCGGAAAATTGAGCGCTTTTTATCTCAGCCCTTCTTTGTGGCTGAAATCTTTACCGGTTCTCCTGGTAAGTATGTGAAGCTGGATGACACCATCAAAGGCTTCAAGATGATCTTGAATGGTGAATTAGATGACTTGCCAGAGCAAGCTTTCTACTTGGTTGGTGATATCAACGAAGCGATCGAGAAAGGTAAGAAACTTCAGGGTTAATTAATCCGGCGGTTAGGGTTTAACTTATCCTAACCGCTTTGTTCTGACATTTTATTTAAACTAACTAACTACAAATATGTCTTTAACTGTACGCGTAATTGCCCCGGATAAAACCGTGTGGGATGCAGTCGCCGATGAGGTGATTTTGCCTAGTACCACGGGTCAAGTTGGAATTTTAACTGGCCATGCTCCTTTAATTACCGCTCTTGATACTGCGGTGATGCAGGTGCGATCGGGTAAAGATAAGTGGGTAAAAATTGCTCTGATGGGTGGTTTTGCGGAGATTGATGACAATGAAGTAACCGTATTGGTTAACTCAGCGGAGCTGGGTTCCAATATTGATGTGGCTGCTGCCAAAACGGCTTTGGCTACGGCTGAGCAGGAAGCCGGGAAAGCTACAACCAAGCAAGAAAAGCTAAAAACTAGTCAGTCGGTTAAGAAGGCTCGGGCTCGTTTGCAAGCGGCTGGTTAAGAATTGATTGGTAAGAGTATCGATCGGTAGTTGCTAAAGCGGCTACCGATTTTGTTTATGGCCAAAAGATAGCTAGATTAAATCGTTGATTTTGTCGATCGGCTAAATGATTATCTAAAGTTTGGTGGTAAAGCGATCGATTAACTTCTCTCGGCTTAAGTGCATCAATAACGGAATCAGCTCTGATGGTGACATCTTGATTAGATCAGGTACGATTGCTGATAGCTCCTGATCCAAAGAGCCGAAACGTTCAATCACCAGACCTTCCACAAAATTTTTGGCCGTCGCAGTAACTGCATCCGCAGTAGCCCGCTCCATATACTCCACAAACAAAGGCGATTTAGTTAAGGCCATTAGTAACTCCACTTCATCAGGTTGTCGGTTAGCATTGCTCTCCAGATTAACTTTGAGACTGGCAAACAATTCCAGAATTTGTTGCCGATAAGAGCTGTCTTTGGGCAGAGCGGCAATCTCATTAATCGCTTCCCGCTGAACCTTTCCACGCCCCAAAGTCCTAAACCAAACAGTTTCAGGTGTTTTGGGCAGTTGGTGAACAACAATAACACCAGTGCGAAACATGTCACCCAGGAAATAAATACCTTTTCCCCACTGCTCTTCTTTTGTTATAGCATTAGCCGCTCTTAATTTCTCCTCGCTCATCGTCGGCGTAATGATCCAAAGCTGGGGCAAAACTTCAGTTTTAGGAGCCACTTGCTTAGTTCGATGAGCTTCGCGAGCAATATCAGCATGGACATCAAAAAGTTTGCCCATCGTACTCCGGACTTCATCATCCTGTACTGGCGATCGAAAGGGTTCAAAGGCCGCACCACAAGGAGCACATTTCCAAAGCAGTTGCAGTGTTGGGTCATCAGGAGGAGTAGCGGTCGCGGGGATGAAATAAACATCGATTCGTCGCAGCTCATTGGTGATTGATCGATCAACCTGTACTTGGCCAAAAGGCTCTAAAAGAACACGGAGTAGCTCTTTGGCAAACTCATCATGCTTGAATTTAGTCATGTACGCAGTGAATAAACAAAACAGCCGCCCAGAGCATTACTCTAGCGGCGGTTAATTTCAGAGCAAAAATATTACTAGTTGCTGCCAGTAAAGACAACTTCCGGAAATTTCACTACAGCATCAGCATAGGGGCGACCTTTGCCTTCCTCTTGCCAGTAATTAATTACTTCAGTTGCTTGGTTCAAAACCTCCACCCGATCGACTTCCGCGATCCAGTGTTTGGCTTCCATCTCAGCCTTCAGCTGTTCCCAAGCATCAGCGCGTGGCCAGAAAAAGTAAGCAGTCAGAGGGCTGAGACCTTTGCCCACAACTTGATCCACAGCTACAGCAATATTCTCATCTAACCAGAGAACTTTTAAAATAAACTTTGACAAACAATAACCTCCGAACGGATACCCAAAATGCTGACAACACAATTTATCATCATAGCATTAGCGCAGGTGTAAGAAACCGTCGAGGGCTGATACCATCACTGGTGGCCATCGCCGATTATTTTTAACCCACTCCAAATCTTTGTAACGGCTATCTAATCCAATGACTGCGATCCAGTTACTTTCGGCCTCGCCGCGCTGTCCGTCTTGCCAAAGGGCAGCGGTTAAAGCCGCTCGCACATCTGGGAAGTCTCGATATTTGCGCACAATATTTTTCATTTGGCGAATAGCTTCGGGTCTGTCACCTACTTGATAGAGAGCGATCGCATAATTAGCGCGGGCAAAAGCGAAGCCTGGCTCTAATTCGGTGGCTTTGAAGTAATAATTTTTGGCTTTTTCCCACTCGGTACGACCAGCATAGGCGTTACCGAGGTTATTGTAGGCCATCGCATCATTAGTATCCACCGCCAAAATATGCTGATAGTCGGCGATCGCTTTGTCCCATTCCTTTAAGCCTTCCCAAGCTGCGCCCCGGTTGAGATAAGCATCGGTAAGTTCTGGGGCGAGTTGGATTGACCTATCAAAATCGGCCACGGCCCCAGTGAGCTTCAGTTGACTTACTCGCGAATTACCCCGATTACTCCAAATGGCCGGGTTTTCAGGAAATAGTTCAATCAATTTCGTCCAGTATTGTTCGGCAGTCGCAAAATCACCTTGATTAGTAGCCGTGAAAGCCTTAGTCCGGAGGTCATCGCCGCGATCAAGCTGGGCTGTAGTGTAAACGTTAGTGGATTCAGGAGTGGGGGATACTGAAGGCGTAGCGATCGCTGGGTTTACCCCACTGAAGCCCACAAGTATAGACAGGGCAATTGCCCATAGATAATGCGACAGATCAGCTATAAACACAAGGTTAGATATCAGTAAGAGATAATTGTTGTTCGTTGAGGACAGCCCAGTCCCCTAGATGGCGACGGGCAGCACTAGTTACTACTCTACCGCGTGGGGTTCTTTGCAGGTAGCCAATTTGCAACAAATAGGGTTCATAGACCTCTTCAATGGTTTGGCGATCCTCCCCGGTGGCGGCGGCTAGGGCTTCTAGACCAACTGGCCCACCATTAAATTGTTCGATCGCCGTTTGCAGTAGTAGCCGATCGATCCAGTCTAAACCGCGTGGATCGACGTGATAAAGAGCCAAGGCTTCGGTGGCTAATTCTTCAGTGACCACCGGATGTTTTTTAACCTGGACAAAGTCGCGCACCCGTTTCAACAACCGATTGGCAATCCGGGGAGTACCACGCGATCGTCTGGCTACTTCTGCTGCGCCACCGGGGGTGATTTCTAGCTGTAGGATCGCCGCCGTGCGCAGCACGATCTCGGTGATCTCTTCCACCTCATAAAAGCGCAAACGTTGAATTAGACCAAACCGATCGCGCAGCGGCCCGGTCAATGATCCAACTTTGGTGGTGGCACCCACCAGGGTGAATTTAGGCAGCGGAATACTACGGGTTTTAGCCGTGGCTCCTTTCCCTACGGTAATATCCAGCCGAAAGTCCTCCATCGCTGGATACAGCAGCTCCTCAGTCATCCGCGACAGGCGGTGGATTTCATCAATAAATAAAATGTCTCCCGGCGCTAGACTCACTAAAATCCCAACAATATCGCGGGGGCGCTCCAGAGCTGGAGCCGAAGTGATGCGACAGTTCACCCCCATTTCTGCTGCCAAAATCAGCGAAATAGTGGTTTTTCCTAAACCTGGTGGGCCATAGAGCAACACATGATCTAAGGATTCTTGACGGGCAGTGGCGGCCTGCATAGCAATTTCTAGCACACCCTTCAGATCTTTTTGGCCAATGTAATCGCTCAGGCGTTGGGGACGCAGACCCTCATCTTTTTCAGTGACCTGCTCTGTGGGTGTCGCCGCAGCGTCCTTGACCAAGTTGGGGTCGATGGGTGGTTTTGTGGCCGATCGATCTTGCTGATTAGCGGTATCCGGGGAAGTTGACGGAGAGGCTGTTGCCTTAGATACTCGGGGACGACGGGATGGCGAGTCACCCGCATCAGATTTTTTGGAAGAGATGATCGCCATAGTAGATTTGCACCATTTCACTACTCCTATCTTAGTCGGTTGTGGGATCGAGTGGCGGTAGACCGACTGTTTGCTTGAGGTAGCTCAACAACCAGTTGGCAGCGGTGGCGCGTCTGGTTTCGGCGGGGCCAAATTCGCCAATTTTATAGCCTTTAAAGCCTAAATATTCTTTGAGCAATTGTTTATCAGTGGTGGGGATCGATCGAGTGAGTTTGACACTAGCTGGTCGGCCAGCAATAAAATCTGGTGGTTGGGGATAATCGGTCAGCCAGTCTGCTGCTACTTTACTAATAGCCCAAGTCTGGGTCGGAGCGTCATACTGGTAGCCTAAAGCTTGCCACAACAGCTGATTGACTACCATATCAGGAATTTCTTGATGCAAAATCGCCCAAATAGCGGCGTTATCTAATATTGGTAATGTTGGCCAGCTGAGTTGAGCATAATCAACTGGCTGGTCGGGATCAAGAGGCATGGCAGCAATAAAAATTGTTGAATATGTTCTAGTCAAACATATATTTGAGCAGCTCGTGATGCCGATCGACGGCAATCAACCCCAACATTTTGAATATTGTTAACCGTTTATTAACCTTGTACCTTTATGGTGCGGTTAGATACCGAAATAGATCTTAACCAAAGCATCCTACAGAACCTATGTCTGTCCAAAAACAAAAATTCACTGCTGCACTGTTATCGACAGTCTTACTTGCAGCAGTTTTAGGTGTGACGAGTTGTAATAATAGCGCTACCAAATCTCCAGAAAAAGCTGGTGACAAGACAGCAACTGGCCAAGAAACCCCAGCAGGTGATAAAGCTGCTAGTGGAGATATTAAAATTGACGGCTCCAGTACTGTTTTCCCAATTACTGAAGCAGTAGCCGAAGAATTTCAAAAGAGCAAAGCCGGCAAACTGAAAGTCTCCGTCGGCGTATCCGGAACTGGTGGAGGCTTTAAAAAATTCTGTCGGGGTGAAACCGATGTTTCCAATGCTTCTCGCCCGATTCTGCAAAAAGAAATTGATGCTTGCAAAGAAAAAGGCATTGAATATTTAGAACTGCCGATCGCTTACGATGCTCTGACGGTAGTAGTTAATAACGGCAACACTTGGGCAAAAACTTTGACAGTGGCCGAACTGAAGAAAATGTGGGGTCCGGAGGCACAAGGTAAAGTCAAGAACTGGAAAGAAATTAGAGCTGGTTTCCCCGATGCGCCCATGAAGCTATTCGGTGCTGGCAGTAGTTCTGGTACTTTTGATTATTTTACTGAAGCCATCAATGGCAAAGCCAAAGTTGGTCGCGGCGACTATACAGCCAGTGAAGATGATAATACTTTGGTCAAAGGAGTCGGTGCCGATAAAAATGCCCTCGGTTACTTTGGCTATTCCTACTACGAAGCCAACAAAACCAAACTAAAAGCTGTCGGTATTGATGGTGGTAAAGGAGCAGTTTTACCCTCCGTTGAAACTGTTAAAAACGGTACTTATAATCCACTTTCCCGCCCACTGTTTATTTATGTCAGTAGCAAGGCATTAGACAAGCCCGATGTGAAAGAATTTGTAGATTACTACATGACCAATGCGGCCAAGTTCAGTGCTAGTACCAAGTACATTCCGCTGCCCGCAGCTGCTTATACCAAGATTGCTGAAAAAGCTAAAGCCAAAAAACTGGGTACAGTCTTTGGTGGGAAAGAAGCAGTTGGTCTGAAGATCGAAGATATTCTGACCAAGGAATCCAGCAAGTAGCCAAGATCACAAAACCTGGTGATGTTAATTGGTGAATAAAGAATAAAACCGTCTATTCTCCAAGTTCAATTTGAGCTTTAGATTAAAGCTTTAATTTGCTGGAGATAGGCGGTTTATTCGTCAATTATGCTCATTTTGACCAGATACACATTGATGATTTACATTCAGCACAATTAGCTCTATCCTGTGAAGTGCTAATCTGCATTTCATATGCAAAGCTTTTAGATAATTAGCAACTTCCGACCCCCCTAAATGATGCGATCGACAACTTCTTATGCAACGTAATGACAGCGCCGCTGCCGATTTCTCCCAAAAGAAATGGCGAGCCTGGGGCGAGAAAGCGATCGAGATAGTTTTGTTAGTGGCCGCTCTTTCCTGTATTGGGATCACGGTCTCGATCGTCGGTATTTTGCTTTACGAATCCTGGGGATTTTTTCAGCAAGTCCCGATCTTGCGGTTTTTAACCGATCCGATGTGGACTCCGGGGACAGAGCAGTACGGAGTAATGTCGTTGGTTTCCGGCACCCTGGTGACGACGATGGTCGCACTGGTAGTGGCCATCCCTATGGGCACCATTGCCGCCATATATCTCAGTGAATTTGCCAAGCCGGCGGTGCGAGAAGTCGCCAAACCTCTCCTGGAATTGCTAGCCAGTATCCCGACTGTTGTCTATGGATACTTCGCTTACTTGTTCGTGAGTCCGGTCTTGCAAGCAATTATTCCAGGATTGGGCGGTTTTAGTATGCTCAGTGCTGGCTTGGTGATGGGGATTATGATTATTCCTTACATTAGCTCGGTGAGTGAAGATGCCATGCGGGCAGTGCCAGTTTACTTGCGAGAAGGCTCTTTTGCGATGGGTGCCACCCGGTTGCAGACCACTTTAAATGTTGTTCTACCTGCTTCAATCTCGGGAATTACCGCTGCTTATATTCTGGGTATTTCTCGGGCGATCGGCGAGACTATGGTAGTGGCGATCGCAGCTGGTGGTCAGCCTATTTTCACGTTGAATCCCTTAGAACCAGCGCTGACGATTACGGCCTATATTGTTCAAATGTGTTTAGGTGATGTGCCCCACGGTAGTTTAGAGTATCAAACTATTTTTGCAGTGGGTCTTACTCTGGTGATCATGACGCTGATTTTTAATGTTATTGGTCATTTCTTGAAGAAGAAATACCGTGAGACTTACTAATTAATCTAGCTAACCTTATGAATGACTGCTTCGTGACTTTATCCCCCAACGCCGCATGACATTACCATCACATACTTCGATCCCTGGATATGAAGCGCCTAATTTGCAGAAGACGATCGCCAAAAGCAAACTGTTCGATCGGATCTTCATGATCCTAGGGCTGCTATCTCTAGCCATCGCGCTAGTTACCCTCCTAGCAATGATTGGCAAACTATTAATTGATGGTGCTCCTAAACTGGATCTAGAATTCTTATCTTCTTTTCCGAGCTCTAAGGCAGCAAGTGCTGGTGTGTTATCAGCCTGGGTAGGTAGTGCCTTAGTGATTTTGGTGACAGCCTTGGTCTCGGTACCGATGGGAGTAGCAGCGGCCATCTATCTGGAAGAATACGCCCAAAAAGGTTGGCTCTCAGATTTGATTGAAATTAACGTTACCAACTTAGCCGGGGTACCTTCGATCATCTATGGTCTGTTGGGCTTAGGCTTGTTTAAATACGGACTAGGTCTGGGTCAAAGTATCGCCACCGCTGGCTTGACCCTGTCGCTATTGGTATTACCGGTAGTAATTGTCACCACTAGGGAAGGAATTCGATCGATTCCTAGTAGTATCCGGGAGGCAGCCTATGCCGTTGGTGCTACCAAATGGCAGGTAATTTGGGATCACATTTTGCCCTATTCAACGGGTACAATATTGACAGGTGTGATTGTAGCGATTTCCCGAGCTTTTGGAGAGACTGCCCCACTAATTGTTATTGGTGCCCTGACCTTCATTGCTTTTTTACCAGATTCGCCTTTTCAGTCGTCATTTCCGTTCATCTCCTTCGACTGGTTGTCGTCTGGTTTCACGGTATTGCCGATTCAGATGTTTGATTGGGTAAACAGACCTGACCCCGAATTCCAACATAATGCCGCCGCCGCCGGAATTGTCATTATTGCCATGACACTACTGATGAATGGAGTAGCAATTTACTTCCGTTATCGCCTGCGCCGCAGCATCAAATGGTAATTCTAACTTTATAACTTCTCCATATGACAACTTCTAATCTTCAAGAATTTTCCAAGAAAGCTGAAGTCGATAAATTGAATTTCTACTATAACGGTGGTGTTCATGCCCTGAAAAATGTCAGTATGCCGGTGTTCGATCGCAAGGTCACCGCGTTAATCGGTCCATCTGGCTGTGGTAAAACCACGCTCCTTCGTTGCTTTAACCGGATGCATGACTTGTATCCTGGCAACCGCTATGAAGGTGATATTTGGCTAGATAAAGGAGTGAATTTACTAGGGCGTAAGGTTGATCCGATCGAAGTGCGGATGCGGATTAGTATGGTGTTCCAAAAGCCTAATCCCTTTCCTAAATCGATTTTTGAAAATGTGGCTTATGGCTTGAGAGTACGCGGTGAGCGCAATCGCGCTGTTTTAGAGCAAAAAGTGGAAGAAGCACTCAAGGATGCGGCCATTTGGAAGGAAGTAAAGGATCGTTTGAATGACTTGGCTTCCAGCCTGTCTGGTGGTCAGCAACAACGGCTGTGCATTGCCCGGGCATTGGTTACTCAACCAGAAATTTTGTTACTAGATGAGCCAACTTCGGCATTGGATCCGATCGCCACTGCCAGTATCGAAGAATTAATTACCGAACTGCGGGAGCGGGTTACTATTCTGATTGTGACGCACAGTATGCAACAGGCTGCCCGGGTCTCGGACTACACGGCCTTTATGTATCTGGGTCAGCTAGAAGAGTTTAACGAAACTGCTCAAATTTTTACGCAGCCAGCCAATCAAAAAACGGCGGACTATGTTAGTGGCCGATTTGGCTAGAACTACCATATCTTGCCTCCCGGGCTAGGGAGCCGACAATCCTCTTTTCACGAAGGGGATTTTTTATTGCAGTAATATGAACTCAAGATATGTGGAGGGATAAAGCATGACCAGATCGTTGAGAATCCGCGATGATAGTATCGAAAAAATTAAACTCTCCCTGCGACGGAATGGCATTCCCAACCAAAAAGTGCTCGCCACTGAAGTTGGTTTAGCAGTCTCGACGGTCAGTAATTTTCTCAATGGTAAACCAGTAGACTACGCTAGTTTTACCGCGATTTGTGACTGTTTAAATATAGATTGGCAAGACCAGGCGGACTGGGGCGAGCACGACGAACTTTTGCCACCACTCCGTCCGGCTGACCCTGAATTTGTTACTAGTTTGTTTGAGATGACCGCTGGGGCAGTCCCCTGGCAGTCGCCATTCTATGTAGAAAGACCGCCGATCGAAGATCGTTGCTTCGCGGCAATTCTCCAACCCCATAGTTTGATTCGGATTAAATCTCCTCAGCAAATGGGTAAAACTTCTTTGATGGAGCGAATTCTCCATGGCTCTATTGGTACCTCTGGCGATCAATCTCCCCAGACCGGTCAGCGCACAGTAAAAATCAACCTCCAAAGTGCCGATGAAGCAGTCTTTGCCGATTTAGATACATTTTTAATCTGGTTTTGCAACAAAATTAGTTGGAAGTTACAGCTGAATTTAATTGCCAATGAATCCTGGAGCGAAATATTTGGCAGCAAAGATAACTGCACCGCTTTTTTGGAAGAACAGATTCTACCAGCCGTCCAGACTTCGCTCATCTTAGGATTAGATGATGTCGATCGAGTTTTTAAATATCCCCACATTGCGGCGGACTTTTTTGGACTATTGCGGTCTTGGTACGAGGAATCCGAGGCCGGGGAGTGGTCTAAATTGCGGATGGTGATTGCCCATGCCACAGAGGTTTATATTCCCTTGCATAGTGATGAATCACCCTTTAATGTGGGCTTACCGATCGAACTGTCCGAATTCACTGTTGAGCAAGTCCAAATTTTAGTCGATCGACATAAATTAGGTTGGAGCAAAGAGCAAATTTTGGGCTTAATGGAGATGGTGGGCGGACATCCTTATCTGATCAGCTTGGCGCTTTATCATATCAATCAGCAGGCCATTAGTTTGAACGATTTTCTCGCCGAGGCACCAACAGAAGCCGCCCCCTATGGCAGTCATCTCCGCTCACTGTGGAATAAAGTGAAGAGTCAACCGACTTTGTTAGCTGCTCTGCAAACCTTAATGCAGACTACTGCAGCCCAAGAAATTGCGCCGGAGTTGTCTTTTCAACTATGCAGTATGGGTTTAGCGGTGCGGCGTGGCAACTTGCTGGAACCTCGCTGTCAATTGTATCAGCAGTATTTTAGCAGTCGGGGGAATTCCTAACGATGACGACACCTGCTGTCTATCAATATCGAGTGGGTGGTCACCTACCGATCGATGCCCCTAGTTATGTAGTCCGAGCAGCCGATCGACAACTGTATGAAAAATTACAGGCGGGCGAACTATGTTATGTCCTCAACTCTCGCCAGATGGGTAAAACCAGTTTGCGTTTTCGGGTAATGAATTTGTTGCAACAGGACGGGATGGCAGCAGTGGCGATCGATCTCCAAGGCATTGGCAGTCGAAATATCACGCCGCAGCAATGGTATGCCGGTTTGATTAAACGGTTGGTACAAGGTTTGAAACTTACCACCCAGGTGGATGTTCGTTCTTGGTGGCAAGAACGAGATATTCTTTCTCCAGTGCAACGTTTCAGTGAATTTATTGAGGTGGTGATACCACAATTTATCGATCGGCAAGTTGTTGTCTTTATCGATGAGATTGATAGTACGCTCAGTTTAGAATTTGATACCGACGATTTTTTTGCGGCGATTCGAGCTTGTAGTGAATTTCAGCATATTACCTTTGCCCTGTTCGGGGTGGCCAGTCCCGCTGATCTAATTAAAGATGGGCGACGTTCACCCTTTAATATTGGTCAAGCCATTGAATTACAGGGATTTCAGTCTACAGAAGTTCAACCCTTGATCGTGGGATTGCTCGATCGAGCCGCCCGTCCAGAAATAGTGCTGACTGCGATTCTGGATTGGACGGGTGGACAACCTTTTTTGACCCAAAAGCTCTGTAAATTGATTCATGAAATGGATCAACCACTACCGACTGGCTATGAAGCAGAGTTGATCGAAAGTTTGGTGCGATCGAAAGTGATCACTAACTGGGAAACCCAAGACGAACCGGAACATCTGAAGACTATTCGCAACTATTTAATTCGTAGCGACAAATCGAACCTGCGACAATTACTCAGCTTTTATCAACAGATCCTCGAAAACAACGGTGCCGCCGCTGATGACAGTTCCACTCAGATCGACTTGCGTCTATCCGGTATCGTAGTCAAAAAAGCTGACCGCCTAGAAATTTGTAATCAGATCTACGCTCAGGTGTTCGATCAATCATGGTTAGAGCGAGTTCTAGCAGATTTGCGTCCCTACCGCGAATCATTAACAGCTTGGCTGGTGACCGATCGGCAAGATAGCTCCCGTTTACTCAGCGGTCAAGCCCTGGTGGAAGCCCAAAGTTGGTCTCAAGGCAAAAACCTCAGTGCTGATGATGTCGATTTTTTGGCTGCTAGCCAGAAGACCGAACAAATGTCCTTGCAAAAACAACGAAAACGGCAAGTAATAGCTGGAGCAGCAATATTTTTGGCAATATCGGCCTCTGGATTAGCGGTAAGCTTTTTCTCTCAAGTTGGCACCTCCCAACAAGCACAAGTGCAAACCTTGGTAAGGGCATCAAAAGCTCAACGCTCCGGTAATAACGATCAAGCAGCTCTTTTCGATGCAGTCAAGGCGGCACAGTTATTTTTCCAGATCAAAGGTGTTAATCCAGATCTGCGGATCACAGTGCGTAACAATCTGCGGCAAAGTTTGCGTAAAGTCCGGCGAGACAATAGTCAAGTTGAAGATGATGGTGTACCGAGCGGTAATCTTAAATCTCTACTGCAACAAAGTTGCCAAGAGCTACAGGGATATCTCCGTACTGAGCAGGATCTCAGCCCTACTGACCGTCAGATTTGTGATGATTATCGACTGCTAACTCCACCTCAAAAATAAGTCAGTGATAAGTCAGTGTTTTCTCGGTTCGGAACTCAGATGAGTGGGTCTTAGGATAAAGACAGGTGGTAAATGAATTACGAAATTAACCACCGACCCTATTCCTTCACCAGAAAACACTCCGGAGTCTTTGATTATGATAAAACGTTTACTTATTGCTTCTTTACTGACAGTAGTCACCGCTGGCGCTACTCTGAGCTTTACCGCTGCTGCCGAAGCTGGTACTAAGAGTCCCGGGATCGATCGCCGGGAAGCTCGTCAACAGGGACGGATTAACCAAGGCATTCGATCGGGTGCTTTAACTCCCCGCGAAACCTACCGTTTACAGCGTCAACAGGCCAATATTCGGGCAAAAGAGGCCAGGTTCAAGTCTGATGGTAACTTTTCCCAGCGCGAGCGTCATGCTGTAAAAAACCATCTCAACCGCTCTAGCCAATCAATTTACCGCTTAAAGCACAATGGTCGTCACCACTAAGCAGAATTCGGTGGATTGTTTCTGATTCTTGACAACGACTATTATCCAGCTCCATAACTTTATCGTTATGGAGCTGGGGTGTAATCATCCTCTCATAACTATTTGATGGTCATGCCCACTCATCACCACTGTCCCGACATAACCATCAGGCAAAGTCAGAATTTTCAGCTGCCATTTCCCAGTATCCGGCGTAGCCCATAAACTACCAGGCTTATTAATATCCATCTCTACCACTACTGCGGCGAGAGATGTGTGTAATCCTGTACCGATCGCCTTCAAATAAGCTTCCTTCATTGTCCAAGCCCGGAAAAAAGCCAATTCCCTTTGTGGCGCTGGCAGCTGTTGCCAACTAGCTAACTCTGCTGGGGCAAAAAAACGTTGCACCAAGCTATCCATTTCCAGTGATCGTCGGTATTCGATATCGATGCCGACTGGCTGCTGACTGATGGCGTAAACTGCTAAATTCTCGCTGTGAGAAATATTGAATTCCAATCCTTTGACCTGCGGCTTACCATAGGCACCCAGAGATATCTTGATCGATCGGGGATGGATATTCAAATAGTGGCTGAGAATTTGGCGGAGCCGCGCCCTTGCTACTATTTTGCGCTGCCGGACTAGTGGCAATCGACAGCGATCGGCTTGAGCTAACTCTGCTGTGGTCAAAATCAGTTCTAACTCGGATATTTCAGGCGGATCGAGTCGTTCTACCCACACTTCTACAACGTTCTCTAACAACATTAGGGTGTGTAATAGTCGTGACTAACAAAAGGTAAATCCACTATCTCACCAGTAGTGTTGCCAACCTGTACTCGCAAACCTATTCCGCCAGCCTTGGCTTTCACATAAGCTAAACCCTGATGACCATCAGCTGTTGCGATATAACTAGTTAAAATCCCTACTTTTTCGTTAGCTAGCAACAAAGGACTACCGATCGCAGCGGCTCCTTTCAGTTTGATCCCCCATAAATATTGTTTAACTCCTTTGTAGGTATTTAATCGGGCGATCGTCTCCTGGCCAATATAACAACCCTTGGTAAAAGAAATACTTTGCCATAATCCCACTTCCAGCGGATTATAATCGGCAGTCAGCTCGGCATCAGCCGCAGGCCGACCCTGACAGATTCGTAATTCTTCCCAACCTCTTTCTCCCATTGGCACTGCGCCCATTTCTACTAACTTTTGCCACAGGGGTAGCGCTTGTTCTATGTCCACAAATATTGTGTAGCCAGGCATCGCCAGTCCGCTATCGGCGACAATCCGGATCGTGGATTCACCCAGCGGCACCACTTGATGACTATAGGCCGGAGCCTCCGGCTGACCGCCCAAAGCCTTCACCACTGAAGCACTGGCGGCTCCAATCAAACCAAAAGTGGCAGTCTGGGCTGTAATATCTTGCAGCTCTACTTTATCGGCAAAAAAGATATATCGGTCCAAGAGTTGGTAGATAGTTTCTTGCTGTGACGGTGACACTAACAGCTGTACTTCATCTTCCAGTACCAAGGCTAAAGCTAGATCGATCGTGCGCCCAGTGGAATTGACAAATACGGTAGCGCAACCCACTCCAGGGGTTAGACTAATAAAGTCGGCAGTGCTTTGATTATGCAAAAAGCGGAGCCGATCTGCCCCCCTAACGGATATTCTGCCCCAGTGAGAGCGATCGATCACCGTAACCCCCGATGAGCTGGTGGCGATCGTCGCTGCTTCGTTCCCAAAGCTCCAAGGCACGGTTGCTAAAGCCCCCTGAAAAGTGGCACCATTATTAGCATGAAAATCAGCAAGGGCAGTCATAAAATTCTAATTAGTTCGCTTCCAGCCATTGTGACACTTCGATGGATATTGAGCAAAGTAGTATAGGAGACAAAAATATCACTTTAAGAGAGTAGATGATAACCATCAACACTATACTGAAACTTCAGCATCTTTGAAATCTGTATCTACAAAATCAATATATCGATTAGCAACAACATGCAAGCAAATATTTGGGAAGCAACAGTTTCTGTCTGTGATTGGAGGACATGGAAGCGAATCTTATATCGGCAATCTCAGATAGACGTAGTATTTATTAGTAATTTACGAGATGATGTCGATCGACAAATATATATGGGGAGACAAAATCCCTGGCTAGGCAGGATAAGTGGAATCAGACTAAGCATCAAAGGTGTCATTGGTCAATTGCGCTGGATCGATGTTGATTCCAGTGAAATATTGTCCCCATCTGGTCGTAAAAAAGCTAAGCAACAATTCATATCAACTGCTCAATGGGCAGCCGATCGGGGGGCAAAAGTAATTTTGCTGGCAGCGGCTACTAAAAGATTATTTGGTCAAGATGGTGATGAAATCATCAAAATGTTTCCAGATATTATTTTCACTATTGGTGATAATGGGACAGCCTACCTACTAATTGAAGAAGTTTTTAGTGCCTTGCGACTAGCTAATATAGATCAAAATACCGCCAGAATTGCTGTGCTAGGACCTTACGGAATACTAGGGAATTGCGTAGTAAATGCTATAGTTGCAGATGGATACAAAGTTTTTGGGGTTGGTTCTAATATTGTTAAACTTGAAGAATTAGTGACAAATCAGGGGATCGAAACAACCACTAATTTAGAAGATTTAAAAAATATAGATATGGTTGTCGCTTGCACTCATAGTAAAAAAACATTGTTAACCAGTCAAATTGTAGAAAAAATCAAGCGTCCTGATAAAAAATTGATCGTAATTGATGTTGCTGAACCATCTAATTTTGTTGTTGAAGAATATCAAGCTTGTCGGGAACTGGCGATCAGACAAGATGCCGGTAATGGCTATTCTAAAAATCTTAAATACGTTTTAGGTAGTTTGTCTTATCAAATGTTGCGGCTCACTGATGGAGTGACTTTTGGTTGCTTTGCAGAAGCATTATCTATTGCTTATTGTTTAAATAATGGCGATGATATTCATCGAGATTGGTTTAATGTTAATCCCGATAATATAGAATTTACTAGGAAAATGTTTGAGAAAATCGAATTTACAGTGCCTCAAACCAAATGTTTTGGAGAAATAGTTGATTTGTTAGAAACTTAGTTATTCTCTCTACCGTATAAATCCTGGGTTGCTAAATAGCAATATTGTGAACTACCCGACGCTCACCTTGCGGTAGAGCGCAGGCTTCTCCCTTCAACGACCACAGCCTCCGCAGTAGTAGATTTGAGTCCATACTGCTTTGGTCTTACATAGCCTTCAGGAGCAATAACGCTGGTTCCCAACGTCAATACGCGCAAGCCTTCATTTTTAATGTTGATCGCTGCATTGATGTCTCTGTCATGACGCTGATTACAACGAGGACAATCAAACTCACGAACTGATAGATTCATCTTTGGCAGTGGCTTCAATGTATTAGAGCAAAGATGAGTAGAGGCAAAGAACCGACCTATTTCTAGATAGACCTTGCCCACCATCTCAGCTTTGTATTTAAGCATGGTACAAAACATTCCCCAGCCAGCATCAGATATTGCTTTGGCTAGACAATGGTTTTTCACCATATTTCTCACTGCCAGATTTTCTACAACTATGACTTGGTTTTCGTCTACTATCTTGCGCGATAGTTTGTGTAGAAAATCTTCACGAACACGTTTGATTCTTGAGTGAACCTTAGCTACTACAAGCTTAGCTTTGCGACGATTGTTGGTCGTCTTATCCTTTTTACGGGCTAGCTTTTTCTGCTTACGAGCCAGATTCTTTTCATGTTTTTTGGTAGCTTTGGGATGTTGGTACTTTGAGCCGTTAGAAGTTACGGCAAAATCGGTCAGACCCAGATCTATACCAATTACGTCACCGTCTTGACTAGACCCTGGCTTATCAACACCATCTTCCACCAAGATCGAAGCAAAGTATTTACCATCAGGATTTTTAGAAACTCTTACAGTTCTTATTTCTCCATTTATCGGTCTATGTACTATTGCTTTGACAACACTTAATTTTCCAGGGAACTTAATTTCATCACCACCCAAAACTTTGACATTAGCTGGGTACTGAATCGATTGCTTTCCTTGGCGTTTCTTGAAAGTAGGATATCCAGCACGACCGTCAAAGAAATTACGAAAAGCTACACCCAGATTAAGAACTGATTGCTGTAGGCATTGCGAGTAACACTCAGAAAGCCATTCAAATTCTTTCTTCCACAAAGGTATGGATTTCTTCATCGACATAGCTGTAACGCCTTTGCCGGTTTCTTGGTAAGTTGCCGTCATTACAGCCAAAGACTGGTTCCAGACCCAACGCACACAACCAAAAGCCTGAGCAAGATGAACCTGCTGGGCTTCAGTGGGGTAAATTCGGACTTTAAAAGCTTTTAGCATAACTCTGGGGTTGACCTAAGGCTGATGGTAACAAAGAACTGGATGGAATGCAAGGAAGTTTGCTCGACTCGTCATCCAACGCCTATCGCCTACTGGCTATGCCTTTGTATCTAGTAGGCGTTGGAATCCTCAACTCGTTTCTCGTGCCGAGACGCTTTGCGAACGCATTCATCCCGACATCCATCTGGGTACAGATAGGTTGCGGGGCTTCTGCTGCTCAAGCTAAACAATCTGGAGCGCTTTAGAACGATTCAAAATGGTGTGGACACCTGCAAATACAGCCGAGTTAAAAAATGCGGATGTAGAAAAGAAATTTCTCTGGCGTGTAAAAACAAGCGTTCCTCGCCATCGTGACCATACAGTCGATCGCCTACAATCGGATTTCCCAAACCCTGCGCCGCATGAACTCGCAATTGATGAGTACGGCCAGTAAGCGGTCGGAATTCTAAGCGAGTTTGGTTTCCCACTGTCTCCAACACTCGATAGTGCGTCACACTGGGTTTCCCTTGTAATATGTCTACTTTCTGCTTTGGTCGATCGAGCAAATCGGCAATTAATGGTAGATCGATCGTACCCGCCGCTTCCGGAACTTTCCTCACCACCAACGCCTCATAAACTTTATGCAGTGCTCCATCATCGTCAAAATTAGAACTACTATCCGCGAATTGCTGGCCTAGAGATCGATAGGTGTTTAGATCCTTAGCCAAGACCAAAATCCCCGAGGTATCTTGATCTAATCGGTGCACAGCCCAGAGTTCGATCGAATGTTCTTTTTTTAAGAGATCCAGAGCATTCTCTTGGCCATAGCGCCCCGGCACTGATAGCAAACCGCTCGGTTTGTTGACTACCAACAAATAATCATCACTATAAATAATCTCTAGGGCTGGCCGAGGGATGCTAGCTCGCACCTGTGCTGACAACCCAGACAACATAAAACCTATCAGTGGCTGACAGCGATCAACACAGGCTCCGTAAAATTCGCCCGGATGTTTGTCACCCACTGCTGCTCC
Source organism: uncultured bacterium (assembly GCA_964247085.1). Lineage (GTDB taxonomy): Bacteria > Cyanobacteriota > Cyanobacteriia > Cyanobacteriales > Chamaesiphonaceae > JAAFHZ01. Next base: position 156,416 of record CAXTSX010000001.1, read on the forward strand.
CCACCAAAACTCAGCCATGGCGATCGGCTGTAAATAGTGAGTGGCCGCATAATGCAAAAGCTTGGGCGCACAGCATTCGCCGCTGCCCGTCGGCAAACCAGCTGGCCGTAGCTGCGCTAAAGATACCGATTCTCCGGCAAAATTAGTCAGTGCAGCAGCTTGGTGCATTTGCGCTTGCAGCTGTTGAGAGAGAGCCTGACGTTGCCTTTTTAAATCTTGAATCTGTTGATCGGCTTGATCGATCGATACTTGCAATGGTTTCAGAACTGCGTCCCATTGTTTTTTTAAGCACCGCTGCCGTAGACCATCCTGTTGACTGGCCATCGCCAGTTGTGCCAGATTCACAGCTAGTTCCTCACCAACCAAGTTAGCCATTAATTCTTGGCGTTGTCGCTGTCGGGCTTGCTTCTGGAGCTTTAATTCAGCCTGGAGTTCTTGTCTAGCAACAGTATATTCCGCCATCAGCGTGGTGTATTCTAGCCGGGCTGGCAACTGCTGTAACTGCCAAACATCTTGCTTAATGACAGTCAATTGCTCTAAAGTTCGTACTTCCGCTGCCGCCACCTGCTGCCGTCCCGGAATCGGCGGGACCCAGCCTGGCATATGCATTTGACCAGCTAGCAAACCAGAAAAAGCTTTTAATACTTGAAGTTGGTCAGATCGATCGATCACCAGCAACACGCCATACATTTTGCCTTCATTCTGGGGCTTTTGGCTCAATTCTTGCATCAATGTCCGCGCCCAATGCTCACTAGCGATCGATCGAGGCAGTTTCAGCCATTCACCAGTGCGGGGACAGCGCCCCTCATAGTAATAAACCATCAGCTAAATCAAAGCATTCCTACTCTTCCAGCTTGGCCTGACGACTTTCCAACCAAATCGGTACCACAATCCAAGCAATGACAATCACCAAAGCGAGTAAAGCAAATTGACCAACCCAGGCCACCAGTTGCTCTAAGGATACAAACTTACCTACTACAAAAGTTAATCCGGTCATCACCGTCGCCCAGGCACAAGCGCTAGCCAGATTCACCACCAGAAATTTACCAAAAGGCATCTCGGCCACCCCAGCCATCGGACTGACAAAAATTCGGAAAAGAGCTAGAAAGCGACCCACAAAGATAGCTTTGACCGAGTTTTCGCTAAATTTTTCTTTGATTTCCACCAATTTCGGTTCTGACACCCGAAAAAATCCGCCTAACTTCAGCATCAGTGACCAACCACCATACTTGCCGATCGCATAGCCACAAATTCCGCCAATAAAAGCCCCAGAAGCAGCACTGGCCAATACCAACCAGTAATTTAATTCACCACTACCTGCCAAAAAACCACCAACGATGGTGATTGTTTCCCCCGGCAGGGGAATCCCCAGATTCTCAAGCAAAATACCAAGGAAAACGGCTACATAGCCATACTTTTCGGCGATTTCCTTGATAAACTCAACTGACAGGAACTCCATTAGTTAATTTCACATAACTTTACAATCATCATTGTAGTATTTTTAGAAGAAAGCGCAATGGTAGAAACACCATTAATTAACACTTCTGAACTAAATATCGGCGCTGATCATCTTTAATAACTAGCTCAACAGTCTTTGAGCCTGCCATACCTGCAAACCAATACCTACTAGCGAACCCATTAATAGAACGATTGTGCAAAGAATGCCGATCGCAAACCCTGGGCCACGTCTTTCCGCAGCTTTGTAATAGCCCCAGGCATAGAGAATGCGACTGCCAATCCAAATTGCTCCCAAAATAGCAGCAGCAGTTGCCGAAACAAAATTGGCAAAGATCCACATCGCCGGTAAGAACAAAATCAACTGCTCTAGGGTATTTTGTTGAACCCGTAGAACCCTCTCAAATTCAGGTTTTCCGGATACTGCTGGGGCTTTAACTCCATATTTAACCCTAGCTCCACCAACATTGATAGTAACGACCAGAAAAAAAATCAGTGCTAAAATCGTGACTAAACTAACCCAAGGTGACATAGAATCTCCAATTCGCTGGACGAGAAAGAAATGTTAATCTGTTTGATACTCATTTTTCAGTTATCTGGAGGTAGCTGCCACCTTTAGCTGGATAATAGCAACCAGTTCAGCTCTCTTTGAATTTCTGAATTATTTGGTTATTACTAAAGGTTCAGTGGTATTAACAAATTTAAGCCAGAGGAATGCTAGAAATTCGGTAAGTGGGTTGAGCCGTGTAGGTATAACTAAGCAGTGAGATTAAACTAATGACATCATAGTCTTGGTGGTACCCGATCGAATATTAATTTGTAGTTCGGATATCCAACTCCTCCGCAATGGCATGTAAATACTTATACTGAGTGAAGAAATCCAAGTTTTTCCTATGGACAACAATAACTGGCTGCAACAAATTGTCATGATGGGCATTGGCACCACTTCGATCGTCGCCGATAAGGTGCGTGAGATGAGCGACGAACTAGTCAAAGATGGCAAGATCAACCCGGATCAGGCCAAAAATATGGTTGATGACATCATGAAGCAAGTCAAGTTGGATCAAGGCTCGGTCGATGAACAGATGCAACGTTGGCTGCGGAATACCATGCAAGATATTGGGGTACCACGCCAATCGGAGATGGATGAATTGCGGGGACGGATCGATCGGTTAGAACGCCAGGTTCGTGAACTAGAAAATAAACTTTGGCGCTAATTCTCAGAGTTGAGCCATCAGCTATTCGACAAAAAGACCCAAGCTTAGTGAGCTTGGGTCTTTTTATTCAGGGGCTTTTCAGGAAAAACTAGGGAAATAAATCCATATCGGTTACTGCCCCCAAACTACTTGATGAGACTAATTTGGCATACTTGCCTAAAATCCCGGTCTTATAGCGAGGCACTGGTGCCACCCAGTTCGATCGCCTCACAATTAATTCTGCCTCGGAAACTTCCAGTTGCAGTTGACGTTGAGGGGCATCGATCGTAATGGTGTCGCCTTCTTCCACTAGGGCAATTAATCCACCCACATAGGCTTCGGGAGCCACATGACCCACCACCATCCCGTAGGTACCACCAGAGAAACGACCATCAGTAATCAGACCCACCGAGTCACCCAAGCCCGCCCCAATAATCGCTGAAGTAGGAGCTAGCATTTCCCGCATACCCGGTCCTCCCTTCGGACCTTCGTAACGAATCACAATTACATCACCAGCTTTGATTTTATTAGCTAGGATGGCATCTAAACAGTCTTCTTCCGATTCAAACACCCGCGCCGGACCAGTAATTTTGGGATTCTTCACCCCAGTGATTTTCGCCACCGAGCCTTCGGTAGCCAGGTTACCTTTCAAGATCGCCAAATGTCCCTGGGCATACATTGGCCGCTCCCAGGGTCTAATCACATCTTGATCGGCACGGGGTTCAGCCGGAATATTAGCTAAGGTTTCTGCGATAGTTTCACCACTAATGGTGAGGGCATCACCATGGATTAAGCCTTTATCCAGCAACATCTTCATTACCTGGGGAATCCCACCCGCTTGGTGTAAATCGGTAGCGACATATTTACCAGAGGGCTTTAAGTCACAGATCACTGGCACTTTGCCGCGAATAATTTCAAAATCATCGATCGATAGAGGCACTCCCATGGTGCGGGCGATGGCTAGCAAGTGCAGTACCGAATTCGTAGAACCACCGACGGCCATAATCACGGCGATTGCGTTCTCAAAAGCCTTGCGGGTCAGAATTTGGCTAGGCAGAATTTGTTGGCGAATGGCTTCCACCAACACAAAAGCTGACTTCTCAGCACTCACCGCTTTTTCTTCATCCTCAGCGGCCATCGTCGAAGAATAGGGCAAGCTCATCCCCAGCGCTTCAAAGGCTGAAGACATGGTATTGGCCGTAAACATGCCACCACAGGAACCAGCACCAGGGCAAGCTTTTTCTTCGATCGCCTTCAGCTCGGCCTCGTCAATTTTACCAGCGCTGAATTGACCGACGGCTTCAAAGGAACTAACTACCGTCAGATCTTTACCATTGTGATGTCCGGGTTTGATGGTGCCGCCATAAACAAAAATCGCTGGAATATTCATCCGCGCCATGGCTAGCATGGCACCGGGCATATTTTTATCACAGCCGCCGATCGCCAGCACCCCATCCATACTCTGGCCAGTACAGGCGGTCTCGATCGAATCAGCAATCACTTCCCGCGACACCAAGGAATATTTCATGCCCTCGGTGCCCATCGAGATACCATCGCTAATCGTGATGGTGCCGAACATTTGGGGCATGGCGCTGGCTTTCCGGAGGGCGACTTCAGCACGGATCGCCAAACTATTGATACCCATGTTGCAGGGGGTGATGGTGCTGTAGCCGTTGGCTAGTCCCACAATTGGTTTGGTGAAGTCGTTGTCGCTAAAGCCGACGGCGCGGAGCATGGCACGGTTAGGGGATCTTTGCACTCCTTGGGTGATGGCTTGACTGCGGCGATTGTCTGGCATGACCGACTCCAAATAGAATAAATTAAAGGCTGTAGGTGATCTATTCTAACTGGACTGTGATAGGTTTATAGAAATTGTTGACTCTAACACTCCAGCTTCCGTCGCTCTTTTCATGCCTAGATTAAGACCGGATCATCCTTAATCGAGTTAGCTAAAATCAACATGGCATCACCAAAAGAATAAAAACGATAGCCTTTTTCGATCGCGACTTGATATAACTCCAATAATCTTTGTCTGCCGATTAAAGCACTCACCAACATCAGCAAACTAGATCCCGGCAAATGGAAATTAGTCACCAATCCATCTACCACCCGCCACTGATAACCTGGATAAATAAAAATATCCGTCTGGCCACTATAGGGCAACAACTCCCCCGATTGAGCCGCTGTTTCTAGCGATCGCACAGTTGTAGTCCCCACTGCATATACTTTATTACCCCGTTCCTTAGCCGCCAAAACTTTAGCCACGGTAATCTCTGGCACCACCAGCCATTCGCTATGCATTTGATGATCTAGAATATTCTCAACCGTTACTGGGCGAAAAGTTCCTACTCCCACATGCAGCGTGACCTGCGCCTGTGCAATGCCTCGCGCTGCCAACTGCGCCAGCAGCTCATCGGTAAAATGTAAACCTGCCGTGGGCGCTGCCACCGAACCCGGAGCTTGGGCGTAGACCGTTTGATACTGCTCCTCTGTCGCCGTGTTGGCCGTTACATAGGGCGGAAAAGGAATTTGACCATAGTTATCTAAGATCTCCAGCAATGGTCGATCGCCTGGTACTTGAAATTGCAAAATCCGACCACCAGTGGGCTCATCTCGATCGACAATCTCCGCTACCAAATCTGGTAAATTTTCGATCAGCGCTGGAAAAATGAGTTTAGTGCCGATCGGCAGCTTCCGTCCTGGTTTCACCAAGGCCAACCAAGTATTCTTACTTTGTTCACAGAGTAGCAATGTTTCTACCTTAGCACCGCTCACTTTATGTCCATATAGCCGAGCTGGCATTACCTTGGTGTTATTAAACACCAATAAATCTCCGGGTTGCAGCAAGTCGGCAATTTCAAAAAATTGGCGATGCTGGTGTTCTTTTTCCGTCACCACTAACAATCGGGACTGATCCCGAGGCACTACTGGGACTTGGGCGATCAGTTCTTCTGGTAATTGATAAAGGTAGCTAGACAGCGATCGATCCATAAAATGGTTGTTTTAATTTACGGCATTATAGTTCGGTGCCGCAGCGTTTACAAAATAGAGCATCAGTTTCATGGCTAGCCCATTGACAACGTTGGCAAACCTTCTGAACTTTATCGCTACTCTTCACCACCTGCTTCACCAAATCCCCTAGCTGCCAAGGAATCAGGGCAATTCCTGTCAAAATCATTAACACCGTCAGCAAGCGCCCCATCGTAGAAATTGGTGTAATATCTCCAAAACCCACCGTTGTCATCGTAGCCACCGAAAAATAGATCGCATCAAAAAAGGTGCCAAACATTTGGGGATTGACTGGATGCTCAACTTGATAAATCAAACCAGAATAAACAAATATGATCGAGGAAATGGTAAAAACAATGCGGGTAACCACCAAACTATCCTGTCGATCGAGATTCCCAAACGCAGTTTTACCCTCAATAAACCGAATCAAGCGCAGAATCCGGAACCAGCGGAATACTCGTAAAAAGCTGGCGTCAAATATCCCGAACAAAAATGGGAAAATAGCCACAAAGTCAATCAGAGCATAGAAACTAAATACATACTGCCAGCGATTTTTAGCTACCACTAGCCGCACCACATATTCGATCGTAAAGATCACCATGATGGCGCTGTCTAATTGGTGCAAAAAATTAGCTAGGACTGGCTCCAAAACGTAAGTCTCGGCCACAAAAGTACCAGTAGAAACCAGTACCAGACCAGTAATAATCAGGTTCAGCCATTTCCCGATCGGAGTTTCAATGTCTTCTAAGTAAAAACTAATCTTTTCCCCGACTAGCATTACTACCCTCCCGGCCAGATCGCCAGTACTGCAAACAAAATAAACAATAATCCACCAACAATTGTAATCGTCCGTTCGGAGATCCGGCCAGCAATGACCTTGCCACCCCACACTGCAATCAATGAACAAATGGTGTGACCGACAATTCCACCTAGTATAACGCCGCCAGCATTTTGAGCAGCGGCTAAGGTAATGGTGGCAATTTGGGTGCGATCGCCCCATTCGGCCACAAAGGTCAGGACAAAGCTCTCGATGGTAATTTTCCAGGTTGTGTTGCGTTGCTGAAACTGGCGATCTCCAGCTGCAACAGCTTTTTCAGCCTCAGCTCTTACCTCCAGGTCTGTCTGAGCCGACATCTGTCGAGATTCATGCAGCAGCTTGAGACCAAATAAGAAAAATAACAAAGCAGCAACTTGCTCAATAGAAATATGAGTAATTCCCACTAGGCTGGGAGGCAAATATTTCGCTAGAAATTGAGGTAATAATGTGAAAAACTGCCCAATACCTACCGAGAGAACGGTCATTGTGGCCAGCGCTCCCACCACTCCGATCAATACAGGCTTGCGCGGATAGCGAGTCGCCAAAATTACCGCCATGAAGAAGGTTTTATCCCCCAATTCCGAGGCTGTAATTAATAGTAATCCAGACGTAAAAGCTTCTAGCATTATTTAGCAAGTAAAAATTTTTCTAGAGAGATCAATCTTACTAGCAGCTATCGCTGAAAGTATTTTTACTCATTTTGTTCTCATTGTTGAGTCAATATTGCTGAGGTTGTTGAAACATGTCAGCAACAGCTTTTCCTTTGATCTTAACTACTTGGGCGGGATTGCCGACCGCCGTGGCAAAATCTGGAATATCTCGAATGACCACCGCCCCGGCTCCAATTTTGCACCATTGTCCAATCCGAATTGATGGAATGACCACTGCACCTGCTCCGATGTGAGTGCCTTCCCCCACCTGGACATGGCCGCACAATGTTGCATGGGGTGAAATATGAGCATAATCACCAATCACATTGTCATGGTCGATACTGGCTGCTGTATTGATTAGAACATGCTTCCCGACTCGCGCTGACGATTGGACGATCGCACCTTGCAAAATCACAGTGCCCTCTCCGATCGAAGCTTTCGCTGAAATAATAGCAGTCCTATGAATAGCTTTACCATAGGTGGCTGTAATCTTGCGAGCTAGTTCTGCACGTCTAGCATTGTCGCCCACGCTAAGGATTAATGGTGCATCTAATTCGGGAAAGCTATTTTGCTGAATTTGGATCCCAGCATCAATTTCAATGCCCTGGAGCTTAGCACCTGCTGGTTGGTCGTCAAACACACCAACTACAATAATATTTAAACTTTGTAGAATATCAGTGATGACTTTAGAATGGCCACCTGCGCCGTACAAATACATCGATGTCGTTTCTTTTTTCATCGGCTTGTCAATGTAATATTCCAGGAAGTATTATAAATGTAAGGCTGACAGTAGAAAAGAAATACGAATGTAATAAATTAGTTTAAACCAAATTTATTTGTTAAATAATTTTATGTTGTTTTCCCCGGATTTCTAGATTCCTGTCATGTAGATGTATGGGGTGGTAATAATAGCCTTGATCCTATAGCTGACCCAGATTCATGATGATAAATATCAAACCTTTGTGTGATATCTGAAATATGCCAAACTCTAGCATAGTTATAGATCCTCTTCCAGGACTTCCCGTTCGCGATCGATCTTTTACTCCGCCATGTGATATTGCCATTATTGGATCTGGGATATCTTGCTCTTACACAGTAATTCATTATATTTCTTTACTGCTACAGCAAGCTCCGCGCCCCAAGATCAAGGTGATGGTCATTGATAAGGCTGGCGAGTTTTGGACAGGGATCCCCTATGGGCAGCGCTCCGGCCAACAGTCTTTAATTATTTCTTCGTTAAAAGAATTTTTTCCACAGCCCGAATTAGATAATTTCAAGCAGTGGCTTAATCAAAATTATCGCACAGTGTTTAATACCCCAGATCGGCAAGCAGGTCTACTGGTGAGCCAGTGGCAAGAATTATATGCCGCTGAGATGGCGGCTGGTTGTTGGGATGAGCTGTTTATTCCCCGCTACACGGTAGGAATATATCTGAAAGAACGGATCGATCGACTATTACAAGCGGCTGAGGATTTGGTGGAATGTCAGCTGGTGGTAGCGGAAGTCGTTGATATCCAAGCAGTGGGCGATCAATATCAAATTGAAATGGCGACGACCAATCAGCCCCAGTCTTTTTTGACAGCTCGAAAAGTGATTTTGGCGATGGGTAGCCCACCGAATAAAAGTACCCAGTTAGCTCCAGACTCCATGCTTGGTGAAGAGTTCTGTTTTATCGAGAATATGTATGAACCAACTCAATCTTTTAATATCGATCGAATTAGCCAGGTTTTGAAAAAATCTGCTCATCCCCAGCAAAATCAAGTACTAATTGTCGGGTCTAATGCCAGTGCCCTGGAAACCATTTATAGCTTAAACAATCATCCGGAAATTGTGGGATCGATCGGTAAGTTTATTGTTATTTCTCCCAACGCGGCTTTTCCCGACCGGATTTGCGCAGCTACTACTGCCCAATATCAACCCCAAGCCCTGCAAGCCCTGCTCCAGTCGCCAGAACCCACTGCTCAGCAGATGTTGAAAGCTGTGCAGGAAGATGTCGATCGAGCCTTAGCTCAAAATGAAACCGTGGGTAGTACCTATGCCCTAATTTCCAAAGGGATTATTAATGTTTTACAGCAACTTTCCCCTGCCGAACAAAAACTATTTGTGATTAAATATGGGGTTGAAATTGGTAAATTCCAAAGACGCGCTGGTAATGATTACCTAAACGTGGTCGAAAATTTAATGAGTACTGGCAAGCTGGAATTTATTAAAGGCAAGTTGCTCCAGACCTGCTTATTAAATGACCAAGAACAGGGCTTTAAATTTATTGATGCTCAGCAGCAAGAGCAGCAGTGGGAAACTGCTGTGCAGGTGGTAGTTAATTGTGCTGGTTTCCAAGACTTAAGAACATCGTCATCGCCACTAATTAATAATTTAATTAAACGGGGTATTGCGGTTCCCAATGATTCTAATTGTGGTTTTGTTGTTAATGAAAATTTTGAAATAAATCACAACTTTTATTTAATGGGTCCATTAATTGCGGGAAATATCAACAGTAAGTTTAAAGTCTGGCATGCTGAAAGCTGTGCGCGCATTATTAACTTATCTCAGCAATTAGCCGCAGTGTTGGCTACAGAATATAGAGATTCTGAGTCGGATGCAATAATCTTGTGCGACTCCAAGTCAAGCTGAGTATCAATTCATAGTAATTTATTCTTTCCAGAACCGCTATAAGTTGCTCAGCAAATAATTTAATTAGTACTTAATGCGTGGGTCGATCCAGGCATTGATTAAATCAATAATAATGCTGGCAAATACCACAATTGTCGCAAAGAAAACCATGATTCCTTGGATCGTCGGATAGTCCCGAGCGCCGATCGCTTCGTATAAGCGTCCGGCTAAACCAGGCCAGGAGAAGGTAACCTCGGTCAGTACCGCCCCCCCTAATAGCGAAGCAGTGGTTAAACCTAACACCGTAATCACCGGAATTAAGGAATTCTTCAGGGCATGGACGAGCAGAATGCGTTGTTCGGGAATGCCTCTGGCTCTGGCTGCTTCAACGTACTCCGACTTCAAGTTTTCTTTCAGGTTGACCCGCACAATCCGCTCAAAAATACCGCTGAGTAATATTCCCAAGGTAAAACAGGGTAGAAATAAGTGATGCATGGATGTGAAAAACTGACCCAAATTTAAGTGGAGCAGACTATCGATCGAATACAATCCTAAAATGCGATCTGGTGGGGTGGCGGCGGAAGGAAATCTGCCCCCCAGCGGAAACCAGTTTAAATTCACTGCAAAAATTAATTGCAACAGCATTCCGACCCAAAAAATGGGCAAGGAGTAGCTAATTACCCCAAACAGCCGACCAGAAGCTTCTACCCCGGTATCTCTCTTGGCGGCAGAAATCACTCCGATCGTAATACCAACAATAAAGGCGACCGCAATCGCACCGATCGCTAATTCCAGCGTGGCGGGAAAGTGATCGGAAATAATTGTGGTGACGGCCTTGCCTGAACTGGTAATCGATTTCCCGAGGTCAAAGTGTAATAATTTACCCAGATAATCGCCATATTGCTGTGGCAGAGGTAGGTCTAACCCCAACTTTTTGCGAATCTCATCTTTAATAGCTGGGGTCGCGCGGGAACCAACGATCGCATCGACTGGATCGCCAGGGGTGGCGCGCATCAGCAAAAAGATGATAGTTACGATCGTCCAGAGCATCAGCGGGGCTAACAACAATCTGGCCAGTAAATAGTATTGGAGAGACTTTAATCTAGACATAGTAATTACTGAGCAGCAGATTTTTTGAGGTTAGAATATTTCAGGTTTTGGAGGGGGTCAGTACCGACTCCAGTGATGCCGGGACGGGCAAAGATGAAGTCTTTGCTCTGCCACAGAGGAATTTGGGGGACATCACGCACCACTTGATCTTGAATTTGAGTGATGATCTTTAGCCGCTCTTGGGGATTCGCCGCCTGACCTTGGTCAGCAATCAACTTATTCATTTGCGGATCATTATAAAAAGAGCCTTGTTCGCTACTACCGCCAGATTTACATTTTTTAGGATTTTTAGAATCTGCTTTAGAGCATTCTAAAAAGGGTTGGATGTAGGTATCGACATCAATGAAATCCGGATACCAGTCTTGAAAAGCCACTGCATAAGTACCTTGCTTAAGCATTTTAGTGAAGGATACCTTTTCAGCAGCATTAGTTTCAAACAATAACAAACCATCCATTTTTTTCTTGGCATAGGCGCGCAGTAAATTAGCAATCATCTTATGAGTAGAATTGCTGGAGCGGTACCAAACCGGAATTCTCGCCGGGTTTTGTGGTGAAAATCCGGCCTGCTGGAGCAGAGCTTTAGACTTGGCTAAATCAGCTCTGCCTTGAGAATCACTATAGGCAGTTTTGAAGCCATCTTGAGATTCTGGAAAGCTAGCTGGGATCAAACTATACAAAGGCTTACCCTGACCATATAGCACCCGATCGTTCATTAATGGTCGATCGATCATCGCTGCTACGGCCTGTCTTACCAAAGGATTATCCAGCGGTTTTTGGGTGACATTCAGCATCATGTAGACCGTTCCATTGCCGTCTACTTCAATTACTTTCCATCCTTTTTTTTCTTGACCTTCTTGGAGGCTCCGAATCTGATCTGGCTCTAGCGATAGATAGGCCACATCCACAGCACCAGTTTTGAAAGAGTTGTAAAGATTGGAGGAACTACCCAAATAGAACTGCACCGTAATGCCTTTATTAGCGGGCTGGGGTCCCCAGTATTTATCAAAAGCGACTAACTCCAACCGACCTTCACTGTTTTTTTTCAACAACTTGTAAGGTCCAGTACCCACAAATTCTTCATCATCAGTTTTGAATTTAACCTCAGATTTAGCATCTTTGATCGGATATGCCGGAGGGGAGACGGCGCAAGCACCAGGAAAAGCCAGCAGGGAAGGGAAAGCAGCAAAGGGCTGTTTCAGCTTGATAGTTAGCTCATACTTGCCAGTGGCTTTCAGACCATCCGCATTAATAGTTGGGGGTTTTTCTTTGTCTTTGGGATCGGTACGCAGGTAATCAATCCGATCGGCTAACAAAAAAGCTGGGCTGCCACCCAAGGTGATAAAGCGCTTAAGGGAATGCACCATCGCCTCCGCATCAAAGGGGGTGCCGTCATGAAAAACCACTCCCTGACGAATAGGAATTGTGTAGGTAAGACCATCAGCGCTGATTTTAGGTAAAGCGGTGGCCAACTGCGGTTTCAGATCGGTACTGCCCGGGTCATAGGTATAAAGCCGTTCTCCCACATTGGTAATGATCGAAAAAGAGCTGAGTTCGTAAGCGTCAGCGGGGTCGATCGTCCGAGGCTTTTCCTTAGTGCCGACTGTAATCCAACCAGCGCGGGAATTGGAATTACCTGCTAGCCCACCGCCACAGCTCGTCATGAGAAGACTTGTGCAGCACAAAACAAGAGCAATGTATTTTCGGAAAATCATGGATGGCGATGTGGGCAAACTGGATAAATTCTCTAACTAGGTGAAATAGTATAGCGGAAAGTGCTATTGCGCAAACTGATAAGCACTAGCCTCCAGTAACTGCCAGCCATTGGCGGCTCCCAAATCTAGAACTCTTTCATGGTAATCTACCAAGCTCGGTCGATGACCCACACTGATATAGGTAATATCTAAACCTTGCAACATTTCGTATAAACGCCGTTCATTAGTCACATCCAAAGCGCTGGTAGCTTCATCGAGGATGGCGTATTTGGGGCGGCTCAGCAGAATGCGAGCAAAAGCCAGCCGCTGTTGTTCGCCGATCGATAACACCGTTGCCCAATCTTTTTCAGTATCAATTCCACCCATGCGATCGATCAAATCAGCCAAATTCACATTGGTGAGAGCTGTCTGGATTTCTTGATCGGTAATATCCGATCGACGATTGGGATAAACTAACTGTTCGCGCAAACTACCCAACAACATATAAGGGGTTTGGGGCAAAAATAGCACTTCTTGGAAATTAGGACTTTCGATCGTACCCGAGCCATTCCGCCACAGTCCAGCGATCGCCCGCAGCAAAGAACTCTTGCCTCGGCCACTGGCTCCTACGACTAATAGCGATTGGGATGACTGTAGTTCAAAGGAGAGGTTTTGAAATAAAGTTTGCTCGGCGTTTGGAGTCCGCAGGGTTAATTGATCGACTTTGAAATGGGTAAAAGGAAGATTCTTAATGCGACTATTATCAGCATTATCAACTTTCAGGCCAAAGCGTTCATTAAGCATTCCTAACCGCTCGATACTGGCAGAAAAGGCAGCAATATCTTTGATCCGATTGGTAATGACCGACATTGCATCTAAAACCATAGAGAAGGCGAAAATCCCTTGGCCAATGGTGCCAAAGTCCACCTTGCCCGCAAAATACAAAGGGGCAACAATGATGTAAGGAACTAACCGAGCAAAGTACTTGTAGGCACTTTGAAAGACATTGAGGAAAGCGAACCAAATAATTAATAGATCGTAGTTTTTGATGGCTTTACCCAGCCGTCCTTCTACTTGATTGCGCTCTAAGTTTTCCCCCTGATAAAAAGCAATAGATTCGGCATTATCCCGCACATGCACCATGCCATAACGAAAATCGCCTTCTAAGCGCAGTTGGTTAAAATTAAGTTGAATCAGTTTGGTGCCAATGACAACAGCCAGGGCGGTACCGATCGCCACATAGCCTACCAATCCCAAGGTGAGACTCTGCGAAATAATGTACAGAATTCCGACAAAGGCCACCAAGTCTAACACCGAGGACAGTACGTCTAGCAATAGATCCAACACGGTGATGGTGAAAGATTTAATATCTTCTGTGATCCGTTGATCTGGATTATCAACACCAGTATTGGCTGCGTTGGAATCGAGTTCGTAATAGGCGCGGTTTTGGAAGTAACCGTCTAAAAAAGTCGTCGTCAGCCATGAGCGCCAAAACAGCGAGAGTTTTTGCCGAGCATAGCTATAGCCCACCAAAATGGGAATAGCCACTACCAGTGTAATGCCATAGACCGTCAGAAAGCTCCAAAACATGGCTGGATCTTTTTTGTTAAGGGCGTTATCAATGAAGCGAAAAACGTAGCTAATTAAAACATTGAGACTGCTAACAATAAATGATAGAAAAAGTAATAAACCTAAAATTGACCATTGTTTTTCGCGTCCTTTCAGCTTGTGACGATAGGCAAAGAAAATTCCCGAACTAAGCAATATCAGTGCCAAAAATATATAAAAAGGTACGAATTTGATCAGACCTTGCAAAATCTCCGCTGGGGTATCTCCTAAACCCCCCAAAAATTTTAGATAAATAATTTCTTTAGCGAAGCCTTCAAAAAACTGGGGAACGAACTGGAAACCCAGCAAAGCCAAGACCACAATAAAAAAGAAGGTGAAGGCCACCACAAAAACCAGCTGATTCAACACCAAAAACAAAAATTGTGCCGAACTCCGGGGTCCTGGTGGATAGAAATAGGGCTGGGCAACTTCTACAAATCTTTGCCAAAGTTGTCGATCGAATCGAAACTTTTTGGGGGCTACGGCTGGCTGGGCTGCACTCATGACACCTCAAACTGATAATTCATACTCCAATATAGTCTAAGGGGTGTCGTTCAGAGTTCCCGTAACGGCTGGAACCCCAGACACATGCTATAATTGCCTCGCTTTATTTCCAGGCAGACAAAATGACGGCTTCTTTGGCACAACCAGCACTGTTAGTTTTAGCTGATGGTACTACTTACCCAGGCTGGTCATTTGGGGCAACTGGTACCACCGTTGGTGAAGTGGTTTTCAATACTGGGATGACTGGTTACCAAGAAGTATTAACTGACCCCAGCTACCATGGTCAAATAGTGACCTTTACCTACCCAGAACTCGGTAATACTGGCGTAAATCCGGCAGATGAAGAGTCCGATCGGCCACAAATCCAAGCGGTAATTGCCCGTAATATTTGTCAACGACCCAGCAACTGGCGATCGACTCAATCCTTATCCGACTACTTGCAACAGCATAATATCCCTGGAATTTATGGCATTGACACCAGAGCATTAACCCGCAAGCTCCGAGTAGTCGGTGCCATGAATGGGGCAATTTCTAGTGAAATCTTAGACCCCGCCTTACTGTTAGCGCAAGTGCAAACAGCGCCGAACATGGACGGATTGAATCTAGTAAATGTGGTCAGCACCACCACTGCTTATGATTGGTCACAACCCAGCGATGCTGCCTGGGAATTTCAGGAGCAAGAAAGTACCGATGAGCCTTTTCAGGTAGTTGCCTTAGACTTTGGGATCAAGCGCAATATTCTACACCGCTTAGCTAGCCACGGCTGCCGAGTCAAAGTGGTGCCTGCTCACACCAGTGCTGCTGAAATCCTCAGTCACAATCCTGATGGTATTTTTCTCTCCAATGGGCCGGGCGATCCAGCCGCTGTCACTGAGGGCATTGCTACCACCAAAGAACTACTCCAGGCTCAAAAGCCGATTTTCGGTATTTGCATGGGACATCAAATTTTGGGCTTGGCTCTGGGGGCAGAGACGTTTAAACTAAAGTTTGGTCACCGGGGTTTAAATCAACCCGCTGGTCTCGCCGAGCAGCCAGTGGAAATTACCAGCCAAAATCATGGCTTCGCGCTTACTGCCGAGTCGATGAGTGCCGATGTGGAAGTGACTCACCTAAATTTGAACGATCGCACGATCGCGGGACTACGGCATAAGACTTTACCCTTCTTTTCGGTGCAGTATCACCCAGAAGCCAGTCCTGGCCCCCATGATGCCGATTACCTGTTTGCGCAGTTTGTGGATCAGATGCGTCAAGCCCGCACGCAAAAAACTGTTACAGAAAGTTGATTCCTGTCCCCAAGACTGTTATATTCTCACTCTATTTGAATCAGAAACCATGAGGAGGCGATCATCGCTGAAACACTTATTCTCACCGTCAGCCTGCGCGGTACCAGAGAGCTCAGAGATAATTGTCAATTATTTCGATTAACTGGTCTATTAGATGCTTTTTCCGAGCCAACCTTCCAAAAAGTGATTGGCAAATTGATCGATGAAGGTCCAGCCAACATTATCTTGGATCTATCTAAAATCGATTTTGTGGATAGCTCTGGTCTGGGTGCATTAGTAAAGCTAGTGAAAAAAACTCAGACACTAGAAGGTACTCTCCAAATTGTAGCTAACGCGCGGGTTACCCAAACTGTGAAGCTGGTTCGTTTAGAACAGTTTTTATCTTTGCAAACTTCGGTAGATGCGGCTATCGAAAAAATACCAGCCAGTTAGGGCAATAGTCGCTGTCATGGGTAACTTCAAAGTGTTTTCATCAGTTGCCCATTGCAGTTGCTATGATGATGTATTGATCTATTTACTACTCAATTAAATTTAGTGATCGATTTGGGTGAAGAGGAAAATTTATGGCCTAATTTACCAGTGATTGGCGATCGAGTGATACCTGTTAATCAATTATCACCAATGTCCCTAGCCTATCTTGGCGATGCTGTTTATGAACTATATGTGCGTACCGCCTTTTTGCTGCCGCTGAAGCGTTCCCATGCATACCATCAAGAAGTGGTCTCTCAAGTTAGGGCAGAGACCCAAGCTCAACATTTACAAGTATTATTACCAAAATTAACCGAACCAGAATTGAATTGGCTCAAGCGGGGCCGTAATGCGGCCGGTGGTGGCCCACGCCGGTTAGATCCAGAGATTTATCAGCAAGCTACCAGTCTAGAAACATTAATTGGCTATTTGTACCTTACTAATCCACAGCGTTTACAAGAGCTATTGGCAGAAATCAGCTTTGTACCTGCTACTTCCTAACTGAGAAATATTATTATGACGTTTAAACCACGAAAAGCGCGATTGGGTGGCAAATTTAAATCCAGTCGCCGGGATGACTCTGCGCCTAGGGATCGATCGGATGCTCCCCGTTTTGATGGCGGTGGTCGCCCTGATCGTCCGCGCCGGGATCGTCGCGATGATGCGGGGTCTTTCGATCGACCAGTAGCTGATGATCGACCAAAGCCGATCGGGAGAGCCGATAAATTTGGTAACAATCAACCCCAAAAACCAGTCATTCGAGATGGTCAATATGGTAAGGGGCGACCAGCTAAATCCTTCGACAGAGATCGGCCAGCTAGACCATTTGATCAAGACAATCGGGGTCGTAGCGATCGACCAGCCAGATCTTTCGACAGAGATAGCCGAGGTGGCAGCGATCGGCCAGCCAGATCCTTTGACAGAGATAACCGGGGTGGCAGTGATCGGCCAGCCAGATCTTTCGACAGAGATAGCCGAGGTGGCAGTGATCGACCAGCCAGATCTTTCGACAGAGATAGCCGAGGTGGCAGCGATCGGCCAGCTAGATCTTTCGACAGAGATAACCGGGGTGGCAGTGATCGGCCAGCCAGATCCTTTGACAGAGATAGCCGAGGTAGTAGCGATCGGCCAG
>CAXTSX010000002.1:0-168773 GCA_964247085.1 uncultured bacterium
ACTTGGTTGAAGGCTGGCAGCTGGCTACCCAAACTTAGCGGGAAAAGTCAGATCCAAAAATGACTGTGAAAATTACGCAAAGACTAGTCAAAGCAATGGTGGATTTCATCGTGGTTCTTATGTTTTTACTGAACAGAACTTGCTAAATATTCTAACCTTAAATTCTGCTATTGTGGAATTGTTGAATTTAGTGTATCAAGTTCAACCAACTTCTAACTCCCAATAGATCAGGATTTCCGGATTATTTAAACACAAAAATTAATATTGTGAGATACTACTCAACCAGATTTTCCTTGAAAATACTTACTGGATTCTTTCACCATCGATCGAGAACAAATACATCTGGCTGTCATCTACAGTCAAATTCAACCGATGCCCTGCTTGGATCGATCGGGATGAAGCTACCCGTGCCGTCAATATGGAACTATGTTGCCCATCAGCACTTAGTTGTCGCCCCCCATCGGGCTCACCAGCTTGGTCGTCAGTATCAATTTTGTCGATCGGAGCCACAGCATGAACAATCATCTCATGACCCAAAGCTTCTACCGTTTTCACATCAACTGAAATTGCGCTATCTGCTTGGGGTGGTGCCACTGTAAAAGCTTCTGGTCGCAGCCCCACTAAAATCTGCTGGTCACAATATTTTTCTAATTGTTGATAACGACTAGCTGTGGAAGCTCCCATTTTCAAAAATTGTTCGCCAAAATCAACCATAAAAGTGCCCCGCTCGTCTTTATGTAGTCGAGACCGAAAAATATTCATAGCTGGTGAACCAATAAAACCAGCCACAAAAACATTGGCAGGCTGTTCATAAAGATCTTGCGGCGAGCTAATCTGTTGCAATTGACCACCCCGCATCACCGCCACTCGATCGCCCATCGTCATGGCCTCCACCTGATCATGAGTTACATATACAGTCGTAGTACCCATCCGCTGTTGAAGAGTGGTAATCTCGGTGCGAATTTGCGATCGCATTTTGGCGTCCAGATTAGACAGCGGTTCATCCATCAAAAATACCGCTGGATCACGGACGATCGCTCGGCCCATGGCTACCCGCTGCCGTTGGCCACCAGACAATTGCTTAGGTTTGCGATCGAGTAACTCATTTAGCCCTAATTTATTCACTGCTTCTCCCACCAGGCCGTTTATTTTGTTCTGGGGTAGGTTCATCATCCGCAACGGAAATTCTAAATTTTGGCGGACGGTCATGTGGGGATAGAGGGCATAGTTCTGGAAGACCATCGCAATGTTGCGCTGTTGCGGTGTTCGATCGTTTACCACTCGATCGCCAATAATGATTTGGCCGCCAGAAATATCTTCTAGCCCTGCCAACATCCGCAGCGCAGTGGACTTACCACAGCCCGAAGGACCCACAAATACTAAGAATTCACCATCGGCGATTTCTAGACAGAGATCCTTAATGGCATTGTGACCATTGACATAAGTTTTGAAAACATGATCGAATTTTACTGTTGCCATTGTTGCTACTCCATAATAAATAATAGTGGTGTATTTTAACCTTTGGTGCCAGTAGAAGCAACGCCTTCCACGAACCATTTCTGAAATATCAAAAACACTACCAGAATCGGTGTCACCATCATTACACCAAAACTCATAATGTCTCCCCACTGTACTGGCGGCTGGGTTTGGAAGGTGGCGATCGCCACCGGTAAGGGTTGGACTCCCTCCCCGATCGTTACCATCAATGGCCACAGAAAAGATCCCCATTGGGTCAGAAAAGTCAGAATCGCCACAGTGGCAAAGACTGGCTTGGAGACTGGGACAATAATTTCAAAAAAAGTACGCAAGGTACTTGCTCCATCAATGCGGGCTGCTTCTTCTAACTCTTTGGGCAAGCCAATAAAAAAGGTGTAAAACAAATAAATCGAAAAAGTATTGGCCACAAAAGGCAAGATTTGAGCTATGTAAGTATTACGCCAACCCCAGATGGTTACTTGAAAAAATAGGGGCACGGCGATCGCTTCAAAAGGAATAATCATCAAAGCCAGCACTATGATCAATAGGGTACTCCGTCCCGGCCAGCGGAGCCGTGCCAAAGCATAGCCAGCCATGGCATTCACTAACAGTCCCAAGAGCACAACGGCACTGGTGATCAACAACGAATTCAAGAAAAATTGGCCAAATTTGACCCGTTGAAAAACATCTTGATAATTTTGCAAAGAAGCTGGTTGGGGAATAAATCCTTGGATAGTACCGGCCTGAGATAGCACCAAATCATCCGGCTTGAGACTAGCTACTAACATAAAGCCGATCGGTGCTATAAACAGTAAAGCCATGATAGTTAATAAAGCATAGCTGCCGACCAGACTAACCCATGAACGCGATGATGACTGGGAGGCAATATCTGGGACAACCTTTGCGGCTGGTGTTTGGTTAGACATAATGAAATTTACACAATGTTTGGTCTATAATACTTTGATGATCTACTCGAACTCAAATTATTGTTAGTAAGCTGAGCACCGCTGAAGTGTAGCTATGATTTAATCGATTGCTGTTTCTTCTTTTACCAGAATTCTTTGCAGAATAGTGATCATCAGCACTATCACAAAAAAGATCACTGTCATGGCAGCACCCTTAGCCATCTTTTGTTGTTCAAAAGAAGCTTTAACGGCTTCGTACATGACAGTGGTGGTGGAGTCGTTGGGGCCACCTTGGGTCATGATCTTGACCTGATCAAACAGCCGGAAAGACAAGATCGAAGTTACTAGCATCACAAAAATCAGGGTGTTGCGTAGTTGGGGTACCGTAATATAGCGAAACTGATTCCACTTGTTGCTGCCATCGATCGCCGCCGCTTCATATAAAGTACTAGAAATAGACTGTAGTCCAGCGAGGATAATAACCATCTGAAACCCTACTCCCTGCCACATCGATAACAACATAATGGCTGGTAAGGCAAAGACCGGATCATTGAGAAAGTCCCTAGGTTCCCATAGGCCAAAAGTAATCGATTCTAGTAAAGAATTCATCATGCCGTTGGCACCAGGGGCGTAGATGATCGTCCAAATCACCGCTACTAAAGCCATGGGGAAAACTACGGGCATGAAGAAAATGGTGCGAAATATGGCAATTCCTGGTAGTGGTCGGTTTAAGAGCAAGGCTAGGCCGAGAGCGAGAGCGGTTTGAATCGGCACCATGACCAGGGCAAACAAACCATTATTTAGTAATGCTTGCCGAAAACTGGGATCTAATAAGACGCGGCGATATTGCTCTAGCCCTAAAAACTGGAGCGGGAGCGGAGAACCGAGTCGTAAATTGGTGAAAGATAGAATTACTGCCAAAAAGAACGGTAAAGCTACAAATAGCAACAGGCCGAGGACGGCTGGAGCGACCATCAGTAGAGCTGTCTGGCGATCACTCGCTGTTTGGGCATTAATCTTAGCGGGGAGAGAACTTAGGGAATTATTAGTCATTTACTCCGCTCCGTGTTTTGACTGGGCTGATTAGGATAATTTTGATTATCTTGTAAGTCCAAATTAATAGTGGTGGTGGCTTTTTCTAAAGCAGTTTTGACCGATCGACCATTGCGAATATTGGCAAAAGCTTCCTGAAAAGCCGAGGTAATGACGGGATAGGCTGGAGTTTGGGGGCGAGGAACAGTGTTCCCAGCCAGCAACTGGTCAGCGAATAGGTGTAAAGGTCCCTGAGGCTTGTACAACTGGGATTGGGCGATCGCGCGTTTTGTACCCGGTACAGCACCATTAACGTTGGCCATGGCTAATACCTCCTGCGGTTGGAGTAAAAACTCCAGGAATTTCATGGCAGATTGCTGACATTCTGGATTGCGGCAATTGGTGGTGATGCCCCAGTTCCAGGAGCCTTGGGCTGTTTTGGAACCCTGGCCAAAATTGGGTAGGGGCAACACCACCAAGTCTTTGCCCACAGCTTTGGCATAGTCTTTATAAACCCAGTGACCCACCCAAGATAGGGGCACCCGGCCACTGGTGAAAGCTGCATCATCAATATTGGGATCGACATAACCTTGCTGGATCCACTTTTGGACTGATTGCAGCCCGGTGACTGCCGCTGGGCTATTGAGACTCCCCGTAGCTGTTTGATAGTTGCGGCGCTGAATTAAATCGCCCCCAGCCGACTGGAGTATTGGCGAGAATCCGTAGGTTGCCCATTCGCCTTTGTAATTTAGTTTTAGATCTAACACCTGTCGATCGGAATCTTGCTTAGCCAAAGTAGCTAGTGCCTGATTAAACTCTTCGATCGTCCAAGCGTCTTTGTTACTCGCTGGAATTCTAATGCCAGCAGCTTGCAGTTTGCTGCGTCGTCCATATAACCCCAGACCAGAATCAAAAGTACCGACGGAGTACAACTTTCCTTGGTAGGTACCCTGCTGCAGAATAGAAGGCAACAAATCTTTGTGGACTGCGGGTGATATCAACTTATCCATCGGCACCAAATTTTGTTGCCAGACATAGTTGTATACAAACGGTCCATCAAATTCCAGTACATCTGGCAAATCCTTGGACAAAGCAGCGGCCTGGACTTGGGAATTGTAAGAACCCTCGGGCACAAAAGTTAATTCAACCTTGGTGGTCTGCTGAGAACCATTGAAACGTTTGATCTGTTGCTCTAGAACTTGCCGCTCGGCGGCTTGTCCGGCATGTGCCCAAACCCGCAACACGCCTGGGCGCGTTACACTAGAGCCACTACAGCTACTTAAACATAGAAGCAGTGGTGCGAGAATACCCAGTAGCTGAAAGCGTTGAGTCATCTTGTTCTCCAATTGTTTGAGATCTGCAACTAACTATAAATAGTTGGCAAATTGTACACTGGCTAACCTCAAGGGCATCACTTCCTGGTTATTATGCCATTTGTTTGCTCTCACGGCATATATAGTGGTAAAAGCCTGGTCGTGTAGTTAACTAATATGTGAGAGTATGCTTTTGATACTGTCACCTGGGCTAATATTAATAAGTTTTATTAAAAGAATTCTCCTCAGCATCAATGTTCTTATCTCCATAAAACATCATGATGCCTCTGTATCGCCAAGTCTAGATGAAATTGGTTCAGCTTAAAATGTCCGTATTGACTGGCTGCGGAGCGGGCGGACGTTTAGTCGCTAACTTTTCTTCTTTACCCATAATCGAAATGAGTAAATTACGACTATGTTCTAGTTCTGGGTCAAGAGTGATGGCCAGGTTACAGTCATCGATCGCTCCTTGCTTATTTCCTAGCCGATATTTGGCTAGACCTCGATTAACATAAATTCTGGCATTACTGGGAGTGAGAGTGATCGCTCGATTGAAATCTTGAATTGCTCCGGCATTATTCTCTGATTCAAACTTTTCAAAACCGCGTTTGTAATAGGCTTCGGCATAAACAGAATTTATTCTGATGAAACGATTATAGTCACGCAGTGCTCCTGGATAATCACCAGCTGTATATTTCATATCGCTACGACTTTTGTAAGCCTCAGCATTATTTGGATCCAGCTCAATAATTGAGTTGTAGTCAGCAATTGCTCCTTGGATATCGCCCAAAATGTATTTGGTATCACTGCGATTTTTGTAAGCATCGATATGCTGGGGATTTATTTCTAGTACAGAGTTGTAGTCTTCGATCGATCCCTGCGGATCATCCAAACTAGACTTGGCCAAAGCCCGTTCAAAATAAATTTGTACGAGTGTTGAATCGAGAGCGATCGCCGCATCAAAATCCTTAATGGCACCTAATTTATTACCTATTTCTGATTTAATATAGCCTCTGTTACCATAGGCTTTGGCATATTGCGGATTTAGCTGCAGGGCACTATCCAGGTCAGCGATCGCCCCTTCCCAATCCTTAAGAGCATACTTGGCGTTACCACGATTACAATAAGCCGCCGCAAATCTGGAATCAATGGTAATAGCACAATCAAAATCATTGATCGCTCCTTGTTTGTCTCCAACCTCCGACTTAATGCAGCCGCGCTCGTAGTAGATAGTGGAATCCAATGAATTTAGGGCGATCGCCAAACCAAATTCCCTAATCGCCCCTTGCTTATCTCCTAATTCATACTTGATCACACCACAGTTATGCCAGTATTTTGATTTAGAATCATCATCTTGACCACCCAACTCGTCTTGGACTTCTGGTTGAAACTGAGACATCTTGACAACGAATTCTAAGCCTTTTTGAATATGAATAGCAGAATTATGGTCAGGTTCTAGCCTGAATTGTTCTGTTGCTGAATCTACTAATTTGTATGCGACCATGCCACAGCTACGCGGATATTTTGATTTTAAGCTTTGATCGGGCAGGCGCGTTGTTTGATCTAGTCCAGATTCCTGCAACTTTGTAGCGAGTTTTATCCCCCTGCCTACCAAATTTGACGAATATCTGATCAATTCCGGTTCAAAAGATACCTGAATATAGCGTTCGGCTTTGGCCTCTGTCATGATCACAATCCTATCTGCATTTTTAATTCTTTCAGACGGTTCTGAGAGTGATTGATCTGTTCATCTAACTCTAAAGCCATTGATTGCAACAAATCCTGTCCCGAAGATTGGATTTCGATCACCTGAACGCGCAATTGATTAAGTTCAGTTTGCTGGATAGCAGCCATTTCTTGTTCGATCGCCTTAATCTGCAGATTACTTTGGGCGATTTTTTGGGCTGTGCGGATCAGTTCAGCTCGCATCTCCCACTTATGCATGATCTCGCGCAACCGATCTTCGTCGCCCTTTTCGTAGGCCTGATTCACCGCCATCATTAGCTTGAGACGGCGTTCCTTTTCATCTTTATCGGCTATTAAATCAGGATGAATCTGTTTAGCTAATGCTCGATATATCTTTTTGAGATTTCCCGCCGACTTAACGTCTTCAGCAAAATCCACCACTTGCACATATTCCGAGATCTGATTTTCTAGATGATCAATCTCAGCGAACCGCATTCCAATCACTTGATGATAGTAGCGTTCAAACGAATGTAGTTCGCTTTGCAACGTCACTAAATCTAGTTCCCGCCTTGCTAGTTCCGCTTCTAAGGTGGCTAACTCCGATTGCCGCTTTGCGATTTCTTTTTGTTCTGGTTTCAAGTCTAAATTACCAACGAAAGTACCAGTCATACATTACGTTATCAAACGAAATACAAGTGCTAGATTTTTAAAGAAATCCGGCAGATGCTTGTCTCTCAGATGATACCTAATTGAAAAATATTGCCCACGAAAGAGAATGCTCTGCTATCTCTTTTATCAGTTTTTGGTTCAATTTGCAGTACCTCCTCACTGTTTTGACCACAAGTTCCTGTTTTTAGCTGATATTTGCTAGATAGCCATTAATCTAGTCTAATGCTAAGCACTAAAACTACTACAGCCAGTTAGCTATCGCTTATTTTAGAACATTAATCGCCGTGTTCATTAATTGGGATAAAATCCTATAAATACTCGCTATCTTTCACCCATGACCAGAGAAATTATCACAACTAACCAAGCTCCTGCTCCTGTTGGTCCTTACAATCAGGCGGTGGCTGCTAGCGGTAAACTGCTGTTTGTGTCTGGACAGATCTCGATCGATCCCAGCACCAATCAACTAGTACATATGGGCGATGTGGTGAAGCAAACCGAGCAAGTGATGGCCAACCTATCCGCAATTTTGACCCAGGCCGGAGCTAGCTGGTTGGATGTGGTCAAGACTGGGGTATTTCTAAAGGATATGAATGATTTTGTGACTATGAATGGTGTTTATGGTCAGTATTTTGACGAGGCTACGGCTCCGGCCAGAGCCTGTGTCGAAGTAGCGCGTCTCCCCAAGGATGTCTTGGTGGAAATTGATTGTATTGCGGTGATACCTCAATCCTAGAGGTATCAATTCTCTGCTGCTCCGCTGGGAGCAATAAAATTACAAATTGGGAGCAAAACCCCGGTACAAAGCAAATCCAAAATCGAGGTTTTGATGGCTCCCGTATATTCATTAGTAATTCCGATCTACAACGAAGATGCTAATATCCCGGAACTTTACCGTCGGGTGAGTGCGGTGATGGATGGTTTGGCTGTGGAGTCAGAGTTATTGTTGGTGAATGATGGTAGCAAGGATCGTTCGATCGATCTTTTGCGGGAATTGCATCAGCGGGATCCGCGAGTCTGTTATGTGAGTCTGGCTCGTAACTTTGGCCATCAAATTGCCGTCACGGCAGGTTTGCAATTGACCCGTGGCCAAGCGGTGATTATTTTGGACGCTGATCTGCAAGATCCGCCAGAGTTAGTGCCGGAGTTACTAAAACTCTGGCAGTCGGGCTATCAGGTGGTCTACGCCCAGAGAACCAAGCGTCCTCAGGAGCGGTGGTTGAAAAGGTTGATGGCCTTTGTGTTTTATCGATTACTAAAACGCTTGGCTGATGTAGAAATCCCGATCGACTCCGGGGATTTTTGTCTGATGGATCGGCAGGTAGTTGATCTGCTGAACGCCATGCCGGAACGGAATCGTTATCTGCGCGGGCTGCGTTCTTGGGTGGGTTTTCGCCAAACGGCTTTGTTGTTCGATCGTGACCCCCGCTTTGCCGGAGAAGTCAAGTACACCTTTCGGAAATCCTTGGCCTTAGCCATTAATGGCTTGGCTTCTTTTTCACAAGTGCCCCTGCGATTATCAATTTATTTAGGGCTGTTTTCAGCCTTGCTATCTTTACTGATGGCGGTGTTAGTTTTTTACTGGCGGTTAGTTTCCAAGGCCTCGGCGCTGACTGGTCTGGCCACTATTATGATTGCAATCTTTTTTCTGGGGGCAGTGCAACTGGTCAGCATTGGGATTTTGGGGGAATATATTGGCCGGATTTATGAAGAGGTAAAGGGTCGGCCTTTGTATACGATCGCGGAAATTGGTCGATCGAAAGATTCTTAAAAAGTTATATAAATTTATAAAATCAATTATTTGTAATTCTTTTAATCCAGATCATACTATTAATATATATAAATAATATTAATTGAGAGGTTGTTTTTTATTAAAGTTTATACAGTAAATTAAAGACTATTTGGTAAATTAAGTAATGAAAAAAGATTATCTAAATTCTTTTCCTGGAAGCGCTCAATTTTCATTGAGAGAGATAACAAAATATATATATATTGCAATCAAAAGCTGGCTCCTAGATTTTAGCCTTATGGATCGCCTCTACATAATTGGAATTGTTTGCATCTGGCTGTTGTTGGTGACAAAGCTACTAGTAGTTATTTTGGCTCTTATAAGTAAATTTGATTTCGTTCCAATATTTTTATTAACCCTTGGTATAGCCATTTTCACATTTCCAATATTATTCTTTACTAGCCCTAAAAAACTAATTGAAAAAATAGCAATAGAGTTATTAAGAATTCGATACTTATCTACGATAGAAAAGCTATATTCATTTTTTTGTATTGTACTAATAATTATTGCATTCACTAATCAAATATCTCAAATACTTTTGGTGGTGATCAACATGTCATGTTGGTTTACAGCTTTTATTATGAATTTGGTTTCTTGGGGTAAAAAATTATTGAGCAATGAAACTTATAAAACAGTATTTAAGTTTTCTCTTGGATTATTGTATGTGACATCAATATTTTTTTCATCTATTATCTCAAATAAAATAATTAATGATTATATGGGCATAGAGCCAAGCAAATTTCCAAACTCACAAAAAGTTATGATAATAACCTCATCATTATTGGTATGGCTATGTATAGTTTTAATAGGAGTTTCTTTGGCATATACTATTGCAGTATCGGCGATGATGTTAGGTATTGTTTTTATACCTTTATTCACAAGTGTAATAGACACGTTAAAACAGCTTGAAGATAATATTCTAAGTAGGGCTACTATCAAAATAGATAGTCTAAAATCACAACACGATAATGTGTATTTTCCGAGTAATTTATTTATAGCACTCGGTAAAATAGCTTTGCCCGTATATTTAAGTTATCTTCTTCTGATTCCTAGCATTAGTACTGTTTTATATTTTTATCAAAACCATTTTCCAATAAAATATTTTAATTTATCTTTGGTTTCCATTGACTATCATGACAAAAGAAATGAGTGCAAAAACATCAAAGTAGGCGAAAGAGCAATTACAATCAATGGTGATAAAATCAACGTAGCCATTCCCAATAATGAAAAAGGCTATGTGTTTGAAACGAGAAAATGTCAGGCTCCATCGTAGCGTTATGTACGTTGAAAACTTCTGACACTCAGATGTTGAAAATCTCAATAGATTTGCTATAATTGTAGAAATGAATAATTTACATACAAGGCACCAATGGCTAGAATGCTCAAGCGCTGGGAGTCACCGCGCAAAGAAGGTCGCAACGACAAAGGCAAAGGCGGCACCGCCCGTCAAAGACAGGTCAAAAAACAAATGAAAATGCTCCAGAAACGCCTCAAAGACCAAGGCAAATCTGGCAAACAGGGCAACTGCCCCCGGGAGAGTTCCATACTCTCCCTTTTTTTTGGGCAATTTGCGGTAAATTAAGAGGACAACTGCTCGCCAGCTCACCCCTTAGAAAATCATGGCTCCCTGGGATTTCCGCAGCCTCTGGCAAACCCTCGTCTACTTTGAGGCCGTGCCGCTACTCAAACAACTTCATCAGCTACAAGGACGAGCCACAGCCCCTCACCATAATTTTATGAAACAAGCAATTTTGGTCATTGGCGGGGTCGATCATCTCAGTCAACGTGTCGTTAAACAACTGTGGCAAAAAGGTTATCAGCCCTGTTTATTGGTACCTGCTGCCGAACTACCGATCGCTCACCAACTTTTTCCCCAAGGTGTAGAAATTGTCGGCGGAGCCTTGAGTAGTATCCCTAACAACATTTGGCAGCAGGTCAGAGCAGTGATCTATTGCCCAGAAAGTGTTAACCAGCCAGATTTAGATGCCTTAATTCAGCTGACTAATCAACATTTGCCCACCAGCAGCGATTTAGAGCTTTTTGACTTCACCACGGCACAGACCCCCGTCGCCCAAACCTGGGGCGCCGTGGATGATGTGGTGATGGGTGGGGTAAGCGCTAGTGGTCTGCAACAGACCGCCAACTGCGCGATCTTTACTGGAAATATTTCCACCGAAAACTCCGGTGGTTTTGCTTCGATTCGGACTCGCAACTTTGAGCCAGCTCTAGATTTGAGTAACTATCAAGGAATTTCTTTGCGCATTCGGGGCGATGGTAAGCGCTACAAACTGTTTTTACGACCCGGTGAGCAGTGGGATGGTTTGGGCTATGCTTATTCCTTTGATACCAACAGTAGCATGGGCAACATCACCAATCTGCGGATTCCCTTTAGCAATTTAGTGCCGGTGATGCGGGCTAAAACAGTGCCCGATGCCCCGCCGATCGATTCCAGTAAAATTTCAGCTTTTCAAATCATGCTCAGTAAGTTTGAGTACGATGGCAACCTCAATCCCAATTTTCGGGCTGGTGACTTTGCTCTAGAATTATTCTCCATCGGAGCCTATGGGGATCGGATATTGCCGCAGTTAATAGTGGTCGCTCCATTGACCACTACGACTGGTAATATGGCACAGCCTTTGGCTGGTAGTTTCAAGCCTTACACTACTTTGCAAATGGGTGCTGTGATCGATCGTCCCGGTGGCCAAAATTTAGAATTTGACCTCAAGAAAACATCTGATGGCTCAGTCAGCAGCGAAGATCTGGCTGAACTATGCGTGCAGCTACTGAACATTCCTACCGCCTGCAATCAAACTATTAATGTCCAAGAAATTGGCCAAAGAGGGGTTAATGCTTGGTCTAACCTATTGGAGACAGCTATCCAATCTTAAAAGACTATGGCTAAGCAAATTTGGGAACAATCTATCCAAATTAACGCCAGCGCCGTGGTGATCGATCGATGTATCACCGAGCTAGATTTGCAACAGCGGTGGCGAAGTGGTATTTGTGAACCCGTCGATCAATGGAGTGTAGTGGTCGGTAGCTATAGCCGTTTAATAGTAAAAATGCCTTTGTTTCAATTCAACTTAAACAGAATTGTGGTACTTAGAGAGCCAGGGCTAATAGTTTGGAGCTTTGATGGATTGTTGACTGGGCAAGACCGGTGGGAATGTCGCCCTCGGGCGATCGGCACGCTGGTGGTGAATCGTTGGGAACTCCAAACTAGTAAGGCGATCGGCTGGGGTTGGCAACGTTTTAATCGTAAATGGACAAATGATGAGATGGCGGCGCAGTTAATGCGGCTAAAATATGTAGCCGAAGAGCTACATTATTTGTCAGGGTTCCAATAATATTGATCGGCTTTGCTGCTCGGAGAGATAAATCGCCCTCATCCCCTAGCCCCTTCTCCCAAGTCTGGGAGAAGGGAATCGGATTATTGCTCCCCTCGCCCAATTTTGGGAGAGGGGTTGGGGGGTGAGGGCAAAATCGATTTTCATACTTGAATTCAGCAACGCCAATTGATCCTGCTAACCGATTTAATGATGGCTACTCAGCGAATATTAATAATCCAGGTTAGGAGGATGAGGATGATTTACCTTTACGAAAAATATTTGTCATTTGCAAGCCAGTGATTAACAACCCAATTAAGCCCAATCCCAGCAACAAGACATAAAAAGCCCGGAAAGTTGGTCCCAAATAAGAACCCTGATGAATTTTCAAGAGGAAAGCCACCTGATCATTTGGTAGACCAAACCAAGCCTTACCCAGACGGTAGCCCACTCCAGTTACAGCACTTAGAATCAGCGGGATAAAGGTGATCGGCACCAAAAAACGGTGGAATCTTCTGAAATCTAGTTTGGATTTGTTGGTGGTTGATTGGCGTTGGGGCTTCAGCATTACTAAACCAGTAGCAATCAGTCCCAACAGTCCCAGCCCGATTAACAGCACATAGAAGGGCACCAATGGCTTGCCGAGAAAGCCACCTTCGTGAATCTTCATCAAGAAATCGGCGACTCCATCGGGAAGATCGAACCAACTCAGACCTAAGCGATAGACCACGCCAGTAAGAGCAGTTAGCAACAAGGGGATAAATAAAATTGGTGCTGATTGGCGGTGTAGTTTGCGGAAGTTCATGATGGATAATGTTCTAAAACTCTAATGTTTAGGTGATGGTGATCGCCGCTAAAGCTCTACCCATTTTCGCAGTAAATTGGCATGGGTTTTGCTTAACAAATCAAACTCCACTGTCCGGCCATATTGGGCATGAATGGAGCGACGGGCTGTATCCAAATCAAATAATATTTCTCGCTCTGTTACTGACCGGATCAAGCTTTGCACCCAAGTAACAGCCGCCAGGCGCACACCGCTAGTGACAGTTTTCACCTGATCACTGGCAACGATTAGACGCAATAAAAACTAGAGATACTCCACTAATCTTATTTGCAGAGGTGATACAGTTAAGGCTAGTCAACTGTTCTTAGTGTGATATGTTTCAAATATCTGAAAAAGAAATCAAAGCCAGATTGCAATTTGACAATCCTTGGTGGGAAGACGGCCAGATTGAACCGCGTTTTGATCAAATGCGCCATCGTCATTATTTTGAAAGCTTCTTTGAATTGGTGACTGATCGATCGATTAACCGCGCCATTGTCCTCATGGGACCCAGAAGAGTCGGAAAAACAGTGATGATCTATCACGCCGTTAAAAAGTTAATCAGTCAAGGAATCGCACCACCGCAAATTTTATATTTATCGCTAGAAACCCCGCTCTACACTGATTTACGTCTTGATCAGTTACTCACATTTTTTAGCGAACTACACAAACATACCCGTCAAAGTAACCTCATCGTTTTTTTCGACGAGGTGCAGTATCTCAAAAATTGGGAAGTACATCTCAAGTCCTTAGTCGATTCCTATCCCCAGTATCGATTTGTAGTAACAGGCTCAGCGGCAGCGGCACTCAGACTCAAGAGTCAGGAATCAGGTGCTGGCAGATTTTCTGATTTTTTATTGCCGCCATTGACTTTTGCTGAATATTTGAGCTTTATCGATCGAGAAGACGAACTGATCATTCAGCAAAACGATCAATACGTTGCGACTAATATTACAGAATTAAATCAAGAATTCATCAACTATCTCAATTTTGGGGGATATCCCGAAGCAGTATTATCGCCGACCGTTCAAGGGAGCAGTTCTAGGTTTATTAAAAGTGACATCATCGACAAAGTACTACTGCGTGATCTGCCCAGTTTATATGGCATTAGTGACATTCAAGAACTCAATCGCTTGTTTACGACCTTGGCGTACAACACCGGCAATGAAGTCAGTTTAGATAATTTATCCAAATCTTCGGGAGTAGGAAAAACTACTCTCAAGCGATATATCGAGTATTTAGAAGCAGCTTTTTTGGTGCGCCGCATCTATCGCATCGATGATTCAGCTAAACGTTTTCAACGGGCTACTTCCTTCAAGGTATATTTGACCAACCCCTCGATGAGAGCCGCTCTTTTTGGCTATGTGGACGAAAATAGTGCAGCCACTGGAGCCTTAGCTGAAACAGCAATTTTTAGTCAGTGGTTCCATAGCACCGAAATTAGTCAACTACATTATGCCCGCTGGAAAAGTGGCGAGGTAGACTTAGTAGCGTTAGATAAGCTTGATCAAAAACCTTGGTGGTGTGTAGAAATCAAATGGTCTGATCGAGTCGTTAAAGATCATCAAGAAATTGCCGGACTAATTAAATTTGCCAAAGACCATCAGCTTACTCAGCCCCAGTTGGTTACAACCAAAACCATCACTCATCAATTTCCCGTCCAGGGTATTGAAATTAGGTTTAAGCCCAGTGCTGAACAAGTCTATACTTTAGGGAAAAATATTGTGCTTGGTTTACAGAAAAATCATCAAAAATTAATCGGCTCTCATTCAGGAATGTATTTGGTCAGACCTGATTCTTAAGAAAATATTGTCAACCTGATCTATGTGGTGATACCAATGGCATAATTAAACCAGTTTTAAATATTTAATGTCTGCTGATGCTAGAATTGTTTGCCTCTGGTTTAGCTAATAGCTGGCTGAATAATACTCAAATCTTGTCTGCTCCCTATGACCCGGTTCCGTTGGTTAGCACTTGGCAGGGTTTGCCCTTATTGAACCCTCCACAAGCCATTGAACCGCAAGTTAAGAAGTCGATCGAACAATACTTGCAAACCCTCCAAACGATGGGTTTAGATCCGCAAAAGCAGGGAATTTGGCTGCAAACCGACAGCGTTGGTTTGGTTAATTATCAAGCCAATATGCCTCTACCGGCTGCTTCTTTAACGAAATCAGCGACTACCCTGGCTGCTCTAAAAACCTGGGGCTTGCAAAAACGTTTTGATACTAATATTGGTATGACGGGCAGAGTGCAGCAGGGCATTCTAAACGGTGACTTGGTGATTCAGGGCGCAGGTGACCCGCTGTTTGTCTCAGAAGATGGACGAGCTTTAGCTGCCGCTCTCCATCAAATGGGCATTCAGCAGGTCAATGGTAATTTGGTCATAGTGGGCAACTTTGTGATGAATTACCAAAAAGACCCGAAAAAATCTGGGGAGCTGCTCAAACAGTTTTTGAGTGGCACATCTGCCTCACAGCCATCAGTGAAAAAACAGCTCGCCAAAGTGTCAGCTGCATCAGAAAAAATCCCAGTCAAAGTTATGGGTCAGGTTCTAGTCACTAATCAGCTCCCACCCGAGGCCGGAGCGATTATTCGCCATCAGTCCTTGCCGCTGTTAGATATTTTGCGGGAAATGAATATCTATAGTAACAATGACATTGCTCAACTGTTAGCGGATGGCGTGGGTGGACATGATGTAATTATGCAGATTGCCGCTACGAATGCGGGCTTTGCCCCAACGGGAATTCAGTTGATTAATGGCTCTGGTTTAGGGATGGAAAATCAAATTGCTCCTTATGCGGCTAGTCAAATTTTTCGAGCTATTCATGGTTTAGTTCAGCCCCAAGGATTAACAGTAGCCGATTTATTTCCGTCCTCTGGTTTGGATACGAAAGGCAGTATGATCGATCGACAGCTACCGCTGGGTACCACGGTTAAAACTGGTACCTTAAATGAGGTTAGCGCTCTGACGGGAGCCTTGCCGACTCGCGATCGAGGGTTAGTGTGGTTTACAATCATTAATCGTGGGGCGAAAATTGTCGAACTACGGCAGCAACAAGATAAATTGCTCCAAGCCCTCTTGAGTTATTGGGGCAAGCCTGCTACTGTTCCTGGGGGGATTCAACGACAGAACACCGTTCCAGCCTATTTGGGAGATCCACAACGCAATCAGATTTTGGTGAAATTGCCATCGATCGATCAATAACTTTTGGCCTAACCGCAAAATTCAGCTCAGGGTATCTGAACCATGACTTCGGGAAATATAGCGGAAAATGTTGATGAACTGAATCAGCGCGCACTCAGCACCCTATCCAGATCTATTACAGTTTTGCAGGGGCGTTTTGCCCTGACATTAGTGCGCTGTAACTACACTACACTACAACATCGTTTAACGCATAGCCTGAAAGCTACTTGTCCAATTCAAATTCAAGAATTTACCCTGCCGCCTCACCCAGAAAATTTGTGGCAGCCGATTTTGAATGCCACACCTCGCCAGCAGCAAACAGCTTTAATGGTTTTTGGCATTACCGATGTCTATAATCTACCAACGCTGCTGCATAACTTGGAAAGCGAACAATCTAATCTTATTAGCCATTGTCACCAGCCGATCGCCCTCTGGCTCAATGAAGAAACTCTGAGTTACCTGGTGAAGTTAGCGCCAAATTTTTATGCTAGTACAGTTACCGCTATTACATTATTTCCTAGTCTTACTGAGCTGAACATTCTATGGCGAGAGAGTTCTGACCAATTGTTCGGGAAAATATTAACAGTAGGGTTAGATTGTTTTTATCCCAACGAATCATTGGGTTATGGCTTAGCCACCAAGTTTCGTCAAGAACTGAAAGCAGCTACCAAAGACTTAAAAAGCAAACAAGCTTTACCATCAGCGCTCACCGCAACTTGGCATCTGATTCTGGGTCGTGATGATCACGCCCAAGGCCGTCTGGGTGAAGCTTTGGTGCATTATCAAAAGAGCTTACAAATTTGGGAGCAACTGCAAAGCCAGACAGCTATTGGTAAAATGGTGACATTTACTCATCATGCGCTCCAAACCCGCTGGGCTATCCTTAAGTTACATATGGGTCTGTGTTATCAGCAGCAGGCTGTGGGTGCTGCCACTCATTGGCCACTGGCTAGAGATGCCTTTTTATCAGTCGTGAGAGTGTTTGAGCAGCAGCAGCGGTGGGATGCGGTTCGGCAAGTACTTACCTTAACTGGTGACACTTTAAGGGTTATGGGTAATTGGCTAGAATTAGAAAACGTTGCTAACAGCGTTTTGGCCGAAAGAGAACTGCAAAGTCAACCATTCAATGTGGCTCAAGCCCATGGCTTTTTGGCAGAAGTGGTTCTGTACAATCATGATTTTACCCGTGCTGCCGAACATGCTCATTATGCTTTGAGTCTCACGCAACAATATCAATCCGAGAGCCAGCTTGATAATATTAACTTAGCGTGGTATTTGCTATTGGTGGCTAAGATCGAAGCTCGCTCTGGACAATTCTTGACTGCTTTGAATTATTTGGAAAAAGCGCAAGTAGAGGTGCCCACCGATTCTCAAATTTATCTGGATATCATTCAAGAATTACGGCTACTCTACTACCACCAAGGTCAGTTTTGGGAGTCTTTTCAGGCTAAGCAGCAGCATCAGTTTTTTCAGCATCAGCAAGGTTTAACTGCTTTTGTGGGGACAGCGGCTTCTCTTAACCAGCCATTAGCGATCGGACGAGAGCGGGATGTGCAAGAGCTTGTTGATCGACTAAGTAATGATCACCAAAAATTGGTGGTTTTACATGGCGAAAGTGGGATGGGAAAAAGTTCACTGTTGCATGGTGGTGTCATTCCGGCTTTGCACGGCCAAATAGTAGCCGATCGACAGGCGGTAGTTGCCACCCTCAAAACCTATCAAAACTGGACAACGCAACTGTCTGAAAGTTTATCTAACGCAGTGGGGCATTCTGCTAGGCCAGGTGCTGCGGATTTGGGGCAAATTCAACAGCAACTCCGGATTAATATCAATAATCAGTTGCTGACGGTGCTAATCTTTGACCAATTCGAGGAATTTTTTGTGGTGTCGTCGCCAGCGGCTCAACGCCAAGAATTCTATCAGTTTTTTCAGGATTGCCTCGCTCTCCCACATGTCAAAATGCTATTTTCCATCCGCCAAGATGCTCTACATCATTTGCTGGAGCTAGAACGCTGTATTGATTTGAGTCAGCTTGGGGAGAGCTTACTCGATCGACAAGTTCGCTATCAGCTGCGCAACTTTAGCATTCGTCAATCTCAGGCTGTGATTAGTAGCTTAACGAGCAATTGTCACTACTATATTGAGCCAGCCTTGGTCGATCAGCTAGTGAGCGATTTGGCCGATGAATATGCTGAAATCCCGCCAGCTCAGCTGCAGGTGATTGGGGCGCAACTTCAAGCCGAAAACGTGAAGACGGTGGGTCAATATTTTAAGCTTGGTCACAAACCTCAGCAATATTTAATTGAAAGAGCCTTAGAAGAAGCAATCCGAGATTGTGGTAAGCAAAACTTAGAAGCTGTAATAATGGCACTGTTTTTGTTGACCGATAGCCGAGGGAATCGACCACAACGCACTTTTTCGCAGTTATTGCCAGCAACCACTGGTGGGGGTAATAATAACGGGAAAGTGCGCCGGAGTAACAATAGCTCAATATTATCCGCCCCGCATAATTACTATGCGCAACTTCTATTATTGCTCAATATTTTAGTGGGTTCAGGTTTGATTGCTTGTACCAAGTCTGAGCCAGAGCACCTTTATCAATTAGTTCATGATGATTTGGTGGAAACTATTCGATCGAAGTATTTGGCTCAACAGCAAGAGCCAGATCCTATTAGAAGATCTAGAACTATATCCAAAAACCAGTCAATGGTGAGGAATTCTAAAATTCATGGCCGAAGAGATTGGTGGCCATGGGTGCAGTCGATGGGGTCTGGTGTGCAACAACTAGTTGAAACGGTTCTGCAACATCCCGTGTGGAATAGTATAAGTACCCAGTCGATGGCGGTGATCGATCGAACTAGTATAGGTGTGGCTAATGTGTTAAAGTCGCTGATAGCTCTCGTAGTTAGGAAGAAATCCTAAATTCTTTAGGGTTTAAGAAACTGTTATGGGTGTCAGCAAATTTGCCGATTGGAGTTTGTTATTAGTCGCGATCGCCTGGGGATCTAGTTATAGTGTGGCCAAAACAGCACTATTGTACATACCAGTTTTAGCTTTTCTGTTTATTAGGTTTACATTAACCAGTTTTATCATGCTCCCCTTCGCTGGGCGAGCCATAGCAGTCAATCCTGCTGGTGTATTTGCAGCGGGAGTGCCCCTCGGCATAATATTATTTCTGATTTTTGTGTGTGAGACAGCCGGAATTGCCAACACCAGTGCCAGTAATGCGGCCTTTCTGATTAGTTTATGCGTTGTATTTACGCCTATTGTCGAGGGATTAACCTTTCGCCAAATGCCCGGATGGAAAATCTTGGTAGCTACCGGATTATCTTGTGTTGGAGCTGGCTTACTAGCCTTACAAGAAGGTTATCACTTCAATATCGGCGACTGGTTGATGTTGGCCGCAGCTATATTACGAGCATGTATGGTTACCGCCACTAAAAAGATTACTCACGGCAAATCACTCGACTCGATCACCCTGACAGCAGTTCAACTTGCTACCGTGGCAATCCTGACGGGTATTGCTTGGAGAGTTTTGAATAGTAGTTCGTTTGTAATACCAAATCAACTCATATTTTGGTTAGCAATGCTTTACTTATGCATTTTCTGTACTTTATTGCCTTTCTCTATCCAAACTCATATGGTACGACAAACTACGCCTACTCGGGTCAGTTTGTTGATGGGAACAGAACCTATTTTTGGGGCGATATTTGCTGTGATGTTACTAGGTGAAAAAATGTCGCTACAATCTCTAGCTGGTGGCTCATTGATTGTGGCGGCTACCTATTTGGGAATTCGTCAGGATAACAAGTTAACGCAGAAATAGATTGTTCATTGGCAAATTTTGAGTCCATTGCCCAACACTTTTACAAAATTGTAGATTTATGACATTGGCGGAGGCAGAATCCAACAACATCTGTCACAATCTATATTGATCTAAGTGAACTACCGATCGATCATGCAATTGTCTAACTTTTATACTTCTTCGATTGGCCGCAAATTGGTGATGGCCAGTACTGGCCTCTTTTTGATGGCCTTTCTGATTGTCCACTTGGGTCTGAACGCCACCATTTGGGCGGATAGTGATGGGGCTTTGTTCGATCGAACTGCCAATCTGCTCCGCCATAATTGGGGACTGCACCTCTTAGAACTATTAGTCTTCGGCGGCTTTGTCATTCATATTTGGCAAGGCGCGTCCTTAACGCTGCAAAATAAAGCCAAACGCAGCACCGCTTACGCCGTCAGTCCTGGTTTTTCCTTCGACCCAGCTAGATTTATGGGTATTTTGGGAGCAATCATCCTGGCGTTTTTGCTGCTACATCTTTACCAATTTTGGCTTCCCAACCTGCTCGGCAATAATTCTGACGTTGATCACTTATCTGCACTAATGCGATCGACCTTCAGCCAGGGCTGGGTAGTCGCCATTTATGTATTAGGTTGCCTAGCCGTGACTGCTCATCTTTGGCACGGCTGGCGCAGCGCCGCCACGACCTTCGGGATAGCCGATAAATATCTGCAATTGCCCTCCACCATTGGCATAACCGCTGCTGTCGCCGTACCATTAGGTCTAGCCGCCATTCCGATCGCCCTCTTCATCAGCGCCCATGCTTAATTCCAAAATTCCTGCCGTTCCCGTTGCTCAGCAATGGTCAACCTACCAAGAAACTGCTCGCCTGATTAGTCCCAACAACAAACGTCAATTAGAAATAATTGTGATTGGTACTGGCCTAGCCGGGGCTTCTGCTGCGGCTACCCTCGCCGAACAGGGTTACCGAGTCAAAGCCTTTTGTTTTCAGGATTCGCCCCGTCGCGCCCACAGCATTGCCGCCCAGGGCGGTATTAACGCCGCTAAAAATTATCAAAATGACGGAGATTCTGTCCAACGCCTATTTTACGACACCATTAAAGGCGGAGACTATCGATCGCGCGAAGCCAATGTCTATCGACTAGCGACGGTCAGTACCAAAATCATCGATCACTGCGTCGCCCAAGGGGTGCCTTTTGCCCGAGAATACGGTGGCTTACTCAGTAATCGGTCTTTTGGTGGCACCCAGGTACAGCGCACTTTCTATGCGGCGGGTCAGACCGGCCAACAACTATTACTGGGTGCTTATCAGGCTCTAGAACGACAGATTGCTTTGGGTAATGTAGTTATGTATACTCGTCACGAAATGCTAGAAATTGTCCAGATCGAAGACAAGGCGCGAGGGATTATTGCTCGCAACTTGATTACAGGGGAGTTGGAACGACATTTTGGTCATGCGGTGTTGCTCTGTTCTGGCGGCTATAGCAATGTTTTTTATCTTTCCACCAACGCCATGGGCAGCAATGTTAGCGCCACTTGGAAAGCTCACAAGCAAGGAGCACTATTTGCTAATCCTTGCTTCACCCAGATTCATCCCACCTGTATTCCGGTGGCGGGGGAGCATCAATCGAAACTGACGCTGATGTCGGAGAGTTTGCGTAACGATGGCCGGGTGTGGGTACCCAAAAACAAAGGTGACCAGCGACCAGTTGCCGACATTCCGGAAGCAGAACGGGACTACTTTTTAGAACGTCGTTATCCGGCCTTTGGCAATTTGGTGCCCCGCGATATTGCCTCCCGCGCAGTCAAGGAAGTATGTGATGCCGGTTATGGCGTAGGTAGCTCGCAACGAGCAGTGTATCTAGATTACGCTGATGCCTTGCGTCGGGATGGCCGGGAAGTTTTGAAAAATAAGTATGGTAACTTATTTGATATGTACACCCAAATTACCGGCGAAGATCCCTATACCGTGCCGATGCGCATTTATCCAGCAATTCATTATACGATGGGTGGCTTGTGGGTGGACTACGAATTGATGACGACAATTCCTGGTTTGTATTGTTTGGGTGAAGCTAACTTCAGTGAGCATGGGGCTAATCGGCTGGGGGCTTCGGCTTTGATGCAAGGTTTGGCCGATGGCTATTTTGTGATTCCGGCCACGATTAGTAACTATTTGGCTAACGACTTAGCTCAAGATCGAGGCACTACCAAACTATCGATCGAACATCTATCTTTTTTTCAAGCCGAGGAAAGGGTTAGAGAAAATCTTGATCGATTGATCCAGATTCAGGGTAAACAAACCGTCACCAGTTTTCATCAACGTTTAGGGAAAATTCTGTGGGCGCATTGTGGCATTGTCCGCAATGCCGCTGGGCTAAAAATAGCGATCGCAGATATCCAGGCACTACAAGCAGAGTTCTGGCAGGATGTGAAAATTCCCGGTGCTATCAATTCGCTTAATCCGGAACTAGACCAAGCCCAGCGGGTGGCCGATTTCTTGGAGTTAGGGGAGTTGATGTGTGTGGATGCCTTGCACCGGGAAGAAAGCTGTGGCTGTCATTTCCGAGAGGAGTCCCAAACCGATCTGGGCGAAGCCCAGCGCGACGACGAAAAATATGCCCACGTCGCCGCCTGGGAGTATCAGCAAGATCATCAATGGCAGTTCCACCCCGAAGCGTTAAAATTCGAGCTGGCGCAGTTTAGCCAGCGTTCTTACAAATGAAACTCACTCTCAAAATTTGGCGACAGTCCGCTGCTCAGTCGGCGGGTAAATTTGTCACCTATCAGCTCACCGATGTCTCTCCCGATATGTCTTTTTTGGAGACGATCGATCTCCTCAATCAAAACCTCATTTTGGCAGACGAAGAACCGATCGCCTTCGACCATGATTGTCGGGAGGGGATTTGTGGCTCTTGTGCCATGTATATCAATGGCCGCCCCCACGGTGCCGACGAAGGCAGTACCACCTGTCAGTTGTACATGCGCTCCTATCAAGATGGCGACACCATTACGATCGAACCCTGGCGATCGAATGCTTTTCCAGTGATTAAAGACTTGATGGTAGATCGGTCGGCGTTCGATCGGATTATCCAAGCCGGTGGCTATATTTCGGTTAATACTGGCAATGCGGTGGATGCTAATTCGACTCCGATCGGCAAGGAGCAGGCTGATGCGGCTTTTGCTGATGCCATGTGTATTGGTTGTGGGGCCTGTGTGGCGGCTTGCAAGAATAGTTCGGCGATGTTATTTGTGGCGGCCAAGGTGTCGCATTTGGCTGGTTTGCCGCAGGGACAACCAGAGCGGCAGCGGCGGGTGGTGAATATGGTAGCGCAGATGGATCAGGAGGGTTTTGGTTCTTGTACGAATACGGGGACTTGCGCGGCGGTTTGCCCGAAGGCGATTTCTTTGAGTGCGATCGGGCAGTTGAATCGGGAGTATCGCCAAGCGCAATTTAAGTAACTATATAAAATAATATATTACTGCTCAGATCAGCTCTCTTAATTACGGTGACATTAATGAACACAGGTATGAGTTCAAATCAGACTATGGCGCTCCTGTTGTTGGGCGTTGAATCAACAGACGCTCAGAATTCCTTTGGCCACGCATTTCTAGCTGGAATGAAGTTTAATATTCAGCGGTTGAAATCTTGTCAAAAAGCCAGTGATAAAGAAGCTTGTTTGCTCACTAGAAAAAATTCTGATGGGCAAGTAATTCCGGAGTTATATACTTGTTCCTTCTACCCCAATGGACAACTGCGCAATGACCAGCGAGATATCCGCAGAGTCGATCGCATATATTTTAAAAAGGAAACACCTTTTGTTGGAGATGAGTTCCTCACTAAAATTGTGTCCAGTGAATTGATCGACGAACTTTTTGTAGGTACTGCTACTGAAGCACCGAAGCTATACATTGATTATGAAGAATTTAGATATAATTTATTTCTCAATAACTGCATCGTCTTCTCGGCTGAACAGTTTGAAAAATATGCTCAGATTAGGTTAGAAAATTCTAGTGAAGTATTTTTTAATAAGGTTTGTTTGCCAAATATATTAGCAGATTCTATTCGCAAGTACAAGAATTCTGATAAGTACGAGCAAGACGCAAAATTCAAGCCTAAATCGTATTATGAATCAGAACAATTTGGGAAAGACATTGATATTTATAATGAAGCTGAGCTACTGGAACGTTTCAAGAAATTGGGAATTGATTGATTTTTGGCAAACACAGAATTGAGTGTATTGCAGATCGAGGGCATCAAGTAATTTTTCTTGACGGTGATTTCAATGCCGCCAAAAATTGATTTCGACACTTGTGAAAGAGATCGATCGCCTGCTGCTCAGAATCGTTTAAGGAGTCAGGAGGAGCAGTTACTCTATCCTCTAAGACTTTCGTTGGACAAATCCATTCATCATAAAGATCTTTCATAAGGCAATCCGTAGTTGTTTGTATAGTGAAACCTTTACAAGTTATGAATT
The DNA here is from genome assembly GCA_964247085.1 of uncultured bacterium. Classification (GTDB taxonomy): domain Bacteria; phylum Cyanobacteriota; class Cyanobacteriia; order Cyanobacteriales; family Chamaesiphonaceae; genus JAAFHZ01. The sequence continues at coordinate 24,481 of CAXTSX010000002.1, forward strand.
GCTACCAAGAAAAAAATACTATTTATTAGTATCTGACAATTCCTACTTGCAGTTAATCGGGCGTAGAAGATACTCTCCTTTGTTATCAAAGCAAAGAATTAATTTCATACCCTATCTTTAAAATCAATTATGCCTACAGATTGCTAATCGGTGCTGTAACCTAGAATACTATTTGATCGTAGTCTAGATTACCCATTGGCCAGATGCAACTAACCGCACCTTACCCCCCACCGACACCCCAATCTCTGCATCTTGCTGCTGCGATTTTATAGAAGACGATCGAACATACAACAATGAAGGTCGATCGATCTCATAGCCTTGCTCTATTTTCCAATCAAAAACAGTTTTTCCTTGATAAGCATATTTCACCAAATAAGCCGCCAGACAGCCATTGGCGCTGCCTGTGGCCGGGTCTTCTGGGATACCCAAGGCATGGGTGAAGACCCGTACATGTAAGTCATTTTCAGCCTGGAGAGTTTCCGGGCTGAAAATTAGAATAGATTTGGCTGGTAATCGATCAATCAATTGATAGTAACTAGTTAGTTCCAACCGAGCCTTTTGGACGGCGGCTAGGTTTTTTAACGGCACAATGATAAAGGGCAGACCAGTGGAAACTTGACTAATTGGATAATCCGCAATATCTGCTGGGTCGATATTCAGCACCGGAGCGAGTTGTTCTTTGGTTAATTCGCCTAAAAATTCTGGAGTTTTTTGCTGCATCCACAAAACTTCTGGTTGATGATCAACATAATTAAAAGTTACGGGAATTCTGCCTGCCTTGTATTCCAGCGTGACCGTGGATAGAGGTTGCCGATCGACATATTGATGAATGACCCAAGCTGTCCCCAGAGTAGGGTGACCAGCAAAGGGTAACTCCACCTGCGGTGTGAAAATTTTCACCGGATAATCGGGACCTTCCCCGGTCACAAAAGTACTTTCTGAAAAATTCATCTCCTTGGCGATCTGCTGCATTTGAGCCGTACTCAACTGCTGAGCATTCAAAAATACCGCCAGTTGGTTGCCGGTATATTGATTGATCGCAAAGACATCCACAATGTAAAATTCCAGACTAGCCATCAAAACCCCCACGCCGGAACGCAATAAAAATTTATATCGGTACTCACCAACATCGGCGGCGTATTTTCCCCACCAGCCATGCCGGGCAAACCATACCACGGTAACAGAGTGACCGCCTTATCTTAAAATTTGAGACATTACCGTCATAGATATCTAGGCGGCAGATGCGACTACGCCAATCAACATATTTAAGTGGGGGAGAGTTTTCATGACCATGCAACTCCAAAAGCCAATACTGATCGGTGGTTTGGCGCTGTCGGTAGGATTATTAGGGCTAGATAGCCTGCAGCACGTTTTTGCCAATGCTGGTGATACCCTAATTTTGGGGACGATGGCGGCGGGTGGTGGTTATTGGTGGTGGTCAAAACAGCGTGGTCAAAAGCCAGCGGTGACTAAATCGGTGGTCATAAATCCGGAAACTCTCCAACATTTAACGGCGCAGGTCAATCTTATTATCGATCGCCTCACTAGCGAGGGAGCAAAGCCAAAAGCGATCGAACAATTACAGCAGCAGCTCCGTCATGCAAATAGCCAAACCCAGCGAGAATCCCATCAAATAGCCGTTACGGGTAAAGCCCGCGTCGGGAAAACTACCCTGATCCAAGAATTGCAGTCTCAGACTGCAGGGCAATCGATCGAACTGCTCGAAACTCCGGCGCTATTTAGCACCGTGGAAAACATCGATGATGTTTTAACTCAACAATTAGCCAACCAAGCCGATTTGGTAATATTTGTCACCACCGAAGATTTGACAGCCACAGAATATAATTACTTAGTTCAGCTCAGTCAGCAACAGCGCCTATTACTGGTTTTTAATAAACAAGATCAATATTTACCAGCTGATCGCCAGGCTATTCAGCAAAAAATCAAGCAGACTGTTGCTAAATTCGTTAGCGCCGACAATGTGCTGACCACCAGTGTTAAACCGCAACCCATTAAAGTACGCAAAGTCCAGGCCGATGGGAGCGTGTTGGAATCGATCGAACAGCCTGCCGTAGAGTTGCAAGCTCTGACTCAGAAATTGCAGCAGGTCTTGACCGCCGAAGGTGCCCAATTGATTTTGGCAACCACCTATCGGCAGATCGATCGAGTCAAAACCCAAGGAAAGTTGCAGCTTAATAGTTTACGTCGCCACCAAGCCCTGCCCATCATTGAGCAGAATCAGTGGATTGTCGGTGCTACTGCTTTTGCCAATCCCCTACCCGCTCTAGATCTGTTGGCCGCAGCGGCTATCAATACCCAAATGATCGTGGATTTAAGCGGCATCTATCAGCAAAAATTCTCCCTAGAGCAGGCTCAGGAAGTGGCTAGTAATCTGGGTGGTTTACTCCTCAAACTAGGGCTCGTAGAAATATCCACCCAGGCGATCGGCAGCATCCTCAAAACCAACGCCGTCACCTTTGTGGCGGGTGGTCTCCTGCAAGGCATGAGTGCGGCTTACCTCACCCGCATTGTTGGTCTGACTTTCGTGGAGTACTTCGCTAGCCAGGATGTCATTGTGCCCCAAGAGCAACCGGCTTGGCATCTCGATCGGTTTACAGCCATTCTTTCCCAAGTGTTTCAGGCCAACCAGCGCCTGACAGTTCTCCAAGATTTTGTCCAGCAGGGATTACAACGCTTCCACCCAGAAGCGGAAATTGTCTCACCTTAGCATCATTAAAAAATGCTAAGATCCGGTCATGTTCTAGACAATTTCGTCTACGCAATTCCCCTGCCGATTATTTGCTGGCCGACTCTGCCCGGTGAGAAATCGGCCAGTCTCATTTGAACTTTTACCTGCTGACCATGCTGAAAAATCTCCTGGGCGATCCCAACGTTCGTAAACTAAAAAAATTCCAACCGTTAGTCACTGAGATTACTTTGCGGGAAGAAGAACTGGCGCAGTTAAGCGACGAGGAGTTAAAAGCCAAGACCAAAGATTTCCAGCTGATCCTCGAAAAAGCCAATAACTATGAGGAAGAACAGGAAATTTTAAACGAGATTCTGCCCGAAGCTTTCGCCGTAGTGCGCGAAGCTGGCAAGCGGGTATTGGGAATGCGCCATTTTGATGTGCAAATGCTGGGCGGTATGGTACTCAATTCCGGTCAAATCGCTGAGATGAAAACCGGTGAAGGGAAAACCTTGGTGGCGACGCTGCCATCTTATTTGAATGCTCTCAGCGGTAGAGGCGTGCATGTAATTACGGTGAACGATTACCTGGCTAGGCGGGATGCAGAATGGATGGGACAAATTCATCGCTTTTTAGGCTTGTCAGTGGGATTGATCCAATCGGGCATGGGTCCAGCCGAAAGACAAAAAAATTATCGCTGCGACATTACTTACGCCACCAATAGTGAGTTGGGTTTTGACTATCTGCGGGACAATATGTCTACCTCCATATCGGAAGTAGTGCAACGGGTTTTTAATTATTGCGTAATTGATGAAGTCGATTCGATCCTAATTGATGAAGCCAGAACACCTTTGATCATTTCGGGTCAGGTGGAACGACCTACTGAAAAGTATGTGAAAGCCACTGAAATTGCCAAGAGATTAAAAAAAGATACTCATTACGAAGTGGATGAAAAAGCTAAAAATGCGTTGGTAACGGAGGAAGGCTTTGCGGAGGCGGAGAAGCTTTTGGGGGTCGATGATCTCTATAACGAAGATGACCCTTGGGCGCATTATATTTTCAATGCGATCAAAGCTAAGGAACTTTATACCAACGATGTTAGTTACATTGTGCGCAATGATGAAGTTGTAATTGTCGATGAATCCTCTGGTCGGATTCTGACTGGTCGCCGTTGGAGTGATGGTTTGCATCAGGCGATCGAAGCCAAAGAAGGCGTCGAAATTCAGAACGAAACCCAAACACTGGCGACAATTACCTACCAAAATTTCTTTTTGCTTTACCCCAAACTCAGTGGGATGACCGGCACAGCTAAAACAGAAGAGGTGGAACTAGAAAAAACCTATAAAATTCAGGTGACCGTGATGCCCACCAACCGGGTGCGGCAGCGGATTGACTATGCTGACGTGGTTTTCAAATCCGAAGTAGGGAAATGGAAAGCGGTAGCGATGGAGTGCAAAGAGTATCATGAAATCGGTAGGCCCGTATTGGTGGGTACTACCAGTATCGAAAAATCACAAGAAATTGCTCGATATCTGCAAGAGATGGGGATTCCGTTTAACTTACTCAATGCTAAGCCCGAGAATGTAGAACGGGAATCGGAAATCGTGGCTCAGGCTGGTCGAAAGGGCGCGGTGACGATTGCCACCAACATGGCTGGTCGGGGTACAGACATTATTTTAGGCGGTAACTCTGACTACATGGCACGGCTGAAGATTCGGGAATATTTAATGCCCAGACTGGTGATGCCCGAAGATGACGATCAGTTCTCGCCCCGGCAAGTCCCAGGGGCTGAACCAGTTAATGCTGCCTCTGGTCAAGGTTTTGGAGCGTCTGCTAAAAAGCAGAAGAACTGGAAGGCGGCGCCGGAGATTTTTCCCACAGATTTATCAGCAACCACCGAAAAGCAGGTGAAAGCCGCAGCAGCTTTTGCCGTACAACATTACGGTGAAGCCAGTCTTTCGGAACTAGATGCTGAGGAAGTAATTGCCGTGGCCTGTGAAAAAGCGCCTACCGATAACCCGGCCATTCAAAAATTGCGGGACGCTTACCGGGCTATTCGCAAAGAATATGATCCGTTGACCGATCGCGAGCATGAGGAGGTTCTGAGCCAGGGTGGTCTACATGTAGTTGGTACCGAACGTCACGAATCCCGGCGGGTGGATAACCAGTTGCGCGGTCGGGCTGGTCGCCAAGGAGACAAAGGTTCTACTCGCTTCTTTCTCAGCCTGGAAGATAATTTGATGCGGATTTTTGGGGGCGATCGAGTAGGCAAGATGATGGATATGTTCCAAGTAGAAGAGGACATGCCGATCGAATCTAAAATGCTGACCAATAGCTTAGAGGGCGCTCAGAAAAAAGTAGAAATCTACTACTACGACATGCGCAAACAGGTCTTTGAATACGACGACGTGATGAATAATCAGCGGCGGGCGATCTACGCGGAGCGGCGGCGGGTACTAGAAGGCCAAGATCTCAAAGAGCAAGTGGTGGTCTATGCCGAAAAGACCATGCAAGACATTATTGATGTCAACATTGATCCGGATCTACCACCGGAAGAGTGGAAACTAGAAGCTCTAGTCAGCAAAGCGCGTGAATTTGTCACTACCTTTTCCGACTTTAGCCACCTGCAGTTAGAGGACATGACCTATCCAGAGATCAAGTCTTTTATGTATGAGGAGGTGCGCAAGGCCTACGATATTCAAGAGGGAATTATTGATAAGGTGCAACCCGGTCTGATGCGCCAAGCGGAACGTTTCTTCATTCTGCAGCAAATCGATAATCTTTGGCGGGAACACCTCCAAGCCATGGATTCCTTGCGGGAATCGGTAGGACTACGGGGCTATGCCCAGAAAGACCCGCTGATTGAGTATAAGCAAGAAGGCTATGAGATGTTCTTGGAAATGATGACCGATATTCGGCGGAATGTGGTTTATTCGATGTTCCAATTCTCGCCTAGTGCTGAAGGTTAGGCTATGAAAAAAATTATAACTGCGGCAGCGGCATTATTTTTAAGTGGTGGCCTGGTCATGCCCGCGTTGGCTGATCAATGTCAATTGGTAGGCAAGTCGCAAGCATTAGCGGCTTTGAATTATCTATCGATCGGACAGACCATTTATAGTTTTTGTGAACCATGTGGTGATAAGGTGCCCAAGCCTATCCGTATCAACAAAATTGCTGTTACCAGTGGGGATGATGGAAAGTTATGGCGGGTGTTGGTCAATAACGAAAATATTGATCTGGCTTACACCTACATTAGGTATGAACCCAAATATCAGGTTAGTTTAGCGGTGATTACTAAATGCCCTACTCAAGGTGTTACACCAGTCCTGAACATCAAAACCAAATAACAGTTTGGTTCCAGGAAAATCCACTTACTTGAATTTGAAATCACCAATCTTTAAAAGCATGGAAGAGTTAATTCTTCCATGCTTTTAGAGTAGCAATGATCTCGGAATTAGCCGCTGGGAATTGGTAATTATCCAACTCACCCACCTTCACCCAACGAATTTCGTCGCAAGAGAGAAGCTGTGGCTCACCACCTAAATATTGACAGTGGTGAACTACCAAGGTCACATCAAACTCGCTGTAGGTATGCTTGATGGTGATCAACTCTGCGCCCACGGTCACTTGCAACGCCAATTCTTCTTGAATCTCGCGGGCAATACATTCTGGAATGGATTCACCTGGTTCTACTTTACCGCCCGGAAACTCCCAAAAGCCTCCTAACAAGCCAATTGGTCGTCTTCGATCGATCAACAGTAGGTCACCATCCCAAATGATGCCCACCCCAACTAGCTTGTGAATAGGTAGCCGATCGGTCACCTAGATTTCTTCCTGATTAGTCTGATCAACATCCATAAATTGTTCTAAGGACAGGCGCTGTTCAGCATTGCGCAGAAAGTACCCGTTAATCATCGCGGAAGCTACCAAACGACTAAGATTTTCCCGACTGGTGGTGACGACCATATCAAATTGGCCAGAGGGCAAACTACCTAGCATCCCAGTGATATTCCGTTCCATCACCTGTAATATTTCGGGCGAAACTGGTTGGGACAAATGACGCATGGTTTCTGGACTCATGGACTGAATATAGTTCCACAAATTCTCTTCAGTGGCGACCTGTCCATCACCTTCAAAGAATTCTGATAGGTGGTTCGTAATGTTGTCCATAAATTTATTCCCTACTTCTTGATTTCGACGGTTGATTTTATAGAAACGCTAACTTAATACATAGTCAAAATCTAACAGGAATAATCCGGCTAGTCATTGCGTAGAACCGAAGTTAGTTAAGGGGTAGAACCGAACAAACCAGCTTTGATTTAAGATACTTTATCTAGATCTAGCCAGTCATAAATCTGATTAAGTTGTTCGATCGTTACCAAACCATACTGCCATAAAACCATTGGCAATGGACCAGGATTCTTTTCGATCTGCTTCAGAGCCATGTTCATAGAAGCAGTGGAAAGGGATAAATCTTCTGTCAAAAATCGGATTAGTTTGTTTAAGTGTGTGGAAGCCATCATTGGCGGCACCTCCTGTTTAAAAAAATTTATTATTTATGTTGAGATATTAGCTCAGCCGACTACTAACTTTCTTGATCGACTTGCCATAGTGAATCAAGAGTAACCCGCCAATTTACGGAATCAGTAGTAATCGTCTGTGGATAGATAATTTAATCTAATATCCAGATCAGATATTTGCACTCCGAAGGAATACTGAATTTATCTGCCGGAGCCAATAATAATTGGAGTATTTTAAGTGTATTTATGTAATGGAGAGAGATTATATCATTGGGAGTAGGTCTGTCAACAGTAATTAAACAATTTTTTTTATATGAACCTGTCGATCGTTCCAAAAGATCGAACCAAAAAAGGGATGCCGCTTTGGCATCCCCATAATCTGTTGGGCTAAGAGTAGCCTAAAACTCTAATTCTGCGGCCTGAACTCTTTCTACTTGCTTCTTCTTCAGGACCAAAAGAATTTGCGAAAGCATAATCATGGTCACAAAAGCCACTAAACCATAAATCCGGTTAGGGTTTTGCAATACAATCTCAGCATCTCTTTGACCAAAGCCACCAACATTAGGGTTATTGGTTAAAGCTTGACCAACCGTAACCGCATCACCAGCGGCTACCAAAATGGTAGGACCAGCTGGAATCTTCTCAACAACTGCTGTACCGCTAGCTGGTTGAATTGTGATGGTAGAGGCACCGGCCTCACCCGCAGTGATTTCAGTAATGTTGCCAGCCACGGAGGCAGCATAAGCTGAGTTATTACTTTTCTCACCAGTCGGATAAACTTGACCACGACCCCGGTTGCCACCCACATGAATGGGGTATTTACCAAAGTAAATGCCTTTGTCAGTGTTGGGATTGGGAGACAATACTGGGAAGATAATTTCTTCGTACTGATCACCAGGTAATGGACCAATGATCACGGTGTTATCTTTGCCTTCGCCGTAGGGCTGATAAGACAGACCTTGGATTTTCTCCTTCATCTCTGGCGGAATCCGGTCATCAGGAGCAATCTTAAAGCCTTCTGGCAACATGAGCACTGCACCAACATTCAAGGGGCCTTTGCTGCCATCAGCGGTCACCTGTTGAATACTCTTGTCGTAGGGGATTTTTACTACGGCTTCAAATACGGTGTCTGGTAGTACTGACTGGGGTACTTCTATTTGCGTGGGCTTGGCTGCCAAATGACAGTTGGCACAGACAATGCGACCAGTTGGTTCGCGGGGGCTTTCTGGGTAGGTTTGCTGTGCCCAGAAGGGATATGCTTGCGCTGGCTGTGGTGCAAACACCAAAATGCCGATACTGGCTAAGAACACCAGTGCGGCTCTAGCAATTAGCCGGGAAAAAGGAACTAGATTCATTATTTTAAACAGTGGGAGATTCGAGAAAACAGGTTGTAATGACGGCGAGTTAAGCCCACCAAGCTGGTTCACCAGAACGAAAATCAGTTTCAGTCCAGGGCGTAAAAGAAACTTTGTCATCTACCACAGCGGCGTGAGCCAACGGCAAAGATTTTGGTGCTGGTCCGCGCACCATTTTACCAGCAGCGTCATATTGAGAACCATGACAGGGACACATGAATTTGTTTTCAGCACCGTTCCAAGGTACGACACAGCCTAGGTGAGTACAGATTGCATTAATGCCATAGTCCAAAACGGTGCCATCGCCGACTACCAGGTAGGTGGGGTCACCTTTAAGACCTTGGGTTAAAGCGCGATCGCCTTTTTGTTTGCCAGCAATAAATTGACTGACCAAGATATCTTTGCCGTTAGCGTCTCTGGCCGTAGCACCGCCACCAGAGGCACCGCTAGAGGGAGGGATAAAATAGCTAACAAAGGGATAGGCACCGCCTAACACTGTACCAGTCACAGTTCCCCAGGTTAATAGATTCATAAATTGGCGGCGACCAAGATCTGGTGCGTCGTTGGAGCCAGCAGAAAGTTGAGCCATAACTTAGATTTTGGTTGAATGTATATTATGTATAAAGCTAATAGCTAGGATATCGAACTATTATGCCATTTTTTTGCAGCGGCGAAAATCGCATTTTGCCCGAATTATATATGGATGAAAGCCTGTGACTGGAGCCGACCTACGACAACTGATTATCGGTAAATGGTGTTATTCCTATGATGTCCAGCTGCGCAAGCTACCTAGTAGAGTCTATATGCAGGTAATGTGGCGCTATTTAGAGCAGGTTTCTTTCCCGCTTTCCGAAGAAGAATATCTGGCGCATTTGGATGCGATCGCCTCTCATTTAAATGCGATGGGCGGTACACAACAGGTGATTGATTTTATTGAAATGACCAAAGAAAAGCCCAGACTGGGCAAGGCAATTAGTATTCCCTTGGATCTGGGCGATCGGACTTCGGAGTGGATTCTCTAGATTGTGGAATCTGCTAAGCAGTAGCCTGGGTGATGACCCATTGGGTAATACCGTCGGTTAAGACTTTCGCTAATCGCTGTTGAGTAGCTGGTTGGGATAGTTCGGTTACTTCTTGGGGGTCGGTCATAAAGCCAACTTCTAGCAGTACAGATGGTGCGCCACTGGGGCGGACTACCGCGAAACTTTTTTGGATCACGCCGTTGTTATTCAGAATGGGACGGTTGCCTTTTTTGCTAAAGGTGCTTAAGAGCGAGGCCGCCAGGTTTCTAGACTGAGGCTGATACCAGTAGATGGAGGCACCGCGCGAGCGCCCCGGGGTAGAAGCATCGTGATGAATGGAGATGGCTAGTACTGGACTGCTGCGGTTGATAAGATTATGTCGATCGTCCAGAGATGGATTGATATCCGTCGTCCGAGTCATGGTCACAATTGCTCCTTTACTTTGCAATTCTCGCTGTAGAATTTGGGAGAAACTCATGTTCAAGATCTTTTCCTGGTAGGTTTTGCCATAGGCGGAACCAACGGCACCAGAATCAACGGCCCCGTGACCAGGATCGACCAGAATTTTCATACCCTTCAGCGGTTGGGGAATATTGCCAGCTAGCTTGGGTGGTTGGCGCAAGGACAAGACTAAATTGTTACCGGCGTAGCGGGTCTGATATCCCCATTGTTGGCGGGGTTTGAGTTGGAAGTCAAACTTGACCTTGTTAGGAGCGATTTGCCGCCAACTGCCTTGGGTGACGACGGGATTGCTAAAGGCCACATTTTGGCTAGCTTTCCAATTTTGCTGTTTGCCAGCATCAGTCAACTGTTTAATGGCTGCTGCTGTGTTGTGAAAGGTTAAGCTCAGAGTGCGATCGCCCTGCTGAATTTCGATTGGAGTGGGGCTAGACAAAGGAAAAGAAATTTCGGTAGTTTCCGGGAGAACCTGGGTGCTGACTGCTTCGAGGCGCGATTGAATAGGCACTGTACCAGATATGGCATTCAGCTCTGAGGACTCAATCCAAGCTCCGTAGTCTAGTTGCGACCAGGGTACGACTTTTTTGTAGCGATCAGGTCCAGTGGCGCGGCTGGTGACCCGAGCCCGAGTGCCCCGGGGCAAGGGCGTGACTCGTTCGCAATCATCATGAGGGCCAGTTCTGGCAATGCCCAGTTCTTTGGTTACTTCTACTACTGGGGCATTAGCCGCCGCGGCTTTGGGTCTTAGCCCAATACCCTTGGGACAAAAATTAGGTTGGGCAACTGTGGCCTGTGGCCACCAAGTGACTGTGCCTGCGGTCAAAGCAGTTGTTAGCAACATTACCAAGACAAATTGCCAATATTTTTTCCTGTCCAAAATCGATCGCCACATAGACTACACATTCCAATCGCAAATTAATGGAAGTAATTATGAGTCATGCTGGTGAACTATGTCTAGCGGCGGTTCAGCCATATCACCTAGTGAATCAGTAATTTTAGTACGGCGAACTGCTAATTAATTACAGTAGCAATTCATATATATGTAGGACTAATCAGAGAAAATAGCCTCTGGCCAATATTGAGCAGCCTCCAGCTGCGATCGATGAAGGTGCTGGGCATGATGAAACTGCGTCTGCCGGACTTTGGCGGCGGCTAAATTGGCGTTATGTAAATTAGACCACCGGAAATCAGCATTTTGGAGGTTGGCATAACTCAGGTTCGATCGAACTAAATAAGCTCCGACTAAATGCGCTTGGGTTAGGTCGGCATAACTCAAATTAGTACGATACAAATAAGCTCCTTGAACTTCAGCTTCAAACAATTTAGCGGTATTCAAGTCTGCTCCAATCAAATTAACGGCTCTTAGGTTCGCAAAACAGAGATTAGCTCGGTGCAAATGGGCTTCCCCTAAATCGGCCTGGTGTAGATTGGCGTTATTCAGATCGGCTCCTACTAAATTGGCTCCAGTGAGAATCGCCCCCTGAAAACTAGCGCCACGCAGGTTGGCTCCCACCAAATTTACCCCACTCAAGTCCGATCGATCGAACACTACCCCCGCCAAATCAGCCAGCGCAAAATCTCGATCGCGTAAATCTTTACCAATAAAAGCCCCAGGCTCGATCATTTATCTACTCCGATCGTTGATTTCGAGACTTATCCCGGCCAGCGACCCCTTCGATCGCCGCCAAAGCCCCAGCGGCTCCCGCCAAAATATCCCGCTCATAGCCACCCAGATATAAGCGTCCAAAACTGCCCACGGCTTGCACTTCTAATATGTTAATAGAGGCCGATTTTTCCGCTTCATTAGCAGCTAAGGCGGCATAAGCCGCTGGCTCTACCTCCAGAACATAGAGAGTTTGCCCTGCTAATAGCATATGCCCCCGCCGCATTCGATTAATTAGCTGGGTTTGATAGGCATCAATATTCCGAATAATCTGGCTCGAAACCACGCGGGGTTTAATTCCTTCGGTTTTTTTAACGCCCAAATAATCCAGAATGGCTCGTCCCGCAGCCTTGGTCTCCCCCTGGGAGCTAGAATGAATTTCTAGCAACCCGTATAATCTTTCCACAATCTGAACTCCGGGCTTGACCGATGCAGACTTGAGCGCAATATCTGTAATCTTATTGATCTCAATCCCTGGCGAAATCTCAATCCAGAGTGAGCTGTCCCCAGGCAATGGCAAAAATCCTTGGGCAACAGTTCCCATATATGCGGCGTGCTGTGGTTGTAGATTGTCCAAAAAGACAAAACTACGCAATTCTATTCCCAAGGGGTTGTTCTCCAGTCCTCAAAATTCTGATCCCAGATTAAACCTACCATATGGTTAGACCCAGATATATATTCAATTCTCTAATTAGGATGATAGGATTTGCTGCTAATTAACATCTAAATCTAGCTCGATCGCATTAGGATGACCCGCATAGCTAATTACATCTTCGACCATCTGCTGGATGTTGATACAAATATTGTCGAGGGGTAGATCATTTGGATCATTGCCAAAGGGATTTTCAATTTCTACCCCGATCGCTTCAATGCCTAAGAGCGTAAAACTGACCAATCCCACAATGAGTCCGGTCCACCAACCCAACTCCCCCACAAATTGGAAAGGCATCAGCAGACAATAGATGAGTAAGAGCTGCTTGAGATGAATGGAATAAGCCAGCGGCATGGGAGTACGCAAAATTCGTTCACAAGTACCCAGCATATCCACCAAGTTATTAATTAACTGTTGCTGTTCATTCATTTGAAAAATATTCAGATGTCCCCGCCGCTGTTCAGCTTGCAGGTAATCACTCAACCAAAAGGCAATTTGGAGCGCCGGGTGCTGGACTTTCTCTAGTTGAGCAATCTGCTCTGGCGATAACTCAGCGGCGATTTCGGCACTCAAGGGCTGAGATCTGAGATGTAATTTGGTGGCGATCGCAAAGGCTGGCAACAAGCGCAACACTGCCACTTTACGGGAGTAGTCATGGGGTTGCTTTTCATCGACGGCTAGCCATAGAGAACGAGCCAAATTGCGGACATTGTTATTGATGGCACCCCAGGCTTTCCGACCTTCCCAAAAGCGATCGTAGGCAGTGTTCGTCCGAAAAACTAGCAATAAGCCTAGTACCACAGCCGGAATCGTATTGGCCAGAGATTTGTGATAGACCGGCAGTCGGTAATAAAACAGGATGGAAATAAATACTCCAAATAGAGCACAACCCAAAACGCGCCCGGCGATCGAGGGAATGACCGATCCTTTAGCTTTGAAAGCGATCCGTAACCAGTTGTCTTTTTCCCAATTCATCATTAATTGTCAATTGATAGTTGAACTTTAGCTAGTAGAGGGAACTATAGGGAAACTAGCTTTATAAAACAAGGTGACTACGACATGTGGATTAGTTCTTACTTAAATTCGATTTTGCTGCAAGTAGCCCCCGAATATCTGCAAACCGATATTCTAGCCACTATCCAACAGGCTTTTGAAAATTTCCTGAAGTCTGGGCAAGCTGGTGCCGCGACGATCGGTCTAGTCGTTGGCTATGTGATCCGGGGTATTACTAAATAGGTACGGAGAAGAGAGGATTCGAACCTCCGTTAGGTGTGACCCTAAAGCTGATTTCGAGTCAGCCGCATTCAACCGCTCTGCCACTTCTCCAGTTCGATGTTGATTATAACAAACAGCGGTAGTTTAGCGGTGATCAGCAACAAAACATCAGATCTGGCCGTCAAAGCAATTTATTGCCGGTCTTGAGAATAACTCTATGCTAAAGCCCCAAAATAAATTAGATGCTGATCTGTCAGCCACCCCACCGAAGCGGCGTAATTACTGGTCGCTGCTGTTGCTAAGTGCCGTAGCTAGTTCTTCGATCGGTTATTTAGCGGCTAAGCAGGATGCTCCGATGCTTAATGCGATCGCGGCTCCACCAGTAAGTACTCCCTCGGCCAATAGTAACTTTATCACTGCGGTGGTCGATAAAGTCGGGCCGGCAGTAGTGCGGATCAATACTTCTCGTACTGCCCGGACTAGCCGAGTCCCAAAAGCCTTTCGGGATTTTTGGGGGGAGGAGCCGGAAGGAAGCGATCGAGAAGTTCAACAGGGCACTGGCTCCGGGTTTATCATTAATGCTGATGGGCTAATTATTACTAATGCTCATGTGGTCAAGGGTGCCGATAAAGTGAGCGTGACCCTTAAAGATAACCGGGTATTAGAAGGCAAGGTACTGGGCATTGATACCATTACAGATGTGGCAGTGGTCAAGGTTAATAGTAGTAATTTGCCCACGGTTAAATTGGGTAACTCCGAGCAGATTAAGCCCGGGGAATGGGCGATCGCGATCGGTAATCCTTTGGGCTTAGACAACACCGTGACAGCGGGTATTATCAGTGCTACTGGTCGATCGAGCAGTCAGGTAGGCGATCCTCAAAAACGAGTCAATTATATTCAAACTGATGCGGCCATTAATCCGGGCAACTCCGGTGGACCGCTCTTAAATGCCAGTGGCCAGGTCATCGGAATGAATACCGCTATTCTCAAAAATGCCCAGGGTTTAGGATTTGCCATTCCGATCAATCAGGTACAACGGATTGCTAACCAATTAGCCACCAAGGGTAAAGTAGAGCACCCTTTCTTGGGTGTGCAAATGATCACACTCACTGAAAAACTGCGCAAACAGATCAATGCAGAGTCGAATCCGGCGCTATCGATCGATATCAGTGAGGGTGTATTGGTTGCCGGAGTGATGAAAAATTCACCCGCAGCCCAGGCTGGGATGAGAGCCGGAGATATTATCATCTCGGTCAACAAGCAAAAAGTGGTGAGTGCTGGTGATGTGCAAAGCGCTGTGGAAACAGCGCGGGTCGGTGCCGAGTTGCCCTTACAAATCCGGCGCAATCAGAAAAATGTAGGAGTAGTCGTGCGGCCAACCGCCTTTAGCCTCAGAGGCGAAGAGGAAAATCCTTAATCTTCGGTGCCCTCGCAAGGCAGATTTAATTTGTCCTGATTGGTGGCGCTTTCCCAGCGACTAGGGATCGGATTACGCACTGGCTGTAATCCGGAGAGCACATCAGAAAGTTGGAGCCCTTCCAACGATATATGCTTGGCTTCCCGCACTTTGTGCCAAACTGACCGGGACATGAGCAAACTGTGCTTCGTGCGTTGCGCTCCAATTCGTTGCAAGTATTCTTCCCGTTCTGGTTGGTAGTCAGCGGAGACCAGTTGCAATGCTTTCTGCGGACTACTGGCTTGGCAAACCTGAGCCATTTGCGCCATTAACTCTGGATACAGCCAAGTATAGGCCGGATGCACGGTGAGTTCGGCGGTATGGACTTCGGCTTCTAGGCTCAAGTTCAGGTGATAGTAGCCGATCGCGGCTTTGCGTTGACTCTCAAAAACATACTGACGGGCTTCCCGATAGTGATTAAAGTAAGTGCGCACGCCTCTGGCAGCTTTTTGTACAACATCAACTTTAAAATCGTGAATCTGTCGATCGAACACCTGCCGCAGCAAGGGTGGCATCGCCACCGTATCTAGTTGATACAGCAATTGGGCATCATTATTGCGAACTGGCAATAAATTAGGCAAGTCTGGGACGTTTACACTCAGTTCTTTCAAAATCTCCGGTGCAACTTCCCAACAGGTCAGCTGGGCAAGGGGCTGAAAACCATTATGTCGATATAGCGCGAGAGCCGCTTTATCATTAACATCTACCTCCAGTAACCAATTACTGGCTTCTACAATTTTTTCAAAACAGTAACGCAGTAGCTGGGAACCGCAATCCATCGCAGTCAAGACAGCTGGATCTTCTGAATTTTCTTCGACCTTAATTCGTCGATTCACCCAAACATGCTTGACCTGCCAAGTACTGCGCGTGCAGTTGAAGGGAGCAATCTGCATAATGCCTTGAATTTGCCGATCAACCTCCGCCACTAAAAAGCCATGGCGGTATTGATAAGGGTTGGGGATACTACGGACTAATTCGATCGCTCCATACCACCGATCTATTTGGTGTAATGTTTGCTTCAGTTGCGGATGTTCATCCCCAGATTCATCGTCAAACAATTCCAGACCCTCAATATCTCGGTATTGAAGGGGTCGCACCAGAATTTTTGGCTTGTCATCAGAATTAGACATAGGTTCTTTTAGATAACCGTAAGACTATCTTCCCCATTGTAAGTGGATATTTGTGGAAATAGATTTCTCTCAAGGCGAGCTCTCGCAAACATTAAAAAAAATCGCCGAAGAATAAATCATTTCAATGCTAGTGATAATATGGTGAGTCAGCGTTTGAGCCAATTCAGCTTTGTATATATGAGAAACTTGCCAATTCTGAGTGTCATCTTGTTTTTGTTGGGTGGATCGGGGAGTGGGTGTATGGCAGCTCCGAACAGCTCTGCCCAGTTGTCTGCCAAGCAGCCCAACGCGGAAACCGTTAGGCCACGAACTACCAGTCCCAATCAGATCAAGAATTCCAGCCCGTCTCCCTTTGTACCTGGTGTCTCCTTGCCTGTTTTTCCAGGAATTTCACCAGCAGCCACTAGCTCACCTACTGCTATTCCAGCCACTCCGATCACTCCAGCTGCTCCGATATTGCCATTAGTAGAAGTTCCTACCCCTGGTTTAAGAGTGACGAAGGTCAAAAATTCATCAACTCCGCCATCTTCAACTGTCAAACGGCGGAGAGTGGTGGTTGATGAAACACCACCACCAGCGAGAAAACGATTAAAACGTCGTGAGAATTAAATTCAATCTCCTTTCAGCGCCCGCTGAAAGTTTTGACGATAATTACGGCTGATCACTAAAAAAACTGGCCAAAGTAATGAAAGCTTGATGCGGTTGCTCAAGTTGCGATTGAAATGAGTGTTGGGAAAAACCTGCCAAAATTTCCAAGCAACACCCCCGTAGACTATCAACAAAAACCAAGGAAGCCACGACATACAAACAATCCCTAAAATATTTATAGTTTTTAAACATCCAGCTCTAAAACTTAGGCAACTGGCATCTGTCCTACTATTTTAGCTAAAAAACTAGATTAGTTGGCATGTTCGCTACTAGACAAATGACCTAGATAGCGTTGAATCAACTTTTTGACTTTATTGCAGTCGATCGGATGGGTAATTGTACTGGAGGCTCCGGCTAATTTAGCCAAGATCCGCTCGGCTAGATTTTCTTGATCCACAATCAGGATAATTGGCACTCGGGCTAGGTTGCCGGATCGCTTAATTTGCTGGCAAATCTGTCTTCCACTAGCTAGGGGCATAGCTGCCTCCATAATAATTAAATGGGGTTGTTGCTGGTGCATAACGCTGACCGCATCATTGGGGTCTTTAATACCCAAAAATTGATAGCCAATGCTAGTGATCATATCGGCCATATGTTGGTTGGCTTGGGCATTGTCATCGATATAGGCTACTACACCTGACAAAGTTACCGGAGCCGAAAAAACTGGTGGGGAAGTGACTTGTACTGCTAATGTTTCTTCTTCGCCAATTTCGGTTTTTGGTGATATTACTAGTATTTTTGGCATTTCTACCACCGGCTGGGGCAAATCCTGAAGCGGTGGGTGCAAGCTAATAGTTTTTTGGTGAAGATGATGTAACAGCGATCTAGTTAGCAACAATAGATCTTGCTGTTGCCGAATGGCGACTTCACGAAGGGAGTAATGGTTATCAATGTTCTGGGCGGCTGGTGGCGGTGCGAAAATTTTCTGGAGGCTGTTGTAAATGGCTGTGTTGGTTTGTTGGTATAGAGCAGTGGGGTAGTCGATAATGGGAATATAGTTAGGGACAATATCAGTTAGCTGATGAGTTTTCCATTCTTCCCATTCTTCTAAAGGCGTAATTATTAATTTCTCTAAGGGAAAAATAATTTCTGGTGGCTGGGATAGGTAGATGCTGTCGTGATGATATGTAAGTGGTTCATGGTAGCCAATTTGTAAAATATCAAAGATCACCTCTTGAGCCGCATCGGTGATTAACACTTCTAATTTTTGCCGATCGATCTGACTATCTAGATGCATTTGTACTAATGCAAAATAAGGCCAACTCAGTTCTGGCTGGATTTCTGGAGGAGCCGGGAGTCGCTGCGATATTTCAGCTAACTGTTCTAGAGTGATTTTGGGTAGATGCCTGTGGAGTTGCCGTTGCCAAAATCGTTGGGGTAAAATGCCATCAATCGCCCACCCCAGCTTGCCTTGATAAAACAAGATTGACCATTTTGCGATCGATGCTTGAATTGTCAATATTCCAGTGAATCCTGTTTCACTCAGGTATTTTAATTGCTCTAGCTGATCAGAATTGATGGGATCTGGATTCATAACATTTTGTGCAAAATGGGAGCTGATCCATAAATGAGGGTAATGGTCGATATTCGATCGATTACCTTAAGCTTAAGTACTATCTAAATATTAAACATTTATGGGACATTGAGGCATAGTAGTTCGCAGGAGTCTTAGAACTAGATAAGAGGATCGAGTTAGATGTACAATTGCACCAATACTTGGTTTGAGTCGATACAGAGGAGATTGGTGTCTTGAATATATTCGACAGATTTAAAAAAATATCCGAAAAACTGTCTGAATCAGAAAAGAACATTATCTCTGACTTAGACAATTTGGAACAGATGTCCACCAAGCCATTACCCCCGGGAAAAGGCGATGGTCAAAGCAGAGGTGGTTTCACTCCAGATGCGCCACCGGCACCCAGCGGAGCATTGGATCCCTGGGGAACTTTTGAACAGGGTAATAACTTAAATGCTGGTGGTCAAAATCAGCCCGGTGGTGAATTAGATCCTTTTGGCACTTTTGAACAGGGCAATAACTTGAATGTCGGTGGCCAAAATCAGCCCGGCGGTGAATTAGATCCTTTTGGCACTTTTGAACAGGGCAATAACTTAAATGTCGGTGGCCAAAATCAGCCTGGGAGCTCAAATCGTCCTCAGGTAAATCTGCCCCCAGTACCAACCCTAAAAACAAAATTGGCGCAGGTCGCCGCCGCGACCTCGGCGGCAGCTGCAGTGGCTGGGACTGGTTTAGTCGCAACGGCGGGTCAGGCCGGTAAGGTTGCTGCCAAGCCTTTTAAAGGCAACCGTCCTCTCCAAAAGCGGCCACTATTTTGGGTATCTTTGTTAGCTGGACTGGGGATGGGTTCACTGGCTTTACTGTGGTTGGTAGTTGACCAAAGCGTTGGCAAGTACTCGATGAAGAGTCCGCTGCACTTTGCTAGACCAGGCACCATGACCGTTAAAGCCATGGATGGGACTAATCTACTACAGCTGGGTTCCGATACTAGCGAAAACCTGAAGCTTTGGCAATTTCCTGACAAACTCAAAAAAGCTTTTATTGCGATCGAAGACCGCCGTTTTTACGAACATGATGGGGTGGATTACAAGGGCGTCACCCGGGCGATCGTCTCGAACATTAGCACTCGGGGCTTAACAGAGGGTGCTAGTAGCATCACCCAGCAGGTGGCTCGGATGGTCTACCTCGATCAAGACAAAAACTTTCTGCGCAAGATCAAAGAAGTACGACTAGCCCAAAAAATCGAGAAAGAGCTCGGCAAAGATCAAATTCTGGAGCGCTATCTCAATCTAGTGTATTTAGGGGAAGGAACCTATGGCGTCGCCGATGCGGCCTGGGTGTACTTTGGTAAAACTGTCAATCAGCTAACTCTGCCCCAAATGGCCACTTTGGCCGCTCTGCCGCCATCTCCCAATAAGTATTCACCATTCGTTAATCCCAAATTTTCTAAAGATAGAAGAAACTTGGTATTGGCACGGATGAAGGAAGCTGGTTTTATTACCGACGCTGAAATGAAAGAAGCCCAAGCGGCGCCAATGGTCTTGCAACGTAAAGAACATAAGCAAAGATTTCAGCAGGCCAGATATTTTACTAAGTATATTGAGCAGGAGTTGGAAACTGGCAAGTATCTAAAAAAAGAAGATCTCAAAGCTGGCGGCTTAATTGTGGAAACGACACTGAATCCTCAATGGCAGACTACCGCCGAAGAGGTGATAAAAAGTACGGTGCGCAACAATGGTCGTGCTTTTAATCAGGGAGCGATGCTATCGATCGATCCACGCAGCGGTGCCATTCGAGCCATGGTCGGCGGTAAAGAGTTTTCGGAGAAAAATCAGTTTAACCGGGTCACCCAAGCCCACCGTCAGCCCGGATCGACCTTTAAGCCAATTCTCTATACCACGGCGATCGCTGGGGGCATCAGCCCGGATAAGACCTATCTAGATGCGCCATTCATCATCGATGGCAAATACAAACCCAAGAACTCTAGTAAGGGTTTTAAAGGGCAAATTAGTATGCGGGGAGCCTTAACCAACTCGATTAACATCGTCGCCATTAAGATCTTGATCGATACTGGGTTTCAACCCGTAATGGATCTAGCTCAAAAAATGGGGATTGAGTCGGAGTTGCAGCCTTACTACTCCCTGGCGTTGGGTAGCTTAGAAGTGACTCTGTTGGAGTTGACTAATGCCTACGGCACCTTTGCCACCCAGGGCATTCATCAAAAAGTACATAGCATTAATCGGATTCTCGATCGAGAAGGGAATGTGTTGTACGAAAACAAGCTCAAACCTCAGCGCATTCTACAGCCGAACAATACCGCCATTATCACTTCGATGATGCGCAATGTGGTTAACGAAGGAACCGGCCAAGCTGCTCAGCTATCCCGGCCAGTAGCCGGTAAGACTGGTACCACCGACAAGGAAAAAGATCTGTGGTTCATGGGCTTTATCCCTCAAGTAGTCACTGGGGTTTGGCTGGGTAATGATGACAACTCGCCTACTGGCAATGCCAGTAGTACTGCTGCCGGTGCTTGGGGGCGGTTCATGTCGCAGGTAGTGAAAGATATGCCGGTACAGCAGTTTCCAGTGCCGGATCTAGATAAACAAAAAGCGGAAATTAAGCTCGATCGAGTACGACCGAATTCGCAACGTACCTTAGCCCTGCCCAAGGATGGCGATAAAGAAGATAGTAGCAATAGTGAAGAACGACCAAGACGGAGATCACGTTCGGAAAGTAGCAGTGATGAAGAACAGCCTAGACGCCGAGTTCGATCGGAAAGCAGTAGCGAAGAGGAAAGACCAAGACGGAGAGTTCGATCGGAAAGCAGTAACGAAGAGGAAAGACCAAGACGGAGAGTTCGATCGGAAAGCAGTAACGAAGAGCAACCAAGACGTAGAGTTCGATCGGAAAGCAGCAGTGAAGAACAGCCTAGACGCAGAGCACGTTCTGAAAGTAGCAGTGAAGAACGACCCAGCCGTAGATCGCGTTCGGAAAGTAGCAGCGAAGAACGGCCAAAGGCCAAAGTTCAAACTAGGTCAGCGGAGAGTGGTGGCTCATCGTCTTCCCCAGTAGCACCTAGCTTAGAGTAAAAAAAAGTCACCAACAAAAAAGGCATGGAATTTATTCCATGCCTTTTTTGTTGTCAAAACTCAAGTAGAAAACATTTGATTCTAGTCAAGATCAGGCATTACCAGTACTGGCTCAGTCTCGCGATCGATACCTTTTTCAAAGCCTGCTACCGCTGCCCGAGCACGACCAGCATGCCATAGGTGTCCGATAAACAAGAAGAAGGCAAACAGGAAGTGAGAAGTAGCCAACCAAGCCCGGGGTGATACATAGTTGAAAGCGTTGCTTTCAGTGATAACACCACCCACTGAGTTCAAAGAACCCAAGGGTGCGTGAGTCATGTATTCCGCTGCTCGGCGCGCTTGCCAAGGTTGAATATCATTCTTGACTTTGCTCAGATCCAAACCGTTAGGGCCACGCAGTGGCTCCAACCAAGGACCTTGGAAATCCCAGAAACGCATGGTTTCACCACCAAAAATGATTTCGCCCGAAGGAGAACGCATCAGGTACTTACCCAAGCCGGTAGGACCTTGAGCGGTAGCTACGTTCGCACCCAATCTTTGGTCTCTGACCAAGAAAGTAAGTGCTTGTGCTTGCGAAGCTTCCGGACCAGTAGGACCGTAGAATTCGCTAGGATAAGCAGTGTTGTTATACCAAACCATGATGGAAGCAACGAAGCCCATCAAGGATAAAGCGCCCAAACTGTAGGAAAGGTAAGCTTCGCCAGACCAGATCAGCGCCCGTCTTGCCCAACCGAACGGTGTGGTCAGAATATGCCAAACACCACCAGCGATACAGATGAAGCCCACCCAAATGTGGCCGCCAACAATATCTTCGAGGTTATTAACACTGATAATCCAGCCTTCGCCACCAAAAGGTGCCTTCAGCAGATAACCAAAAATGATCAAAGGATTGATCGTGGGGTTCGTAATCACCCGCACATCACCACCACCTGGTGCCCAAGTATCATATAAACCACCAAAGAACATGGCTTTGAGAACGAGCAGCAATGCACCCACACCCAAAATACAGAGGTGGAAGCCCAAGATACTAGTCATCTTGTTCTTGTCGCGCCAGTCGTAGCCGAAGAAAGCAGAATATTCTTCGAGAGTGTCCGGACCACGTAAAGCATGATACAAACCACCTACGCCTAGAACTGCTGAAGAAATTAGGTGCAATACACCAACAACGAAGTAAGGGAAGGAATCGATCACTTCGCCACCAGGACCAACACCCCAACCTTGGCTAGCCAAGTGAGGAAGCAAGATAAAGCCTTGCTCGTACATGGGTTTTTCGGGAATGAAGTGAGCTACTTCAAACAGGGTCATAGCCCCTGCCCAGAAAACAATTAGGCCAGCATGGGCAACGTGAGCGCCCAGCAGTTTGCCAGAAAGGTTAATTAAGCGGGCGTTACCAGACCACCAAGCAAAACCGGTAGAGTCTAGGTCACGACCACCCATTACCATGGAAGTATTAAAGGGTGTTTCCACTATTTGATGACCTCTTAAAGGTGAAATATTAGTGCTGACTAATTGAGGGAGAATGCTCTCAGAAAACCTCTAAAGGCTTGCTGAGAGCATAAATGTTATGTAGATTGTACTCTTAATCTTTCCGAGTTTCCAAGGATTATTTAGAGCGCATTACCACGAGGTAGGACTTCATCAGGGAAGGCAAACTGTTCGTGGGGCTGATCTTGAGGAGCCATCCACGCCCGAATACCTTCGTTCAGAAGAATATTTTTGGTGTAGAAGGTTTCAAATTCAGGATCTTCAGCTGCCCGTAATTCTTGGGAAGTGAAGTCATAAGCCCGTAGGTTGAGAGCCAAGCCCACGATACCGACAGAACTCATCCATAGACCAGTTACAGGTACAAACAACATGAAGAAGTGCAACCAACGTTTGTTGGAGAAAGCAATTCCGAATATTTGAGACCAAAAACGGTTAGCAGTAACCATCGAGTAAGTTTCTTCTGCTTGAGTTGGTTCAAAAGCAGGGAAAGTGTTAGCGTTGTCGCTATCTTCAAACAAGGTGTTTTCTACAGTGGCACCATGAATAGCACAAAGTAGTGCTCCACCAAGAATCCCAGCTACACCCATCATATGAAAGGGGTTGAGAGTCCAGTTGTGGAAACCTTGCAGAAATAGGATGAAACGGAAAATTGCAGCGACCCCAAAGGAAGGTGCGAAGAACCAGCCAGACTGACCCAAGGGGTACAGTAAAAATACACTGACGAAGACAGCGATCGGACCAGAGAACGCCAAAGCGTTATAAGGACGAATGCCAACTAGGCGAGCGATTTCAAACTGGCGGAGCATAAAGCCAATCAGGCCAAAGGCACCGTGCAGAGCTACAAATGCCCAGAGACCACCCAGCTGACACCAGCGAGTGAAGTCACCTTGAGCTTCTGGACCCCATAAGAACAACAGGGAGTGACCCAAGCTGTTGGGAGGAGTGGATACGGCCACGGTCAGGAAGTTAGCACCTTCGAGGTAGCTAGAAGCCAAACCGTGAGTGTACCAAGAGGTAACGAAGGTAGTACCAGTCATCCAGCCGCCTAGTGCTAAGAAAGCAGTAGGGAAAAGCAGGATGCCAGACCAGCCGACGAATACGAAGCGATCTTTTTTGAGCCAGTCATCGAGGACGTCAAACCGTCCTCTCTCTTCGACTCTATCTAGTGCAATAGTCATTTTCTAGAAACCCCAGAATGTTGTATAAGTATTCCTAGTGAAAGGTGAACCAATTCGGTTAATTATGATAATTATGAATGGTTTGGCCTTTTCGGTTTACGTTTCTTAACTCAGTTTAATGTAATTATTCTGAATGTGATCCCTAAGGAACAGGTTTTTTCTGTAAGCAGAGTGATTTAGGGTGATTGATCGATTAACTACTCAAGTCTTAACAGTCTTCTCATAAATTGTGTGCACATTTTATTTCAATTTGTTGAGATATCCTAATATTTTTTATCTTTTCTTAATAGAGAGGCTGTTGGCAGGCGATCGAGGGGCTGTTTTCTAAAACTTCAGGTGGGGCAGGGATCGATCGAAACTATTTCGAAGACTTTTATAGTACTTAAGCACTGATTAGTCTACAGAGCATTAGGATATGGCTGATTCCCTTTCCGTTTAAACTGAATGCGATAAAGTTACGGCTTCACTGATATGACTGAGCGCCGCGATGATTTTGACAATCCTTGGAAAGTGCGACTCGTTAACCCGAAATGAATCAATGATTCAGGGATGGGTTGCAAGCTGATAACAGCTAGACAACTGAATAATCATGTAGGGGGCTTTTTCTTCACATGACAGTGCTGCTGGACCATCGTTAAAGCTGAAACCATGCCGCCAAATCGTTACTGTCTGTAAAATCCAGCAGATCGATCGGCAGGAATTTTAGTCGATCGCTTCACCCCGCATTGTTCGATCGACTGGACAACATTATTGGCGGCTTCTTGATTGCGAAGATAATTGACACAGACTTGATAGCCGCGTTCAGCAGCCAAAATAGCAGTGGCGGCACCAATACCACGACTACCTCCTGTAACGATCAGAACTTTTTTCATAACAATAAATCATTCCATTCCCGTAACCACTTTTCTGGACGACGAGAAAGTTTAGCGATGTCTTGATAAAGATCTACTTCCTCTAAATTTAGGCAGTACCTGGAGTCTTTTACTGGAGTAATTATTACTTCATCTGCCCCAAATTGGTCAGCCGTTAGATCAACAATTAAATCAACTGATTGTACCCAGCAGTGATCAAAAAAAAGCCCACTAGATGTATAAAACCCAAAGCCACCTTCCTTTGTGCCCTCCTGTTCTTTTAATACGGGTCTACCTGCTACCAATTGCCATAATTCTGGAGTGGCGGCGTTTAAGACCTTTTTCAGAAAGATTGAACTGTAGCGGCACATATATTGAGAAGGCTTTTTGACCAGAGGTTCTCCCCACAACTGATGTAAGGAGAGCCACCTGGGTTCTAAAAAGTTTCTAGATTGCCAGCACAAATCGATAAGTTCTGGAGGCACCACAAAGTTTACTCTTTGAATAAAGATACTATCTGATGAGGACGCTTACCCCAATAGGTACCAGCTGCAAAACTGGCTTCCTTAACCCCAGTGCTACTTTGAGAACCAATGAATTTTGACTCCGGCACATTGGTCAGAATACCGACATGCGCAGATTGCCCACGTACCGCTGGAAAGACGACTAAATCACCAGGTTTGGGTGATTTAGTTGGAGAAAAGGCTGAATCATTAGGGTAGTCCTCGGCGCGGCGGTAACTATAATCTTCTACCACCTGGTTATAAACCTCGTACACAAAGTGAGAACAATCTACCCCTCCTTTGCCTTTACCACCGTACTGATAGGGTGTGCCTCTCCAGTTCTGAGCCTCACTGACCACCATACTGAGATCCTGTGGGGTTAGGTCATTATTTTCGTTGTCATTAGCGATCGCTGGGATGATGTAACAGCAAGCTAATAGAGCACCAAGCAGAATTTTCTTGTACATAAATATACTATTCCAGTGAAAGGACAAAATATGTATAAGAGCCGAGAGACGGGTGTTATTGGTCTGCTGTTCCTTGGTATTAATTTCTAGTCAATACTGTTACCAATGACGGCCTGCAAGGTTTCTTGTCCTTTAGACTGAAATTCTTTGACATTGACCCGACTTAATAGCCCGATCGCCACTAGCATTACACCAGCTTGCATAGTGAAGACTAAACCATAGGCTAAGACTAAGCCGGGTGAAGTCGCCAGGTCGTCGCTGCTGGCCACAAATATTTTCTTGCCAATATCTAAACCGGCGCCCCCCAGAATATTTGCTAATCCTTTCGCTAGTGCTTGAGATAGTCCCCAGGCTCCAATAAAGGTACCCGCTGTTTCGGGCAGTGTTAAATCCAACATTAGTGTTAAGGCTCCTGTTGTTACCATGCCCGAAAATAAGCCAAAAAGTACCAAGGCCATTTGAAGGAACATAACTTTATGGGTAAAACCAGCGACGATTACCCATAACATCGAAGCTGCTACTAATGCGCAGCCCAGTTTGGTACTGCGCTGCTTGCCTATTTTGGGAATGAGGATAAAGCCGGTTAGTAATAAACCGATGAGGGTGCCGCTGCCAAAAAAGGCATTGAGTTTAGCGGTCTCTCCGATCGACATCCCAAAAACCTGTCCGCCATAGGTTTCCATTACCGGATCTTGCATAAATAGTCCTAGGGTCATGCAGACTAAAAAGGTGAAAAATACGGTGGTTTGGCGATTGTTGTTCAGAACTTGCCAAGCTTGTCGCAATCCTACCGGTGATTCTCCGATCGACTGGGCGCGGCGCTGGCTAAAGCGCGAATATTTTTTTTCTACTTGCCAGGTAGCGATCAGGGCTAAGATCCCAACGGTAGGCAGCACCATCATGAATAGCTGATTGATCTGGGTTTGAACTTCGGCGATCGAGTCTCCCGCCTGCAACTTAGCTAAAATCTTACTGATGCTTAGAGCGCCAATGATCACCCCACCCAGCAACATCGACCAATCGATCGAGACAATTTTTGATCGATCGTCCTCATCGGTGATGTCCACCAGCAAGGTGGCAAAAGGCGTAGAGCAAGCACTTACCGATAGGCCATAAATGGCAAATAGTATTGCTAGCAAGAGTGTCCAGCCGTAGGTTGCTGCCGACCAGCTGGTTGTTGCCAAATTTTCTCCTAGTCGCCACATTACCTGCACCGCCGTCAGGGAGGTGATCGCCAAGCTAACGGTTCCCAGCCAGATATAACCAGTGCGGTGATAACCAAACAGGGGATGGCTATCCGATCTTTGACCAAACCAGACCCGCGCCGGAGCCACGAAAAAAGTTAAAGAGAGCATCAGGGTGGCAATGACCGCCGGTACTTTTAACTCTTGGATGAGAACGCGATTCAGTACCCCCAAGGTCATCACCGACATTGTACCTAAGGCGACCTGAAATAGCCCCAGGCGCATCATGGTGAGGATCGATACTTTGGGTAAAGAATTTGTTGGTAGTCGATCGGTTACTAAGTTGCCGCTAGCCATTTTGTAAAGTTACCTGAAGTTTACAGTGGGTTTCTGATTCAGCTAACTAGTATAGACAGCTAATTTAGGAATTGTGGATTTGTGCTCCTTGGAGATCGATCGACAGGGCTTGGGCTTGGGTTTGAATTCCTAATTTTTGCCAAGCTTCTTGCATGGCGGCGGCCACGGCTGCCGATCTTGCGGGTGTAGACAAGGCCAGCAGCGTTGGCCCCGCGCCGCTAATTACTAAGCCATGGGCACCTGTGGCCAAGGCGGCCTGTTCGACCTCCACATAACCCTGAATTAACGTTTGGCGGTAGGGCTGATGAATGCGATCGGCTAAACCGGTAGCCAGCCAGTCGGGGTTGCCGGTTTCTAAACCGCGCAGCATCATCCCCAAATGGGCAATATTAAAAACCGCATCAGCACGACTATAGCTGCTGGGCAACACCTGACGGGCTGCCGCTGTAGAAAGTTCAAAGTTGGGGATGGCAATCACCGGAATTACATCAGGATGCCAGTTAATATCGCAGATTTCCCAGTCCGTCCCGCGTGTAGCTGCTAAACGACAGCCACCAATTAGGGCTGGGACTACATTATCGGGATGCCCTTCCATTTCGATCGCTAGCTGGGTGATGATCCCTAGACTACAGGGTTCACCTACTAAAGCATTGGCGCCCAGTAGTCCGCCGACAATGGCGGTGGCCGAGCTACCTAAGCCCCGGGCTAAGGGCACCCCCAACTCCAGCTCGATTTTAACCGGCGGTACTGGTTTTTGGAGATGTTCAAAAAGTTTGGCAAAGGCTTGATAGGCCAAATTGGAGCTGCCCTGATCTACTCGATCGGCTTCGGCTCCGGTGGCTTCGATCGTCAGCTGGTCAGCTGGACTGAACTTAAATTGGTTATAGAGACTGAGGGCAGCGCCGATACAGTCAAAACCAGCCCCCAAATTAGCAGTGGTGGCTGGTACCCGCACAATAACAGACATAGGGTTTCACATCTAAAAATTAATCATTGGGCGACTTTTTGTGATGAAGTCTAATCCCCAGGAAAATATCATAGATGAAATGCATCATATCTTTGCCTTTCAGTAAGCCCAAAGATTGATGACAGCCTTTTTCGTCTAGCAGTGGCTGAGCGTAATAGTAAGCTGCTTGGTATTTGTACCAAGGAATAGAAGGCCAGAGGTGATGAATTAGGTGATAATTTTGACCGAAAATCAAAATATTAGTAATCGGGCTGGGATAGACCCGGGCATTTTTCCAGCGACTGCGTTCCTCAAAGGGACGATGGGGCAGGTAATCGAAAAATAGACCCAGAGCAATACCAACAACTAAAGCTGGTGAGAACCAGTAGTTCAAAATGTAGCCAATAAAACCATATTGACAGGCCAGGGCAATGATCACGGCGACGACCAACCGGCTCAGAAACCATTCTAACAATTCATTCTTTTTCCAAAGGCGGCGTTGGAAAAAATAGATCTCGTGATAGAAAAAACGAGCGGCAATCATCCAAAGTGGTCCGCCGGTAGAAACATAATGGTCCGGATCATTCTCTGGATCGTTGACGTTGGCGTGATGCTGAATATGTACGCGAGTGAAGACAGGGAAAGCAAAACCTAGCATTAGGGCGCTGCCGTGTCCCATGACTGCGTTCATGATTTTGTCGGGATGCGCGGCATTGTGCGAAGCATCATGAATCACTGTGCCAGCCATATGTAGGGCTAAAACGTTTAAGGAAAAGCATACCCAACCCGGAAAGGCCAGTTGCCAATAGCCAACGGTGGACAGTATGACTAGTCCGATCGCTGTAAAAAACATCAACACATTGATATTCAAACTATCTGGTGGCCCCACGAATTCCTTGGGTATGGTTAGCCGCTGTGTGGCCTCCGACATCCGGTGTTATCCCCTGTATGAATTTTTAATAAATCTATATCTTTTTTTCGAGTATACGCGAAATGAGCAGGTTTACAAAGGTTTGTTAAGCTCTATTTGCTCCGAATCTCTGAATTTAAGATTAAGCTCAATATGTATTGCAAAAACCAAAGAATAGTGCTGTTATTCGGCTTCTAGTCTACTGGAAACTTTTTAGGTGAATATTCAGTCCCTATTTTCTAGGTCAGTAATTCTAAGTTTTCCCATTAGCCATTTGGCTTAACAAAAATCATGAGAAATTTGTCAGTAGCATTTTTTAGTCTGACGCTCACACTGTTGGTGGGGACAAATGCGGCCTGGAGTGAGTCCAGGATTGAAAGAGACGATCGCACTGGTAGTTCTGCTTCACCCTCCTCGTCATCTTATCCCCCTTCCGATCGCACAGCTGCTGCGATCGCTAATGGCACTTCTCGGTTTGCCTGCGAAACTGTAAGTGGTGAGCAAACCGTTGTCTATCGTCCCCAATCGCGCGCTGGTGAAGCTTATTCTTGGGCAATTCCTGGCAACATGGGTAACGCCTGGAGTTCCACTCGCCGCTGTGGTGAAATTAGTAGAAGGTTGGAATCCTATCGATCGGATGGCTTAGAAGAACTGCGAATTAGTGTCGAAAACCGTTCTAACATCGTTTGTGTCACCACCGAGAGAAATCCTAATTGTCGGATTGTCTTTACCGTACCTAGTGGTCAAGACCCAGTCGCTGTTAGGGATCGAGTTTTTCGGAACCTGACACTAGCAGATAGTGGCCAACAAACCCAGGGCGTAAATACTTTTGTGGGTGGCAGCGATAACGGCCTGGATGGGTTACTGGGTCAAGGGTCATCGGTTCAATCTAGCTCTAGGGCTAGTTTCCGCAGCAAATCGGCAGGAATTAGCCTGAAGCCATTTCTTTCCAAAGAAGATGGTGGCACTGGCAACCAAATGGGCAACCCAGTCGCTGTGCCGCAGCGGTACCGGTTGAACCCTAACAACTTCCGGAAATAAACCGGAAATTAAATAAAATAGTGGGTAAGCAGGGACTCGAACCCTGAACCAATTGATTAAGAGTCAACTGCTCTACCATTGAGCTACTCACCCATAGCCTGATAATCCTAGCAAACCTCTGCTGTTTTGGCTAGTTTAGTTGAGTGTTGTTACTAAAAATCAAACAATAATACAAAAATGCCCATTTTCGGAGGAGATCTCTAGAGGATGGGTATTTTCATCATAAGATTGATTATGAAATGCTACTGAGTGTTGAGTCTATCTACATCAAACCCTCAACGTCATATTCCATTTTTATCCCTTCAATGCAAACTGCTAATAAATGCAAACGGCTGACCAGAAATTCTCGCTTACTACTCCACTTTACTATGTTAATGACTTGCCGCACATTGGCCACGCCTACACCACGATGGCAGCGGATGTTTTAGCTAGATTTTATCGTCTACAAGGTCATCAGGTAATGATGATTACTGGCACCGATGAGCATGGCCAGAAAATTGAGCGGACAGCGATCGCTCAAGGGGTGTCGCCCCAAGATCATTGTGATCGAGTGGTCAGTGGTTTTCAGGAACTCTGGCGCAGTTATGATATCCAGTTCGATCGGTTTATTCGGACTACTGACGCACCACATGAGGCGATCGTCCGGGAGTTTTTTGACCGAGTTTTAGCCCAAGGTGATATTTACCAAGGTAAACAACAGGGCTGGTACTGCGTCGCTTGCGAAGAATTTAAAGAAGAGCGAGATCTATTAGCCGAGCATCACTGCCCTTTACATCCCAGCAAAGTCGCTGAATGGCGGGATGAAACTAACTATTTCTTTCGGCTCTCCAAATATCAGCAGCAATTGGAGCAACTTTATATCGATCGGCCAGAGTTTATTCAGCCGAACAGTCGTCGCAATGAAGTTCTGAATTTTGTGAAGCAGGGTTTGCAGGACTTTTCGATTTCGCGGGTGAATGTGGAGTGGGGGATCCCCTTACCAAACGACCCAGCGCAGACTATTTATGTGTGGTTTGATGCCTTGCTGGGATATATTAGTGCCCAGCTTGATCCGGGAGCGGAGCCCACATTAGCAAATGCTACCAATCAGTTTTGGCCAGTCAATGTGCATATTATTGGCAAAGATATTTTGCGCTTTCATGCGGTTTATTGGCCAGCCATGCTGATGTCGGCAGGTTTGCCCTTACCCGGCATGGTCTTTGGTCATGGCTTTTTTACCAAAGATGGTCGCAAGATGAGTAAGAGTGAAGGTAATACGATCGATCCCCAAATTTTAGTCGATCGGTATGGTTCCGAAGCCCTGCGCTACTATTTTCTGAAGTCTTTTGAGTTTGGCCAGGATGGGGACTTTAATGAGACGCGCTTTGTGGAAATGGTCAATAAAGACCTGGCTGGCGGTCTCGGGAATTTGTTGAATCGCACCATGGGTATGGTGAATAAATATTGTGGTAGTACGATTCCGGATTGTGATGTGGCCAATATCCCCAGCACTCATCCGCTGAAGCACTTAGGATCTGATCTGGGTGCTAGGGTGGCTCAAGATTACGTCAAATTATCTTTCCAAAATGTGTGTGTGGCAGTTCTAGAAATAGTCCAGGCTAGTAATAAATTTATTGATGATATGGCACCCTGGACTTTATACAAACAGGGTCAGCAAGCCGAATTACAAGAAGTTCTATACAGCCTGCTGGAATCAGTCCGTTTAGCTAGCTTCTTACTGGCACCTGTGATCCCCAAGATTGCGACTGCTATTTATCTGCAACTGGGTTTGACAATAGATTTTGATGTCCTACAATCGACAGAGCAAAATATCGATGTCAGTGCGCATAGTTGTTGGGGTTTCTTGACTGTTGGTCAGACCTTGAGCGCACCACATCCAGTATTTGTTAAACTAGAGATACCACCCGAGGTGATCACAAATGCTGAAAATGCTTAACTAGCTTCGGTCAACAAATTTTCATAATAAAGCTTCTTTTTTTTAACTCTTCATAATAAAACCCTGAGGCATTTTTTCTTACATGTTAAGTAATAGTACAAATAATTTCAGCCAGACTAGTGCTTTCTCAGCAGAGCAGGTCTTAGAAAACCGTGGCCGGGTAGCCATTTTTATTGATGGTTCTAATCTTTTTTATGCCGCTTTACAGCTCAATATTGAAATTGACTACACCAAGTTACTAACTAGACTGACGGGTGGTTCGCGCTTACTTCGTTCATTTTTTTATACTGGTGTCGATCGCACTAACGAAAAGCAACAGGGTTTCTTGTTGTGGATGCGTCGAAATGGCTATCGGGTGATTGCTAAAGATCTGGTGCAACTGCCCGATGGCTCCAAGAAAGCCAATTTAGATGTGGAAATTGCCGTCGATATGATGGCCTTAGTCGGCTCTTATGATACCGCTGTGTTGGTGAGCGGTGATGGTGATCTGGCCTATGCTGTCGATTCAGTCAGTTACCGAGGCGTGCGCGTCGAAGTTGTCAGCTTGCGTTCGATGACCAGTGATAGCTTGATCAACGTGTCTGATCGATATATTGATTTAGAAAGTGTGCGCGAAGATATTCAAAAAACTTCTCGCACTAATGGTGTTGTCACCCCTGAAATGTGGGTGTAGACTTGGTTAGTGATGTTCAGCGCCACTGGTGGGCGGGAATTTTGTGTGGAATTGCGCTGGTAGCTTGTGCCGCGCCCCCCGCCAAAGCGCCAGTCCCCAAAAATCAGGAAAACAAACTGACTATTAACAATTTCAGTGTGGAACAATCCGATCCCAGTGGTAAGTTGTGGTGGCGCTTAAAAGCCAAGCAGGCCGTATACACAGTGGATCGAAAAATAGCCAAGGCTACAGACTTAGTGGGGGAACTCTATCAAGACAATCAAGTTGTTTTGAAGTTAGCGGCTAAAGCTGCTGATGTGGAGCAAGATGGCCAAAAAATATTCCTGCGTGGTGATGTGACGGCCAAAGAAACTCGTAATAATTTGGTGGTTTTGAGCCAAGAATTAGAGTGGCGACCCACCGAAGACTTGCTAACTATCAGCAAAAATGTCCGGGCTAGTCATCCTAAAGTGCAGGCGCAGGCCAGCAGAGGTAAGTACGTTAGCCGTAAACAGCGTTTAGAGATGTTTGATCGCATCGTGGCCTGGGCACCAGAGCAAAGTATCCGGCTGCAAACCGACTATTTACAGTGGCAGGTGGATGCCCAAAAAATTACTGGTAACCAGCCAGTCCAGGTGGAGCACTATCGCGATCGACTATTGCTAGAACAGGTCAATGCCAACCAACTGACCTATAGTTTGGATCAACAGACTGTTCAACTCCAAGGCAAAGTTCAGTTTCAATCTGCGAAACCGCCGCTCACTTTCACCGCTGGCAGCGCCCGTTGGCAAGTTCAGCAGCAACTCATTACAGCGGCGGATTCCTTGAAAATTATTCATAAACAAGAGCAAGTTACTTTTACGGCTAATAACGGGGCGATCGATCTGAGCAAAAATGTCGCCACCCTGACTGGTAATGCCCAAGGACTGGCAACTCGTAACCAAGCCAATCTGCGAGCCGATCGGCTAACTTGGCAAATCGATAACCAGCAAATAGTGGGGACTGGTAATGTCCGTTACCAACAGCAGGAGCCCACCTTAACCTTGACAGGGGTCAAAGGAGTCGGCAAACTCCAGGATCAATCGGTAGTCGTCACCGGTAATAGCCAGCAGTTGGTGGAAACCCAAATTATTCCCACCGATCCCCCTGCGACTAGTCCCTGACCTGTCCTGATAGAATAGAAAAAGCTTTTTACCCCTCCCCATCGATCGTCATGAACCTACCTCTGTCTCGCAAAGAAGAACTGCGACAGCGCCGTCTTCAGCTGCGTCGGCAGCGACGTTGGCGTGCTTTGAAAATCTGTTGGCAAGTACTGGTGTTGGGGAGCATTGTTAGTGGGATATTTTGGGCAGTGCAGCAACCAGATTGGGTAATTCGCCAATCTCAACAAATTCAAATTCGCGGCAATCGATATCTTGCTGCTAATACAGTGCGGGAGATGCTCGGTCTGAAATATCCAGTGTCTTTGCTACAGGTCGAGCCCCAAAGCTTAAATGCTAAATTATTGAATCAGGGTGGCATCTTGGCCGCTAACATCCACCGGGAGTTACTTCCTCCTCGTATTACTATCCAGATACAGGATCAACCCCCAGTCGCCGTTGCCGATCGAGCAGATCAGCCTGGCTTGGTAAACGCCACTGGTAAATGGTTACCCTTGAACAGCTATCAAATAGATAATGATAAATTGCCGCATTTAAGAATATTAGCTGCTAGTAACGGACTTTGTCCTGATTGGCCAACTTTCTATCAAGCGATTCGGAATAGTCCGATCCCCGTGAGTGAAATTGACTGCCGTGATACTTTGAATCTTCTGTTAAAGACTGACATTGGAGATGTGCGCATTGGTTCATTCGAACCAGCTAGACTGCGCCAACAGTTGCAAAAAGCCTACGAATTAGGTGATTGGAAGAAACTTTACCAACTGAAATATAATCAAACATCGGATATTGCTTATATTGATTTAGAAAATCCTGATATGCCCAAGATCCAGCAATCAATTGCTAACACTACTAAAAAGACCGAACCGCAGGCTGATGATCAGAATACCAAGACTAATACCGACGATCTTCCACCTCACTAGAATCCTTTATCTTTTGTTAATATGGCCATGACTGTTGCACTGATGTGATAGATTAATCATCGGAAATTACAATAAAATCCATAAGTGCCGCTGCGAATTTTTGATTAATTTCTTTTAATTCTATTCTAGTTTTGTGGAATTTTGGTGCATCTCAATTTCACTCAGTTTGATACTAAATTTGAAATTATTTAGAAAGATAATTGAGTTCTGCGTTTTATCCAGCAACGGTTCAATTCTTTAATTGCCGTGTGCTTGACAAGAGAATACAATTATCATTAACCTAACCTTTGCAAGCATGAGCCAGCCCAACCCTATCTCATACCCAGGATTTAACTCAACTCCCATGCCCGGTAGCGACCCGATGTTTGACGAAATTATCCCCAGTAATATGGCAAAAATTAAAGTGATTGGTGTCGGCGGTGGCGGCAGCAATGCGGTCAATCGGATGATTGCTAGCGATATCACCGGTATTGAGTTTTGGACTATGAACACTGATGCCCAGGCGCTTTCTGGCGCCAATGCTAATCGGCGTTTACAGTTAGGGCAGAAACTAACTAGGGGTCTAGGGGCTGGCGGAAATCCAGCGATCGGACAAAAAGCGGCAGAAGAATCCCGAGAAGAGATTGCAGCGGCCTTGGAGGGCGCTGATTTGGTATTCATTACCGCTGGCATGGGTGGTGGTACTGGTACAGGGGCAGCGCCAATTGTGGCCGAAGTGGCCAAGGAAATGGGTGCCTTGACAGTGGGTGTGGTAACTCGACCATTTACTTTTGAAGGACGGCGACGCACCAATCAAGCCGAAGAAGGTATTATGGCTTTGCAGAGTCGGGTGGATACTCTGATTGGGATTCCCAATGACAAGTTATTAGCGGTGATCTCGGAGCAGACTCCCGTCCAAGAAGCTTTTCGGCTGGCCGATGATGTGTTGCGATCGGGTGTGCAAGGTATTTCCGACATTATTATGATTCCGGGCTTGGTGAACGTTGACTTTGCTGATGTCCGTGCGATTATGGCGGATGCCGGTTCGGCGATGATGGGCACTGGTCAAGGTTCTGGTAAATCGCGAGCCAGAGAAGCGGCTTTGATGGCAATTTCTTCACCGTTGCTAGAGTCTTCGATCGAAGGTGCTCGGGGAGTCGTCTTTAATATTACCGGTGGTACCGATTTAACCTTGCATGAGGTCAACACGGCTGCTGAAACTATTTATGAAGCCGTTGATCCCAATGCCAACATTATTTTCGGGGCGGTTTTAGACGATCGAATGCAGGGCGAAATTCATATTACGGTAATTGCGACGGGATTCACTGGCGAAGTGCAGTCTACGACTGTCTCGATGACAAGTAATAAGCCCCTGCCCCAGGTTCCTCCTAAGCGTAATCCGATCGTTGCGCCGGCTTCACCCCCACCTACTCCAGAACCTAAAATTCCTCAAGGTGGATTGGATATTCCAGATTTTTTGAAAGAACGCCGTCCTAAATAAGTAAAAAAAAGAAGACTAACCTTAAGAGGGAGCCTTCTTTTTTTTGATATTTAACAAAAAGCAGCAGTGCCAGATAGCGCTACTGCTTTTTGTTGATTATCTAGAAATACTCCCCGAGTAAGATTCGAACTTACGACCGGTCGGTTAACAGCCGACTGCTCTACCGCTGAGCTATCGAGGAAAATAGTGTTTTTCACACCTTCGCTATTATATGTGCAAAAGTCTTGGTTTGACAAGTAGATGTTTGTCTTTTTGGGAAAATAGCCAAAAATAGTGACTAGACGCTACCGGTAGGGTCGCTAGATAGCTTGAGACACTACTAATGAAAATGCCATGAAATAGCAGGATAAAAATTGGAATAAGCAACTAATACAAACTAGCTACTGCTAGATATGGTGGAGGTAGGTGATCTTAGTCACCATATATATATGGTGTTCGATAAATATTAATTCCGGAATTCTGGAGAGATTCGGTCTACAATTGTGACTCCGTGAATATAAGCTGTTTATGCAATCATCTATCCTAGACTCTAATCACTACGCTGAACTAGTTCATGTTAGTGGCATCACCGAGGGTCTAGCTAGCTTAAATTTTCATTCTCTCCGGGGCGAAGCTTGCTACGAGTATTTATTTATTTCGCCAGAGCTACCCAGAAATAATTTGGGCCAGGTCACGCCTGGTTGGGTGCGTCGCTATACGAATTGTACGCAGGGTGGTTGGTGGTGCGCTGGTTTAGATCCGGTGGCGGATTGGCAGCAGATGGAATGGGGCACTTTTAAACCGGATGAGCCGAAGTTTAGTAGAGAAAATAAGGTTATTAAATATGAGCATCCGCCCCAGATGCACACTCGGCTATTTTGTTTGCGGGTAACGGCGGACCTGTGGCAGCAAATTGCTCACCGGTATGCCCAGACGTTGCCTGCTAATTTTGCAGAGCAGACTGATCGGTTTTGGCAGTGGGTGTTGGATTCGAAGTTGCCGATCGTTATTTGTGAAGGAGCGAAAAAGGCCGCAGCTTTGCTCAGCCAGGGTTATATTGCGATCGGACTACCGGGTATTAACAGTGGTTACCGAGTACGCAAAGATTTGGCGGGGAATGTGATCGATCGATATCTAATTCCCGATTTAGCAGTCTTTGCTAATAATCAACGCGAAATTTATATCTGTTTTGATTACGAAACCAAACCCAAGACGATCGATGGGGTGAACCGGGCGATCGCCCATTTGGGTGAAGTTTGTCAAACCCATCAATGTACAGTGAAGGTGATCCGGCTGCCTGGTCCCGAAAAAGGCGTAGATGAATTTGTGGTGGCGCAAGGTTCCCCGCAGTTTGGGCAGATCTATGATCTGGCGCTAGATTTAGAAACTGATTTGGCTAAAACCCATCCCCATCACCGCCTGACCTATCCGGTGGCGCTGACGCTCAATCAGCGTTACTTGCAGCGCTTGGACTTTCCCGAGAGGGGCATCGTGGGGGTGAAGTCGGCTAAAGGCACCGGCAAAACCACGGCTTTGATTCCCTTGATTGAGACTGCTCATCAGCAAGAGCGACCGATTTTGCTACTCACTCATCGCATTCAGTTGGGGCGCTTTTTGTGCGATCGAATTGGGGTGAATTGGATTAATTCTAGTCTGGAGCAAAATCCCAAAGATGGGGTGGGCTTGTGCTTAGATTCGCTGTGGAAGCTGAACCCTGAACACTGGTTGGGTGGCATTATTATTTTGGATGAAGTGGAACAGTCCCTGTGGCATTTGTTAAACAGCTCCACCTGTAAGAGCAAGCGCCTGAATATCCTGCGCACGTTTCAGCGTTTGATCAATCAGGTATTGGCTTCCGGGGGCTTAATTGTGGCGCAGGATGCTGATTTATCGGATATTGCGATCGATTACCTGGTGAAGCTGGCTGGCCGTGAAATTGAGCCATGGGTAGTGGTGAATGAGTGGCAGCCAGCAGTCGGCTGGGAAGTGAACTTCTTTGATACACCTAATCCAGCGGCCTTGATTAGTCAACTAGAGCAAGATCTGTTGGCGGGTTATAAGTGTTACGTGACCACTGATAGCCGTTCTGGTCGATACGGCTCGGATACGCTGGATCGCTATATTCGGAATCAGCTACAGCATTTGGAAAGTCAGTATCACAAGACTTTGGTGGTTTGCAGTCACACCACCAACACCACAGACCATGCCGCCGTGGACTTTGCCACTCAGATTAACGATCGAGTCGCCGAGTACGATGCGGTGTTTGTCACGCCCACCTTGGGTACCGGAGTCAGTATTGATGTGGAGCATTTCGATCGGGTGTATGGTCTGTTTCAGGGGGTGATCCCCGATCCAGAAGTGCGCCAAGCTTTGGCGCGGGTCAGAGCCAATGTGCCCCGCTACTTGTGGTGTACCAAGCGCGGCGTGGGGATGCTGGGCAGTGGTAGCAATAATTACCGCACCTTGGCTTTTTGGTACCAAGAAAATTACAAAGAAAGCTATGCGTTGATGTGTCCGTTGCAGGCGATCGATGTGGATCTGCCGCTGGTTTATGACCCGATGCATTTACGTACTTGGTCGAAATTTGCGGCGCGAATTAATGCCTCGATTACGCTGTATCGGGAGTCGATTAAGGCCAGTTTGCTGCTGGAAGGGCATCAAATTAAGGTGCTGAATGATGATAGCGATCGCGAGAAGTTGATGGAACTGCGCCAAGCTTTGGTGGCGGCGGCTAAAACCGATAAGCAGCAAGCCCGCAAACTGATGAGTGAAATTTTTGCGATGCAGCAGCAGACTGAAGTTCAAACCAAAAAACACCAGCTAATTAAGGACACCACCAAAAATATTCAGCAGCAGGTCAAGTTGCAAACGGCGCAAGCGATCGCTAAAGCTCCAGATCTGAAGGCTGCCGACTACCAGTTTTTGGCAAATAAACGGTTTTTAAGTGAAGCGGAACGCCAACAGGTTAGTAAGTATTTACTAAAGCAGCGCTACGGCGTGAAAGTCACGGCTAAACTCCAACTCAAAGATGAGCAGGGCTACTATCCTCAGCTGTTGACACACTTTTATTTGATTCATCAACATCCTTTGCTAGAGCGCAGTATGTTGGCCGACAATGCTGCTCAGCGGCAGCTGAGTACGGTGGATGGGCAGTTGTTGTTGCCGATCGATCGAGAGCAAGCCGAACATCAGGTATTTTTGCCAGATATCAATAATTACATTCTGAAGATTCAGGGTTTGGTGGCCTTGGGAATTCCGGATCTGCTCGATCCTCGGCGGGAGTTTCGGGCGACCGACCCAGATATCCTGGCTCTCAAGAAATCGGCTTGTTTATGCAGCCAGCATATTCGGCGGGCGATCGGCTTAAGTATTGCCGTCAAAACTAAAGCGGTTACGAAGGATAGTTCGATCGTAATTCTGGGTAAGTTTCTGGGGTTATTTGGCCTGAAGCTCAAGGCCATTAAAGCTAAGACCGGTGGGGAGGATCCCAAAGAAAAGGTCTATCAAATTGATCCGGCGACTTGGCAGGATGGGCGGGAGCAGATTTTTGCGGTGTGGCGACGCAATTTCCACTTTGATCGGGTACCGGAATTTTTGCCCGCAACCGATTTGGTCACAGATGCTCGATCTGAACAGGTGGATCTGGCTAGTTCGGCAACGGTAGTCTAGAGATGCGATGGGGAGATCGGGCCTTAACGTTTTAGCCATGCTGCCTTGAATATCCATTTTTTTCAGCATTACAGATATAGAATCTTCTTGCTTCTGGAAAACGATTACAATGGCTGCTGTAGTAGTTTTTTAGGACGCAGCATGGCTCTTTCTGTCGGTGCTAAGGCACCAGATTTTAATGTTAAAGACACCAATGGCAACACCGTAGTTTTGTCTACTTTCTTGGGTCAGAAGGTGGTGATGTATTTTTACCCGAAAGATGACACGCCTGGTTGTACAAAGCAGGCTTGCAGTTTCCGAGACAATTATGCGACTTACTTGCAAAAGGGCATCACGGTTTTGGGCGTGAGCCAGGATGATGAGGCGGCTCACCAGGCTTTTACCAGCAAGTTTAGTTTGCCGTTTCCGTTGTTGGCGGATGTCGGTGGGGCGATCTCCAAGGCTTATGATGTGGATGGGGGTGGTTATGCTAAGCGAGTTACCTATGTGATTGATGAGAATGGATCGATCGCTCACGTAGATGATACTGTCAGTACTGCTACCCATGCGGACGATATTTTGAAAGTAGTGGGATAAGCTAAATAGTTTGTGAATTTGCCGCTGGCTGTAATGAGCCAGGGGCTTTTTTTGTTTTTGGGCGGATGGAAGCTGGTTGCCGATGGAAATAGAAGTACTGAGTTTTGAGGTTGGCGATCGGATCGTGATGTTTGTCACAGGCGAATCTTGTTTCCGTATGAATACTTAATAAGTAGGGTGATGAGCAAAGTATCAAAATTCGATATTTTTAGCCAAGTGGTCCAGGAATCGTTCATTTATGAGCCAAAACTGGGCACCATGACTAGTAGTTGTTTCCTATTGATTTCTTCTGAGTTGGACTTACTTAACTTTCTATGAATAAATTTAGTCGTGTTGATGAGGGCTTCACTCTTATAGAAATGTTGGTGGTGCTACTGATTGCGGGGATTTTGGCGACGATTGCTGTTCCTTCTTTGATGGCACAGAAAAAGTCGATGCGATCGGCGGTGTCTCAGACGGAATCGATGTTGAAGACGGTGAATATGGTAGCGCGAGCGAATGCTGGCAACCCTTACCGGATTCGATCGGTTTATGATGCGGGATCCGATCGATATCAGTTGCGGGTAGAAAGTCGCCGAAGTGGTACTTGTGCTTCCACCGATCGATGGATTGGTGATAACAACAAATTTGTTGATTTACCAGTTGGGATAACTATTGCCGATGAAGATGGAGCACCCATTCCATCTGTGAAGACGGCCTCTTTGGCAGCTAATACGATTTGTTTTAATAGCCGGGGCGAAAGTAATGGTGGAGAGAAAAAATTTAGCTTGGTTGATATGCAGGGGCAGTCTAAAGTGTACCGGGCAAAAATGTCTGTAAGTGTTGT
Organism: uncultured bacterium; assembly: GCA_964247085.1. Taxonomy (GTDB): domain Bacteria; phylum Cyanobacteriota; class Cyanobacteriia; order Cyanobacteriales; family Chamaesiphonaceae; genus JAAFHZ01. Next base: position 66,012 of record CAXTSX010000002.1, read on the forward strand.
GGGTGATGTGTCGGTTACTAAATTTGATAATAATGGAATTTTCCTGCACTAGTTAACAAATTAAGTTGTCAATAAAATATTAATGCTTTGAGGGTAATTAGGTGGCTGTAGTGAATAGAGCTATTAGTAAATATAAAAAAAATAAGCGCGGTAGTGCAGATCAAGGTTTCGGTATTTTGGAGGCTTCGATCGCCCTTACTACTCTAGGAGTAACTTTAGCCTATGCGATGCCTCTATTTTTGTACTCTAAGATGAATAACTCGAAGAGTGAGATTAGAACTGGTGGAATGATGGTGGCACAAAGGATTTTAGATAAAACACGCGGTACTCCTTTTGCTAATATTTGCTTGACAGGAACTGTTGTTTTAAGTAGCACCGCTGCAAACGATACTTGTCAAGCTGGAGCTACAGTCGGTTCGATCAGAGCTGATTTAAGAGCAATGGGGCGAGACTACACAGCTCAAACATTTCACTGTGAAATCATTGCTCCGGCAACGACTAGTGATTGTTCGACTAACTACAAAACATTGAGAGTGGAGGTTAAACAAGGTGGGGCAAAAATATATGAAATGTCTGCGGGTTTCACAAACTTCCGCTGAGGGCTTTACCATCTTAGAAATGATGGTAGGGATGGCGATGACCTTAACAGTAAGTGCGATCGCCTTAGCCGCTTTGTCTAATGCTGAAAAAGGTTTTGCTAAAGATAAAAATAAAATAGAAGGTGGGCAAAAGTTATCTTCAGTACTCGATATTGTCGGTCGTGATATTGTGCAAGCAGGTGAAGAAATTAATGATCCTAGCTTTCCGGTGATTCAAGTAAACCAGGATGGAACTAGAGGTGCTCGTATTATTCTTTATCGTGGTCTGGAAGAAGCATTATCGCTCTGTAGTGCTGCTCCTTCAACCGATGCGTTAACTTCTGGTAATACTACAGCTAGTTTGTCATTGACTTCGACTAATAATGGTGTGCAATTAGAAAATTCATCTTGCATTCCTGAGACGGGCACTACTTACCGTAGTAATGTGCAAGCTTGGATAAACCGACGAACAGCTAACGGCACTAATCTAGCTGGTCAATTACCATTTTTCCTGCATGATGGTTTAGGAAATATTCGGCTAGTTAATTTAGTAGGCGAAAGCAATGCAACAAGTTTTCAAACTATTGGTGGATTGACTATATCACCTTTTACACCAAATATAAATTTTCCAAATAGAAGCACTCTCAATTTGGTTGAAAAACGAGAATATTTGATCTGCGGAACTGAGTTAAAAGTAAGAATCAATAATAGTACTGAAGGTAGTTGTAGTGTTGCCGGAGCACTGGCTGATTCAGCAGCATTTCCCTTTAAAACAGTTGCTACGAACATAACTCGAATGGACATTTCTTTACCAACAACCGCAACACCTAACCCAGCTATTAATTTAGCATTTCCTACTGGTGGTTTAAGATGGCGAGATTTACGAGGCGTTACGGTAAAAATTACTGCTACTAATCCAGATGTTAATAGTTTACAAGCAACTATTGATGCCTCTGGTCGTTTTTATCCCCGTAATATTCAGTCTACTAATGTTCAATAGCTAACAGTAAAAATCTTTGCTATTGAATTATCTGAAATTCTGTAAAAATACAACTGCGTAAATAATAATTGAATCTGAGTAACTATGAAAATTGATCGCAAACAAATTCGTTATTCTTTGCAACTGTTGTTGCACTTACAGAAAAACAAAGTAGTTAATAGTCAAGATGGCTATGCCATGTTAATAACATCAATTTTGGCTATTTTGATGTTTAGTATGCTGAGTGTCTATCTATTCTCAGCTAATCTCTACAAGTCGGTAGCTAACGCTGTTGTGGATTCTGGTTCAACTTTTTATGCCGCCGAATCTGGGATGAATAAACGGGCAAACGAAGTCAGAAATACATTTGTAGGATATTCTCAACCAACTGGAATAGAACCGACTGGAATAGATGTAGCGGCACAAATGCAAAATTGCATTAGTAATATTAGTAACACTGTGCCTGCAGCAGTTGCTACTTTAGGTACTGGTGATTTGGCTTGTAATGAAACTATTTTTGATTATAAAGAATCAACTTGGAAAGGTTCGCTGGGCTATGGCGAAAAATTTGAGTCGCAGTTTAACAATAATCCTAATGTTAAATATCGGGCTTATTCTTTTGTGAGAAGGATGACACCTGGAGATCCAGTTATTACCAGAATCCCGCCCGGAGAAGATTTTGCTGGTCTGAATATGTTGGAGTATAAGTATCGTCTATATTCTACTGCGCTTAAAAATACTAGTAGTGATTTTGCTGTCTCGGCACAAACGCTGTTACAAATGGATTTTAACAGCCGAGTCATTCCTCTATTTCAGTTTGCCGCTTTTTATAATGGCAATATGGAGGTAACTAGTACTACGAATATGTCTTTGAATGGACCGGTACATAGTAATGCTAATATCTATTTTGCACCGGGTGGCATTCTAACTGTCGGCCAAACTACTGCGGTTGGTACCATTTTTAAATCGTTAGCTACAACTGCTACGCATGGTTCAACAGCATTTCCCGGTGGCCGCTCTGTAGTGGTGGGAACTAGTCCAGCGATCGACGTTACCGCAGCATTTAGTGGGGGTAATATTCCTATAACAGCTGCTGAGATTTTGGCTAGAAATGGACTTCTGCGAAATAATGCAACCTTATTAACAATACCAGCAGCTGGAGCCTTGGGTACGGGGGGTGATTATTTTACTAAGGCTGATTTACAAGTAACTTTCGACCCCAATAATACCAATGCTCACCCCTATGGGTTTGGGATGACATCTATGCAGCGAACTGCTGGAGTTGTTGCTGGTACTCCGAGGGTTTTTACTGACCCCATGTTAAGAAGCTTGCGTCAACCAGTAATGTTGGTGACTCAGGCGCATGATACTGAGAATAAAAACACTTCTCTTTTAACGACAGAGTGGACTAACCTCTGTACCAGCGCACCGTCTGGTACTGCGGCTCCATTTCCTGGGGCCAATTTCACTTCAGCCGCTAATTTGAACAATACTACACCAGCAAGCTTGGCTGGTTGGACTCTGGCTGATGCCACCACCGCTAGTAATGCTCTGCGCCGAGCGATCGCTAAATCTGGCACTATGCTGACATTTACACAAGTAAATAATAGCAATATTAATTCTCTTACTACATCTGCTATGCCAGGTTTGCCCGCTTTAAATACAGCATTCTCTACAGAGTTGAATGCTACAACTTTAAGTGCTGCCCAGAAAACGACTTTACTAGGTGCTGTAAAGCCTCGTGAAATTGCCAATAAAGCTGGGAACTGCTTCCTGCCACCACCAATGCAAGTATTAAATACGCCTACTACCACACCGGCGGGAACTGCACCAGCTTCTGGCTCCAGCCAAAATGATCGCCAAGAACCTCGTTTGATGAGGATTCTGCAATCTAATATTCATAGCCTGACTGTCTGGAACCGCGATGGTCAATACGATGATGGGATAGTCACTACAACTACGACTGGTACTCCTCTCAGCAACGGTGCTGGTCAGGTTTTTGCTCTCGCTGCTGTGGATACAACGGCACCAGCTGGTAGTTATGCCTGGATGGGGATGGCAGCCAGTGATACCACTGAACGAGGCTTAGTCTGGCACTCTGTCGTTGATCCTACTGTTCCAGTTGCTCAAAGAAGTGCTGGGGTGAGTCAATATGGCTTTGGTTTCTCTGGTGGACGGTGGTTGCCAGGACCGTTAACCATTGCGACTGATCAAATTGCTTACGTGCAAGGTGATTTAAATAATCCAGGTGGTGTGCAGCCTTTGAATATTGGTGATAATGTTTTTGCTGGTGCGGTGGGGAGTGCTGGAGCCAATAACTGGTTGCAAAAGAAACCAGCGGCAGTGATGGCCGATGCGATCGCTGTTCTATCAAATAACTGCGTGAATGGTGATGGGCAAATGGATTGTTTTAATGTTGCTAATGGCGTAGCATTCCGAGATGCTACTCGGACTAGTATCAATGCGGCATTCTACTCAGGAACATCGACAGGCGGAGGCTTAAATAACTACATGCGGATGATGGAAAACTGGCACTCTGGTCGGGCTGGTACTCCAACTCTTGCCAACCCAGAAACACTTGGTCCTACGATTTTTAGATATCGCGGTTCCTTTGTCAGCTCCGGTGACCGAGCCAATGTTTCTGGTCCATACCAAGGTGGTTGCGGTAATACGGGGACTGCCTCAGCAACTTGTTACTATAACGTGCCCGCCCGAGATTTTGGTTTTGATACTACTTTTAATACAGTAGCTGGTCTACCACCACTTAGCCCACAGGTAGTTTATCTCAAGCAAAAGGTCTTTAGAAGAGACTACGATAATAACCGCTCTTAAATAATAACTATATTTGACCAAATAATTGCTGGCAGATGAAATACACTGTTAGCAATTTTGTTTTTTAGCCAATAAATCAACTAACCATCACATTCTCTATCACACAGCCGATCGATCTCATCAACTACAAAATCAACAACGCAATAATGTGATCCAAAACTCAGCTGCGATCGACAGCCATTTTAGCCTAATACCAAGAAAACATGGTATGATGTAGTAAAGATAGCTGTAGATTGCCACTAGAAATAGAAAAGAAATTTTTAGCCCGCGTCCAAGCCGAAGAAATCACCGTTACCGAAGCAATTTGTCAGTCGATCGAACAGTGGTTAGAAAGTAAGTAATCTACTTCGATCGAGATTGGAGTTCTTGAACTCTCTTGATCGATACTTCAGTAACTGAAGCAATGTCCTCTAAAGACATACCTTTCTGTAACATTTTTAGTACAATCTCTTCTCGAGTGATCTCCTCGATCGAACTAATATAACGCATCTGTTTCTCCTGCTCATATTGGTCAAGCTCCACTTTAAATTCCTGCTTTAACCCTTCCGGTAGCTGCATCAGCCAATCCAGGAACAGGAATAACTCCATTATATCCTGACGCTCAAAGCCCTGTTCATACAATCTACGAGTAAGCTGAAACTTCCACTCCTTGCGAGATCGAGGATCTTTTTTGGTCTCTTTGGTCTTCAGATGAGCCATCACGGCGATTGCAAACGGATTACGACTGGCTTCCAATTCTGACCAAAGCGGCTCGTAGTCCAAGAGCTTCACCATTGGAAACTCAAAGCTCACCTTGCATCCCCACAACTCATCTTGAAACGGCTCCGGTCGCCAGTTGGCTCGGTCATCGCCCAAAATTGCTAAGCTGACAATCTTCTCGTTATAGCAATCGCGGATGCGGTAGTTATATACAAACATCCGATTACTAAAATCTCTATCCTCCTGGCTTTGCACCTCGATATGCACAAAAACCAATTGCTCAGCACCGCTCAGCTTCCAGACTTTGACTAACTTGTCTACATATCGCTTGCTTAAATCAGCGTCCCGCACAATCTGCTGAAATTCTTGATCCAAAAAGTCATGACCTTTTGCCCAGTTAATATCATCGTGAATTTCGGGAAAGAAGAACGACATGAATTGTGGAAAATATCTCTCTAGCAAAACTTTCCAAGGATTGTCAAAATCGTCGTGATTATCATTCATATGAGCTGGTGAGTAAAGCACTCATCCAGTTTAAAGCGGCAAGGGTGACCGGGTAACATCAACTGGTATGTTGCTCTGGGCGATCAAAAAGCACGATCTTTAAGACTACTTGGTTGATATGTTATCCACTCCCGCTAAACCTGTAGATTAATTATTTAGCCAACAGAGCCAAATTGCCGTAACATCAAAGCAAGGGCATCCTGCTTCCGCAAAAAGATTGACATTCGAGTGAGTGAACTGGCAAACAAAAATACTGGGTCTTAACATAGATTGGGCAACAATTAGTAACTGGTTCATGCGCGGCATCGACCTCTCCCTAGTCGTTGCTCTAACATTCATGATCCTGCTCGCGATCGGCGACCGCCGCACCTTTTGGCTAGTGCGCGGACTCGTCCTATTGGTCGTTGGTGCAGCTCTCAGTCAAAAACTTAATCTGATTTGGCTCGCCTTTGCTCTCGAAAAATTGATAATCGGCTCGGCTTTAGCCATGTCGATTATTTTCCAGGCCGAATTCCGGCGCTTTTTGGAACAATTAGGGCGTGGTGACTTGGGTTACTTGTTTCGATCGATCCGCCGTACCAATTACGAAGCCGACACCACGATCGATAACATTGTCGATGCTGTCAAAGACCTTTCCCAGAAAAGAATTGGCGCTTTGCTGATCATGGAAACCAGCTCCCCCTTCGATGAACGAGACTTCTCCGCCCCCGGCGTGAAGATCGATGCTCAAGTATCCAAAGAACTTCTCCAAACCATCTTCCAGCCCACGACCCTTTTGCATGATGGCGCGGTGCTAATTCGGGGCGATCGAGTTATGGCCGCTGGGGTGATCTTACCGCTATCGGCTCAAGATGTTTCTCCCCAACTCGGTACCAGACATCGAGCGGCCATGGGCATTACCGAACGGTTCGCAAACTGCCTTTGTGTGGTAGTCTCGGAAGAGACTGGCTCTATCTCTCTGGCCGAAAAAGGAGTGCTCAATCGCCCCCTGACTAGCAGTAAACTAAAAGAGTTATTAGAGTTACAGTTCACGCCAGCGATCGAGCAAACAGTGCGAGTGACTGGTTGGCGGCGCTTCTTGCGAGCTAGTTGGCGGCGCAAGCTCCTCAGTCGTATTCTGAAATCTAAAAAGTAATTTCGTGCACCTACGCCGATGATGTCCAAAATTGACAGCTTAATTGTGCTACCGGCCGATCTAGACCAGGCTAAGTTGCCCGGTCATGTAGCGGTGATCATGGATGGCAATGGCCGTTGGGGCAAAAAACAAGGCTTGTCTAGAATTGTTGGCCATCGCAAGGGTGTGGATGTCCTGAAGGATCTGCTGTATTGCTGTCGAGACTGGGGTATTCCGGCGCTGACTGCCTACGCTTTTTCCACCGAAAACTGGGGTAGACCCCTAGAAGAAGTAGACTTTTTGATGTTGCTATTTGAGCGCGTACTGCGGCGTGAGCTAGAAGAAATGAACGCCGAGCAAGTCCGCATCAGATTTGTTGGCAACCTGACTGCTTTGCCTAATTCTTTGCAATTAGAAATAGACAAGGCAGTGTCCTTGACCCAACATAATCAGGGGATTCAATTCACTGTGGCCACCAATTATGGTGGCCGTCAAGAAATTATTCAAGCCTGTCGATCGATCGCTGCCCAAGTGCAAGCCGGATCGATCGAACCCGATGATATTGATGAAAATCTATTTAGTAGTCATCTTTATACCCATGGCCTTCCCGATCCAGATCTGTTAATTCGGACCAGTGGCGAACTGCGAATTAGTAATTTTTTGCTGTGGCAACTAGCTTATGCTGAAATTTATGTCACTGAGACCTTATGGCCGAACTTCGATCGGATGGCTTTTCATGCTGCCTTGGCCGACTATCAGCAGCGCCATCGGCGGTTTGGTAAACTTTAACGCTTTTCGCTCAAGCCCCCTGCGTAATTAATCACACACATCACCCGGTGGATTTTGTGGTATCCACAAGCAATGCCAGTTACTTTGTAGTCTGCTCGAAACATATTAATCCGATGACTGCGATCGGCTACCCCATCATCCACAATTAAATCCCGGACTACGGCCACAGCGGTGTCTGGTCCATAGCTGTTATTTTCTCCGGCAGGTTCCAGCCAGCGGACATGACGGCTAATTCTTTGATAGGGTGTGCTGCCATTTCTACCCTTATGGCCAATTAATCCGCTTCTACCTTGATACAGCACATGGTCGCGGGCAGCTCGGGAGATGCCTGCCGATAAGCGTAAGCGCGGTGCTGGCTGGGCTCTTTTCACTGCTCTAATGGCTTCATCGACCACCGCCACACCTTCTTTAGTTTGCAGAAATAAGCGCGATGACAGTCGGGCTTGTTTGCCTTGAAAGCGTTTCCGCCAAGTTTGCAAAAATTTGGCATAGCCAATCGGATTGGCGCGGGCTCGATTCATTTCCACCAAAATACCCTGTTCTAAAGCCGTTATTTGGGTACGATTTGGCTTAGTACTTTCCAGAGCTATTAATGGTGATGAATTTATGGTGAGCAAACCACAACAACCAATCATGGGCAGCCATAATTTACGAGTTAATTCCATCGGGGCCAGAGCAAATTGCAGATATGGCAAATATGATACTGTCTAATTGGTTACGACATCTACGGGTTTCCCTACGCAAATTGGAGAGAAAATAATGAATCCTTTAATTGGTATGATCACCAGTCAACTGAGTGGTCCGGTGCTTGCTCAAATTGGCCAGCAAATTGGAGCGGATGATAATACCACTCAGTCGGCAATCAGTGCGGCTTTGCCAATGATGTTATCAGCGATCGGTAATCAGGCTAATGCTGGTGGTGCCGATACTTTGCAACATGCTGCTCAGGAGAATCATTCAGTTTTGGATGATGTCATGGGATTTTTAGGCAATGCTCAGGGCGGTAATATCCAGGGAGCTTTACTGAGTCAGGTGATGGGCGGTAATGGTAATGCCATTGCTAATGCGGTCGCTCAACATACTGGCCTAGGCTCAGGAGCTGTCATGCAATTGTTGGGATTGCTTACTCCGATCGTCATGGGGGCTTTGGGTCAATCTTCCCAAGCACAGGGTTTAGATGCTAATGGTCTGGCTCAAATGGTGGGAGCGGCGGCTGGTAGCAGCAATGGTAATGACTTGATGGGTTTGGCTACCAAAATGTTGGATAGCGATGGAGATGGCAATGTGATGGAAGAACTTAGTGGTTTGGTCAACAAATTTTTCTAAGATTGAAATCTGTAACAAAAAACCGGCTGAACAGCCGGTTTTTTGTTACATTCTAAACCGCAACGCGGGCGGCGGAGCGTTGCCGCCGCCGTCCGGGTGATTCTTTACCAGCATTACCAGTAGGCATTTGCAGCAAGACGACAATACTAGGGCGACTCTGGCGCATTTCTTGCCGAATTAGCCGTTGGATGGCTCCTTCTAGTTCGATTTGAATGCCAGTCCAATCGATGTCTGTTTGGCCAGCTTCCATCGTGCGAGCAAATGTTGACCAGCGATCGGCTAGGCATGATTCTACTCGTTTCACGACGAGGTTTTCTAGCAAGGAAGTTTCAATTCCTGTTACCACACCGTTTAGATGCATCTGTGGACGGGCAATTAGCTTGCCATCAAAACCAACAGCTACTGCCACAGTAACGATGCCATCTTCGGCTAATTGCTGACGTTCTTTGAGCACCCGATCTTGAACAATGCCGGCATTATCGACTAGCTGAATGCCAGATTTAACTTTGCCAGCCTTCTTGATCGAAGTTTCGGTCAGCTCAATTACGTCACCGTTATCGATGATCAGCATGTTTTCGCGGGGGATACCCATGCTTTGAGCGGTCTCGGAATGTTTAATCAACATCCGGTGTTCGCCGTGGACTGGTACAAAGAATTTGGGGCGAGTCAAGCTCAGCATGAGTTTCTGATCTTCTTGACAGCCGTGTCCAGAGACGTGGATGCCTTTGTCGCGACCATAGATGACGTTCGCGCCCTGCATCATCAGCTTGTCGATCGTATTCACAACGGCGATCGTATTCCCAGGAATAGGGTTGGCGGAGAAAACAACCGTGTCACCAGCCTTGATTTTGACCTGGCGATATTCACCATTGGCAATCCGAGTCATGGCAGCCAACGGTTCACCCTGGGAGCCAGTACAAAGAATGATTACCTTGTCGTCGGGCAAGTGATTGCCAGATTGTAGTGGTTCAAATACATTGTCTGGACAATTGATATAACCCAATGTCCGGGCGTGGGCGATGACGTTCAACATCGAACGGCCAACTACACAAACTTTGCGGTTATACTTCTGAGCCAATTCCAGAATCATGTTTATCCGGTGAACGGAAGACGCAAAAGTGGTAATCAGAATCCGTTTCTTGGCTGCGCCAATGATTCGATCGAGATTGGGGAATACTGCCCGCTCTGAAGGTGTGAAACCAGGTAGCTCCGAGTTGGTGGAGTCGCCGAGTAAGCAGAGTACGCCTTTTTCACCATGTTCAGCCAGCTTGGCAAAGTCGTAAGCCTCACCATCAACTGGGGTATGGTCAAACTTAAAGTCGCCAGTGTGGATGACAACGCCGACTGGAGTGTGAATAGCCAACGAGAAGCTATCGGCGATCGAGTGAGTGTTGCGGATGAATTCTACAAAGAAGTATTGACCAATTCTGACCATTTCACGAGGTAGAACGGTTTTGATTTTAGTGCGATCGGCTACTCCAGCTTCTTCTAGCTTGCCGCGCAGCAGAGCCATCGCCAACCGTGGACCATAGATAACTGGAATATCGATTTGCTTGAGGTGATGAGAGATGCCGCCAATATGATCTTCATGGCCGTGCGTTACCACCATGCCTTTGATTTTGTGACGGTTTTCTAGCAGATAGGTCATATCTGGTAGCACAATGTTTACCCCATGCATACCATCAGAAGGAAAACCTAAGCCAGCGTCTAACAGAATAATTTCGTCTTCGTATTCAATTACGCATGTGTTCTTTCCGATTTCATGCAGACCGCCTAAAGGAATGATTCTGAGTGGCGATTTGCTGGGTTTATTAGTCATTAATTGCTCCTAAAATTGACGCTAATTAAAAAATTAGCTGTGATAAAACTTTTTGATAGACGGCAAAATCGAATGCTCGAACGAAAAGGGGCTGAAAAGGTCATCTGCCTGGCTAATCGGCGCGAAATCGAAATACTTTTTATTCGTCAACCACACTGAAAATATTTGGGTTGTTTTAAATCTTGATAGCAGTTGTTTCCAGCTATTTAGGTCGGCGACAGTCATTTAAATAACTTGACTTTAACTAAGTCAGAGTTATCTGGTAAGTTGTCGACTCGGGAGTGAAGTTTACTTCTCATCTTCTACCTATGTTAACAACATTTCTACCATATTCGGGAAATGAGGTCAACAATAAAATTAAAAATCGGGAAGCAACTACTTTGAACCATAGGTATTTCCAGCTATATCCAAATTTCTAGAGCAGGTTTTGCTCTTGTAGCAATGCTTTTAAGCCGCTGAGTAAGTCTGCTGATAACTCGGTTAAGGGTAGCCGACAACCACCCACCGGCCAGCCCTGCAAATTGAGTGCTGCTTTGAGTGGGATCGGATTACTGGCCGAAAACAATCCTTTGAATAAGGGTAGTCGCTGCAAATGAATACTTAGAGCGGCAGCGTGATGGCCTAGCTGAAATTCTTGAATCATTTGCTGTAGATCCGAGCCGATCAGATGACTGGCCACGCTCACAATCCCGGCGCCACCGACTGCCAACATGGGCAAGGTGAGAGCATCATCACCGGCATAGATGGCAAAATCTGCTGGGCTGCTGCGGCGAATTTGACTCGCTACTTCTAGATTACCCGATGCTTCTTTAATTGCCACAATATTGGGAATGGCGGCTAACCGAATGCTGGTTTCGGCTTCCATCATTTGGCCAGTCCGACCAGGAATGTTGTACAGCATCATGGGTAAATCGCAAGCTTGGGCGATCGCCCTAAAATGAGCATACAAACCATCTTGGGTGGGCTTGTTGTAGTAAGGCACTACCTGTAAACTACCGTCTAGACCGAGCTTGGCTGCTTTTTGGGTGGCTTCGATCGCTTCTTTGGTGGAGTTAGAGCCAGTGCCTGCTAAGACCTTGGCTTTGCCCCGCACGGCATTGAGTACTACTTGGAATAGTTCGTATTCCTCATCCCAGCTGATGGTCGGTGATTCGCCAGTGGTACCGCAGACCACGATCCCGTCAGAGCCATGTTCTGCTAAGTAAACAGCTAGTTTTTCGGCGACGGCATAATTTACTTGTCCCTCGCTGTCTAGGGGGGTAACCATTGCCGTAATTACTCGACCAAAATCTGTCACAAACTACTCCTAATATTTTGATTGACTAGTTTTTACTTAGATTTAAACGGCGGGCGTGGATCGCATTAAATTCTTCTTCACCAACAATTCGGCAATCTGAATAGCGTTCAGAGCCGCCCCTTTGCGAATTTGGTCGCCACAGAGCCACAGCTCCAAGCCATTGGCATGGGATAGATCAGTGCGAATCCGGCCCACCAACACTGGATCTTGACCGGAGGCATCGATCGGCATCGGAAAATAATTGGCTACCCAGTCTTCGACTAGCTTGACACCAGGAGCCTTGGCTAAAATAGCGCGGGCTTCTGAGACCGGAAATGGTTCCGCAAACTCAATGTTCAGGGCTTCGGAATGGGCCCGGAGGACTGGTACCCGAATACAGGTCGCACTAACACGCAAGCTTGGTGTTCCAAAAATTTTGCGAGTTTCGTTAACCATCTTCATTTCTTCTTCACAGTAACCCGCCGCGTTAATAGGCGTATTGTGTGGGAAGACATTGAAAGCCAAGGGATAGGGCCAAATATCGGTAGGCGGAGTTTGGTTGTTTAAAATTGCTTGCGCTTGCACCTTGACTTCTTCCATGGCCCGAGCCCCAGCGCCGCTGGCTGACTGATAAGTAGCGGCCACAATTCTTTGAATGGGGCGAACTTGATGGAGCGGATAGATGGCTACGGCCATCAAAATGGTGGTGCAGTTGGGGTTGGCGATAATGCCTTGATGTTCTGCTGCTGCCGCCGGATTTACCTCTGGTATGACCAAGGGCACATTAGGTTGCATCCGAAACGCGCTGGAATTATCTACGACTACAGCTCCAGCGGCTACGGCGATCGCCGCAAATTGTTTACTAATACTGCCGCCAGCAGAGGCTAAGACTAAGTCCACATCCTGGAAGCTCTCGTTGGTAACCTCTTGTACGGTTAATTCTTGGTCACGAAACTTAATTTTTGTGCCAGCCGATCGAGCGGAGGCCAGTAACTTTAAATTGGCGATCGGAAAGTTTCGCTCGGCCAAAAGGGTGAGTAATTCTTCTCCAACTGCTCCAGTTGCGCCTAAAATGGCTACGCGATAAGAACCAGACAATGAAATTTCCTCTTTGCAAAAATATTTAGGTCGTCAAAATCGACTTGTCTTTTGCAATAATTGTACTATCTAGTCTGCGATGATGGCGATCTAGCAGTGCGCTGAAATGTCCTGTCCACACTGGTAAGACATGTGAGTACAGGTTTTGTGTTAACATGTCAGCCGCTTGGCAGTTTGCCACATTCCAACTCGATTTGCTCTTGTAAAGTATATACCTCATGAAAGTTACCCAGGAAAAGCTCGCACACAGTCAAGTTGGCTTGCAGATAGAAGTGCCAGCCGAGCAAGCCAAAATCTATCACGAGCAGGCCATCCAAAACTTAATACGCAACGCCAATATCCCTGGCTTTCGGAAAGGTAAAGTGCCCCGTCAGATGATTGTTCAGCGGTTTGGTGCTCAACAGATCAAGGCTATGGCGATCGAAAGCCTGTTAGAAAAGATTCTCCCCGAAGCTATTAAAGAAGCTGCTGTACCGGCTTTGGGCAATTATCAGATTGTCTCGGAATTTGATGACCTCATCGCTAATTTTAAAGTCGATCAGCCTTTTACTTTTAAAGCGGCAGTAGATGTACCGCCAGAAGTGAAGCTGGGAGATTACCAACAGCTGAAGGTCACCGCCGAAGAAGAAGTGGTTGAAGCTGATGCGGTTGATAAATTCTTGGCCGAACGTCAGCGTGAAAAATCCACTTTAGTACCAGTTACCAGTCGTAGTGCGCAGCTCGATGATGTGGCTGTGGTTGATTACAGCGGCAAAACGGCTGATGGCGAAGAAATTAAGGGCGCTCAAGCTACTGATGCCGAAGTGGAACTATCGGTCGATCGGTTTATTGCTGACTTAGTGCATGGCATTGTCGGGATGAAAATCGACGAAGCTAAGACTATTCCAGTCACCTTCCCCGCCGACTATGCCCGCGAAGACTTGGCCGGTCAGGTAGCCAGCTTTGATGTCACGGTTAAAGATCTCAAAACCAGAGAACTTCCCGACCTGAGCGATGACTTTGCCCAAGAAATTAGCGAAGAAGCGACCCTCTATGCTTTACGCGAATCCTTAACCAAGCAGTTTGCCGATCGAGCAGCAGATGGTACTAAATCCAATATCGGCACAGCGCTTTCTACTGCTTTGGTCGAAATCGTCGAGGTTGACCCGCCAGAAACCATGATTGACCAAGAAACTGGCAACATCTTGCAGATGATGGCTCAACAATTTAGCCAATACGGCATGGATGTCAATCAGCTCTTCACCCGCGAAAGTATTCCTAAAATGAAGGAGAATTGCCGCCCGGATGCGATCAAAAACCTGAAGGAAGCTTTAGCGATCGCTGAGATTGCCAAGCAAGAAAAAATCAGCGTTGAGCCCGCTGAAATTGATGCTAAATGTGTCACTATTCGCGAGCAGTTGCAAGGCGATGTGATTGAAGAAAAATTACGCGCTTTTGTAATCGAAGATATGACTAAAGAAAAAGTCTTAGAATGGTTGCAGTCTAAAAGCGAAGTAACGTTGGTGCCAGTTGGTTCTTTGACCAAGGAAGATCCAGCCGAAGCCGCAGCTATTGAGGTGGAAGCCGAAGTTGTAGCTGAATAAAAACTAGCTATCAACGACGGTAATCGATCGGTAACACGGATCTAAAATGTATCTTACTTGATACCAATTCAGATCTGTGTCTACCACCAAGATCTAGATGTTGCGATATAACTTAAGTAATGAAAGACACCGAAATATATCAAAACAGTTTCATTCCAGATAAACTGGATGGCATATTTTGATGATCTTGAATCTGTTTGCTGGCTAAATAATTCTTTTCACCGAACTACCGTTCCAATGTTTCTATCCCAACACTCTGATTATCCTTCGAGCATTGTTGCCCAGCCAGAAATATTTTCTGGGACTGTTATTCCTATGGTGGTAGAGCAGTCTGGCACTGGCGAAAGAGCCTTTGATATCTATTCTCGGTTGTTACGAGAGCGGATTATCTTCTTGGGTACTCAGGTGGATGATGCGATCGCCACCTCCCTGATTGCCCAAATGCTGGTTTTAGAAGCAGAAGATCCTGAAAAAGATATTCAGCTGTACATCAATTCTCCCGGTGGTTCGGTCATGGCAGGGATGGGGATTTATGACACCATGCAGCACATTCGCCCCGATGTGGTAACTATTTGCTACGGTTTAGCTGCCAGTATGGGGGCTTTTTTGTTAGCTAGTGGGGCAGCGGGTAAAAGAATGTGTCTTCCCAGCGCCCGGATTATGATTCATCAGCCTTCGGGTGGTGCTCAGGGTCAAGCGATCGACATTGAAATCCAAGCGCGAGAAATTCTCTATAACAAGAGTCAGCTGAATGAAATCTTGGCTCACCACACCGGTCAACCCCTAGATAAATTAGCTGCTGATACGGAGCGAGATTTCTTCATGTCGTCAGACGAAGCGCAAGCTTATGGACTGATCGATAAAGTTATTACCAAGCCAGTGGCTTTAGAGCTAGTGGTTTAATTTGTGTTTGATGGCTAGTTTTCCCTCATTTGTTGTTAGAGGCACATTATGTCTAAATTCGATGCTCATCTCAAATGCTCCTTCTGTGGAAAGTCTCAGGATAAAGTTAGAAAACTAATCGCGGGGCCAGGAGTTTACATTTGTGATGAATGCGTGGAATTGTGTAATGAAATTTTGGATGAGGAGTTACTAGAAGGCCATGGCAACATGTCCCATCAACCAGCTCGATCGGAACCCCGTAAAAAGAAAGAATCGACGCTGCCCATGACGGTCAGCCAAATGCCCAAGCCCCGTGATTTGAAGCAGTATTTAGATGATCATGTGATTGGCCAGGAAGAAGCGAAGAAGGTTCTGTCAGTCTCGGTTTACAACCACTACAAACGGCTCAGCTACGCTCAGGCTAAGGAAAATAGTGGGAGTAAAGCGAACTCCGCCGAAGACAAGATCGAGTTGCAAAAAGCCAACATTTTGCTAGTGGGTCCCACCGGTTGTGGGAAAACTATGCTGGCTCAAACCTTAGCTAAAGTGCTGCAAGTACCCTTCGCCGTCGCCGATGCCACCACCCTGACCGAAGCTGGTTATGTGGGCGAAGATGTCGAAAATATCTTACTGCGGCTCTTGCAAGTTGCCGACATGGATGCTGAAGAGGCGCAACGGGGCATTATCTACATCGATGAAATCGATAAAATTGCTCGCAAGAGTGAAAATCCTTCGATTACCAGAGATGTTTCCGGGGAAGGTGTCCAACAAGCCCTGCTTAAAATGTTAGAGGGGACGATCGCGAATGTGCCACCGCAGGGGGGGCGTAAACATCCCTACCAAGACTGCATCCAAATTGATACTAGCAATATCATGTTTATTTGCGGTGGTGCTTTTGTCGGGCTGGAAAAGATTGTGGAACAGCGCCTGGGTAAAAAATCGATGGGCTTTATTCAGCCCGCCGAAAGTGGCCAGTCCCGCGAACAGCGGAATGCCGATTTGCTTAAACAGGTGGAACCAGAGGATCTGGTTAAATTTGGTTTAATTCCCGAGTTTATTGGCCGGGTGCCAGTGACAGCGGTGCTAGAACCATTGGATGAAGAAGCTTTGGTGGCGATCTTGACGGAGCCGCGCAATGCGTTGGTGAAGCAGTATGAAGAGTTGATGAAGATGGATAATGTCAAACTGGAGTTTAAATCGGATGCGATTACGGCGATCGCTAGAGAAGCTTATCGACGGAAGACGGGAGCGCGGGCTTTGCGCGGTATTGTAGAAGAGTTGATGCTAGATATGATGTATGAGTTGCCTTCCCGCAAAGATGTAACGCGCTGTGTGATTACTTCGGAGATGGTCGAGAAGCGATCGACTGCTGAGTTGATTACTTTGCCAGTACGGAAACCAGAATCAGCCTAAAAAATTTAGTGAATCTTTGATAGCGATATTTCCCCCAATCCCTAATGATATGATCTACCGGAAAATCCTAGTAAAGTAAAATATGTTTGTGTATATCTGTCAATTTGTTGTGAAAGCGCTGATTGTTAGTTCTATGTTTCTAACAACTTCTGAATTACAGCAGAAGGCCTCTATTGCTGCTTTAAAGCCTTTACCAAATACTCTAAACTCATTAACTTTTGAGTATTTGATAGCAGTGTTGAACTTAGCCTCGCGTCCATTTGCACACAATAATACATTCAACACAAATGTTATTGAGCAAATGTATCGCGGTAAAATGGTAGATGGGCAATGGAAATCCAGTGACTCCTATCCAGGTGGCCTGGCAGGTGCAATCAGAAGAGAATTGTCTAAAGGTGAACTTGTTGGAGGAGTAAGCCATTTACAGAAAGGCAAAGACAGATTAGCTCAACTTAAAGATATTATTTCAAAAGGTAAAATTGGTACTTCGGTCTTAGATACTTATGATATGGATATTGCTAAAGCATTACATGACGATTTACAGGCTGCACTACAAACTAAGCCATAGCAAAACGATATGAATAAATACCAAGAATTGACATCTCAGTTAATCTCTCTAGCTCCAGACTTAGCCAGCAAATATGCAACAATGAATGCAGAATTTGGGAGTGATTTTACAGATGATGATGCTGCAAAATTAAAAGAAATTGACGAAATACATTCTTTGCAAAGTCAATCTAAGGCGGTAGGTACAACGGTTGTATTTGAGAATTTGCTAGTTCCATATATATTAGAGATTTCTGCCATGGATCGTGATTCTGAACAGTTATCTAAGATCATGAATTGGCTCGAAGAGTTATCTAGCAGCAACGTCTTTGAAATTAGTAATTTAGTTGCTGGCAGTATTTGTGAGCCATTGATTGCATCGCATGAAGATAAGTTAGCTTTTCTAATTCCTTACATGGGAACTAAAATGAAAGAGCTATGCAAAATGCAATTTTCCAGATTTATAGTTACAGAGGAAACAAAAAAGATGTTTCTTACTTAAAACTTATTAATCATGGGCTGGTTCTGTAATTTTCTAATGGGAATCACTCATCTCAGGTAATGAAACTAAGTTCAGAATATTTAACCTACATACTTTCCAATTAATAAGCTCAGTTTTTCTTTAGTTGCTGGGTTGGCATGTTCCATTTGAGTAATGATCGCGTACTTTAAAGCGCTATGTGCGATCGATTCAAAAGGATTAGCCGCAATTCGTTTCACAGTTTCTTGAATGACCCGCTGGGCATTGTTGGCATTTTTGCCCAAATTCGCAATCACCATTTCCACCGTCACACTGTCGTGATCCGGGTGCCAACAATCGTAATCCGTAGAGAGCGCCAAAGTCGCATAAGCCATCTCCGCTTCTCTGGCCAGCTTGGCTTCGGGTAAATTAGTCATCCCAATAATAGTGCCGCCCAGCTGGCGATACATATTCGATTCCGCCTTTGTCGAAAAAGCGGGGCCTTCCATACAGACATATGTACCACCTTGATGACAAGTAATGCCCTCCAAATTTAAAGAGGCGATCGAATCAGCTAAGACCTGTTGCAGCTGTTTACAAATCGGATCACCAAAGGAAATATGTGCCACAATGCCATCACCAAAAAAAGTAGAGGCGCGGTTTTTGGTGCGATCGATAAACTGATCGGGCAATACCAAGTCCAAAGGCTTAACTTCTGCCTGCAGGGAGCCAACCGCTGAGGCCGAGAGCAGATATTCCACACCCAACTGCTTCATGGCATGAACGTTGGCGCGGTAGGGTACTTCGCTGGGGGTGAGGTGGTGATGACGACCATGTCGAGCAATAAAAGCTACTTTGGTGCCATCTAATTCCCCCACAATCAGGGCATCAGATGGATCGCCAAAGGGAGTATGGAGAGAGACTTCTTCCACATTTTTCAGGGCTTCCATCTTGTACAGGCCGCTACCGCCAATGATGCCAATTTTGATGTCTGTCATGAGTTTTTAGATGGTGATGAACCCAAAAATTATAGCGGAGTAGCCAGCCAGATCGCTGAGGTCATTATCAAGATCGCCAGGATATATTGGCGAGGTGCCGGTTGAAGCCGACACTGTGAAACGCTTACCGCCGTGACTTTTATGAATCAGCAATCTCTTCAAAACAGCCTCGTAAACATCATGAAAACAACTAATATTTTGAACTGGGCTGCTAGTTTAAATGTGGATGATTTGGAGTTAGATGCTCAGCCAGCGGCTATTGTTGCTGAGGATCATTTGTTGATGATGCGATCGACTGAAGTGCTAGATCTAGCGGCTGCCATAAAAATAGGTAGCTTTTCATTGACCGATATTACTAACTGAATATTAATAACTGTGGCGCGGCTTAAATATTTTTCGTGAAATTTGTTGATGTGTTAGGATCGTGGCCATGTTATTGGCAGTCCTTCCATGCAACTTTCCCTCAGTACTTGGCCAGAGGTGGAAACCTACCTGCAAAGTTCGACTGGCATCATTATTCCGATCGGATCCACCGAACAGCATGGACCAACGGGCTTAATCGGCACCGATGCAATCACAGCGGAATCGATCGCCCAGGGAGTTGGCGAAGCTACTGGCGCACTAGTAACACCCACGATCAACGTGGGCATGGCACTGCATCACATGGCTTTCCCCGGCACGATTAGTCTGCGGCCTAGTACCTTGATGTTGGTAGTGCGAGACTATTTGACATCTTTAACTCAGGCTGGCTTCACTAAGTTTTTTTTCATCAATGGTCATGGCGGTAACATGGCCACGCTTAAGGCTGCTTTTTCGGAGACCTATGCTTATTTAAGTGATATTCAAGTAGATGCCGAAATCCAGTGTCATTTGGCGAATTGGTTTATGGGTGGTTCGGTTTATCGGTTAGCCAAGGAACTGTATGGCAACGAAGAAGGTTCTCATGCCACCCCGTCGGAGGTGGCGGTGACCCAGTATTTGTATCCGGAGTCGATTAAGCAGGCTGAGTTACTACCTTTAACTACGGCTGGCCACCGCATTTATGGTGCCGCCGATTTTCGGCGCTCTTATCCGGACGGTCGGATGGGCTCTAACCCCGGCTTGGCGACACCGGAGCATGGTAAGCAGTTTTATGAGGCAGCGGTGACCGAACTGACTGCTAGTTATCAGCAGTTTTTGGCGGAGTAATATTGATATGTCTGCTCATCATCTGCCCCAGCACCGTTGGCAAATCACCCCCGCTACTGAAAATGCTGCCGCCGAATTGGCAGAATCGATCGAACTAACGACCGATGCTCCTACTTCGCCCTTAATTGCCCAAGTATTGATCAATCGGGGGGTAACGACAGCAGCGCAGGTCGATCGATATGTGCATGGTCTGGGTCAAGATTTGCCCAATCCGGTCATAGATTTTTTAGATTTAGAGAAAAGCTTGGATCTGCTGGTGGATGCGATCGACCGGTCCGCCAAGATTGCCATTTGTGGGGACTATGATGCTGATGGCATGACCAGTACCGCCCTTTTGCTGCGGGCCTTGCGTACCTTAGGTGCCCAAGTGCATTACGAAATTCCTAGCCGGATGAGCGATGGCTATGGCATTAATTGTCGGATTGTGGAGAAATTTCACGCTGAAGGTATTGAGCTGGTGCTGACTGTCGATAACGGCATTGCCGCTTACGATGCGGTGGCTAGAGCCGTGGAATTGGGTTTAAAAGTAATCATCACCGATCACCACGATTTACCGCCTCAGTTGCCACCCGCCGCTGCGATTTTAAATCCCAAGCTAATTCCGGAAGACTCAATCTACTACACCATTGCCGGAGTGGGCGTGGCCTATCTAATGGCTGTGGCCTTAGCCGAAAAAATAGGCGGTGATCATGCGGTCTTAAATAACCAAATGCTAGAGCTATTCACCCTGGGAACGATCGCCGATTTGGCCGCTTTAACCGGTATCAACCGCACTTTAGTGCGTCAGGGCTTGAAGCTATTGCCTAATTCCCAAATTTTAGGTGTGCAAGCTCTGATTGAAGCTTCCGGTGCTGGTAAATCGGACACGATTAAGCCGGAAGATATTGGCTTCAGGCTGGGACCAAGAATTAATGCGATCGGACGCATTGGCGATCCGCAAATTGTGATTGAGCTATTGACCACTAATGATGCTGATTTGGCTCAAGACTTAGCCAAGCAGTGCGAAGAAACCAATCGCCAGCGCCAAGAACTCTGTGCCCAAATTGAGCAAGAATCGATCGAACTAATTCAGACCAGTCGTTTAGATTTTCGCGGCGATCGCATCTTGGTAGTTGTCAAAGATGGTTGGCATCACGGGGTGATTGGAATTGTGGCTTCTCGCTTGGTAGAACGCTACGGCGTGCCGGTTTTTATTGGCACCTACGAAGAAAACGGTCATGTACGCGGTTCAGCTCGAAGTATTCCAGAATTTAATATTTTTCAAGCTCTAGAATTTGGCAAAGATCTGCTATTGAAACATGGTGGTCACCCTGCTGCTGGGGGTTTTTCGATGGAGGGTACTAATTTACCAGAATTTAAGCAGCGGCTACGCACTTTTGCCCATCAGTCTTTAGAGCCGGAGCATCTCCGCCCCTTGGTGAAAATTGATGTAATTGCCCAGTTGGCCGATATTAATCCCTATACCTATGAACAGATTGATGCGATTCAGCCCTGCGGCATTGGTAACCCCGAACCGATTTTTTGGTCGGAGAATGTGCGGGTGCAAGAGCAAAAGAAAATTGGCCAAGATGGTAGCCATCTGAAGGTGATGATGACTAGTTCCGATTGGCCAGAGGGCATTAAGGGCGTGGCTTGGCGCTGGGGCGAATATTTCCCGCTGCCCGACAGGTTAGATATTGCTTACAAGTTGCGGGAAAACACCTGGCGCGGCAACACTACGATCGAAATGGAGTTGGTGAGTACTAGGTTACCGATTGTTTCAACCGCAGAGACAAATGCACTGATCGTGAAAAAGGATTTTATTTTTAAGGATCGTTCCTATCAATGCAGTCTGTCGGCAACAGGACAGGTGTTAGAAATTGTGAACGCAGATGGGCAAAAACTCATAGTCACCAAGGGACAAAAAATAGGGCTACTGCGGCTAGTCGATCAATCAGAAAAACCAGTATCTGTCACAGAACCCTATTTTTATCAATTAGTTAAAACTGCGATGCAGAGCTTTAAGGCTTAGACCCGGCAAGATTTCCCGCAATTTGACACCATTCTTGCCGTAAATCTCGATCGGCTGGTGCCGACAAATCTAGTGTTTTGTTTGCCCATTCTGGGTGTTTTTGCCAAAATACTCGATCGACTTGCTTACTACTGACTTGTGACTTTTGCATTTTGCCAGGAATGCCCGTGCAAGCATTTTGGTCGGTATTAGCTTTAGCCAGATCGGATGTAGTTACATCTTTCTTGGGCATTACCACCGGATTAACTACTGTCGAACTGGTGGCTACTTCTGGTGTGACATTGCTGCGCTGAAACAAGTCTGCAATAGCATTGAAGATAAAACTGATTAACAATACGCTTAAAAACAACGTTCCGATCAGGAAGGCCACTCGTTTGATCGGTCTGCGAAAATCATCAGCAATGGGACTCTTGACCTGTTCGGTCAGGGGATCACCCGGATGTAAGCGTGGTGCGACGTGAGTTTTTTGACCACCACCCGTTGGAGCACTGGCGGGTAATGAATTATTCAGCGAGAGTGAATCGCCTAGATTGTTGTACTGTAATGCCTGAGATGATTGCAGGTGAAACTGGGGCAGTTGAACACCACCGGTTTTCTGCGCAGCTGGAGAGGGCTGGTTGGGATTAGTAGGCTGAGGTGCCATAGTTCAAGCCGGTAAAACATTAGCTCTATTATGAACTAAATTTGACCAGTTATGCACAGAGTTTACCTAATCAATTACCAAGCTTTGAGCAGTTCGGTTTTGAAGTCGATCGCTGTTTGATAGTGAGTTTTATGGTCGGGCTCTTCGTATAACGCTCGATCGATCACTGTCATTAAGGATGTTGGCAAATAACTCACTCGATCGCCGATCGGAATGGCTGGCTTCTCCATGATCACCGTTACTGGATCTAGGGCACTTTTGCCACCAACAGAGCTATCTTCAAAATCTCGGGGAGTATAGCCAGTGAGCATTTCGTATAAACAAGCTGCTGCTGCCCAGACATCCACGGCGGGCTGTGCCGCGTGAAAATTAACTGCTTGGGCACGAGGCATATAGTGTGGTGTGCCCGCAAAACTACCCTCGGGGATGGTTTGGGTGTTGATCGTCGTAAGATTTAAGGCTTGAGCAAGGGCAAAATCACTAATTTTGGCGATTATTTGACCTTGATATGTGGTGAGTAAAATATTCTCTGGCTTCAGGCTGCGATGCACTAAACCACAGGCTTTTCCAAAACCTCCCCCAGCCAGTTTAATATACGGCACCTCTACTTGATGGATATACTCTAACCCATCCAGGACTTGGAGAATTATGGACTTGGCTAAGACTGCTGGGAGTTTTCCACCTAATTGTTTCATGAGGCCAAATAAGCTACCACCCTCATAGTATTCGGTGGTGTAAAACAAAGCTTCTGGCGCATAGTTAAAATCTAATAATTTTACGACGTGGGGATGCTCGAGGGCTTTGGTATATTCGGTTTCGCGAATAAATTTTTGCACTGCATCTGCCTGGATGGCGATCGAGGGCTGCAAGGTTTTGAGAGCTACTTTTTTCCCCGATTCTTGGTGCAGAGTCAGGTAAACTTCGCTGGTAGCGCCCTGGCCTAATAGTGCCAACCTTTGATAATCGGGGAGCTGGAGTATTTTAGCTGGTTCCGATTCTACGGGAACGACGATTGTTGGTTCGCCAACATCTGCCGGATATATTTCCAGAAATCTACTCACAGCGGCCAGAATTTTGACCTTAATTCTGGATAGTAGGTGTGATTTGGAACTGGCTCCGAAACCTGGTGATGGGAGAGTGAGTGTTGTTTGTTTACTGGCTACAATTACGGCTCCGGTGGCGACAGCGATCGAGATATTCCCAATACTGAGAGTTTGATTAGCTAATAATTCGGTAGGGGTGCTAACTTTATGACCATTGATGAAAGTGCCATGGGTGCTGTTGTAATCCATAATCTTGAGGATTGGTGGATCCAATTGCATAATCTGGAGATCGCAGTGATGGCGGGAGATGTTACAGTATTCCTCCGTATCGGGGAAGGAGATATGACAGGCAGATTCTCTACCGATCGGATAAACGCCAGGAGTACTAAAAATATGCTGAGTGCCGGTTAGCGAACCAGAGGTGATGGTGAGAACAACTTGCGGATTCATAGGCGTATTTATTAAAAATCTATGAAATTAAAATAAAAATATATAGAAGTAGTATACAGGCTACGGACATTAATTTTAGGATAATGCGAATTGCAAGATTTGATGGACTTATTCACCAGCATTTTAGCTGGAGCAGGTAAGATATTCTTGCTGTATTTATCTCACATCGGAAGTTCGAGCATTGGCCAGAATTAAAGTCCGTCAACACGTTAACCCTTTGGGCATTAAATATCAACAGCCGATCGTCTGGCCAGATTGGTCGCAGATTTATGCTAGGCCAGAACTACCACTGCATATTGATATCGGCTGTGCTTGGGGTAGATTTGTATTGAAAATGGCTGAAGTTCAGCCAGAATGGAATTATTTGGGTATCGAAATTCGGGAGCCGTTAGTCACTGAAGCAAATCGGATTAGAGACGATCGACAGCTGACCAACTTGCATTATGTCTTTGCAAACATCAATATTTCTCTGGCCAGTCTTTTAACTTCTTTGCCGCCAGGAGCGTGCCAACGCCTTAGTATTCAATATCCTGATCCCTGTTTTAAAACCCGTCATGCTAAACGCCGGATGGTGCAGCCGGAATTAGTTAGTGCTTTAGCTGAGAATTTATCGTCGGGCACCGAAATTTTTCTGCAATCCGATCTGGAGTGGGTGGCTCAAGAAATGGTCGACCGCTTTGCTGAAAACCCCGTATTTCAGCGTCAGAGTTTCGATTGGCTGCCGGAGAACCCTCTACCAGTAAAGACTGAACGGGAAATTGCCACACTGAAGAGAGGCTTGCCAGTCCATCGCAGTATCTTGCATCGTATTTAGGATAGATTCACGGCATCCACCTCCAAAAACAACGATTTTCCTGTTGCTCGGTGACGGTGGCACCCAACTTTCGATAAAAACTTAGCCCCCGCTGATTGCGAGCATCAGCATTCCAGGCGATATGAGTACAGTCATTGGCCTGGGCGATGTGAGCAAGTTGAGCCATTAAGGCTGCGCCCACTCCTTGACTACTGGATTAATTGTAATGATGATCAATGATAGGTTGTGAGGTTGCTGGCAAGATATTTAACTGTGATTTTTCTGGGAATTTGGGTTGCTGCTGCATAGCAATAATTTTGGCAGCTAATTCTGGAGCTGGTAAAGGTTTGCTAAATAAAAAGCCTTGCACTCCGTCACAGCCGACTGATCGCAAAAAATCTAGTTGTTCGATCGTCTCTACTCCCTCAGCAATTACCGTCAGTTTTAGCTCATGGCCCAAATTAATAATCGTGCGCACAATCCCGGCATCGATCGAATTCACCGTATCGCCCTGGAGATCTTTAATAAAAGATCTATCTACCTTGAGATGGTCGAGGGGTAAATGTTTGAGTGCTGCCAGGGAGGAATGTCCGGTGCCAAAATCGTCTAAAGATACCTGAATGCCAAGGGCGCGGAGCTGTTGCAAAATGTCGATCGTTAGTTGTAGATCTTGGATGGCTAAGCTTTCCGTGATTTCTACTTCCAAATATTCAGGAGCCAGACCGCTATGTTCGATCGCCATCATCACAATTTCAATGAAATTAGGCTGCTGGATTTGCTTGATTGATAAATTTACAGCGATCGGAAAATAACCAACGCCCTGTTCTTGCCACAGTTTATTCTGCTGACAGGCGGTATGCAAAACCCATTCACCGATTTGATTAATTAAACCAGTTTCTTCCGCCACCGGGATGAATTCGGCGGGGCTAATGAAATGTGCTTGATGGTCATAGCAACGAATTAAAGCCTCTACCCCAATTACCTGATAATTATTAATATCAACTTGGGGCTGGTAGTGCAGAACGAAATGTTGTTGATTTCCTTGCGCATCATTCAACTTTACGCCCTTAAAAAGGCTGTCATGGATAGCTTGATATAAAATATTGGCTAATCGCAGTTGATCGACGGCCGTAGTATTGGTTGCTGAACTGTACATTTCGTAGTGATTACGACCCTTTTGTTTGGCTCGGTATAGCGCGGTATGGGCGTGTTTTAGCAATGTATCAGCATCATCGCCATCGTAGGGAGAAATGGCAATTCCCATACTAGCTTGAATGTAGAGACTATTACTTTCTAAATAGGGGAAAGTATCTTCAAACTCAAAGGGAGTACTTAGGGTCTGGAGGATGTTTTTCGCGATGTTTTCTATTGCCGTGATGTCGTTAAAAGATGATACCAAAAAAGTAAATTCATCGCCGCCCCAACGACCCAGCAAGTCGTAGGTAATATTTGTTTGGCGGAGTCTGGTAGTGACCATCTGTAATAGTCGATCGCCAATACTATTACCCAGAATGTCGTTAACATTTTTGAAGCGATCTAAGTTTAAAAAGATTACCGCTAATAGTTCACCTTTTTCCTGAGTTTCGGCTAGGGTCAAGGTGAGCCGTTGTTGGATAAGTAAGCGATTGGGCAAGCCTGTTAATAAATCGTAATAAGACTGCTGGTGAAACATGTTTTCAATGCGTTGCTGCATGATGCCAGTGTAAATATGTACCGTTAATGCTTGGGCTAATTGCAATTCGGCGCTTGTCCATTGGGATGGTCCATCGATCGATCGAAACAGCGTGAGGCAGCCGATCGACTGATTGCTGTAGCGGAGAGGCAGAATTAGTAAAGATTTAATATGGGCATGATGAAAAGAAAAATACAGTGGTTCTAAGATTAAATGTTGATAGATATTGGCAATGGCACAGACCTGTTCGGGCTGTTTTTGATCATCTTTGTAGCCACTGTTATAAATAACCCGCTGCCACAAAGCATTTTTTTCGACTTCAATCAAAATGTCTGGCTGCTGGCCGTGGGTAAAAACTTGAGCTGCCGTATTAACCGGCTCCGCTATCACATACAGCCGAGCGCCACTAGCTTGGAAAGCCTCAGTCAATTCCACCAGTAATTGTCTTTCAGGAGCTGGCGTTTGTAGGAGGCTGCTGATTTTTTCGATCAATAGCCCTTGATTATTTTGGGATTGGGCATGAGTCACTAATGCTACTTGGGCAATTCCGATCGATATTTGATCGACCAAAATTTGCAGGGTATGCAAATGCTTAGAGCTGAAGCGCTTGGAATGACGGTTTTGGCAGGATAAAAATCCCCATAGTTGATGCTGATGAACAATAGGCAATAACAAGCAAGTCGTAATGCCCATTTCTCTCATCTTGGCTTGATAGTGAGGATGACTGGGACGATGATAACTGAGATTTTTCTTGAGCTGGTTTTTGGGTGAATGATAGATGGTGGTTCTACCCGCGTTCAAATCGATCAGGAGCTTTTGTCGTTCACTGACAAGCAGCTCGCGCTGGGATTGGGGGATTAGGGCTTCCACTGTGGTATTGCGTAAACTAGGCAATCGATGATCTTTGATGGCTTCGGCGATTACTTCTACGTTGTTGCCCCGACCTAATTGGTAAAAATTTACTCGATCGACATCTAAGAATTTGCGAATGGGCGTAGCAACGCTATCTAGCATTTCCGATAAGTCTTGGGCTTCGCGAATCTTGCCGATTAATTGATTAAGTAATTTTTCACTGTCAATCAGTGGCTGGATCCAGCTAATTCCATATTCACTCGCCATAGGAAATCACTCTAAATTGGTGTTCTGGTGAATTAATTGTTGATAAGGGCGCTGCAATTTGGCGATATTATGTAGGGAATACACATATATTTCCCGCACCCAGAAGAACTAAATTTATCTAACTTAGAGGTAGTATTTCTTAAACTGCTAATTGTTTGGGGTATCAATTTAATGAATATTTAACAGTTAGTGTAACTAATTTGTCCCTGGCTGTATGTACTTCGGAATGTATTTTTAATGTCTGAATTTATTTTACTCACTGAGCATTGGTCGAAATTAATCGTAGGTGCTACTACGCCCTCTACTCATATTCAAGATATTGTTGCTCCTGCCACCAGCGATGAACTATGTGCTGTAGTACAAAAAGCTGCTCAGCAGCCACAAAAAATTCTGATAGCGGGCAGTGGCAGCAAACTAAATTGGGGTGGCTTGGTAATTGAACCTACCTTGTTAGTAAGCACTGCTAAGCTCGATCGATTGATTGACCACGCCGTTGGAGACCTCACCGTCACGGTGGAAGCAGGTATTTCTTTTCAGCAACTGCAACAGCAGCTGGCACTTGCTGGTCAATTTTTACCTCTAGATCCACTGTTTCCGGATCGATCGACCATCGGTGGATTAATTGCCACTGCCGATACGGGCTCGCTCCGCCATCGGTACGGTGGAGTGCGTGATTTATTATTGGGCATTCACTGGGTGCGGGCTGATGGGGTGATGGCCAAGGCTGGTGGCCGAGTGGTGAAAAACGTGGCTGGTTATGACTTGATGAAACTGTTTACTGGTTCCTATGGCACCTTAGGGATTCTTCAGCAAGTCACCCTGCGGGTTTATCCGTTACCAGTGGCTTCTGGTTCTGTGTGGGTGACTGGTGCTGCTCTATCAGATTTAATTGGGCAATTGGGCGCTATGACCCTGACCCCGACTGCTTTAGATTTAATTAGTGCTGGCCTAGCGCAACAGCTGGGTTTGGGCGAACAGATGGGTCTTCTGGCGCGTTTTCAAACTATCCCAGAAAGCATTCAGGTGCAGAGTCAACAGCTGGCTGAATTAGCTGCGAACTTGGGTTTGAGTAGCCAGGTCTATGCCGGAGAACCGGAAACCAAAATTTGGGAACAAGTGCGACCCATCGTCATGGCCAAACCAATTACTGCCAAAATTGGGGTGCGAGCAACGGCGGCTGTAGATATCCTGACTAACTCTATGGAGCAGACTGGTGGTTGGGGAGTTATTCATCTAGGCAGTGGCCTTGGTTTAATTGGTTGCGATGAATCGATCGCCAATATCCAGGCTCTGCTGCCTTTACGCCAGCAGTGTGAACAGGCCGGGGGCTTTTTGACAATATTAACGGCCTCTACTACCACCAAACAACAACTGGAAGTTTGGGGCTATCAAGGTGCCGCTGTCCAAGTGATGCGGCAGCTCCGCCAGCAGTTCGACCCCCAGGCTCTGTTCAACCCTGGCAAGCTTTTTACCTAAAATAAACCTCCTGAAACCCCATGTCTGAAATTGCTGCCTGTCCTGGCTTTGATCTAAATCATCCTCCTGATCCACAGGTGATCGACTCCTGCGTACACTGTGGTTTTTGTCTGTCTACCTGCCCCAGCTACCGGGTTCTTGGTACCGAAATGGATTCACCTCGGGGACGAATCTATACGATCGATGCCATTAATAAGGGTGAAATTCCCCTGTCACCGACGGTGGCGGCTCACTTTGATACTTGTTTGGGTTGTTTGGCCTGTGTGACCACTTGTCCATCAGGAGTGCGCTACGACCAATTAATTGAGTCGATGCGCCCCCAGATTGAGCGCCAGCAACAACGTCCTTTAGTCGAGCGGCTATATCGTCAGTTTATTTTTGGACTTTTCCCCTATCCCGATCGCCTGCGGCTGTTGTTATTTCCGTTGGTGGTCTACCAAAAATCAGGGCTGCAGCAGTTATTGCGCAGTACTGGTTTGCTGCCCAAGGTGTCACCGCATTTGGCTAGTATGGAGGGCAATTTACCCCAATTAAACTTTGCCGACTTGAACCCTAGCTACCCCACTACTATTCCAGCGCAGGGTGAGACCCGCTACCGGGTCGGAATGATCTTGGGCTGCGTGCAAAAATTGTTCTTCGATCGCGTGAATCAAGCGACCATTCGGGTACTAACCGCTAACGGTTGTGAGGTGATTATTCCACCCAGCCAGGGCTGTTGTGCGGCTTTGCCTCAGCACCAGGGGCAAACCAGTCAGGCCGAAACAATGGCTAAGCAGATGATCGATAACTTTCGCGGCTATGAGCTGGATGCCGTAATTATCAATGCGGCGGGCTGCGGCCATACCCTCAAAGAATATGGCCATATGTTGGCCGAGGATGCCGCCTATGCTTTGCCTGCTCAAGAATTTGCCGATCGAGTCAAAGATGTGCAAGAATTTTTGGCCAGTATTGAGCTAGTTACGCCTTTGCAGCCAATTACCGATCAGCCTCTGACGATCGTCTATCAAGATGCTTGTCATTTGATTCATGGTCAAAAAATTAGTGCCCAGCCCCGCCAGCTTTTGCGCCGGATTCCCCAGGTGCAGCTGCGGGAGCCCATCGATGCTGGATTGTGCTGTGGCAGTGCTGGTATATATAACATGCTGCAACCGGAGGTGGCTGAGGAGTTAGGCCAGCAAAAAGTGACTAATTTGCTGAACACGGGTGCTAGTCTGATTGCTTCGGCTAATCCGGGCTGTAGCTTGCAAATTAGTAAGCATCTGGCGGCTCAAGGCCAAACGGTACCGGTTTATCATCCGATCGAACTCCTGGATCTGGCCATCCGAGGCGTACAACTACCGGCTAGTCTTTGAGGTAAATTTTTGATTGAGGATGATCGAGAGCTGAGAGTCGGTATCTCTGTAATTGATATCTACCGCCCAAGGGCAACAGCCATACCACCACCACTAACCAATGGAAAAATACTGTCAACCACAGTGATTCAGTTCCAATATAAGTTACTAAGCATCCCAGTTCTAGGAGGGCTGCCAAGATTAAAAATCGGCGCTGCTTAAATAAAGGATGTATATGGCGGTATCCAATCACATAACGGGTGGTCGCCGCTAGCCAAGCGCATCCTAGCCACATAAATTTCTGTGAAATAGGAATGTTCTCAAAGGCCAGCGGCACTAATAGAACTCTGCATAGTAGTTCTTCGAGCAGCACCCAAACCAATAACATGGCCATGAGTTTGACGGCTTGTCGATTGCCATACAATCTCAGCCCATCGCGATACATTTCTAGATTTAGCCATACTTCGATCGGCTCAAAGTTGACTAAGGTATTGATCAGGCCGGAAGGAATGGTAGCTAGCCAATAACCGCAAAATAACGCCCAGGTAATGAGCAGATCTGGACCGCTGGGCGGCACGAGCAATGACACCCATAGTCGATTGAGAATCGTCGATAATATCAGCAATGAACTATTCCTGGTACTGCTTTGGAGCTATTTGAGTATAGTGATATTTAACCATAAGCCCGTCTACTTAGACTATCAAGCAACTACCCCTCTAGACCAGAGAGTTTTGGCTGTAATGATACCTTATTTTGATGAGCATTTTGGTAATGCTGCCAGTGGAAATCATCTGTATGGCTGGTCAGCTGCTGCTGCCATCGATTTGGCGCGGTCGCAGATTGCGATGGCGATCGGTGCCGAGCCGCTGGATATTATTTTTACCAGCGGTGCTACGGAAGCCAATAACTTGGCGATTAAAGGTGTTGCGGAAGCACAGTTGTCTAAAGGGCGACATCTGATCACGGCTCAAACTGAGCATCGATCGATCTTAGAACCCTGCCGGTATTTAGAGCAACTGGGTTTTGACATTACCTATTTATCGGTTCAAGCAGATGGTTTGCTATCGACAGATCAACTAGAAGCGGCGATCCGTCCTGACACCATCTTGGTGTCGGTGATGGTCGCCAACAATGAAATTGGAGTAATACAGCCGATTGCCAAAATTGCCCAAATCTGTAAGCAGCGGCAGATTATCTTTCATACTGATGCTGCCCAGGGAATTGGCAAAATCCCTTTTAATGTGCAAGATTGCCCAGTGGATCTGCTTTCGATTACGGGACACAAAGTCTATGGACCCAAAGGCATTGGTGCTTTGTATATCCGTCCCACTGTCCGATTAGCTCCCCAGATCGTTGGTGGTGGCCAAGAACGTGGTCTGCGAGCTGGGACTCTACCCACACCGCAAATTGTGGGACTGGGTAAGGCGATCGAACTAGCTGTCCAAGAACAAGATATTGAGTCTCAGCGGTTACTGATTTTGCGCGATGATTTATGGCGCCAACTGCAACAGATTTATGATATTCATCTGAATGGTTCTATTCGCCAACGATTGCCCGATAACTTAAATGTTAGTTTTGGCGGAGTTTCCACCAATGAATTATTGCGCGAATTGCAGGGAGTGGTGGCTCTAGCAGCGGGATCGGCCTGTAGTTCGGGGCAAGCCTCCCATGTTTTAAAGGCTATTGGCCGGTCGGCCAACCTGGCCAGTCTGCGCTTTAGTCTGGGGAAATTTACCACCGCTGCCGATATCGATCGAGTGGCCGGGGCTGTGCAACAGGCTGTCCAAAAATTGCGTGGCTAGCTACCCCATGCGATCGGCAGAATTCGGGGTATAATGAGTCTCGTGAGCAGTCACATCTACTAGCGGCATGAGCGATCGTGTGAGTATTCAATCGATCCACAGCCAAGGCTAGCAGTAGCAAAGCTCCTGCCCAGCTAAATTTTTCAATTTCCTGCCAGTCTCCAGCGTAAAGGGCTTAAGTATTTTGGGCGGCTTTGCGTCGGTCATAGACTGTCGGTTATGGCACGAGCTATATAGAAATCACTAGATACTGCTTCTCAATCAATCATTTTCTTGAAATATATAAGGAAATATTACTGATATTCTGATCAGACATTTTATTGACTGCTCTGACATCGTTACAGAACGAGACGAGCGTCGATCATCATTTATTTACATTTAATCCAGCACCGGGCAACTTCTTCATGCCCTAGTTTGCTGCATATTTTTGAGGGAATTTAATGCCAAAGCAAATAATTATCGCTGAGCAACATCGGATTGGAGCCGTGTTTTCAGAGGATCAAATCCAAGAGATCATTGTTTCTACTGGTCAGCATCAGGTTTGTGACATCTATTTGGGCGTAGTCGAAAACATTTTGCAGGGAATTGATGCCGCTTTTGTGAATATCGGCGATCCCTCTCGGAATGGTTTTATTCATGTTACCGATTTAGGTCCATTGCGTTTGCGCCGTAGTGCTGGTGCCATCACCGATCTGTTGGCACCGCAACAAAAGGTGTTGACCCAGATTATGAAGGAGCCCACTGGTAACAAGGGTCCCCGTTTGACGGGGAATATCAGTTTGCCAGGTCGTTATGTGGTGTTAATGCCCTATGGCAAAGGTGTGAATCTATCGCGCCGGGTCAATAGCGAAGCGGAACGAAATCGACTGCGGGCGTTAGCCGTGTTGATTAAACCCGCTGGGATGGGGCTGCTGGTGCGTACTGAGGCTGAAGGAAAGGCCGAAGAAGCAATTATTGAAGATTTAGAGCAGCTCCAACGTCAATGGGAAGCTATTCAACTGGATGCTACCTCGACGCGCGCACCGGCCTTGCTCTACCGGGATGATGATTTCATTCAACGGGTTTTACGCGATACCTATACATCGGATGTCAACCGGATTGTGGTGGATTCGCCCCACGGTATTAAGCGGGTGAAGCAGTATCTGGTGGGCTGGAGTGGTGGCAAAGTGCCTGATGGAGTATTTATTGATCATCACCGCGAACGTCAGTCGATCTTAGAATATTTTCGATTAAATTCGGCCATTAAAGAAGCTCTGAAACCCAGAGTAGATTTACCTTCTGGTGGCTATATTATTATTGAACCCACCGAAGCATTGACAGTGATTGATGTGAACTCTGGTTCTTTCACTAGATCCAATTCTTCGCGCGAAACTGTCTTGTGGACTAACTGTGAAGCAGCCACTGAAATCGCTCGTCAGTTGCGTTTGCGCAATTTAGCTGGGGTGATTGTGGTGGATTTCATTGATATGGATTACCGCAAAGATAAGTTGCAAGTGCTGGAGCATTTCGATCGGCAACTGCGGGCCGATAAGGCTCGTCCCCAAATTTCTCAATTGTCAGAATTAGGGTTAGTGGAGCTGACTCGGAAGCGCCAAGGTCAAAATATTTATGAACTCTTTGGGGAGACCTGTAGTCACTGTGGGGGCTTGGGTCATATGGTGCAGCTGCCTGGTGAACAGGTGCAGAGTTTACATAACCCGGACAGGTTTGATCGCGGCGAGCGATCGACCATCACTCTGCCAGATATACCAACGGTGCCGCGTACTTGGGATTCCAATAATGGCGCTTCGGATCAGTCCGAGGAAGAAGACGATAACTTCAATTTAGTAAATCATCCCAGTTATCAAGAACGCACTCGTCTAGACAAAAAACGACGACGGCGGACTGAACGGGTGGGAGAAACGCCACTGCGGGAAGAGACCGAGCGACCAGTACCCCGAGCTGTGATCGCGCCCCTACCAATTATTGATGAGCAACCACCAGCGGTGGATGTGATCGAGCAGCCTAGCAAACCGCCCCAAAGTAAACCCACCCGCGCTCCCATTGAGCCCCCAGAAAGGTTATCAGTGGCCATGTCTGACCTGGAAAAAGATGCCTACGCTTGGATGGGTGTTTCCCCCTTGATTAAGCTAGAGCAAGAAATTCGTAATCCACGCACGGCGATCGTCACGATCGTACCCCTCGGGACTTTACCAGAGCCAGTTCCAGAAATAATCACAGCGGTGGAGACCAATGAACCAGCGGCAGAAGAAATCTTCAACGTCGTAGAACCAGTTGCTCTACCATTATTGTTTGATTATGTCCCAGAGCCAGTTGTCGAAAGCTTACCATCGTTACCAGTGGTGATGCCAGAAGAAGTGGCCATGGTGGAAGAAGAGACCAGCGCCGAGCTAGCTAATCGCCGCCGCCGCCGACGCTCTTCCGCGATAGTCGATTAAACTAACCCTGCTAGTTTTTGCCGAGCTTCAGCCATTGCTTGACCGCGATGGCTGATTTGTTTTTTTAAATCGGGGGGCATTTGGGCAAAGGACATGCCCTGTGCTGGTACATAAAAGATCGGATCATAGCCAAATCCGCCATCACCAGTGGGTGTGAGCAGAATTTCCCCTCGGCAAATACCGGTGCTTTGGATGACGATTAAGCCATTTGGTTGAGAAATGGCGATCGCACATACAAACTGCGCCTGTCGATCGATCTGGCCAGTTAATTCATTCAATAATTTGGTAATTCGACCACTATCGGTATCGCTATACCGGGCAGAATAAATG
Source organism: uncultured bacterium (assembly GCA_964247085.1). GTDB lineage: Bacteria > Cyanobacteriota > Cyanobacteriia > Cyanobacteriales > Chamaesiphonaceae > JAAFHZ01. The sequence goes on from CAXTSX010000002.1 coordinate 101,204, forward strand.
CCTGGTGACCCATCCAACGCATCTACCATGAGGCCAGAATCATCGGCGATCGCCCATTTGTTAGTTGCTAAAGCTGTTTGACTGGCTTTGAGGCAGGCATTTTCCATAAAGGTGCTGCCAGTTTCGACTATATCTAACTCTGCTGGCTTCAGAGTCAATTGCCAGCCGGTTTCTGCCAGGTAAACTTGCATTTCGGTAAGCTTACCTGGGTTGCCAGTTGCTACTACTAGTTCTTGCATGATTATAAAATTATGATGAAGTTATTAAAATTGCAGCTTTTTTTGGAACTTATCTAGCCTAGAATACTTCAAGCAAGTTATCGGTCAACTTGCTTTTTTAACCCAATGATCACCTTACTTCGTTCCATATCAAGATCTCGCTCCGTTCTCATCTTTTTATCAATAATGTTTGGTGCGGGGCAAGTTGGCATCGCTGCCGCCCAAGCCGGATCTTATAAACAGCGTTTTTCACAGATGGCCTCTGCGGAAGGTATTAGTGGCCCTGAACTAAAGAAATATGCTAAGGCTCTCATCGAAATTGAACCACTCCGTATTGCGGCGTTAGAGACCATTAGTAAGAGAGTAGATGGCAACTTGCCCAACTTAATGTGTCACCAGCCAGACAGCATGAGCAGTTTGCCCAATGATGCCCGTAAAGTTTTTGTGGGCTACTGCAACCAATCGAAATCTATTGCTCAGGAATATGGCTTGGGTATGAACAGATTTAATGAGATTACCAATCTGGTGTTGACTAATCCTCAATTGCAAAGTCGTTTACAACGGCAAGTAGCCTGCGTTCAAGGTGGTAGTTGCTAGATGCAATCTAGCAGTAGTTAGACTGGCACCGAGGTTTCGGGTTTGTGGGATACCGGAGCTGTTGGTTTGAATACTTGCAAGTCAAACCAAAAAGTGGTGCCCACACCCTCCTCGCTGATCAAATTAATTTGGCTGTGATGCTTGTCCATGATATTGCGGACGATCGATAGCCCCAGGCCAGTGCCTTCTAGGGTATGTACCCGGTTTTCCACCCGGAAGAACCGATCAAAGATCGCGCCCTGGTCTTCTAGGGCAATGCCAATGCCAGTATCGGAAATCTCCACGCGCACGATCTGCGGTTCGGCAGTTTTATCGACCACATAGGTACGAATGGCGATTTGATCGCCGCTATGGGTGAACTTCAGAGCATTGCCGACTAAGTTAGCTAGGACCTGCAACAAGAGGTCGTAATTACCCACAACTGGGGGCAGCTGGGGTTCAATATCTTGGATAATTTCAATGCCTTTATCGCGAGCATTCAGGCGGTGGGTGCGTAGAGTTTGATCGATCGCCTGAAACATCTCCACCGCGTCAAAGTTATAAACCTTAGAAGATTCTAGTTTAGATAGATCTAAAACATCATTTACCAGCCGGGTTAACCGATCGGTCTCCCGATTGGCAGTATCTAAGAATTCTTTGCGTTCATCTTCGCTGAGGTCAGCACCGTATTCATGCAAGGTTTCAATAAAAGACTTGATATTGAATAGCGGTGTGCGCAGCTCGTGGGAGACGTTACTAATGAATTGGCTCTTCGCTTCATTCAGTTCGACTTCACGGGTGATGTCTTGGATAGTCATGGCTACCCGTTGTCCCAGTACCTTGGTTAGGAGCACGCGCAGATTTCGACTAGTCGCCTGACCAGATAGAATTCGGAACTCACCGCTCTCTAGTTCGCCGGTGACGATTTGCTGGAGGGGTTTGGTTAGTTCGATCGACACTTTAGCGGGCAAAATGTCCGAGATACAGGTACCCACCACTTCTGTTTCCCAGCCAAATAGGCGGCGGGCGGTGAGATTAGCCAACACCACATGCAGGTCTCGATCAATCAACACTGCCCCATCGGCAATGGTCGATACCAAGGTATCTAACTTAGCTTTTTCGGTGGTGAGTTCTTCAATATTTTGCTCTTCGTAAATCTCCAGCTTCTCGGCCATCTCGTTGAAGCTGCCAATTAATTCCCCCAGTTCGCCGCCTAGCGGCAGATCAATGCGCTGCTTGAAGTTCCCGGCAGCAATATTTTTTACCCCAGACAACAATTCTTTGATCGGATTGGTGATTTGCAGGGCATTGAAAACGGCTCCTAAAATGACCATTACCCAGATCGAAACAAATACCGCGATCGTCACATCTCTAGTCAAGCCAGAAGAAGCAACTACCGTGGGATTGGGGTTGATGCCCAGGGCTAATACTCCTAAAGACTTTCCCTCAAATACCACCGGCACAAAGATATCGGTAACCACCCCATTGGGGGTGCGATGTTGCCGCGCCAGAATGGAGTCGGTTCCTTCCCGTTGCTCGGGAATCTGAATCCGCCGTTCGATCATTAAGGAGTTTTGGACTTCGGATTCGGAAAAGGGAATTCCCAGGCGAATGGTACCGGTCTGATCGGCGTAGAGAATATACCGGAGACTGGAAGTGCTTTTATAGAACTGATTAGAAAATCTGGCAAATTCGGTTAGGTTGTTGTCGGCGAGCTGGGGGGCGACGTTGGCAGCTAGTAGTAGCCCTAAATCCCGGCCAAAGCGGGTATCACTGGTACGGGCATCGACTTGAATGGTGTTGACTGCCCAGAAGGTGACGCCACTGACGATCAGAGAGACGACTAGAGTTGCTGCTGCCATCAGTTTGGTTTGCAGGGTGAACTCTGTCCACCAGTTGGCAATTATTTCGCGAAATCGTTGAAGGCCAGCAAACATTGCTTGTACATGGGTATTCAGGCTGCTTTTAGTATACAGCTGATACTTAGCGAAAAAGCTGGGCTGGTAACTGGCAGCAATGCTGATTATAAAATTTTTGGACTATTTGCCATCTTGCATAAGCTATTCAGCAGCATTATCATCGACGACGGAATAGGGTTTTCAACCATTCTTTCGATCAAAAATTTGAGAGCCGTGTTGATTGTGGAAATGGCTGGGTTCGATCGACAAGCAGCCAAGATTATTACAATATGTTAGTAAGTTATTTCTAGATCGAGCAAGAGCATTTAAACTTAAAAAGTTTCAGTCTAAACAACCATTTTGGGGTGTTATGCAGACGAATGTCGTTAATATACACCTGATTCGAGATTGTTATATTGAATCCGTCAGAATAACCGTTAGTTAGGCGCACACCTTACCCTAAGTTTGTATATTTTCTCAGACGCGAAAAGTTAGTTTAACTTTATTATTTCACAACTTAAAAAAGCTTGATATTCAAATGGAGTAAATTAGTAGATGACTGTAAGTATTTTTCTTAGCCATAACGTGAATGATAAACCGTTTGTAAGAAATCTGGCTAGAGATCTAGAAAATCATGGAGTTAAATATTGGCTTGATGAGGCTGAAATTAAAGTTGGAGACTCATTGATAGAGAAGATAAGAAGTGGTCTAGACGAAGTTGACTATGTAATAGTGATTTTATCTTCAAATTCAATAGCATCATCCTGGGTTCAGAGAGAAATGGATGTTGCAATGAACCAAGAGATCAATGGAAAAAGAGTTAAAGTACTTCCAATAATGTATCAAAAATGTGAATTGCCAGGTTTTCTACTTGGGAAACTATATGCTGATTTTACAGACACATCAAAGTACGAAGACTCTTTTAAAAAGCTTGTCAGTAGCATTGGGATTGTCTTCAATAAAAAAGCTCTAGAAAGCAGCATAACAGCTTCTAGTTTGGGTAAAGCATTAGATAAAGCTGCTATCATTAACCTTCGTGTTTTCAGTCACCCATTTCATAGACCTTTCCAGTACATGGGTTTGAGTATCACTGATGCAGCTATAGCAGTTCACCAAGAACCGAATAATGTTGGAAATATTATTGTAGACACTGAAGACTGTCATATGCTTCTAGAAGCTGAAGGCAACTTTATAAATTTTGTTGATATTGAGTTGAAGAAAACGGCTCCTCAATACCAAAGTCGTGAATTCGATTCAGAGCCAATATTAGCCTCTCTAAGCATAAATCCTGCCGAATTAGATCTTGTAAGAAAACGGACTGATTATCATACTTATTATGATCATAGAAAGAAGCTCAAAATAGGCGTTTCTTGTTTGGACGATGGCGCACCTATTAATGTTACCTTTAGTGCAAAATATTATGGAGATTAGTTAACTCTTGCCCTCTGGCCTAACAAGCGCGTGCACTCGGAACAGATGCGAACACTATTCGGTTATGCTACAAACATTATCGCCATCTAGTGAAGCGTAAGCGTCGATCGGGTATCTTATCCCATTGCAAAATCTCCCATTCCCCGTCTTGTCTATTCGACTGACGGATTACTAGGGCGACGATCAGCTGACGAACGGGGCGATCGAACCCTAATACCCATTACCGTTCTGACCAAATATTTTGCACCGAATAATTGCTAAATACTGAATCAGCACTCATTAACACTAAATTCTGGTTAATTGCTTGAGAGATAATGAGTCTATCAAATGGGTCGGTATGGTGAAAGTGCAATGTCCGTTGAACGTTGAGATCGCCGAACAAAATCGGCAGGATTTGAATGTTCAGTCGATTCAAAATTCCTTCTAATTCATGAAACTCAATGCCTAGATCGAGCTTACCTTTGCCGACTTTGATGGCGATTTCCCAAAGACTGGCAACACTGATGGAGAGGTCATTCTCAGTCGCTTCTAGCAAATCGTTCATCGCTGGGTTCAGGCTAGGATTTCCAGCGATGTACCAAATCAAAATGTGAGTATCAATGAGCAGGTTCATAGATTACTGGTAATCGGCAAATTCTTCCAGAGGGGCATCAAAATCATCAGCGATCGTGACTTTACCTTTGAGAATGCCGAAACCATTGCGTTTTGGGGTTACAGGGTGATTTCCGATCTGGGAAACTGCGCCAACACGTCGGGAAGTTAGATACTCAACATAGTGCAATGCCTCGATTTGGAGCGGTTCGGGGAGCTGCAAGAGAAGTGAATTAATACTCGCGATTGCGTTGGTTTGCGACATGCCGCTTACCTCCTGGTCTATTGATTTTATTTTAGTCTAGATTCGGGATAGCCATTGGTCGGTCTGAGTCCTAGCGTACAGAATCTGTTTGTAATACTTAACTTATTGTGTCCAAAGCCCGATCGCCAATATCTCGCCGATAATACATTCCCTCAAACTGTACCGTATCCACTGCTGCATAAGCCCGATCGATCGATTCCCTAAAATTAGCCCCCAGCGCCGTCACTCCCAACACCCGACCGCCATCCGTCACTAATTGACCATCTTTTAAAGTAGTCCCAGCCTGAAAAATAATTGCATCATCTGTTGGCGATCCGATCGATATCGATTGACCCTTTTGATAATCTCCTGGATAGCCGCCTGCCGCCACCACCACACAAGTCGCCACCGATTTAGACCAGGCGATCGGCAACAATTCAGCCAACCGCTGTTCGACACAAGCAGTCATCAGATCTACCAAAGGCGTGGCTAGCAGCGGCAAGATTGCTTGGGTTTCAGGGTCGCCAAACCGACAATTAAACTCTAATACCTGGATCTCACCAGCCGGGGTAATCATCAAGCCAGCATACAGAATCCCGCGATAATCAATACCCTCTTGGCGAAAAGTGCGCAGCATTGGTTCCAATACTTCCGTCTGCACCCGTGCCATTAGTTCTGGGGTGCCGATCGGAGCCGGGGCATAAGCACCCATGCCGCCAGTATTTGCACCAGTATCGCCATCGCCAATTCGTTTATGATCTTGAGCTGGCAACAAAGGCGTAATCGTAATGCCATCGGTAATGGCTAGTACCGATAGCTCTTGACCTAACAAGAACTCTTCTACCACTACTAAGTCAAAGCCTTGACTAAATAGCTGATCGATCGCCTGGATGGCCTCTGTAGTGGTTTGCGCTACAATGACTCCTTTACCCGCTGCTAAGCCATCAGCCTTCACCACAATTGGCGCACCCTGCTGCTGAATATAGGCTTGAGCGGCTGCTGACTCAGTAAAAGTTTCGGATTTGGCTGTGGGGATCCCAGCCTTCAGCATCATTTCCTTCGCCCAAGATTTACTGGATTCAATACGGGCTCCAGCTTGCGGTGGGCCAAAAACCGGAATCTGTTGAGTTTGCAGATAATCAACGATTCCTTTTGCTAAGGGTAGCTCGGGACCCACCACTACCATGTCTATATGATCTGTTTGGACTAAATGGCTAATGCCTGCAAAATCATCGATCGGTAACACCACATTCTGACATCGATCCAGCTGTGCAGTCCCGGCATTGCCCGGTACACATAGTACCTGAGTAACTTGAGAAGACTGAAGGAGTTTCCAGGCGATCGTATGTTCTCTGCCGCCATTACCGATGACTAATATTTTCACGCTTTGCTGCTACCTAAATTGAGGGATCTGCTGATTTGCACCAGCATTCAAGATAGATATCATAAGACTTATTTTGTAACTTTAGGATGGTAATTCTTTGCTCCTTACCAAAAACCACCGCGCTTACCATTAGGAAAAACTGTCAAAAAGTTGGTTTTAGCCATCCCCAACTGAGACTCACTCATTTTGACTCCCCGTAAGTTGGCGCCACACAAATTAGTGCCTTGCAAGTTGGCTTTACTCAATTGAGCTTCACTCAAGTCGGCACCACGCAGATCGGCATCTTGCAGGTTGGCATAGTCCATGACACTTCTGCTGAGATTAGCTCCCCGCAAGCAGGCTCTAGTGAAGTTGGTTTTGGTGAACTTGCCAGCGCCTAAATTAGCATTTTGCAGATTTCCACCACTACAATTGGTATTTTCCCAAGTTACACCAGGTAAATTGGCTTTTGGCAAATTAGATCCACTGATATCTAAATCGTTGAAAGTGCGCTGTCCGCGCTGATAAGCTTTCAACAAAGCATTGGCATCCATTTTGGTGATTTCTCGTTGCCGATTAGCTATCCCCGGTGATCTCTCAACATGATCTGCCGCCGATGTACTCGATAGGTTGGATGGATTAACAATAGTGGGGCTGCCCGCTCGATCGCGATTTTCGCGAATAGTCTTAGCCAGCTTTTGAACCGGCGAAGCTGCTGGAACTCCAGGGCTGGGGGGTGGTGGTGGCGGGGAAGGAGCTGATGATCGATCGATCTTGCGATCACCAATGGAATTAGTTGGAGTACCGAGTGTGTTAGTTCCCATGCCCGACTTCGTAAAAGGCTGTTCTGCTAGTTCTAACGCGCGCATCACTTGTTCAGCTGATTGATAGCGATGTTTAACAGACGACTCCAGCATTTTACTGACGATCGGTTGTAATGTTGGACTCAGCTGCACATACTTTTGCCACATCATCTCACCCGTGCTGGGGTGATTTTCAATATCTTTGGGTGATTTACCAGTCATCAGATAGATACAAGTAATTCCTAGCGAGTAGATATCACTAGCGAAAACCGGTCTCATCACCAGTTGTTCGGGCGGTGCATAACCCGAAGTTCCCACGGCAAATTGAGTAAAGGCCGTATTACCAGTACCGACTTCTTCTTGGTCGGCCAGCTTGCTGACTTCATTTTTAACAGCCCCAAAGTCAATCAAAACTAGTTTGTTGTCTTGGTCACGGCGGATAATATTGGCAGGCTTGATATCGCGGTGAATGATTTCCTTGCTATGAACGTATTGAATAATTGGCAGAATTTCGATCAGAAATCTTTGAATTTTTGCTTCACTGAACAATCCCTCTTTGCGAATTTCTTGATGGAGAGTGATACCACTAACAAAATCTTGCACCAAGTAAAAACTCTGGCGATCCTCAAAATAGTCCAGAAGACGGGGGATTTGGGGATGATTGCCAATTTTACCTAGGGTTCTAGCTTCCCGTTCAAATAGCTCTCTGGCCATTTTGAGGAACTTCTCATGGTTGTTGCTGGGTCGTAGTTGCTTGAGCACGCAGATCGGCTCACCGGGCAAGGACATATCCACAGCCACAAAAGTTGCTCCAAAGCCACCTTGTCCTAAGGATTTGGTCACTCGGTAGCGATTGCGTACCAATAGTCTTGACCCGCAGGATTGACACAAGAAGGCATCAGATAAATTTTTCGGTTGAGTACAATCTGGATTTACGCAGTAGCTCATTGAGCCTCACCAGTTCAAGTGTGCAGGAGGGGGACGGGGAACAGTTCGACTTGGGACATCAGCATAAATATTATGCCATACCATAGGGTCTCACTGCTTTTTGATGTTTTGAACATTTGCTCAAATAACTGATAAATAATCAATGGTAATGGTGGTGATTAATACCAATTTAGCTAGTAATTAATTAATCATCCTCAGTGGAGGATGACTGAGAGATTTAGATATAATTACACCAACAGTCATCTTGGGCGAAGATGTTGGGTTGGAACCTCTGTCCGCAATATTTTCAGTTATTTAAAGTAAATGTATATTTCTCTGAATTGGTTAAACGAGTTAGTTAAAGTTTCGATCGAACCAGCAGCTTTAGCAGAGGTTCTTACTCTAGCTGGGTTTGAGGTGGAATCGATCGAAGATCGTCGCCAATGGGCTGCGGGGGTGGTTGTTGGCCAAGTACTTAGCCGAGAGCCACATCCGAATGCTGACAAACTGAGTGTTTGTCTGGTCGATGTCGGCGATGGGAATCCGCCAGTTCAAATTGTCTGCGGGGCAGCCAATGTTCGAGCGGGAATTTATGTCCCAGTAGCTAAGGTAGGTGCTTACCTACCAGTCATCGATCTGAAAATTAAACCGGCTAAGCTGCGCGGTGAAAAGTCTGAGGGGATGATTTGTTCCTTAGCTGAAGTAGGTTTGGCTAAGGACTCAGCTGGTATTCACATCTTTGCCGAAGTAGGAGCTGCTGGAGCGCCGCCAGTGGGAAGTGATGTGGGACCTTTACTAGGTTTGGATGATGTCATTTTGGATTTGACCTCAACAGCTAACCGAGCCGATGCTTTGAGCATGGTGGGCATTGCCCGGGAAGTAGCGGCTTTGACCGGTGCTGTTATTAACTTACCCACAATGAACCCGGTTTCACTCGTGGGCGGAAATAAAAATGTGCAGGTCAGGGTTGATCCACAGTCTTGCCAGGTCTATATTGCAACTCTGGTAAATAATATCAAAATTGCTCCGGCTCCCGATTGGTTACAACGGCGGTTGCAAGCAGCGGGCATTCGATCGATCAACAATGTGGTAGATATTACCAACTATGTTTTGCTGGAATGGGGACAGCCGCTCCATGCCTTTGATGCCGATAAGTTAACGACCTTGACCGGCAGCGCTGATTTTGATTTGGGAGTGCGCTTGGCTCAACCTCCGGCAGTTTTAAAAACCTTAGATGATCAAGAGCGCCAGCTCCAGTCCCAAAATTTATTGATAACAGCGAGCGATCGACCGATCGCTTTAGCTGGGGTGATGGGTGGTGCTGACACCGAAGTAGACGAAAATACCACTAGTATTTTGCTGGAAGCCGCCATTTTTGACTCGGTGGCCATCCGCAAATCTTCTCGTAGTCAAAACTTGCGATCGGAAGCTTCCACTCGTTACGAGCGGGGGGTAAACCTGGCAGAGTTGGAATTAGCAAATCAAAGGACTTTAAACTTATTAGTAGAACTGGCTGGTGGTCGGGTAATTGCAGAAGCCAAGGCCGATCATCGACCAGATTGGGTGGGGCAGCCGCGCACTATTACGCTGCGCTTAGAACGACTGAATCAAATTTTAGGGCCGACAGTTGGTGAGGAAGAAGTAGGTGAAGTGAGCGCCGCTGATGTCGAAAGAATTCTGACAGCTTTAGGGTGTCAGATGATGCCAGTTTCTAGTGGTATCGAAAGATTACAAGCAGTCCTGGGTTCAATCGAAGCTTTGACGGATTTGATGACAGCTAGTCCCCCCATAGTGGATGTTTGGGATGTGATTGTGCCTACTTACCGCTATCGCGATCTGGAGCGAGAGATTGATCTCATTGAAGAGGTGGCTCGGTTGTATGGTTACGATAAGTTTCAAGATACGCTGCCCAGCGAATCGGCGGCAGGCTATTTGTCATTAGATGTCGAGCTGCTGCGGCTGGTGCGATCGAGCTTCCGGGCGGTGGGCTTCAATGAACTGATGCATTATTCCTATGCTCTGCATAAACCAGAGGTTGGCAGAATGGTAGATATTGCTAACCCGATGTTCACGGAGTATGCGACTTTGCGATCGGAGCTAACTTCCCACCTGATTCAGAGTTTTCAATACAACTTGGAGCAAGGCAATGGTTCATTATGGGGCTTTGAGATTGGCAAAGTTTTTAGCAAAGATGAATCTGGCCTCATGGAAGCTGACGTGCTGGCCGGGATTTGTGGCGGTGATGCTCGCGCCCAACGCTGGACAACCAGCGACAAACCTCAGAATCTGACTTGGTACGAGGCGAAAGGTTTGCTCGACAATATTTGGCAGCGCTTAGGAATGCCGGTGGAATATCAAGTGGATCAAAGCAATGAACAGTTTCATCCAGGGCGGACGGCTTCTTTGTGGTTGCATGGCGAACGCTTGGGCACTTTTGGTCAGCTTCATCCCCAACTGCGCCAAGAACTGGATCTACCTGATGCTGTCTATGCCTTTCAGCTAAATTTAGAAGTGGTGCTAGAGCATCTAGCTAAGGACGAACAGTTGGTGCCCCCATACCAAACTTTTTCAACTTATCCAGCCTCCGATCGAGACATTGCTTTCTTTGCGCCTTTGACCGTATCTTTGGCTGAATTACAAAAATCCATGCGCCAAGCTGCCGGTGACCTACTGGCTGATGTGCGGCTGTTTGATGAATATCGGGGGCAGAATGTCCCGGATGGTCAGCGCAGCTTGGCCATGCGGTTGGTTTACCGGGCGATCGATCGCACCCTCAAAGATGAGGATATTGAGCCCGCCCATCAAAAGGTACGAGATATCCTAGTAGATAAATTTCAAGTGACTTTACGGAGTTAGCTATCCTATGGCGGATCTAGATCGATCGATCGGCTCCGGTACCAGCCAGGCGATCGAACAGTTTATCCAATCCACAAGACCTAGTGTTTGGAGTTACCTAGACAAAACCGAAATTTTGACCGGGATGATTGCTCGTTTGCATAATCCTTTGCAGGTCAAGCAAGGTGGCCAGCCCTTTTGTGGACCAGCCGTGGTGTTATTCGAGCTGATCCGCAAGCATCCTCATCGCTATGTGGAGCTCTGTCGTGGACTGTTTGAAGAGGGTCGTTTTCGGGGAGTCCGAGAACCAATTATTGCGAGCACCCGCCTAAGGCACAGTCATGGCGATCTGCGGATGGCTCCGGTGGACTGGTTAGTGCTGGCGACATTGCGCGATCAAGCTAATTGGTTGGTACCGGTGCATCCCCAGGCTCCAGCCGTGCTGCGGGACCTGGCCGGAATTACTGGGCCTTGGGATGTAACTTACTGGATCAAGAACTTATTGGGGTACGAGCAAGTTCAGCATTACTATACGCCTTGGGGTGGGGAGGTCGCTGCTCTAGAAAAAGCCCAGCGATCGATCAATCAAGGCGGCATTGCCCTAGCTTTAATTGACCAGGGCTTATTGAATTACAAGGTGCCCTGTTTTTCCTACCCCAATCATTGGGTGTCCATTTTGGGTAATGTGGAATTAGCTGACAAAGCCTGCTTAGACTGTTACAGCTGGGGCCGACACATTCCCCTCAGTGGGGAATTACGTGAATTTAAGCGACATCTATGGGGGATGTCGATCGCCTACGATAGCAATGAATCTATCAATCTCAACTGATTTTTTGGTTTAACGCAACATCAGCAACATTAATATTTTTATAGACAAGTTGGCCACCCTAAGCTATTATTATAGGCTGTGGTCAAAACTTGGCTTCTTGGTCGTCAGACCAGCATAGTAAGCAAGGTTGTTTTGGGTGGATACTGATCGGTTTAAGCTGCTCCAGTCCTAACAAAAAATATACAACCCTGTCAGTACTCGCCTTCCAGCATAGATTTTTGGTAACAGCTGCTCCGGAATAATTTCTCCAAGTGCAGCGATTTCACGAACTCAGTACAGCAGGAATAATCCCACAATGAACGCGCCAGCCGGTGGAAGTTCATCACAACGTAGTGTCTCAATAGATAAGGAAGACCTCAACTATGTCGATCGGCATACTTGGCACCAAGGTTGGCATGACTCAAGTCTTTGACAAAGAAACCGGGCGAGCAATCCCCGTTACCGTTGTTCAAGCTGGACCATGTACAGTCACGCAAATCAAGACTAAGCAAACTGACGGCTATGAATCCGTGCAGATTGGCTATTACGAAGTAAAAGAAAAGTCGCTCAGTAGACCAGAACTAGGACACTTAAAGAAAGCCGAGGCCAAACCCCTACGCCATCTGCAAGAATTTTTAGTGGATGCTGCTGGAGAATGGACAGTCGGCCAAGAAATCAAATCTGATTTATTTGCCGTTGGTCAGCTAGTAGACGTGAGTGGCAACAGTATTGGACGAGGTTTTGCAGGTTGGCAAAAGCGTCACAACTTTGCGCGTGGCCCCATGACTCACGGTTCCAAGAATCACCGCGAGCCTGGTTCGACTGGTGCTGGTACTACTCCTGGTCGGGTATACCCTGGTAAGAAGATGGCCGGTCGACTAGGTGGTAAGCGCATTACTGTGAAAAAGTTGTCAGTGATTAAAGTAGATGCCGAAAGCAACCTGATTTTGATTGCTGGATCGGTACCTGGGAAGCCTGGTACTCTGCTGCGGATCATCCCTGAAGTTAGAGTAGGCAAGTAGGAGTATATAGAAAATGACTAATTGCACTGTTCGCAACTGGCAAGGAGCCGAGGCTGGTTCTGCTGTCCTTGACCTAAGAGTTGCTTCTGAAGAAAATGCTGCACACATCGTGCACCGTGCCCTCGTGCGCCAAGCTAACAACGAACGCCAGGGAACAGCTTCGGCTAAAACCCGGGCTGAAGTTAAAGGTGGTGGCCGCAAACCTTGGAAACAAAAAGGTACTGGTCGTGCTCGGGCGGGTTCGATCCGTTCGCCACTCTGGCGGGGTGGCGGTGTGATCTTTGGGCCAAAGCCTAGAGACTACAGCACCAAAATGAACCGCAAGGAAAGACGGTTAGCACTGCGCACTGCTTTCCAAAGCCGCGCTGATGAAATGGTAGTAGTTGAAGATTTTGATACTCAGTTAACTCAACCTAAGACTAAGGAGCTGACAGAAGCCCTAGCTCGGTGGGGTGTTGAAACTGGTAAAAAGACCTTACTAGTCGTGGCTGATGTCAACGAATCAGAGAATGTTTTTCTCTCGGCTCGGAACATTGCTACTGTCAAATTAATCTCGGCAGTAGGTTTAAATATCTTTGATATTCTAAATTCTGACCATATTATCGTTACCAAGAGCGCACTCACCAAGATTCAGGAGGTTTACAGTGACGACTAGATCCCCCGGGCCAACTAGAATTAGCGTCCGCGACCTGCCTGACATTTTGCAGCGTCCGGTAATTACCGAGAAAGCGACGCGCCAGATGGAACAAAACAAGTTCGTTTTTGACGTAGTACCAAAAGCTACTAAGACCGACATTAAAGCGGCGATCGAAGTAGTGTTCAATGTCAAGGTGGTGCGGGTCGATACCTACAACCCACCCCGCAAGAAAAAGCGGGTTGGCCGCTTTGCTGGTTACAAGCCTCAATACAAACGGGCGATCGTTACCGTAGCTGAAGGTCAATCCATCCCGCTTTTCCCTGAAGCTTAGGATCTCTCGTCTATTTCCATTATTTGTATTTGAGTTAAACCTATGGGTACCCGTTCTTATCGGCCATATACGCCCAGTACACGCGAAACAGTAATCTCGGATTTTGCTGAAATTACCGCGAGTAAGCCGGAAAAATCATTAACCGTCTATAAACACCGCGCTAAAGGGCGTAATAATCGCGGTGTGATCACTAGTCGCAGACGTGGTGGCGGCCACAAGCGTCTCTACCGGATCATTGACTTCCGTCGTCAAGACAAGCTCAATATTCCCGCGCGGGTGGCTTCGATCGAATACGATCCCAACCGTAACGCCCGGATTGCCTTGGTTTTTTACCGTGATGGTGAAAAGCGTTACATCCTACATCCTGTAGGTTTAGAAGTTGGCACCGAAATTATTACCTCGCCCGAAGCTCCCTTCGAGATTGGTAATGCCTTGCCGCTTACCAACATCCCTTTGGGTACCACCGTCCACAGCATCGAAATGACTGCTGGCAAGGGTGCTCAAATTGCCAGATCGGCTGGAGCTGGAGCGCAAATTGTGGCTAAAGATGGTGATTATGTCACCCTCAAGATGCCTTCTGGAGAAGTCCGGATGTTGCGCAAAGAGTGCTATGCCACCATTGGTCAAGTTGGTAACTTAGAAGCCCGTAACCTCAGTGCTGGTAAAGCCGGTCGAAACCGGTGGAAAGGCCGCAGACCAAAAGTCCGGGGTAGTGTTATGAACCCTTGCGATCACCCCCACGGTGGTGGTGAAGGTCGGGCACCGATCGGACGCAGTGGCCCTGTTACTCCTTGGGGTAAACCTACTTTGGGTTACAAAACCCGGCAGAAGAACAAGGCTAGTACTAAGTTCATCGTTAGACGGCGACGCAAGTCTTCCAAACGGGGCAAAGGCGGCCGTCAGAACTAGGCTTGACAAATTTTGGCGGTGTTTAGTTCGCCGAAATTTCCTTGTTTTCAATCAAAGTCGTTTATTTCAACAACTAATATGGGTCGTTCTCTCAAAAAAGGTCCGTTCGTCGCTGATCATCTGATGACCAAGGTCGAAAAGATGAATACCAGCGGTAAAAAGGAAGTGATCAAAACCTGGTCGCGTGCTTCCACTATCTTGCCTCAAATGGTTGGTCATACGATCGCTGTTCACAATGGCAGGCAGCATGTCCCCGTATTTGTTTCCGACCAAATGGTAGGTCACAAGCTCGGTGAATTTGCACCAACTCGTACTTACCGCTCTCATGCTAAGGGCGACAAAAAAGCAGGTAGATAAAAGCCCAGCTGATTGCACAGGAAATAATTATGGCAGTAGATAATAAAACAGAAATTAAAGCGATCGCTAAGTATATTCGGATGTCTCCGTACAAGGTGCGTCGAGTGCTGGATCAGATTCGGGGGCGCTCCTACCGGGAAGCCCTGATTATCTTAGAGTTCATGCCCTACAAAGCCTGCGAAGAGATTATCAAAGTATTGCGTTCGGCCGTGGCCAACGCCGAGCATAATGCCGGTCTCAACCCCGCGAAGCTAGTGGTATCTAGCGCTTATGCCGATCAAGGACCAGTATTGAAACGGTTTCGCCCCAGAGCGCAAGGCCGTGCCTTTGCTATTCGCAAGCCTAGTTGCCACATTACGGTAGCAGTATCGGAAGCAACTGAAGACTAGATCATTACCATTAGTAGTAGCAACAACACAGTATGGGACAGAAGATTCATCCAATTGGTTTTCGCCTTGGCATTACCCAGGAGCACCGCGCTCGTTGGTTTGCTGAAGGTCGGCGCTATCCAGCCCTACTCCAAGAAGATTATAAAATCCGTCAGTTTATTGAGAAAGATAATGTTCTCAGTACTGCCGGTATCTCCAAGGTTCGGATCGAGCGTAAAGCCGACCAAATCGAAGTTGAGATTAACACTGCCCGCCCTGGGGTAGTAGTTGGTCGTGGTGGTGCGGGTATTGATACCCTCCGTCAAGGCTTGCAAAATGCTTTGGGTGGTAACCGCCAAATTCGGATTAACGTGATTGAAATCACGCGGGTCGATGCCGAAGCAGCTCTCATTGCTGAGTTTATTGGCCAGCAACTAGAACGACGGGTTTCTTTCCGACGAGTGGTCAGACAGGCTATTCAACGGGCGCAAAGAGCTGAAGTTCAAGGCATTAAGCTCCAAGTCAGTGGTCGTTTGAACGGTGCAGAAATTGCCCGTACCGAATGGACGCGCGAGGGTCGAGTGCCTTTGCATACACTGCGTGCTGACATCGATTACTCCTACAAGACTGCCTCTACTACCTACGGTATTTTGGGGATCAAAGTATGGGTATTCAAGGGTGAGATTATCCCTGGTCAAGAACACGAATCTGTCCCAGCCAATGCTCAGCCTAAGCGGCGGCAACCCGGTCGGCGGCGACAGTTTGAAGATCGATCGGACGAGGGCTAAAGCCTCACATTCATTTATCTCATCAAGCCCATGTTAAGCCCTAGAAGAACAAAATTCCGTAAACAGCAACGCGGCAGAATGCGCGGTTTGGCCACTCGTGGTTGTAATCTCAACTTCGGTGAATTCGGGCTACAGGCAATCGAGCCTTCCTGGATCACTTCTCGCCAAATTGAAGCCTGTCGCCGTGCTGTCAACCGCTACATGAAGCGGGGTGGTAAAGTCTGGATTCGGATTTTCCCTGATAAACCTGTTACTATGCGCCCCGCCGAAACTCGGATGGGTTCTGGTAAAGGCTCCCCTGAGTTCTGGGTAGCTGTTGTCAAGCCCGGTCGTATACTGTTTGAAATCGGTGGCGTAGCCGAGCCAGTAGCGAAGGAAGCTTTTCGTTTGGCCTCCCACAAGCTGCCGATCAAAACTAAATTCATTGCCAAGCAGGTCTACGAAGAAGAGGAGGAGAGCTAATGGCTTTGTCCAAAATGACTGACATTCGTGCCCTCAGCGATCAAGAGGTAGCCGACGGCATCGTCTCTATGAAGCGAGAGTTGTTTGAACTGCGTTTGCAGCAAGCTACCAACCGCTTAGAAAAAACCCACCAATTCAAACATGCCCGTCACAAACTGGCACAACTGATGACCGTGGAAAGTGAGCGGCAAGCTGCTCAATCACCTGTTCAAGCTGAAAGTTAGGAAAAAATATGGCTGTTAAAGAACTAGTGGGATTGGTCGTCAGCGACAAAATGCAAAAAACAGTGGTAGTAGCAGTGGAAAACCGCTCTGCTCACTCTAAATATGGCAAAGTAGTCGTCCGCACCAAAAAATACAAAGCCCACGATGAAGAGAACCAGTGCAAACCAGGCGATCGAGTGCGGATTCAAGAAACTCGCCCTCTGAGCCGTACTAAGCGCTGGCAAGTGGCCGAAATCTTCGGTCAACGTAGCTAGTTTAAAGTTGGGCAACCCCCTCTAAAGTCACCATGATTCAACAAGAAAGTTATTTAAATGTTGCCGACAACAGTGGCGCGCGGAAACTACTATGTATTCGTGTCCTTGGTGCTGGTAATCGTCGTTACGGCGGTGTGGGCGATATTATTGTTGCTGTAGTAAAAGATGCTGTCCCCAATATGGCAGTAAAGAAATCTGATGTAGTACGCGCTGTGATCGTGCGGACTCGTTATACTATGCGCCGAGACAGTGGTATGAGCATTCGTTTTGATGATAATGCTGCTGTGCTGATTAACGCCGATGGCAACCCCAGAGGCACTCGCGTATTTGGTCCAGTGGCCAGAGAACTGCGGGAGAAAAGCTTCACTAAAATCGTTTCCCTCGCACCAGAGGTATTGTAATGAAAAAGCAAAAGCCCAAAGTGTTACACCGGATGCATGTAAAAAGTGGTGACACTGTGCAGGTGATTTCCGGCAAGCAGAAAGGCCAGGTCAGTGAAGTTGTAAAAACTATCCCTGAAAAAAGTCAGGTGATTGTCAAAGGTGTGAACATTCGCACCAAGCACATTAAGCCTAGTCAAGAAGGCGAAACTGGACGCATTGATGCTAGTGAAGCACCAATTCACAGCTCTAAAGTGATGCTTTACTCTAACAAAGAAAAAGTTGCTAGCCGGATTTGTTACACCGTAACAGCCGAAGGCAAGAAAGTGCGGATGCTGAAAAAAACTGGCGAAATTATCGACTAGTTAACAATTTCAACTCTCTATCGAATAACCCTATTGGTTCTGACCAAGCCCAGAACTTTGACCCATGGCCCAAAATTTCAAAATTAAATACCAGGAACAAATTGTTCCAAAGCTTAAAGAGCAGTTTGGTTACACCAACATCCATGAGGTACCCAAGGTGACCAAAATTACCTTGAACCGTGGTTTAGGTGAAGCTGCTACTAATGCTAAAGCTCTAGAATCTTCTGTTGCTGAAATTGCGAAGATTACTGGCCAGAAGCCAGTGATCACCAGAGCGAAAAAGGCGATCGCCGGTTTTAAAGTGCGTGAAGGTATGCCCGTCGGCGTGATGGTAACATTGCGCGGCGATCGGATGTATGCGTTTCTAGATAGATTTATTAATCTATCCTTACCCCGGATTCGGGACTTTCGGGGCATTAGCCCGAAGAGTTTTGATGGGCGCGGCAACTACAGCGTCGGGATTCGCGAGCAGCTGATTTTTCCTGAAATTGAATACGACCAAGTCGATCAAATTCGGGGGATGGATATCTCAATCATCACTTCAGCTAACAACGACGAGGAAGGACGCGCATTGCTCAAAGCAATGGGTATGCCTTTCCGTGACCAATAAGTAGCCACTAACAACTAAAAACTGACACAATGGCGGCACACGACACTATCTCAGACATGCTGACTCGGATTCGAAATTCGAGTATTGTTAAGCACCAAACTACGGACATCCCTTCTACGAAGATGACCCGCAGTATTGCTAAGGTTCTCCAGAGCGAAGGCTATATTGCAGAAATCACCGAAGAGGGTGAAGGTATCACTAAGCATTTGGTGTTATCACTCAAATACAAAAATAAGAATCGCCAACCGATTATCACCGCAATGAAACGCGTGAGTAAACCGGGTTTACGCGTCTATTCTAACCATAAAGATTTACCTAAAGTCTTAGGTGGTATTGGAATTGCAATTATTTCCACTTCCAGCGGCATCATGACCGACCGGGAAGCACGGAAACAGGGTCTAGGCGGCGAAGTCCTCTGCTACGTTTGGTAGCCTTTTTCTCCCCTGATTCAAAGATAAGTAAATTGACAAGGAGAAATCCCCAACTATGTCTCGTATTGGTAAAAAACCGATCGAACTACCCGCAAAAGTGGAAGTAACGATCGATGGTCAAAAAGTTTCTGTAAAAGGTCCCAAGGGCGAACTCTCCAGAGTTCTACCGGAAGGCGTTAAAATCGACAAAGACGGTACAACTCTCTCCGTTACGCGGGTGAATGAGTCGCGGATGGCTCGTCAGCGCCACGGTTTGTGTCGGACATTAGTTTCCAACATGGTTGATGGCGTATCCCAAGGCTTCCAGAAAAAATTGGAAATCCAGGGGGTCGGTTATCGGGCGCAGGTGCAAGGTAGCAATTTGATTTTGAACGTTGGCTATAGTAAACCCGTCGAAATCATCCCTCCGGCTGGCATTCAAATGGCTGTTGAAGGTACTACTAACGTCACGGTGAGCGGTATCGATAAAGAATTGGTGGGCAACACCGCCGCTCGGATTCGCGATGTCCGGCCACCAGAAGTTTACAAAGGCAAGGGTATTCGCTACGCAGGCGAAGTCGTCAGACGTAAAGCTGGTAAATCAGGTAAGAAATAGATTATGAAATTAACTCGCAAAGCCTCTCTACAACGTCGGCACTTCCGCGTGCGGAAGCGGGTCAGTGGTTCTTCTGCCCGACCCAGACTAGCAATCTTTCGCTCCGGTCAACACATCTATGCTCAGGTGATTGATGATGTCCAGCAGCACACTTTGGCCGCTGCTGCCACTGTTGACAAAGAAATCAAAACTAAACTAAGCACTGGTGGTAACATCGAAGCAGCTACTGCCGTTGGTAAATTAGTTGCTGAACGAGCTTTGGCTAAAGGCATTGCCCAAGTGGTGTTCGATCGCGGTGGTAACTTGTACCATGGTCGAGTCAAAGCCCTTGCCGAAGCTGCGCGGGCGGCTGGCTTAGATTTCTAATTACTTTTGATAAAATATATATTAAAATCATGGCAAAAGAGCAACAGCAGCAAAAGCGCGGTAAAGGCAACAAATCCAACAAAGAAAAGGAATCAGCCTACCAAGAGCGTATTATCCAAATTCGCCGGGTCAGCAATGTAGTCAAGGGTGGTAAAAAGCTCAGCTTCCGGGCGATCGTCGTAATTGGCAATGAAAAAGGTCAAGTCGGCGTAGGTGTCGGCAAGGCTAGTGATGTAATCGGCGCCGTCAAAAAAGGCGTAGCCGATGGCAAAAAACACCTAGTTGATGTGCCTCTCACTAAATCCAATACTATTCCGCATCCGATCGTCGGAGCCGGTGGTGGTGCTAACGTGATGATGCGTCCAGCAGCCCCTGGTACTGGAGTAATCGCGGGGGGTGCGGTGCGTACTGTCCTAGAACTAGCAGGTGTCAAAAATATTTTGGCTAAGCAGTTGGGTTCTGGTAATCCTCTTAACAACGCGCGGGCGGCAGTCAATGCTCTGCAAACCCTGCGTAGTTTCAATCAGGTGGCGGAAGATCGCGGTGTGACCGTGGAAAGTCTATTCGCCTAAGTTCTATTCCACTTTCATTTGAGATTTATTCACTATGAGATTAAACGACGCAAAACCCAAAGCGGGTTCTAAGCACCGCAAACGCCGAATTGGTCGCGGTGTGGCAGCTGGTCAAGGTGCTAGTGGCGGTTTCGGCATGCGTGGCCAAAAGTCCCGTTCTGGTCGTCCTACTCGTCCCGGCTTTGAAGGGGGTCAAATGCCCCTCTATCGGCGCTTGCCAAAGCTTAAGAGCTTTCCACTGATTAACCGTAAGGTTTATACCATCATCAATGTTAGTAAATTGGCCGAGCTACCAGCCAAAACTGAAGTGACGATCGAGTCCTTGATGGCTGCTGGTATTGTTACCACCAATGATGGTCCCCTGAAGCTTTTAGGCGATGGCGACCTGTCTGTAGCTCTAACTTGCAAGGCGGGTGCTTTCACTGCCGGAGCCAAGGCTAAGATTGAGGCCGCTGGTGGCACTTGTGAAGTCATTTAAAACTTCCTAGGTTGATATGAATCCATCGTACATCTGGTGACAGTGCCAGCTTACGGTGGGTTTGTTTTTGGCCGATTTGGTGGCAACGCTGATCCCAATTGGAAGTGGGAAGGATAGAATAGTAAAAATGTCTAATCATAAAATTAGTATTTGTTAATAAATCCAAAATCCTTGGATTCAAATCTATATTCAGTAAAAAATCATAAATTTTAATCGAGGTATTCTAATTAGATGAATGCAGTGAGTAAAGACCGAGCGCCGAGCGCTCAGGAAACCTTCGGGCAGATGGCGAAAGCCGCTGGTCTCCGTGGTCGAATTTTGACTACCATTGGCCTCTTGATCTTGGCCAGACTGGGTGTTTATTTGCCCATGCCAGGTGTCGATCGAGCACAAGTTGCAGACGCTCTCAAAAATAGCTCCATTCTTGGTTTTCTGGATATTTTTTCCGGGGGTGGCTTTTCGGCGGTGGGTGTATTTGCGTTAGGAATTATTCCTTACATTAACGCTTCGATTATTTTACAGCTGCTAACTACGGCGTTACCTTACCTGGAAAGATTACAAAAAGAGGAAGGAGAAGCCGGTCGGCGCAAAATTTCTCAAATTACTCGCTATGTATCTCTGGGTTGGGCAATCATTCAGAGTACTGGGATCGCCTTGTTTCTACAGAAATATGCCCTACCTGGCAATGAAGGACCTTTATTCGTGGTGGGTTCAGTACTAGCGTTGGTAGCTGGTGCCATGTTTGTAATGTGGATCTCCGAGCTGATTACGGAGCGTGGGATTGGCAATGGCGCTTCCTTGTTGATTTTCATCAACATCGTGGCTGTTTTCCCCCAATCTTTGCAAAAAACCTTTGAGTTAGCTAGTACTGGTGACAATCAAATTCTGATTCGAGCCGGTGCTTTGATAGCCGTGTTCATCGTCATGACGGTCTGCATCGTTTTTGTTCAAGAAGGAGCGCGTCAAATTCCGATTATCTCGGCCAAGCGCCAAGTCGGCCGTCGATTGTACCGGGAGCGCACTAGTTATTTGCCGCTGCGACTTAATCAGGGTGGTGTCATGCCCATTATTTTCGCCTCCTCTGTATTGGTGTTGCCGCAGGCTTTATCTGGTGCTACTGCTGGTCCAGCGGCTACCAACCCAATCGTAGGTACTATTCATGCGGGTTTAAATGCCGCAGCTAATGCGATGAATCCGACTGGTTCGACACCTTGGATTTACACCTCGGTTTATGTACTGTTAATCGTCTTTTTTAGCTATTTCTATTCTACGTTGGTCGTTAACCCGGTAGATATGGCTCAAAACCTCAAAAAAATGGGGGCGAGTATTCCTGGCGTGCGGCCTGGAATGGCTACTAGCAAGTACATCGAGAGTGTTCTAAATAAACTCACTCTATTGGGTTCACTGTTTTTAGGGGCAGTGGCCATCATTCCTACTGTGATCGAAAACGCCTTAGGGGTGACCACTTTTCAGGGTTTTGGAGCAACCTCTTTGCTGATTTTGGTAGGGGTGGCGATCGAAACTGCCAAGCAAGTCCAAACCTACGTCATCTCCCAACGTTATGAAGGGATGGTGAAACAGTAGAGCCTATGACTAGATTGATTTTCATTGGAGCACCCGGTGCTGGCAAAGGTACTCAAGCTCAAATTTTGGCGGAAAATATCCAAATTCCGCATATTTCTACTGGCGATATTCTGCGAGCTGCCGTCAAAGACCAAACTGAGTTGGGTCTCAAAGCTAAAAGTTACATGGATTCTGGCGATTTAGTACCGGATTCATTGATTCTAGATTTAATTCGCGATCGACTAGCCCAAGCTGATGCGGCAACTGGTTGGATTCTAGATGGTTTTCCGCGCAACGCTGCCCAGGCGGAATTTCTCGATCAACTATTGGTAGAAATCAACCAGCAAGACTACGTGGCGCTAGAATTGTTTGTCCCCGACGATGTTTTGTTGGAAAGATTGCTGTTGCGCGGTCGGGCTGATGATAACGCCGATGTGATTCGCAAGCGGTTGGTGGTTTATCATCAACAAACGTCGCCTCTAACTGCTTTTTATCAAAAACAACAGCGTTTGCGACAGGTCAATGGCAACCAAGATCTGAAACTAGTGGCTAGCGCTTTGCAAGCCGCGCTGAAATAAAGTTTATTCATTACAACTTTAATTGCCGTCTGTCAATGGCGGCAATTTTGTTTGCTAGAATGGAGTTGAGTATTGGTAGCTACTGTATTAATTTTATTCAATTTGAGGTATTTAAAGTTTGTCTAAGCAAGATTTGATTGAGATGGAAGGGACGGTGATGGAATCATTGCCCAATGCCATGTTCCGGGTAGATTTGGATAATGGTTTTAATGTCTTGGCGCATATTTCTGGTAAGATTCGTCGGAATTACATCAAGATTCTGCAGGGCGATCGGGTGAAGGTTGAGCTAACTCCTTACGATCTTAGTAAGGGGCGTATTACCTACCGCCTCAGGAACAAGGGTCGTTAAACAGTTCCAAAAGGTCTATGTTTGGCATGTAAGCAGTTTACATGTCCTCCTTTCTTCGCTATAATGTAAAACTTGCACTATTGCCCCCATTTGGCATGAAAGTCAGAGCCTCAGTTAAAAAGATATGTGAAAAATGCCGCGTCATCAGACGTCGCGGCCGGGTTATGGTCATCTGTACCAACCCCAAGCATAAGCAGCGTCAAGGATAACTTGCCATTGTGGCAGGCTACCTTGGTTGTTTTATGTTTAGTTGAAGTCGGTAAATTCGATAGGGAGAAAAAGTGTGGCACGGATAGCTGGTGTAGACCTGCCTCGTGATAAGCGGGTTGAAATTGGTCTCACATATATCTACGGAATTGGTCTTACAAGAGCGCAACAAGTCTTAGCTAAAACTGGAGTCAATCCAGACATTCGGGTTAAAGATCTTAGTGAAGCCGATGTTTCACTGTTGCGGGAAACCGTAGAAAAAGACTACCAGATTGAGGGCGACCTCAGACGCTGGGAACAGATGAATATCAAACGATTAGCTGATATTGGTACTTATCGCGGTCGTCGTCATCGTATGGGTCTACCTGTACGCGGTCAACGGACTCGCACTAACGCGCGCACCCGGCGTGGACGGCGAGCAACAGTTGCTGGTAAGAAGAAAGCACCCGGCAAGAAGTAGATAGTTTCATGAATAGCTTTTGTTGGTCAGTAGTACCCTTTAGGTCTATTGGCCGTTAGCTGTGAATGGGCAATCTTTAGAATTGGATAAATTCCACAGTTGAAACTTAAAATCGATCACCTAGCTAAATTATTTAGTACTGACTATGGCTCGACAACCCGGTAAAAAAACTGGTAGTAAAAAGCAAAAACGCAATGTACCTAACGGTGTTGCCTATATTAGCTCTACCTTCAACAATACAATCATCACCATAGCTGATAACAATGGTGATGTAATCTCTTGGTCATCTAGTGGTGCTAGCGGCTTTAAAGGCGCAAAAAAAGGCACCCCTTTTGCTGCTCAGACCGCTTCAGAAAGCGCCGCAAAACGGGCGATGGATCAAGGGATGCGCCAGATCGAGGTCATGGTCAGTGGTCCTGGCTCTGGCAGAGAAACTGCTATCCGTGCTTTACAAGGAGCTGGCCTGGAAATCACTCTGATCCGCGATGTGACTCCAGTTCCTCATAACGGCTGTCGCTCTCCGAAGCGACGACGGGTTTAGGGATGGTGGTATTTGTACAAACTGCTTAATGGAGGTCACTGGTAATGCAGTTTCAGATCGAATGTGTCGAGTCCAAGTCCGAACCTAATCAAACTCAGTACAGTAAGTTTGTACTGGAAGCTTTGGATCGTGGTCAAGGTACCACCATCGGTAATGCTCTGCGCCGAGTCTTGCTATCTAACCTGGAAGGTACTGCTATTACGGCGGTACGTATTGCTGGTTTGGTACGCTCGGAAAATATTCGGGGTGAAAAAGGCGAAACTAAGTTCACGACAGTCAATCATGAGTTTGCTACTCTGGTTGGGGTGCGCCAAGATGTCTTGGAATTACTGTTGAACATGAAAGAGGTAGTTCTGAAGAGTCATACCTCTCAGCCCCAAATTGGCCGTTTGAATGTGACTGGTCCAGCCCGGGTGACTGCCGGTATGTTCGAGTTACCATCCGAGGTGGAGGCTGTAGATCATAACCAGTATGTCGCTACTGTGGCGGAAGGTGGCAAGCTGGAAATGGAGTTTCGGATTGAGCGGGGCAAAGGTTATCGCTCGGTAGATAAGTTCCGTGAACAGGGTCTGGCTATGGATTTACTGCAAATTGATGCAGTGTTCATGCCGGTGCTGAAGGTGAACTATCTGGTCGAAGATGTGCGGGTGGATGGCTGTCCAGAAAAGGATCGTTTGATTTTAGAGATCTGGACTGATGGCAGTATTACTCCCCAAGAAGCTTTAAGTGAATCTGCCAAAATCTTGGTAGATCTGCTCAATCCTCTTAAAGACATCAGTTTAGAAGCGTTTCCTGAGGAGTTTACCTCCGAAGAAGATCCTGCTAGCCAGGTGCCGATCGAGGAACTCAATTTGTCAGTACGGGCCTACAACTGTCTCAAACGAGCACAGATTAATTCCGTTTCGGACTTAATGGGTTATACCCAAGAAGACCTATTGGAAATCAAAAACTTTGGCCAAAAATCGGCAGAAGAAGTAATTGAAGCCCTCCAGCGTCGTTTGGGCATTATGCTACCTCACGATAAAACCCCCAAGGGTTAAACTAACAGGCTGGAATAGCTCCAGCTGATTTTCGTTTTATTTGTTTTAGGAGAAAACCAATGCGCCATGGTTGCCGCGTGCCCATGCTGGGCAAACCAGCTGACCAAAGAAAAGCTCTGCTGCGTTCCCTTACCACTGAGCTGATTCGCCACGGTCGAATTACTACCACCAAGATTAGAGCCAAAGCCATGCGTTCGGAAGCCGAGCGGATGATCACTCTGGCTAAGTCTGGTACTCTGGCTGATCGCCGGATGGCAATGGGCTACATCTATGACAAAGATCTAGTTCATAGATTGTTTGAGAGTGCCCCTACTCGTTATGCCGATCGGAAAGGTGGTTACACCAAAATCACGACTACCATGCGTCGTCGTGGTGACAACTCCGAAATGGCCATCATCGAGTTGATGTAATTCTGTGCCTGATTCCTTGGTAATTCCAGCTACTGGCGATCGACAGCGTGTTGCTCTAGCAATTCAATATGTCGGGACTCATTTCCATGGCTGGCAACGCCAACCTCATCAGCGGAGTGTGCAAGGAGAAATTGAGAATGTCCTCACCAGCGTTCTTAAGCAGCCGGTTCAAGTCCAAGGTGCTGGCCGCACCGATAGCGGGGTACACGCAGCGGCGCAAATTGCCCACTTCGATGCCCACACCGTTGTGCCACCAGATAAATGGCAATCTATCTTAAATAGTCGCCTGCCCGATGACATTATGATTCGCGGTTCGGCAGCTGTTTCACTAGAATGGCATTCTCGCTTTTCGGCAACTTGGCGACGCTACCGCTACACCATTTATACCGATGCCTTACCCAACTTGTTTTTGGCTCCGTATACCTGGCACCATTATCACCAGTCATTAGATGTAGAGCAGATGGAGCAGGCTATTCAGCCTTTGCTCGGTCGCCATCACCTCAGTGCCTTTCATCGCTCCGATTCGAGCCGTACCCATTCTTGGGTAGAAGTGCAAGCAGTGAGTTGTGAATCCTCCGGTTCGCTGATCTCGATCGAAATCCAAGCCAATGGTTTTTTGTATGGGATGGTACGGCTCCTAGTTGGAATGCTAGTACTTGTTGGCCGAGGTGATCTAAGCTGCGAAAAGTTTACCGAAATCTGGCAAACTGAGCGGCGCGATCTAGTGAAGCATTCAGCTCCGGCTAAAGGCTTGTGCTTACTCCGAGTTGGTTACCCGGAAATGCCCTTTGCACCAGCTGTCTGGTTCGATAGCCAACCACAGTGGTTGTTGAATTACCCCAATATTTCTGAATTTTAGAGTTAAAACTATGGAAAAAACGATTTTACCGATCGACAATCAAGCCGACCAGAAATGGTACATTGTCGATGCTGAAGGCCAACGTTTAGGCCGTTTAGCGACCGAGATTGCGATGATCTTGCGTGGCAAGAATAAGCCTACTTTTACACCACATATCGACACTGGTGACTTTGTAGTAGTCATTAATGCTGAAAAAATTGAAGTTACGGGCAAAAAAAGCTCTCAAAAGCTGTACCGTCGGCATTCTGGCCGTCCCGGTGGGATGAAAACTGAAACTTTTGCTAAACTGCAAGATCGTTTACCAGAGAGAATTTTGGAACAAGCTGTCAAAGGCATGTTACCCAAGAATTCTATGGGTAGACATCTGTTCACCAAATTTAAGGTTTACGCTGGCACGGAACATCCCCATGCTGCTCAAAAACCTGAAGTTTTAACTATCAATACTATTCCTAAGGGTAATAAATAATGCAAGCAACTGATCAAAGCGGTAAAGCCGTATATTGGGGAACTGGTCGGCGGAAATCGGCGATTGCCAGAGTGCGCTTAGTTCCTGGTACTGGCAAACTAGTAGTGAACGGTACCGAAGGCGACTTGTACTTCCAATTTAATACTGGCTACTTAGCTGCAACCAAGGCTCCCTTGGAAACTTTGGGCTTAGAAGGCGAATATGACATTTTGGTCAATGCTCATGGTGGTGGATTGACTGGTCAATCGGACGCTGTGAAGTTGGGCGTGGCTCGCGCCTTGTGCGGACTAAATCCTGAAAACCGCAAGCCGTTGAAAGTGGAAGGTTACATGACTCGTGACCCTCGCTGCAAGGAACGGAAGAAGTACGGTTTGAAGAAAGCCCGGAAGGCTCCTCAGTACTCCAAGCGTTAATATTTGGTTTGGTGGAATGTTTTGGCGCTCCACTCCCAAATTCGTAGTCGTATAATTATTACTTAAATCTCCACAGAACAATGGCTAAACCTGATATCCATCCCACTTGGTACCCTGATGCCAAAGTATTTTGTAACGGCGAATTGGTGATGACCGTCGGCGCAACTCAACCAGAACTAAGAGTTGACGTCTGGTCGGGCAATCACCCTTTCTATACCGGCAACCAGAAAATTATTGATAGCGAAGGTCGCGTAGAACGCTTTATGCGCAAGTACGGCATGATCGACGAATCTGCTGCTGCCGAAACTGAAAAGTAGCTGTTTAAAATTTCCTGGCATAGAGACTGATGGGGACCAGATCCTTTGTCTCTATGCTTTTTGGTATCTAGGAAATTTTATTACGAGGCGCAAATCATGGCTGAATCATATTTAATCGATAAACTTAACTCCGTTGAACAGACTTTTAATGAATTAACTCGCAAGCTGGCTGATCCAGATGTGATTAACAATTCGTCAGAATTGCAGCGGGTGGCCAAAGCCCGGTCGGACTTGGAAATTGTTGTTAATACCTATACGGACTGGAAAAAAGCCCAAGAGGACTTTGCCGAAGCCAGACAAATGGTCAAGGATTCTGGTGCCGACTTGGAAATGCAGGAATTGGCCACTTTGGAAGCTGCTGAACTGGATGAAAAAATTCATGCTTTGGAAGTGCAGCTTAAAGTATTATTGCTACCCAAAGATCCTAATGATGACAAGAACATCATGTTAGAAATCCGGGCTGGTACGGGTGGTGATGAAGCCAGTATTTGGGCGGGGGATTTGCTCCGGATGTATTCGCGTTATGCGGAGACCAAACGTTGGAAGGTGGCGCTGGTGAGTGAATCGCTAGCGGAAATGGGCGGCTTCAAAGAAGCAGTCTTAGAAATCCAGGGCGATATGGTTTATAGTGAACTGAAGTTTGAAGCTGGTGTTCACCGGGTGCAGCGGGTACCACTGACAGAATCCAGTGGGCGGGTGCATACTTCGACGGCAACGGTGGCGATTATGCCGGAAGTGGACGAAGTAGAAATTTACATCGACCCTAAGGATATTGAAATGAGCACAGCCCGTTCCGGTGGTGCTGGTGGTCAGAACGTGAACAAGGTGGAAACGGCGGCGGATTTGTTTCACAAACCGACGGGCATTCGGATCTTTTGTACGGAAGAGCGATCGCAACGTCAAAACAAAGAACGAGCGATGCAAATTTTGCGGGCGAAACTCTACGATATTAAGCTGCGGGAGCAGCAAGATGAGGTAACTTCGATGCGGCGGTCGCAGGTGGGGACGGGTTCTCGATCGGAGAAGATTCGTACTTACAACTATAAGGATAGCCGCGCTACTGACCATCGCTTAGGCCGGAATTTCAACTTGAATCCGGTGTTGGCAGGTGATTTGGAGGAGGTGATTCAGAGTTGTATTTCTCAGGATCAGCAGGAGCGGTTGGCGGAGTTGGCGGCTTCGACGGCTGATAGTTAAGTTGAAGATTACCCCCCAGATTCTTCTTCCGGGGGGTCGCTGGTAGCTCAGGATATTTTGAATTCCTACTCGCCGGTAATCGATAGCCCCTCTACCCACACCATTGGACACAAGCCGCCAGAAGTCAGCTCGGCCTCTGACTCCACATAGACAATCTGCTGGAGCAGCGTCAAAAAGTCCCCCGCCACCGTTGCTGCATCAATACTGACTTTCTCTCCCTTATTGACCAACCAACCATCAAAAGGCAATGAGAAAGAACCTTGGAGAGACTGCACGCCAGCATGTAAAGCCTGTAAATCATCAATCAAGATGACATTTTCTGCTTCTGCTAGGCTGTAAGTCGTGGCTGCTGGTTCGCCGCTGGCATAGACATGATAAAAATGCGGTGAAACAGTAATCTTAGAACCCATATTGGCATGACCGGTCAAAGATGTGCCTAGTCGTTGTGCCGTACCCGCACTGTGGATAAAACTACTGATCACGCCCTTGTCTAATAGTGTCACCCGCCGGGTGGGGGTGCCTTCTCCATCAAAGGTATCGGCTCCAATATTTTCGGGATGCAGGGCATCATCAGCGATCGACAATAATGGCGAGGCGATCGATTGGCCTAAGGATTCTGGAGTGGAAAGGCTTTGTTTGTCTAAAATGCTTTGGGCATTAAAAATATTAGAAAAAGCTCTCAACAAGTCGAGAAAAGCTTCTGGCGAAAAGGCTACCAAATATTTACCGGTGGGTATTTGCTGATAATTGAGGTGGCTAATAGTCTTGGCGGCTGCTTCAGCCACACAGTCGGCAGTCTTGAGCTTTTGGAAACTGTCGCTCATCTCAAAAGCGCCAGCACTGCGCGGCTTTTTGCCTTCTTGTTCAGTCTTGGTATAAAGGTAAATTGTAGATAGAGAGCGAGTTTCGTGGCGATTTGCTCCCTGGCTATTTAGATAAAAATGCTCAACCTGACGCTGGCTGAGGCCATTGTAAGGGACGCTTTCGATCGCTTCATGAGCCGCCAGTAATTCTTTCTCAGCGGTGATTAAACTGGCCACTAGCTCAGGGACCGTTGCTGGCTCGGCTACTTCTAGCTTAACTTCTGCTACTGGGGCTATAGCTTCTGGGCTAAAGTCGGGAGAATGTTCTTTGATGCCAAAGAAGCTGGCTTCGTGGGCTGTTTTTAAGGCTAATTCTAAACCAATGGGATCTAAATCAGTAGTGCTGGTGGTTCCCACCGTATTTTCGGCATTCCAGACTCGCACTGTTATGCCAGATCGATTGGAGGCTTTCACTTGTTTCGATGCGCCGCGCTCCACCTGCACACTGGTTTCATCCACCGTGGAACCATAAATATCAAACTTGTTGATGCCCAGTTTAGAGGCAATAGTTTGGGCGGTGGTGGAGAGGTCGGTGATATTAACCATGTCAATGAAGATCGCTGCGAGGTAATTACATACCATCTTAACGAGCTGCACCGAGGAAGATCAACGATTTACTTTTTGATTTCTTCTAGCTCACTGAGCCGAAATGTCACCAGTTTATCCCAGTTGCCATTTTCAAA
The DNA here is from genome assembly GCA_964247085.1 of uncultured bacterium. Taxonomy (GTDB): domain Bacteria; phylum Cyanobacteriota; class Cyanobacteriia; order Cyanobacteriales; family Chamaesiphonaceae; genus JAAFHZ01. The sequence goes on from CAXTSX010000002.1 coordinate 131,993, forward strand.
GACCACCGCTGCTTTACCATCTGTGACCCTTTGCACAAAACCTTGGAAGTTATAGTAAGTGTCGTTTTTGTTGATTATTTTGACGACAGAGCCGGGAAGAATCATAAGAAAATACTGTGATGGATGATGTCACTGTACCGCAGTTAACAGAGTGTAATCAATACAAAAGTTGAACTCACACCAATAACCCTGGCAAGTTGATTAACGCTCAAAAGCCCTTAAGTTTTGCCAGAATGGGAGGAATCTCATTCAGTTCATTAATGATGGCATCAGCTTCTTGCACTTCTTCCCAAAATAAATTACGCTTCCAAATGGTCTTCATCATTGCGCCTTTTGCCCCCATAATATCGGCTTCAGGATCATCGGGAAATTGTCCTCTAATTCTCTGTAGGTGATTGACCTGGTCTACATCCGTTAGCCAATACTTGCCGATAGGTTTAATGACTGGAAGTGCTGCACAAACTTGACTGGTCGAATCAGATGCTTGTTGTCATACTTACGAGTGAAGGTAATGGCCGTAGTCGGCAGGCTGTCGCGAATAATTACTGGTTTGACTGAGCATAAATTAATCATCATGAGGTTTTCCCTTAAGTAAACTTTGCTGCGAACTCCGTGGCAATATTGACGAGAGAACACGAATTTTCCTGGTTAATCTCTTAAGATTGCCACTAAATAATGAATTTTTTATGAACTTTTGACTTAATGACACAAGATTTTTGCTAATCACCACACTTTATACTGGTTTAGCCTATAATTCAGGGTTGTCGTTAATCAACACATCTCATGCTGCTACCGCACCATCGCCTTGCTGTTTTACTTCACGATGGTATTAAAGGAAATCAAGGCAAGACGGGGTTGACAGTCCTCCGTTATAGTCCTAACCCGGTGGTGGTGGTGATTGATCGAGAGGCCGTTGGCGAATCGGTGGTCAAGAATACGGGCATTCAGCGGGAAGTGCCGATCGTCGGTGATATTACGGCAGCTTTAGCCTACCAACCGGATGCCTTGGTGATTGGCATTGCGCCTTCTGGGGGCCTCATTCCCGATGATTGGTGGCCAGAGTTGCAAGCTGCGGTGAGCAGTGGCCTTTCGATCATTAATGGTTTGCATACCAAGTTGCATGGCCATCCCCAATTACCAACACTTCGACCTGGCCAATGGATTTGGGATGTGCGCCAGCCGCCAAGTACCATCCGGATTGGTAGTGGCGCCGCCCGCGATTTATCCTGTCAGCGGGTTTTGATGGTAGGTACAGATATGGCGATCGGCAAAATGTCGGCGGGTTTAGAACTCCAAAAATCTGCTGTGGCTCAGGGCATTAAGTCTAAGTTTGTGGCTACCGGCCAAGCCGGATTAATGATTTCTGGCTCCGGTGTGGCCTTGGATGCGATCAAGGTTGATCATGCGGCTGGATCGATCGAACAGACCGTTCTGGATCATAGTCCTGGTCAAGATTTATTGATTATAGAAGGACAGGGTTCTATTCTCCATCCTGGTTCCACCGCGACATTGCCATTGCTGCGCGGCAGTCAGCCCACTCAGCTGATTTTGGTACATAAAGCTGGTCAAACCACCGTGCGGAACTGTCCCCAAGTGCATATTCCACCACTAGCCGCTGTTGTACAGCTCTATGAACAGCTAGCTAATGCTGCTGGTGCTTTTCCCCACGCCCCAGTAGTCGCCATTGCCATTAACGGTGTAAACCTGAATGATCAAGAATTGCGGGTATATCTCCATCAAGTCACCCAAGAAACCGGCTTACCCTGTACAGATGCAGTGCGGTTTGGTGCCGAACCACTGTTAGCAGCAATTTTAGCCCAGAAATAAAGTTGTCTAGAACGAGTCTATGGTAATGGAAAAGAAACTGTCGCTGACTGTCCAATTAAGAAATTTTGGGCCGTGGTAAAACCGACTTCTACTTTCTGCTTACCCTGGTCGGGTAATGGTGTAATAGAGACAATCTCACCAGTGAATTTTTGACCGTTGTTGACTTGGACGATCGATTTCGAACCCACTTGGAGTTTGGGAGGTAATGTTGATTCTACTTCGGTAGCAACTTTCAGGCTGCGGGCGATGCCCATCAGCTTGTTGCTAGTGAAAATCTTAGTACCATCTTGAACAATAAGATCTACTATGTGCCCGGACTTGTTGGCAATAACATCTACCGATAATGGCTGGACACTAGCGATCGTACTCACTTGCGGGTTGGGATCTGTACTACTCTGCTTTTCTAAAGATTGTAAGCTATTGGTTAATTGCTTGTAGCTGAGTTGTTCTTGACGCAGCTGTTCTTGGGACTTTCTCAAGTTATCTTCTTGGCTCAGCTGTTCTTGAACATTAAAACCGGGGGATGCCGCAGAAGGAATATCTGTCGGTATGGCCTTAGTTTCCTGAAAAGCGAGTTGAGCATTTTCATAGTTCGATCGAGAATATTCCATTTCCACCCGAGCACTTTCCACCTCAGCCAGCAATTGCTCAGTTCGTTCATTCCCAGCACCACGCTGCGCTGTTGCATTCATCTGTTTCCGTTGATAGATAATCTGTTGGCGTTTATAGTTGGCTTTTGCCGTTTGAACCATTTCTTCTTGCTGCTTAATCAAGGCCGTCTGATTGGGTGGCTGTTGAATACGGGCACCGTTAGAAATGCTCGATCGCAACAAGGCAATACTTTTTTTATTACTATTAATTTCTTGCTGTAAGTTATCAATTCGTTGTTGGGAAAGTTTTTGTTGCTGCGCCAGTATTTGTTGCTTTTTCAATAAATCTTGCTGCTGAACTGTCGAAATTGATGGCTTGGGAGATGCTTCCGGACGAGCTACTTCAGCATCTGCACTACGTATTGCCAATAAAGATTCGCCAATCTTCACTTGCTGACCAACTTTCACTTTAAGATTCTGAATCAAACCTGAAGTGGTGGCATTGATTGGTACCACTTGAGCGGGCTCAATTTTGCCAGTGAAAAACAGCGTAGACAAGGGCGATGGCTGCTCTGTTTGCGGAGGTTTTTGAGATTTTTCGGCTGCAATAGTGGCTGGTGGCAATACCTTCGTCAGGTATTGACGGAGCGAATACAGGCCGCCACCCAAGCCTAGTAGAGCAATTACGATGACTGGTTTTTTCCACCAGCGCGCCGATCGGCTACCAGAACTGATCGAAACACTGATGGGCACCACATCTATCAACATCTCTGAGGCCTGAAGCTCCTCAAAATCAGAGGGGTTTTCCAGAGGGGTTTCGGGCTGTTTATGGACAGCTGTAAGTGTTAATCCGCCTAAATCTGTGACCTGGTTTGCTTTCACATCTGTGCCCAAACCAGTAGAATCATCGATAAATAAGTCTGAAAAAAGATCGGTTGGTCTATCGGAAAACAACTCCGTGGGTGAGTCTTCTTCGAGATTTCCCGAGAGTTCATCTTCCAATGGGTTGGTCGGAGTAATGGGGGGATTTCCTTGGTAGACGTAGCGCACAGTGCGTTGAATTTCTTCAGCTGATGCTCCTTTAATCAAATAGCCTCTGGCTCCGGCCTGCATTGACCGCACTACATATTCACTATTGTTATGACTACTAACAATTAACACCTTTACTTTTTCGCCCAGTTCTCCTTGGGCGATCATCTTGGTGGCTGCTGCGCCATCCAGGCCGGGCATCTCCATATCCATCAGTACCACATCCGGTTGCAGCTGCTGGACTAGTTCGATCGCTCTCGATCCACTGTCAGCCATACCCACAACGTCAAAATCGGCAGCTAATTCCAGAATCGATTTGAGCGTTTCTCTCACACTCTTTTGATTGTCTACTAGTAGAACGCGAATCATTAACGCTCCCTGAAGTTGGCCTTCGCTGGCGGATACATGGGTCAAGATAGTGCTTGGCACGGGAATCACCTTATTTTAGCTTGCGGCACAACGTCTCTAGCACTTCAGTTCGCAATGCTTGACAAATACAGCTGGTTGACGGATAAATTTTTGAGTCAGATCGCTGAAATTCATGTTTTGGATTAGTATTTCTCCGTAAAAGCACATCAAAGAAGTGATTGCCAGCCATCGCCGGACAGCAATGGGGAAAAAGTTTATGATTTGAGGTGGGTTCCTTACATTTTTATATGTCTTTCACCTCGGCAAATACTGCTCAGTCCGATATTAATCGACCAAGAGAGACAGACTGGCGGCTGTTTTTACGCCTGATTCCCTACGCCCGGCGCAGCGGGTCGTTACTATTCTTTTCACTGCTAATTATGGTGCCCTTGGCGGTATCTAACGCTGTCCAACCTTTGCTCATTGGTCAGGTGATTTCCCGGATTCGGCAAGAGACTACTTGGCCGTTTATCAGTGCGATGGCTTTGCCCAATGCCCTCAATACTCTGACGCTCATTCTGATGGTTACGGTGATGATCCGGCTGGTCTTGTCGGCAGTCCAAGGCTATACGGTGCAGCGGATTGGTCAGCAAATTACCGCTGATATTCGTCAGGATTTATTCGATCATGTGACTTCTTTGGGGGTGCGTTTTTTTGATAATACGCCGGTGGGCAAGCTGATTACCCGGCTTATTAATGATGTAGAAGCCTTGGGGGATGTGTTTACGACAGGGGCGATCGGCATTGTCAGCGATTTGTTTTCGTTGGTGATTTTGGCCGTGACCATGTTTTTTACTCAATGGCAACTGGCAGCGGCTCTGACAGTGATGTTGGTGCCAGTCAGTGCCTTGATTGTGTATTTTCAGTATCAATACCGTAAGGCTAACTACCGAGCGCGGGAAGAGTTATCGACGATGAATGCCACCCTCCAAGAAAATGTGACGGGAATAAATGTGGTACAGCTGTTTCGTCGCCAACAATATAACGCTGAGCAGTTTCGATCGATCAATCAAAGATATGTAATTGAAGTAGACAAAACCAATTTCCATGACTCGGCTATTTCGGCCACCTTAGAGTGGATTTCGTTGGTGGCGATCGCCGTCGTGCTGTGGCTAGGTGCCGACATGATTGTGGGCAAACGGGTGGATATTGGTACCCTGTCGGCCTTTATCATTTTTGCCCAGAGGCTATTTGAGCCCCTGCGCCAGTTTGGCGAAAAATTCACGGCTATTCAGTCTGGGTTTACGGCGGTGGAACGAGTCAGTGATATTTTGCGAGAGCCGATCGAGATTAAAGACAATCAAGATCTTACTGCCTTGAAACTAGCGTCGCAGTTTGCCCACCCCGATCAAGGCAGTCGTGGCGAAATCCAGTTCGAGCATGTCTGGTTTGCCTACAAAGATGATGATTACGTTATTCAAGATTTGGATTTTACGATTCGTCCCGGTGAAAAGATCGCTCTGGTCGGTCCTACCGGTGCTGGGAAAAGTACGGTTGTCAGGTTGCTTTGTCGGCTCTATGAGCCCACTAGAGGCCGAATATTAATTGATGGCGTGGATATTCGGAATCTGCCACAGCAACAGCTGCGCCGCTTTTTGGGGGTAATTCTACAAGATGGTTTTCTGTTTGCCGGGGATGTCAAAAGCAATATCACCTTAGGGGGAAATTACTCGATCGAGGATGTTAAAAAAGCCGCCCAAATCACCAATATCGATCGACTCTTAGAAGGCTTGCCCCAAGGTTATAACACCCAGTTACGCGAGCGCGGCACGAATCTTTCGGGTGGCCAAAAACAGTTGCTAGCCTTTGCCCGCGCCGCTATTCGCAACCCCAAGGTTTTGGTACTCGATGAAGCCACTGCCAACTTAGATGTGGGTACGGAAGCCTTAATTCAAGACGCTCTCAACAAGCTATTGATCGATCGCACGGCGATTATTATTGCCCACCGTCTCTCGACGATTCGCTATGTCGATCGGATCTTTGTTTTGAAACAAGGATCACTCGCCGAGTCAGGCAGTCATGAGGAACTCATCCAAGTTGGGGGACTCTATGCCAGCTTGCATCAACTCCAAATGCTAGGGAGCTAACTATGTCCACCAGGTCGATCGATCCCACCACTATCAAGATTCCCAAGCGCGGCATGCCGGTGACTATTGTGACTGGGTTTTTGGGCAGTGGTAAAACCACCCTGCTCAACCATATTTTGACCGGTGAACATGGTCTGAAGATTGGGGTGCTGGTCAATGAATTTGGCGAGATTGATATTGACAGCCAACTATTGGAATCGATCGAAGAGGGAATGGTGCAGCTCAGTAATGGCTGTATTTGTTGCACCATTAACGAAGATTTGGTGGCAGCGGTGTTTAAAATGCTCATCAGCGAGGAAAAGATTGACTATTTAGTGATTGAAACCAGCGGCATTGCTGACCCGGTACCGATTATGGCCACTCTGAACAATTCGGATCTGCGGGGGCTAACCCGCCTGGATGCCTTAGTGGGTATAGTGGATGCTGTAAATTTTGATGCTGAATATTACAAAAGTGATGCTATCCGGAATCAGCTAATTTATAGTGATATTTTGCTGATCAACAAAATAGATTTAGTCGATCGATCGCAGCTCCGCAGGGTGCAAGCGAAATTAGCGACCTTGAAAAATGATGCCATACTTCTAGAAACTCAGCGCTGTCAGGTGCCCTTAGCTTTACTCTTGGATGTGCAGCTGGCTAGTCTGGATAGTAGCAATATAGTGGATGATCATCATCAGCACAACGATCATTTAGTCGCTGACCAGTGGATGTCGATCGCCTTCGAGTTCGATCGACCATTGCAAATTGCCAAGTTTCAAGAATTCGTGAAAGGTTTAGCTGATAATATTTTTCGCAGTAAAGGGATTTTGTGGTTTCAAGAGAGCGAACAACGTCACGTTTTTCAGCTCTGTGGTAAACGCTACGACATCAATAGTGACAATTGGCGGGGCGCACCGAAAAACCAAATAGTATTCATCGGCAAAGGCCTAGATGAGCAAGCTATTGGCCACAGCTTGCAAGATTGTTTGGTCAAAAATTAACAAAGTTCAGTTTTTAGCTTTTGCAGTTCCGGTACAATCCCTAACGGCGCATAACCCCGACTAAAAGCTAGCGAACTATCTAACGAAACATCCGCCGGACGCGGTGCAGCCATCGGCACGGTGGCTCGTAAACATGGTTGCAATAAGTCAGCGGGTAATTGCAAAATGTCGATTAAATACTGTCCAAATTCGTAGCGTGATAAACGTTCTGGCCCCCCTAAATGCCAACAACGGATATCCGAAGCCAGAGCCAACAAAATTCCCTGCGCGATCGATTCCCCACTAGCTGGAGTTCTATATTCATCGGTAAAAAGTTGGAGCGTCTCACTCTGGAGCAACTTGGCCACAAATCCTTGCAAGAAACTGGGCGCATGGGGCGTAGCTCCATACATCAAAGGCAACCGACAAATGATGGTTTGATCGTGACGCGATCGCATGCCCTCTTCGGCCAATACTTTATGCTCGCCATAGCGATTCACTGGCGCTACTGGATCAGTTTCGCCATAGTTACCCCGTTGGCCATCAAATACTTGGTCGGTGGAAGTAAAAACACAGGGAATATTTAAATCGGCACAGTGTTCGGCTATGCGCCAAGAGGCTTGCACATTGATTTGCCAAGAAGCCTCCGGCTGGACTTCGCAGGCATTGGGCTGGGAGAGAGCGGCGGTGTGAATGACGGCATCTGGTTGGATGGTCTGGAACAGCTCGGCCACAGCCACCGCATTGGTTAAATCGATCGGCAATAATTTGGTTTGCGGAATATTGGCCAACTTAGAGTGAGTAGTGCCATAGACTTCCCATTCTTTTTGAGCAGCGGCACAGAGATACCAACCTAAAAATCCGGTGGCTCCCGTAATTAATATTTTTTTGCGGGTCATAGTTGAGAATATTGGCTAGCAAAAATATCTAAAGAGATTCAAACATGGCACTTAAGCCATCTAGGGTCATGCATTCTTCGGTGAATTCTTCGGCATCACTGACGTTTTCCAGTTGGTAGGACATAATCCTGCGATCGTCACCAGGCATTTTCTTGGAGGAGAGTAGGGTGCCGGGATATTTTTCGGCGATCGCTTTGAAGGCATTGGCCTGAGAGCGCCAACTATCGTCGGAGCATTGAATAGTAACTTTCCACATGGTTGAAACTCTTGCTAGATTGTAGAAACTGAATTTAAGTCGGTTCGAAATTCAGTGTTATTATTTAGACTTTGGATTTTACTACTGAGTAATAGTATTCTAAGGCATAAGAAGCTTCATCAATGCGCGAATCCAACTCCAGCTTTTTAGCTAGATTAGTTTCAACTTGATCGGTAATTTCAACTGTCAATCTTATTGCTGATTCTAAGCGACCAACTATCATCCTCGTATCTTTTTCTAGCAAACCATTTTCAGTTTTTTGCAAGAAATTGTTATTGTTAAGGCTCATAATTAAAAAGCAGATTAATAGCATAACAAATGTCGTAAATACCGTGAAGAACAACCCATTAAGCGAAGAATTAGTTGGCTGGATAATAATAAAAACTATAGCTATCATGTCAATACATGCAGCACCAAGGAGAAATAGCATCATTCTTATATTATCTTTTATCGATATCTTTTTTTTAGAAATCACACGAGAAGATTCCAGCAGTTTCCCAGAATATTCATGTAAAAGATCTACCAATATTTTTCGATCATCTGAATCATATTTATGAAAAGTCTGAGGAACATCTTGGTGAGTACTCATGATTTCACCTCTCTAACTCAATTTCAAAGTTGCCTTCGATGAACTGCAAAACCCTATCAAAATTAACTAATTGAGTTTTACAATCATAGCCTTCAGCGACAGGTGCAAGAATTTCTCCGTTAACTGCCGCAAAATTCTCAGTAACTAGTGATGCCGATATATATTCATGGACAAAGTTGAATTTCCCCAGCGTATTTTGAAGTTTTTGAATTGAATCATTGTAAGTGCCTAGCTGATAATAATCTCTAATTTGATTACGGCTTTTCCACCATAAATCTTGCTTCGTCACTAAAGTCATCATTACTATTTTGCTATTGCCAGCTATAGATAGATGAGGCATGAGTTTTTCAAGTAAATTGCTTTCTAACTTTTGCTTCTCCTGCCGATAAGCATCGATAAATTCTTGTGTGGTAGCTCCCGGTTGATAGCTGGGAAAGTTTTGATAATCAACTTGACTAATAGAATGATAGCCAGAGGAAACAACATTGATAATCAAACTCACTTGATTATTAGCAATTTTGCGTAGTGCTTCATCCCAAAAGGTAGACTGTCCCGGCAAAACAATAATAGAGCTAGATATTTTGCTGTCTAACTCCAGCTCTTCAGCCCTAACAGAAATCTGGTAAGGCTGTAAGATATCTTCTCGTCCAAACGATCCCGATAGTAGCTTCCCTAAAGTACTTTTGCCTGTACCTGCTGCTCCACATATAACAATATTTAACTTGCGATCACGAATACGGCGAACAATCCTCCCTAAAAGCGGCTGAGACTTTTTCCCGATCTCATAAGCATTAGAAAGAGTACCAAGAGTATTTATTACTTCAACAAACATAGGTGCAGTCTAACTTCCATTTTCTCTAGTCTAGCCGAAAGATCTTCAATCTATATAAAAAATGACTCAGATAGGTCTTTTAATCACAAAACAATCTCGGTGGATCGCAGTCAAGCTAAGATTTGTAAAGCTCGACTCATTTCTTGCTATGACTCCTGTCGCTCCCTCCACCTGGCTCACCATCTAAAAAGACTCAATATGCCACTGCAACCATTGAACTGCTTCTGCAACTGTATTTACCATCTTTTCTACTGGCACAGGCGATCGTTCAATCATCACCACCGGCAGTCCTAATTCTCTAGCCGTTTCAATCTTGGCATAGGTGGCTGCTCCACCACTATTTTTACTAACAATTAGCTCAATTTGATGTTTCAATAATAAATTCTTTTCGGCAGCGAGGGTAAAAGGGCCTTTAGCCAAGATAATCTCTCCGGGTGGTAAAGGAGTTGGAGGTGGATCGATCGATCTCATCAAAAACCATAAATCTGACAAATGAGCATAGCTACTTAACTCTTGCCGACCGATCGTCAAAAATATTCGTTGAGCCAAACCCGGTAACAAATCAGCCGCTTCCGCATGATTTTGTACTGACAACCATCGATCGCCAGTTACGGCCTCCCAAGCTGGTCGCTGCAGCAATAGGCGGGGCAAACCACAGATCGCCGCCGCCGCCGCCGCATTCCCAGAAATTTGTTGTGCAAAAGGATGGGTGGCATCGATCACCAGATCAATATTTTCTTGTTGAAGATAGGTCACCAGTCCACCGACTCCCCCAAAACCGCCCACCCTAATTTGTGTAGCACTGCCATCATCAGCTGTGCGGGACTGCTCGGTACGACCAGCGAGGGAAGAAATTACCACCAAATTCAAAGCAGCAGCTTGTGTCGATAACCTTACCGCATCACCAGTTCCGCCCAGAATCAGTAGTTTTTTGATGGGCACTACAATTCCTCGTTATCCAAGTTATCCAGACCCATAAATGCTGGGCAAACGCCAGTCGGAGTGACCTTAAATCCATACAAAACTGAATCTTCACTGCCACAACGATTTCCCCGCTGATAACGACAATTGGCACAACAGGCGATCGCCTTATCTACTTTGTCACTATGGGCTTCTCTACGCAGCTGTTTGGCGGTAATTCCCCGCAACACTAGTTCCTCTCCTTGCCAGCGAGCTTCTACTATTCCTGTATCAGCTAAGTCACGCCAGCGTGGATCAGTAGTGACATTATGGGGTAACGAAATCACTACTGCTTCCAACTCTTCGGTAACTTCTCCCTCATAACCCGTCTCGATCGCTCCACTAATTGATGTCGTTGATTGCATAAATCGATCACCGATCGGTAGTTCCACTAAGGTACCCGTGGCGGGTGAATGAAGCTGATAGCGACTATTCAACTCATCTAAGCCAGTTAGATCTGCTAAATAAATGGGGGAGCCATGGACAAAGACTACATGCTGAGGCCGTAAATTGTGAATCAGTTGCGTGGTACCCAAGCCATCGGAGTGGTCGGTCAACAAATAAGTGCGATCATCTACACCTGTACCTAATTGCTGCGGTACTAGTAATACATCCAGATGCGTTGGTAATTGACTCCTGTCGCTGACCAAAAAAACTTCGCCATTGGATGCTTTGCCCCTGGGTCTAGCTGTCAATCGCCGCACCCGAGGTTTGACCTTCTCATCCCAAAATAAAGATTGATTCCGGGCAAAATTTTGAACTGGAGCGGGGAGTTGTGGTAAACAATGCAAATAGCGATCGCATACCTCGGCGATTGAGTCATCCACCCATAAATCCACATTTTGACCAGTGAATAGATGATGACTTCGCAGCAACAGGATAATTTCTTGGGCTTGCCCCAGCTGCGGGGCCAGCATTCCGATCGATCGATGTTGATTCAGCGCTTGGCTAACTTGCTCCACCACAGTATTTTCTTGCTGGCGGCGATGGGGTTGACGAGCTGTTCCATAGCTACCTTCAATAATTAATACATCTGGTCGATGTACCCGCATATCGGTTAGAGACAAACCTTCCGCAAACCGCGAATTGGATAGAAAAAAGTCCCCAGTATAAAGCAGACTATAACTGCGTTCTGTTCCTTGATAAGTAAACAGAATGGCCGCTGCACCGGGTAGATGGCCAGCGGGCATGATCTCAGCGGTTAAGCCCTCTTGGAGTTCGATCGGACAGTTCCAGGGCAATGCCTGACAACAGTCCGTTGGCAACAACTCGGCGGTTACTTCGCTGGCGTAAATAGGGAGGTGGGGAAAGGCTGTATGCAGGGCTGGTAAGCCCTGAGCATGATCGGTATGGGCATGGCTGCACCACACCAGCGACAAATCGGTAGACAATAGCTCAGACAAGTCCGCCAGACCGCAATCTAGCAAAATTTGATATGGCCCCATTTTAACTAACAAACATACGCCTTCGTCACCATGACCGGCAGCAAAGGCGAAACAAGATAAATCTTCGTAGTTAGCGGGCAGTGAACTTCTCAAACAAAAACAAGATGTCTAATGGGCGGAACCATTACCATGATAATTGTCTGAATTATAAAAACCATTGCGGGTTCCAAAAAATAGGCAGCAAAGGCCAAAGGCGATCGATAGAATTGGCAGAATTAATTTGATATCCATAACAAACCTAAGTGTATTTGCTTCTAATGTAACCGAAGGTTTCTGCTGTGGGGTTTTTCCTTCAAAAATGTTTAATCTCTGAAATTAATCTTTGGCAAAAGACGTATTGATCGCTCATAGAGAAACTGCTGGTGATAATCATCTACTTGAATAATGGGTTGGGATGACTTCTGATTTAGGTCGGGCAAAGAGTCCCACATAGGGTTCTGCTGGAAAAACCAGTTCTGGATGACTGAGCAAATCTCGATCGCACACCGCAAATAATTCCGCCTCTGTCTGGGCTTTGCGCATATCCCGCAAAAAGACCCCAGCGGCATCCACCCCTTGGCCAATGTAGTTCAGATACATTTTGAGATGGCTAAGTCGCGCTCGGTCTGGTACTAGCTTATCGACCTGCATCAGGTATAGCCGATCGATATATTCCCTGACCTGCCCTAGAGTAATGATCGATAGTTCTTGCCCCGCCAATGCTTCCCGAATTTGCCTAAAAATCCAAGGATTCCGAATCGCCGCTCGTCCCACCATCACGCCCGCTGCCTGGGTTTGGGACAGTACCGCCAGAGCGATAGACGCCGAACTAACATTGCCATTAGCTAACACCGGGCACCGCAAGCGCTGCACCGCCTGGGCAATCAAATCATAATGCACCGCTCCGTGATACATTTCCTTGACGGTGCGACCATGCAAACTCAGCAGGTCAATATCATGTCTATCGATTAAATCTAGCAATCGATCGAACTGAGCGCTATCTTCAAAACCAATCCGCATTTTCACCGTGAGCCGACCAGCCACTGTTGATCGTAATTCTCCCAAGATTCGATCGATCTTGTCTGGATCCCGCAACAATCCGCCGCCGACATTCTTTCGATACACCCGGGGAGCTGGACAACCTAGGTTCAGATCAATGCCTGCGACTGGATAATGACACAAGAGTTTGGCTGTCCGCACCAGATCGGGGATGCTTTCGCCAATCATCTGGGCGAAAACTGGACGATTTGTAGTGTTTTCGGTGATCGATCGTAGAATATGTTTATCGACTCCAGAACTTTCATGTATCCGAAAATACTCGGTGAAAAAGTAGTCCGGACAGCCATAGTCGGCGATCGCGTTCATAAAGAAAACATCGGTGACATCTTGCATAGGTGCTAAGGCTGTCAAAGGGACGTTGGATTTTATGGTGTTTGTCAGAATAAGATTTCGATGTGGAGAGTCAATGTCAACGGGAAGTATCATGGAATGGCTGTTTAATCTGGAGTCGTTTCAGTGGGCGGCAAGTAGAGCTTAGAAGGGACAAAGCGAAAGCCTTTGGCATCTTCGACGTGCATCATTAAATCCATACTTTCTAGTTGTTTGAGTTCCGGGAGAATCGAGGTAAAGGTTAATGCACCAAGTTGATCGAGGGTGGAGTTGGAGATATCTTCGCTGATGCCTTTTTGTTCGTAGGCGATGTAGAGTAGCCGTCGCAAATGGGGGCTAAGATCTTGCATGAGACTACTTTGGATATCTTGCCAAATAGCTTGCCAGACGGTCATATCGATCAATAGATGTTTTTTCATGGCAGCTTGGCGGAGAACTTTTTCGCAGATGTAGTTCAGCTGACGCGGCGTACCTTGGGCATATTCAATAATGCGATCGAGTACTTCGGGGGTAAAGGGAGCAATGCTGTCACTGGGTTGCTGACGCACCGTATTGAGATAGTTGATGACGATTTGCCGCAGGTCATCGTCGCTCATGCGTTGAAGATTGATATCTTCGCTGAAAATACCCAAGGAGAAAAGAGTCGCTTCTTGCAAATCGGTGAAGCCCCGACCAGTCATAATGAAAGCGCGTCTTTTGCCTTGCCGAAATAGATCCAGGCTGTTCTCAATAATTTCTTGAACGATCGGAGTATCTCTTTTGTCTAAATCATCGACGGCGATCACTACTTTGCTGTAAATTTCTTCGGCTTCGTTCAACCAAAATAATAATTGCTGATAGATTTCGTTTTCTCTAATGTCTGAGGAGTTTGGTTCGCTGGTGAGTTTGATAGAAAATACCCCCAGGTTTACGCCACCCTCTGTCTTGGTCTTGCTGGTTTGAATGGACATCCCCGTCAGGCTATCAGCTACTTTTTTGGCATCTTCGCTTTGCCCAGACATTTGCTGAGTGATCGCTAACAGCACAGCACGATAAAAATCAGCGGTGGTAGCTTTGGGAATTCCACCCAGGTATAGCACCAACATTTCTTCTTGTAGCTCGGCGACTTCTTGCTGAAGACGATAAAGTAGGGTTTTGATCAGTGCGGTTTTGCCAATGCCCCAAGCTCCCCGAATTAGGACGTTGCGGCCTTCGTAGAGAGCTGGTAAGGCGCTTTCTAGCTCCTGTGCTCGACCATGAAAGATGGCAGCTACTTGTTCGACTTCATCGGGCGGGGTGAAATCGAAGGGATTATCACTGAGACCCCATTGCTGAAAAATTTGCTTGTAGTCTTTGAGGCTCATGATGCTATTTTGTCACTGGACATGGGCAAATACTTTTGGAGTTCTTGAATAGATGCAATGCGATCGAGTCGCGTTCCTTCTGGAAAATCGCAATTATTAGCAGCTTGATAAAAATCCACGGCTGTTTGTAAATGAATTCGGGCATCGTCGATCTGACCCATTTGCAGTTCCAGGTTACCCAGCTCAGAGGTGACAGCGGCAACTTGAGCTGGTTGTTTTAATCGTTGATAAAGACGAATGGAGTCTTTGAAATATGTTTTGGCTTGGCTTAAGGCACCAGTTTTGTGAAAGCAACGGGCTAACTCAAACATGGTTTGAGCCAGTAATCCAGTGTCATTATGGCTCGCTGATAATTCTTGGTATGCTGCTTGTAGATGCTCGGTAGCAACTTGATAGTTACCAAGTTGCTCTAGGCTTAATTGGGCTAGTAATACTTGAATCCTTGCCCATTCACGCGGGATTGAATCAACAGTGAAGATTTCTAAGGCCGCTCGATAGTAGTTAATTGCTTGGTTTAGATTTTCGGCTTGATCTCCTCTGATTCTGAAAGTGTATGCAAAGGCTAAGGTATTTTGAGCACTTGCCCACTGAACGGGAAAATCTTTCTGGGTGAAAATCTTCAGTGTTAATACATTACAAGCGATCGATAATTCTACCGCTAACTCCCATATAGACTTATCTCTCAGTAGGAATTGCAAAATCAAGTAACTCAAATCATGAATAGTAGACGCGATCGATCTTTGTGAATCTCGATCGACCTCTGTAAACTTAGCACTCACCCAATCTTTCAGCACCTCAATCATGCCATCGTTCAAAAGCGCTAAATTCTCTTGCAAGAGCGGATAAACCACATCAGGATTAGCATTGCTGTCATTAATCGACTGCAATACCGTCAGCAAAAACTCCAATTGCTGGGCTTGTTCTGATTTCAAATTATCTTGCGCCACACTCATGATCGCCTTTTCCCAATTCAAACCAAGATTCCTGTTCGATCGCCTGCAAATTCACTCACCACCATTATTTTACCGCGCAACCCAAGATTACTAGCATGGCTATCTAAACATCACTGGGAGTGCGGACAATTTTCAACATCCCTCACCCCCAGCTGCCACTACAACTTTCTTTACTTCCATTCCTTCCAATTGTTATTAAAAATCGAAGTCCCTGGAAACATCGTCGGATTATTCTGCGACTCTAATCGCTTACGCAACTCTTGTAACTGCGGCGCTGGCTTCGGCAAATCCTGCACCAATTCATAAGGCATCAGCCCTTTTTCCAGAGCGAAAACTGCTGTCGTTCCGGCAGCTGCACCCACCGACCACTCAAAAGAATGTACCCGATAAGCCGCTGCCGCCACATGACTAGTTGCGATGCTCTTACCAGCCACCAACATATTGTCAATTTTCTGGGGAATCATCGCTCGGAGTGGCACTTGGAAAGGATAGGCTTGCCCTTCTCCATTCCGGCCACCAGTTTTCTCGGAGTTCTTCACCGCCTCCGCTGGACTGTTTTGCATACAAGGATGGAAATCGATCGCATAATGCCCAATTCCCACGGAGTCCGCGTAAACGGTCGCCCGTTGGCGTTGATTTAACTTAGCAGGAGTATTTTTGGCAATGATCCGATCGAGTCCTTCAAACCCAGCCAGCGTTGCCCCAAGTGCCCGGCGATCGGACTCTGACAATTTAGCTAGCCGTTCCGGTGTCCAGAGATCATTGCGCGAAATATCTACTTCATTAACAGAAAAACCAGCACTATAGCCAAAACTAGGCCGCCCAATAATCCTTCGTCCCTCGCGAATGTACGGATATTTAGAAAGACCGTGCGCTGTCCCCATCGGGGATTCCAACCCTTTTAAATAGCGCTGATTCAGGTGGGTTCTTTTGCGCCAACTGCCCACCGCCAGAGGGTCTGCTTGCGCTTGACTATCAGTAGTACCCGCTGCCAGCCAGTAGTAAAAACCCTGAGCAATTTCTTCCCCTTTTTGGAGGGTTTCTGGTCGTAAGCCCCCTAGCCAACCGCCGGACTGCAACTGATTGCTGGCTCGCAATTGTGCTTTATCTAAAATCAAATTGTCCTGTGAGCTGCCGGGGCGATAGTCATTTCCCCATGTCCAGTTCTGCATTGAAATATCGCCGATCGCTGGCACCGTATATTCAATGACGCCCATCTTAGCTTTCTGGACTTTACCGCCACCCTTAATTCGCCGATAACTATAGACCAAATCAAAATCTGCTAATTTTTGTTTTTCATAGCTATAATATGGTTCGTACTTTTTGTAAAAACTGGGTTCCACCTGTTGCTGAGGCAGAGCGGTAGTTTCCATCGCAAAGGGGTAGGTAAAACCCTGGGTGCAATAGCTATCATTAACTTTGGTGGGGGAAGATGGTTCTGCAGAGCTTTGCGGGTCGATCCCCAGCCGATATGGTACATCCGTTAAACCAATTAGTTCGCCAGTTTCGGTGGCTTCTACTACATACCAATCAGCCGCTTTTTGGTTACTTTTAGCCGGAGCAAATTGAATTACTTTCTTCTGGAACTGAGCAGAATTTTCGTAGGTATAGGCATCTGTAATCGTCTGAGAAAGAGGTTTACTATTGAGTGGTGGCGCTCCTGCTTGGGGACTGTGTTGAATAGCGATCGCTGACACAATTTGCTGACCCTGGCTTTTTTGAGCCACTTTTAGGTCTTTAATGACGGTATTTGGAAACCACTTGAGCTTCCCCTGGCCTTTGCTGGCAGCTGTTGCCAGCATTTTCTTTAGAATCTTGTCACCATCAGCGGGCATAAAACAGGACTCACTCACCCAACAGTCACCAGGATTGAGCTTGCCATAATAGTCTTTAATGCCTTGGCGGAATTCTTTGTAGCCTCTAGGAAAAAATCCTTTTTTGCGCTGGGTCGGACGCTCATCTAGGGCCGATGTGCCCTGGGCAGAGACTTGACCCCCTACCCAATCAGTTATTTCGGTCATACAGACCGTTTTACCAGCTAACAAAGCCTCATAGGCGGTCGCTGTTCCACTTAAACCACCACCAGCCACCAAAATGTCACAGGTTACGGTTTCCACAGAGCGAGGGCTAGCAGCCAAGAGTATCGACTGTGGGGTGCCCCAACACAATGTAACAATGGCTAAGGATAGTGATTTGTATTTCATACTTAAAGAAAAAGAAGATGCGCGAACTTTGCCTTACAGACAGTAAGACTATAGCAAAAGTTCTCCATCCTAATAATTATGGTTGGGGTTGATTGCTCAAGGCATAGACTTTGAAACGATCCAAATCTTCTTGGAGAGTAGATTCTACAGCTTTGCGAATAAAACCATTGTCCATAAGTAATGCCAAAAATCCGGGCACCGAATAGCCGACGGTCAGTTTTACAATACTACCAGCATCTCTTTCGTAAAAGCGGATAGCACCCCGATTCGGTAAACCATCGACTGATTCCCACTGAATAATTTGGTGGGTGGTGGTTTTGATGATGCGTGAGAGCCAGGTGAACTCCAGGGTGTTGGTGGCCAGCTTCCAGCGGGACAATTCCGGATTATCCTCCAGAATTTTTACGGATTCAATCCACTTCATCCAAGTGGGCATTAGCTCTAAATTAGACCACAGATTCCAGACCTGATCGATCGGAACCTCTAGTTCAACTTGGACAGTGTGTTCAATCCATTCAGACATATTTTGGGGAATTAAGAGGATAAAGAAAACTAAATAGCTAGTTGCAGATTTAACTAACTAAGGCTGGTTGCAATCGATCGGCAGTGGCCAAAATCGCAGCAGCCGCTTGCTGTCCAGAAAGCGTGGCTCCTTCCATGCTATCAATATAATCTTGAGCCGTGTAGCTGCCCGCCAAAAAGAAGTTATCGATCGGGGTGGCTTGGGTGGGCCGGAAAGGATCCATGCCAGGTTTTTCTCGGTACAGCGATTGAGCCAGTTTGACGACGCTGTACCAAGTCATATTTAAATCTTTGGCTGAGGGAAACAGCTCCCGCACTTGCTGGAGGGCATGTTGGGCAATGTCTTCGTTGCTCATCGGAATAAACCGATCGCCGGGGGTTAGCACCACCTGCATCAGCGATCCTTCCCCTGGCTTGTAGTAGTCTTTGGGGCTGGTCACGGCTAAATCGGCAAAACAAGAAAAGTCAGCATCGGCGCTGTACAGCAGATTATCAATGCCAGCAGCTTTTTCTAGCTGCTGACGCTGCTGGGGGTCTTTCATCTCTGTGACCCAACCATCAAACCGCAGTTGAACGGTGGCTACGGGGACGGCTTCTAGCTGGAAAATATTGTCAAAGAACGAGTCGGTGCGCCAGTCGTCTGGGATGACCCGCTGGATCCCCGGGACATCTAAGGCGCAAACGTAGGCATCAGCCGTGACTAGTTCCAGGCTGTCACCGTTAGCAATTTCCAAGCCATTGATGCGATTGTTGCTGTACTTAATGGCTCGCAGTTGGCGGCGAGTATGAATCTTCACCCCCCGCTCGGTCAGGTAATTCACCAATGGTTGATGCAAGTATTCAGCCGGAGAACCAGCGAGCATATTCAGCTTAGAAGCCTCGGTCTTGGCCGCAAACATCATGAAAATGGTCAGCATACACCGCGCTGAAATACTCTCGGTGTCGATAAAACCTAAAGCCAGGGCGATCGGATCCCACATCCGGCGCAGACTGTGATTATTACCGCCATGCTGCCGGAACCAATCGGCAAAACTTACTGTATCTAAAGCTCGAATCATCTTCATGCCGCTTTCGTAGCTTAAGAGTCCCGCCACGATCGGACTAGTTCCCAGCGCCAGGGCATTTTGCAGCTTATCGATAAAAGTTAATTGGCCGGTGGTAAAGAAAGCCTTCAGGCCATGGAAAGGTGCTCCCAGAATGAATCGAAAATCTAGCTGCCCGATTTCGCCGCCTTTATTTACAAAATTATGGACATGCTCTTTAGTCAGCAAATTCTCAAAAGCACCAATCTTCTTCATCAGGGCAAAAAGATTGGTGTAATTATTGAAAAACACATGCAGACCCATTTCTACATGGTTGCCATCGGGGTCTACCCAGCTGCCTACTTTGCCGCCAACAAAGGGACGCGATTCAAAAATTTCTACCTGATGGCCAGCATCGGCTAGTTCTACTGCTGTAGATAGTCCTGCTAAACCAGCTCCCACGATCGCAATCCGCATGTGCTTTATGTTTGGTACATTCTTTACGAATTGTAAAAGTTTTTGCCTCAGAAAACAAATGCGCTGCTGTTTGACGGCTAGCCTCCATTCGATCGATCTCTGGCCATCCTCCCTCAGGTGGTTGCTGACACTATTGTTGACCCAGTATCAAAAACCTGAAACTGTTTTTTAGAAAACAGTCTCAGGTTTTTGTCAGGAGAAATTCACACTGAGATATTACAGGACTCGAATAGAACCCATCATGCCATTGTCTTCATGCTCCAGAATATGGCAGTGATAAAGGAAATTTCCCACAATATCCGGATTCCGAAAATCGATCCGTAATTTGACTCTGGGGTAGGGTCCCTTTTCGTCCCAAGCTGGAATATTAATCGTATCGCGAATCATGCCCACATCTTGCCGTTCAGGACTTTTGAGCACTTTGAAATGAGTTTGGTGGATATGAAAAACATGAGCTTCTGTCGATCGATTCTGTACCACCCAATCCTCTACGGTGCCCTGCTGCACTGTAATATCAGGACTTTTCAGCGCTCTCATCATGTCGAACACCTGAGGCTTTTTACCCTGCTCTGTAAGGTAGAACTCTTTCAATTTTTTGGCCTCATCTTCTTTTTGAGAGAAAAATAGAGTTCGGGTGCGCCGGGGTTGGACAGCATCCATTTTTACGAACCGGGAACGAGAACTAATTCCGGCATTAGCCGGTAGTTCCCGCGATCTCAGTCTCTCTTTACCCATTGGATTGCGGTTGGTCACAATATTGGCCAGGATCCGCCGGGGATTATTGTCGCCGTTGGTTTCCACAGGCAAAGTCAACAATTGAGCTTTCACTCCGATCGGCGGCGGTGGAACGATGAACTCTGCCCTGGTACCGGGCGGTAATGCAATTTGTTTTCTGGAAATAGTTTGATTTTGTTTGTTTTCGTTATCGGCATCAAAGGCTACTCCATCCATCGCTACCAGACCCAGTGTTTGCGGTATACCGGCAAACTGAACCTGTAAATTAGCATAGTTATCGGCAGAAGCGTTGACCACTCGCCAGAACTGGGCTTTGTTAATAACCCTTGCCGCAGTCATATCAATAACCGCTGGCCGGTTGTAGGTGCCCTTTCCTTGATAGTTAATGGGGATGTAATTAATAGAAAGGTCTTTGGCGGGTTGGGCTTTATCACTCTCCGGAAACTTTGCCGAAAGTTGAGCATCGCGGATGACAAAGACGCGCTCTTCTAGTCCCCTGACTTGGGTATTGATCTGTTCAATTCCGTCCACAATAATGGCTCCAGATAGCCCGGCCAATAGCTGCTCCTCCGATTGGGTGTGGATATGGGGATGGTACCAATACATGCCGGGTGATTCATTCTTCGGAATTTTGAGGCGGTATTCGAACTGCTCATTTGGCTGAATGACAGTGCCGATCGAATCATCCTGTCCACAGGTCGGCGAAATATTCAGGCCGTGAAAGTGCAGGTTAGCCGCCCGAGGAGCAGGCATTGCTGCCGTACATTTCACCACCATTTTGGGCTGGGCTGCTAACTTTGGAGCTGGATTAGTTAGCTTCCAAACCACAGTATCCCCTGGCTTGATTCTAATCGTTGGCGCTTGGAGATTACCGTTGTAACGGTAGCATAGGCGATCGGCTTTCATTCCACGAGCAACAGTCAAATTTACCTTCAGAAAACCATTGCTACTCACTAATTCTGCCGGATTTTCCACCATGCTGCCCACCGTTGGCCGAGGGCAAATTGAATCGATAGTTTGTGCTGGTCCTGGCTGCGTATTGAACCAATAAAAACTGATAATAACTACAATAGTACTGACGACTATCCACAAGAACTTACGCCAGTAAAAACGAAATGACTGCATGATGGCACCTTGATTGTTGAATTTCAGCAAAGTTCATGATTTCAGTCGTTCTAAAATTACGAACGAGCAAACCTGAACTTTATCCATTAATAAAGAGTATTGGACAGAAGTGGATGAGCTGAAACTAGTACAGTACCATACCGGGTAGATCGTTAGGTAAATATTGCTGGGGCTTTGGTGGATCACAGCCTTTACCGGAACTACTCTAAAAAATCATCGGGCTATTGTAGTTATGAAAATTAAAAATCTAATATTTTAATATTTAATTCATTTATTCTAGTGTAATTGCATGATTCAGTGTTTGAGATAACCATTCCACCTCCGTCGGAATTAAATTGCGATGTTCACCCCGTTGCAGAGATTGATCGGGCAGATGTAAGGGAATAGAGCCGATCGCTGTGCGCTCTAAACGCAAAACTTGGTGCCCTAGTTGCTCCGCTACTCGCCGCACCTGCCGATTACGGCCTTCGCGCAAAATAATTTGCAAGCGAGTCTCATATCGATCTTCATCCAGAACTGTTACTTGGGCTGGCAGCGTCCATTTGCCCTCTAAGTTGATGCCCGATCGCCAGGCTTGCAAAGTAGTAGCTGAGGGGTGTCCTTCGACCAGGGCGATATATGTCTTAGATACTTGATGTCGAGGATGCGTGAGCAAACAGGTTAGTTCCCCATCGTTGGTGAGCAATAATGCGCCAGTGGAATCAATATCCAAGCGTCCCACCGGATGAATACCGGAGCCATACCTTAAATGCTGGGGTAATAGGTCAACTACTGTCGATCGACTTTGCGGATCGGTGCAGGTGGAGACTACCCCCGCTGGTTTATTGAGCAGCAAGTAGTAGCGTTGGGGCGGAGCCGCTAACAGTTTGCCAGATACCGTAATTTGATCGATCGCCGGATCAGCCGTATCCCCAAGTTGCGCGGGCTGGCCATTGACCAGCACTCGACCATTGCGGATCATTTCTTCGGCTTGACGGCGGGAAGCGATGCCCCACTGAGACAGGATTTTTTGCAGCCGGACGGCCATAGCTATTCCGTTATTTGTATACTGCCCAAAATTCTAGCGAAAAAGAGTCAAACATTGAAATTACGCTGAAAAATAGCTGTGGATCGCCAGAGGTTGAGCTGATCCGATAATATGAATTATCTGAATTATTCTTGAAGTATCAAATTTGAGTAGCAAACCCCGGGGAATTATTAGTTCGGTGCTGTCATCGGCCTGTGCAACTTGGTTACGAACTCAGGTTAGTGCGGTGGCCGAGCTGCAAGTCGAAATTGTGGCTGGCGATCGACAAATGCTGGCAGGCGTAGTACCCAGCGTGGCCGTAGCCGCTCAAAAAATAGTGTACCGGGGAATTGCCGTTCACCAAGTAGAGCTATTAGCCAAGCAAATAGCGATTAATCTGAAGCAAGTGGTACGCGGTAAACCGCTGCAACTACTGCAACCAGTCATGATTAATATCAATGCCCGGATGACCAGCACAGATTTAGATAGTTCTTTGACTGCGCCGTTTTTCAATAAGGCCATCACCGATTTAGTAAAACAAATATTAGCTAGTGCCGATCAAAACTGGTCTATTCAATGGCAATCAGCCGCCATCCAAGCCCATCAAGTTGTGTTGCAAGGACAGGTGCAAAAGAGTTCCGAGCAGCAGGTACCGATTAGCATTCAGACAGGCATTGAATTAGTGACTGGTCGGGTGCTGCGCCTGACCCCTTTGCTGGTTACCTGTGAATTAGATCTACCTGGTAGCGATCTTTGCAGCTACGAAATCGACCTGGGTGATCAGGTTAATTTACAAGAACTGACCTTGCAAGCAGGCGAATTACTGTGCAATGGGGAAATTCAGGTTAACCCCTAAGTCTTACAATGGAAAAAATCGCCACCTTTTCCCCTGCTTGTGAATCAGTCTAATTTATTGCCACAAAAACTTGTCGATCGACTGATGGCTTCTACCAGTGGTATCACTCTGGTTTTAGCACTGATTATTGGTGTGGTGACTGGTGCTGGGGTTATTCTCTTTCATTTTTTGATCGATCATATCCACGATTGGGCTTTTGAAGATTTGACCAATTTGGGAGGTAATAAATGGCTGTGGACAGTTTCGATACCGATGATCGGTGGCATCATTGTGGGTGCCATGCGCTGGTACTGGAAAGATTTTGGTCTAAATGTGTCTTCCATGTTGGCTGCTACTCAGTCGGGGGCACCTATGAAACCTTGGCTAGGCTTAGTAAAGATGTTAGCTGCTGCTGTCTCTCTCGGGACTGGAGCTTCCCTCGGACCAGAAGGTCCTAGTGTAGAAATTGGGGCTAATTTAGGCGTTTTGATGGGACAAACGCTGCGTGTATCCCAAGAACGGCAGCGTTTATTACTAGCAGCGGGAGCGGCAGCGGGAGTCTCCGCAGGCTTTAATTCCCCGATCGCCGGGGTGTTTTTTGCTTTAGAAGTAGTGCTAAATAGCACCACCGCCACCGCTACAGTCAGCGTGGTAGTACTGGCAGCGGTTATTTCTTCGCTGGTGGCCCAAGTCGGATTGGGTTCGCAACCAGCTTTTAAATTACCTATTTATGAAGTCCAGTCGGCCTGGGAGTTACCGCTGTATTTGGGTTTAGGAGTATTGGCTAGTTTGCTTTCTTACGCTTCTACCCAAACCATTAGCTGGTGTCGGCGGTTTTTTCAAGGGAAAACCCCCTATGCGGCTTGGATGAGCAATCTCCCGCACTGGTTCACCCCCATCTTGGGCGGTTTGGTGGTGGGCATTACCGCTTTGAAATTTCCGCAAATTACCGGGATTGGTTATGAAACGATCGAAGCCATGCTCCAAGATGTGGGGTTCTCGTTGACCTTACTGGTTTTGTTAGTAGCCGTAAAGTTGATTATGACTGGTATCAGTCTGGGCAGTGGCTTAGTCGGGGGTTTATTTGCCCCTTCGATGTTCTTAGGAGCTTCCTTGGGCACCGCCTATGTGAAAGGTTTGGTGATGTTGGTGCCCCAATTGGATAACGTGATGGCGGCGCCGCCAGCCTATGCGATGGTGGGGATGGCTACCATGTTGGCAAGCAATGCCCGCGCCCCTTTAACAGCCATTTTATTGATGTTTGAATTGACCCGTGATTATCGGATTGTTTTACCTCTGATGGCTTGTGTAGGGTTGAGTATTTGGTTAGTCGATCGCCTGCAATCTACTAACGAATCCAATAGTGGCCTGGAAAAAATGGGATTAAATATTCAGCAAGATGAACAAGCCGTCATGCTACGTCAGTTGTTGGTGCGGGATGCCATGCAACCAGAATGGCTGAATTTATCAGCAGTGGTGAGTATTTTTGAAGCCGCCGCTACCTTGGTAGCACGTCAATATCGCAGTGCTTTGGTTCAAGACTCAACTGGCAAATTGGTCGGAATTGTTACGCTGGATGATGTCAACCGGGCGATCGCTAGTGGCCAAGCCTCTGACAATCAACAGCTGAGTAGTATTTGCACCGCTGCCATTCTCTATGCCCAGGCCGATGAATCGGTAGCTACAGCGATCGAACGGATGGGCGGCAGAGGACTACATCAGCTGCCAGTCGTCGAGTCAGAACACCCCACTAAGATAATTGGGGTGCTGTGCCAAGACCATATTTCCTTAGTCTGTAGTTTAGCAATTGCCAAGAAACATTTGGCTAATCAATTAGCTGTTACCAGCCAAACTTAAGACATTCTACTAATTACATCCTTTTAATTCCTCGACTATATTGTGCTAATTACAGGCATTGATACAGACAGTCTGAGTTGAATTAAAATATGCGAAATCGGCAATCAAAAAGTTCCATTTATATTAAAGTTACAGAAATAATTGCTGATAATTTGCATATCCATCAAGACTCTTTATACGAAGGATTTCAGTTTAATAAATTTATTGATAGGTTGGCGACCTATCGCATTCAAAGATCTGGAAATCATCATCTTCTTTATTATTTGGAAGCTGTTAATATTTACTTCGATTTAGCAGAAGAGTTTAAAATAGAGTTCCCGGTTTCCTTAATGGATAAAAACTCCATGACGGTGAGTGAATTGGTCACTCATATTGAAGAACAGTTAGCTTAATTGTTTTGATTGTTGGACTTTAATGTCTCGTCTGATCTGTTGGGTCAAAAATACAATGTGTAAAGATATGCTGCGAAAACGACACATTTCTCATCTTAACAACTGTAAAGAATTTAGTTAATTTGAATATTCAGGCGACAGAATATAAGTTACTATGCAACTCAGCTTCGATCGGGCTGATTGATTATGCCCATTTTCATGAAACCTAAGACCGAACAGGATACTCGCTCCAAAATATTATCAACGGCTCAACGCTTGTTTGCCCATCGCGGATACGATGGCACCACGACTAAAGAATTGGCCGAAAATGCTGGTATTGCTGAAGGGACTTTGTTTCGACACTTTACCAACAAGAAAGCGATCTTGGTGGAAGTGGCTACTCAAGGCTGGGTAGAGTTGCTGACCGACTTATTGACAGAATTGAGTGAAATGGCTAGCTATGAAGCGATCGCTCAGGTAATTTACAAACGAATGTTGCATCTGGGCAAAAACTATGAAGTAATGCGGGTCTGTTTTATGGAAGTGCAGTTCCATGCGGATTTGCGCGAAAAGATTCAGCAAGAAGTAGTCGCTAAAATGACCGATGTGGCTGAAGCCTTTTTTCAGACAGCGATCGATCGGGGTGTCTACCGGCCTTTGAACCCGAAAATTGTGGCGCAGGTTTTCTTAGGAATGTTTGTGATTGCCGGTTTTAGCCACGATACGATTATTAGCCCCAACTCTAACCCCAAAGAAATGCGGGAAATGGCTGAAGGTTTGGCCGATATCTTTTTGCATGGGGTGTTAGTGAAGCCAGCTGCTTAAATTAACTACTGATAATTGCTTTGGCTTGTTGCACCCAGTTGTGGACTTGATCAATGCGGGGCGTGAGGTCGCGGCGCTGGAGGAGAGCGACATGCAGTCGTAAAATTAGTTGGTGTAATTGCTGTGGTGGGGTTTGACTGAGTTGTTCGATCGAAGCCACCCCGGCATGTAAGAGCAATCCACAATACTTACAACCAACGCTGGGGATTTGAGCTAACTTCGCTAAAGCCAACAATTTGCGGCCTGGTCTGGTGCTTACAATCGCGGCTAGTTGGGGTTGATCACTATGGATTGGCAGTAGCTCTGTTAAGGCCAGTAGTTTTTCGGTATCAATGATCCCAACAGCGTTAAGCTCAGCTGCTGTTTTGGTGTCTACGCCCGGAAGTTCGGTAATTGGCCAGTAGGAGCGCATATTTTTGGTGGTGTTGTGGCTAGCTCATTCAGTAGGCGGTGAGCCGATGTCTTTAATTCTACCGGCTTCTTGGTTTAGGCGCAGCTCTCAGCGCTTTGACGACTGTTTTATATTACTTCTTGGACTAATTGAGATTTTTGCTCTCTCGTCGCGCCTTGAGTAATTTGGATATTGACGTAGGGCATAATGATTTTCAGTGGTAAATATTAAGTTGAAGTTTGTTCCAACGATCGAATCTATTTTCCTATTGATCGAACATTTAGCGATCGCGATCTAAATATACTGAACTATTCGTATTGCGTCCGCCGCCCCTTAATTCCGGTGCTTTTTTGCCCCAGCCATACCGAACAGTATTAGAAACCCAATACTGAAAACTGTCCACATAGGAGAAAAATACAGGCACGACGATTAGAGTCAACATCGTCGAAGTAATAAAGCCCCCCATAATGGCAATCCCCATCGGTTGACGTACTTCCGCTCCAGAACCGATGCCCAAGGCTAAGGGAAAGATCCCAGCAATGGTAGCGATCGATGTCATTAAAATAGGACGGAGGCGCGAAACCCCAGCATCCAAAAGCGCTTGCCGTTGGGTTTTACCGGCCTGGAGATTAAGCATGGTGTAATCCACCAACAGAATCGAATTTTTGGTGACAATCCCCATCAACAACACAATGCCAATCAAGGCATATAGTCCCAGAGCTTTTTGGGCAATCAATAATCCTAAAAGGGCACCGCCTAAGCAAAAGGGTAGGGCCATCATAATGGTGATCGGATGGAGGAAGTTGTTATACAACAGCACCAAAATTGAATAGATGCACAACAGGGCTAGTCCGAGGGCAATCCCAAAACGGGAGAAGATTTCTCCCATGATTTTGGCATCGCCTGCTTCCTGTTGCACCACACCAGCAGGCAAGTTCATCAGCGCCGGTAACTTATTGACAGCGGCTACGGCATCGCCCAAAGATACGCCTTTGGCTAAATTCCCTTCGATCGATACCTGACGAGAACGATCGTAGCGATCGATCTGCGCCGGGCCACTGCCAAATCGGATATCAGCAACTTCCATCAGCGGCACCAAGCTGCCATTTTGGCTGGGAACTTGGAGATTTTTCAGGCTGTTAATATCGGCTTTGGCTTTAGGATCAATTTGCACTCGAATCGGAATTTGTCGATCGCTTAAATTGAATTTGGCCAAAGTCGATTCGCTATCCCCAATTGTCGCCAAGGAAGCGGTGCGGGCGATCGACTGCACCGTCACGCCCAAATCGCCGGTCCGCTGCGGATCGGGAATCACCAAAATCTCTGGTCTGACCAAGCTAGCACTAGAATTAACTTCGATCAGACTGGGCAAGGCACGCATCTGCTTTTCTAAGGCATTCGCCGCCTGTTGCAGCGCCTCGGAGTCTTCACTCTTCAGTAGAATGGTTAATTCTTTTTTACTGCCAGCCGCTCCTTGGGCTTCAAAACTAATTCTCGCCCCCGGAATTTTCTGAAATTCTGGACGGACTTGCTGTTCAAAGTCAACTTGACGAACGCGCTCTTCTCGGGGTTTGAGCTTGATTGTTAAACTGGCCGTATTAGTATTTTCAATAGCCAAAACACTGTCAATAGCATTGCCCACTGGGCTAGCTTTCATCAAGTTAGTAGTCTGAGCCACCACTCGATCGGTATCTTGCAAAGTCGAACCCGGCGGCAATTCCACCGACAGGGTGGAAATGCCCACATCACCAGCATCAATAAATCCCTTCGGAATCAGCGGTACCAGCATCAGACTGCCGACAAAAAAGGCGATCGCCAAAAGAATTGTGGTGAAGCGGTGACGTAAGGCCCAGACCAAGGTCGATTTATAGGGTTGCCAGCGTCGGGGTGGCGAGGATATTCCCGAATGTTCAGGAGTCTGATGGTGTTTGTTTTTGAGCAAATAGGCACCCATCATCGGGGTAATCATCCGCGCCACAAAAGTAGAAAAAATGGTCGCCACCGAAACCGTCACCCCAAAGGGTTGAAAAAATTGACCGGGAATCCCGCCCATGAAGGCTACTGGCAAAAATACTGCCACAATCGTCGCCGAACAGGCCACCACCGCTAAGCCCACTTCTTCAGCAGAATCGATCGCCGCCTGAAAGGGTGGTTTACCCATTTCCATATGGCGTTCCATATTTTCAATTTCCACCACCGCATCATCCACCAGATTCCCCACAGCCAGAGCCAAAGCTAGCAGGGTCATACTATTGAGGGTATAGCCCAGCGCCTGTTGCACCGCAAAGGTCGGAATCATGGAAAGGGGCAAGGCCACAGCGGTAATTAGAGTGGCGCGCCAGTTGCGCAAAAACAACATAATAGTCAGCACCGCTAACACCGAAGCCACAATCAAATCATGAATCGTACTGTCGTAAGTTTCCTTGATATAGGTAGCCAGGGTGAAAATCAGTTCCAGTTTGACATCTTTAGCTAGCGTCGGTTGGAGTTTGGCGATCGCCTCTTGCACTCCTTTTTCCACAGTTACGGTAACGCTGCCCGGACTGCGCAAGACCTGAAAAGCTACTACCGACTTATTATTTAACTTGGCGGCTTGGCGCACATCACCATAGCTATCTTCGATCGATCCCAAACTAGATAGTGCTACGGAGCCCCCTTTGGGGAGCACAACTTCATAGGTTTTTAAAATATTGACACTATCAGCGCTACCCAGGGTGCGAATACTTTGCTCACTACCGCCAATTTCGGCGCGACCACCCGGTAGGTTAGTATTCAATGACCGAATTTGATCGTTCACCTGCGTCGCCGTAATCCCCAGACCTTGCAACCGAGCGGGGTCGAGATTGATCCGAATTTCTCGATCGACACCGCCCGCCCGCTTCACTTGGGCGACTCCTTTCACTGATAGCAGAGCGCGACTAATCTTTTGATCAACCAGATTACTGAGTTCTGCCACCGTTTGCTGAGCAGAAGTCACGGCGTAGGTCATAATGGGACCGCCCGCAAACTCTAGCCTTCTTACGATCGGTTCATTAATGTCTTGGGGCAGATTTTGGCGGACTTGGGCGACGGCGTTGCGCACATCATTAGTAGCTCGATCAGTATTGGTGCCCAACAAAAAGTTGATAACAGTTCTAGAGCTACCATCATTCACCGTCGAAATCATGTTATCGATATTGCCTAAGGATGCCACGGCATCTTCAATCTTTTTGGTGACCTGAGATTCCAGTTCCGCTGGACCCGCACCAACTTGCGTCACCGTCACCGATACCGTTGGGACATCAATATTAGGATTAGTATCAACACCTAAAGTCGTAAAGGAAAACCAACCCACGATCGTCAGGAGTAAAAATATAACGATGGTGGGGACTGGTTTTTTGATTGACCATTCGGAAATGTTAAAAGACATAAAAAAGTCTGAGGAATAGGGAATCTCTGGGGCTTCTCTCGAATTATTTATTAGCGGCAATGCGCACTCGATCACCGTCTTTGATATATCCAGCGCCAGCAATCACGATCCGATCGCCTGATTTCAAACCAGTTCTAATTTCTACTCGATCGCCATTGAGCGGTTCTCCCACCTCGACTTTTTGGGCACGCACCTGATCTACCCCAGATAGCACAAAGACCAAGGCACTTTTATCGGGCTGAAATTGGACGGCTTTGGCTGGCACTGTTGTCCCCATGGCCGTACTGGTGACAATTGCCGCTTTAGCAAACATGCCCGGTCGCAGTAAGTCAGTGGGGGGGAAATCAATTTTGACGATCGCTTGGCGACTACCCGCATTCACCAACTGTTCAACATTGCGGACTTTACCATCGATGCGCACCCGATTATCTGCTTCAGCAGTGATTTGAGCCGGTGACCCCAGATCTATTTGCGGCAGTTGGCTAGCGGGCACCTCGGCTTGTAGCTCCAGTTGATCATTGCTAATAATCGAAAACAAAGGCTTGGCACTGCTACTAAAATCACCAATTTGGGCAATTTCTTGAATTTTGCCTTCGACTTGGGGACGGGTAATGACCCCGGTGGCGGGAGCCCGGACAATGGTTTGTCCCACTTGGGCGCGCAGTTGTTCTACTTTTGCGATGCTGTTACGAACATCAGCTTGGGCGGAGCCAATACTAGCCTGGGCGCTGGTATTGGCTGCTAAAGAGCTTTTAACACTTTCTTGAGCGCTGCTAATCTTGGCCTGGGCAGCACGTACTGACTCTGTTTGGGCAGATGAATCGGTCTGATATCCCTGGAAGGTATCTTGACTGATGGCACCTTGGGCGGCTAACTGTCCATACCGTTTTAATTTTTGTTGGGCTTGTAATTGTTTGGCTTTTGTTTGGGCTAAGTTGGCCAGCGATTCTTGCTCACTGGCTCTGGCTCCGGCTTCTTTGGCTTTAGCTTCGGCAAAGGCCGCTTGTCTTTGTTGTACGACACCCTGACTGGACTGCACCTGAGCTTTAGCCTGGTTAATCTGGATCTGTAGTTCGGCATCATCTACGTAGGCCAGGGGTTGGCCGATTTTAACCGTTTGCCCTTCCTTGACTAAGATTTGCTTAATTTGCCCGCCCCGTTGGGGCACGATCGATATCAAATTGCGGGCGGCGATCGTCCCTTTGGCGCTCAATGTGCGCGGAATACTCACTGTGTCCACGGTTCCTACAGTGACAGTTTGAGCTGGCAATGTAGTTTGCGCAACGTTAGGGGCATTGGTGGACTGGACATTCGATGGCGATTTTAGCTGAGTAGCACCGAAGGCGATTGCGCCCCCCAAAGCAGTCCCCAAAAACAGCGGCATTAACCATGGCCAACGCTGAGGGGATGCTGCTGGTGCTTGTTGTTCGGCGACCCAGCTGGCGGCTGCTGATTTTTCTAAATCGGTAGTTGATTCTACTATTTCCGACTCTACATATTCTGGCGACTCGGTTTCTGACTGAATATGATCACCCATAATTGATACCTCCTTCTTAATTTGGGGTAAGCTAGCACTACCCCAGATCTACCAAATCAATATTGTAACTAACTAACTATTTAATTTGTTTAATTGTAAGACCTTTTCGGATATCTAGCCGACTGAAAATTAGTGGATTTAATTGACCAACAGATATAGATTGTTTACTCTTGGACAGCTGGCAAATTTTCTGGCAGTTGGACGGGGGGCTGAATTTGTTCGCTGGCCGGGATTTGAGCCGGGGGCGCGGGAGGCTGGACATTATTGTAACTACGAAAAGTTTGCCAGGCGGCTTTGGTACCCACCCAAAATCCTTGAACTGCTGTTTGAGTCTGACCAACTTGTTTTTTAGTAACGACCAAACTCCGATCGACCTTTTCTACCACCTGCACTGCTCCTTTCACCCCCCGATCAACATCTTTTTTTAAATCCCCCAACTCCGCACCAGTTAGGCGAATTGATGCTAGAGTCGGTGGCAATTCCCGATTGAGAGTATCAAAAAACTTTTCGGCACTGCGGGCGGCTCGGGCTAATTCTTGTATTACTGGCAAGGCCGCCATGAGAACTGCCGTGAGACTAAGAGCTACCAAAAACAACGAACAACCCAGCCAAAAGGTTGGATCCAAATCATTCACCGCCAAAGGCAGCGCTGGGCGCAGGGTTAGATTCATGCGAATTCATATTGCTCACAACACTTTTATTTTGTACTGATTGACTGGCCACAATACCCGCCGCCAGGGACTGCTGCAATCGATCGATCATTCCCGACCAGCTACCAACAGTGGTGGTGGCTAGTCGATCAGTTTGCAACTTCACCGTATCAGACAAATCTTCGGCCAGATCGGGTACCGCTGCAGCTACTTTTTTGAGCACCTGGCGGGTTTCTTGGCCTTTACGAGGGGCGACCAACAAACCGGCGACTGCTCCTACCGCAGTGCCGACGATTAATCCTACTAATAAAGCGCCGCGATTGTTATTTGACATATGCTAGATCCGTGCTTTCTTCTATTTTAGCGATGGATGGACGTTTATTGGCAAATAATCCACCCTGGCTCCATTGGTTAGCCCAAACCCCTAGTACCAATAGTTGGGCGTTGGCTCATATGGCTACACTCCAGCATGGAGATGTGGTGTTTACCCCTCAGCAAACCGCTGGCCGGGGTCAGGGCGATCGAGTGTGGTATTCACCGCCGGGAGTCTTGACAGCTAGCTTTATTTTAGATGGAGTGGCCACTCGCCACTGGCCAGCTTTGAGTTTAGCTAGTGGCCTGGCGGTCATCTATGCGATCGAAGACCTGCTACCAGATTGTTGTGCGCTATTGCAGCTGAAGTGGCCGAATGATGTCTGGTGCCAGCAACGCAAACTGGCCGGGATTTTGGCCGAAGGCCAAGGGCACAGGGTAGTAGTAGGGATTGGTTGTAACCGACAGGTAGAAAATTTTAGTGAGTGGGATGCCAGTATTAACCCAATTAGTCTGCATCAGATTCAGGCGATCGTCCCCAGTGAGTTGGCCTTGCTAGAGCGGTTCCGGCATTATCTGCTAGAAGTCGCCGGGATGCTGAGGGAGGAATCCAGCCTGGGCCTGGTTCCTTTGTGGCCAGAACTGCGTCGCCGGGATGGGTTATTCGGTCAAGCAGTGCGGATCGATTGGCAACAGCAACATTGGTCGGGTATCGGGCAAGGAATTGATGAACAGGGTTGTTATCAAATCCAGAATACTGAGGGTATCATCCGCGCCTTTGCCGCCGGTCGAATTAAGCTAGCAACGGCAGAAATAGCTTAAAGAAATAATAGACCAAGGGACCTGTGAAGATATAACTGTCCGATCGATCCAGAATGCCCCCATGTCCCGGAATTAGATCGCCAGAGTCCTTAACTCCGGCATCACGTTTCATAATCGATTCGGTTAAATCGCCAGCCAGGCTAGCGCCCCCAATTATCAAACCAAACACCAAACCACTAATTAGCCCTTGTGACCACTGTAAATAGTAAGCCCCAACCATCCCGACGACGATACTGCCCAAAAAACCACACACTGCTCCTTCTACAGTTTTTTTGGGACTGATCACAGATAACTTAGTTTTACCAATGTTTTTACCGAACAAATATGCCCCAATATCTGCTGCCCAAATGCACATAAAAGCCAGCAATGTATGGGTTAGGGCTGGTGATAAATGCTGCCAGTCTGGCCAACTGCCCAGCTGCAAATTACCTACCCAAACTGGTGGATCAACCCGTAGTCGTATCCAGTAGCTGGGCAAATAGCCCCCGTAAAATAAGCCAAAAATTGAGGTGGACAGGTCAGCGATCGAGACAATTTTTGGCGCAAAAAGCATATAACAGCAGATGGCAATTCCGGCCAGCGGAAAAACCGCATCCACAATATGGGGAGCGATCGCCGCCCCAATCAAAAAAATCTGACTGACAAATAGCGTAAATTTAACCGCTGGTTGGATTCCCTTGGCTAGTACCAACTGGAAATACTCTTGCTGTCCAAAGAAAACAGCGACACAGAGGCCAATAGTGAAGTACCAGCTACCCAGAAATAACATGCCGAGGGCAAGGACAATGGCAACGATGGCACTGATTAAACGAGTTATGGACATTGGTACATTAAGCGGTTAATTGATTTTAACGAAATCTTTACCAATTACCGCTTTTTATAAAATATCTAAACTTAAGCGGCGCTAGGGTCGCTCTAACAAAAAAGCCTGTAAGCCAGCAGCGATCGCTCCCTGATAATCTTCTAACTCGCTGTCACCAATATGCCAAGCCTGATTGGCAGCTCGACCAGCCAAAGCTGCCTGAAAAATGGCTGGCTCTGGCTTCGCGGTACCAACAACGGTGGAAATAGTGACCTGGCTGAAATATGAAGCCAGATCTAGGGCAGTGAGTACAGCATAAATTCTGGTGTCAAAGTTGGAAATTAGTTCTAAGGTAATGTCTTGGCTCTGCCACTGTTGCAAGGCTGGCCGGGTGTCTGGATAAATTTCCCAAGCGGCGGCGGTAGCGAAGTAATAATACAATTCGTCGAAGAAAGCATCAAAATCAGTAAATTCCTGAATTTTACCGATCGACCTAAAAGTTTGATAGTTAATTTCTTTCCACCAGGCGTATTCTTGGCGGGGCAGTTCGCTCGCACTCAGTCCGGTATAAACTCCAGGAGTGGTGGCTTTGAATTGTTGATAGAAGGCTTTATTCACCACTTGGGGGGTGCAGTCTACTCCAAATTTTTGGGCAAAGGTGCAGTAGATTTTGCCGACACTGCCTTTTACTCCAAAAATTGTGCCGACGGCATCTAAGAAGATTACCTGCGGTGGAAGGGGTGGTGCTGGGATGGCCAAGAGGTTGGGATAGATCGATCGCATAGATCTGAGAGATGGTGCGGGGAAATTTATTCTTTAACTATCTTAATCAGTTTGATATTTTCCCGCACTGATTCAATACTTCGGGCTTGGCTTTCCGCGCTGGTCTGTAAGCTTGCTAACCATGCCCTATCTTCACGCACCTGTTCGAGAACTGTCTGCTTTAGCAGAGGAAACCCAGACTACTCTAAGCGCTCCTAATTGGGACTATTTTGATTATGTTGGCAAGTAAGTCATTCTTAATAACATGTCGAAAAAAGGCTAAAATATCGACGTATTTAATGTATACGTCGATTTGCTCGACATACCACAACATGATCAACTTTTCTCCAGAGTAACCCTACAACGAACTTCCCTTACTACCACCACTTACAGAGATTGAGACGAAAGTGGTGTTAAAAGCTTGTATTGAGGCGCGGGCGGCGATAGCAGAGCTGAAACAGTGTGGAGGGTTGATCCCTAATCAATCAATCAATGTTGATCAACACTATCCCTGTTCTAGAAGCTCAGGCCAGTTCTGAGGTTGAGAACATTGTGACCACTGCCGATCGATTGTTTCAGTTAGCTAATGCACCAGATGCAAAAGTTGATGCAGCCTCTAAAGAAGCTTTGCGTTATGGCAAGGCTTTATACTCTGGGTTTCAGTCCCTCAGCACTCGTCCTTTGACAATGAGCGGGGTGGGTGAGGAATCGCCAAATATCAGCCTTTGTGCGGAACAAATAGCCCAAAATTGTCGATACGATCAAGAGGTGAGCAGAGTAGAGGCTTCGCGCCCAGCGGTAATACGCACTGCAAGCAACCAGTACCTTGAAAACATAATGTATAGGGTTCCAAAGAGGAGAGCTACCAATTGGTAGACCCGTTCTTTGGGTAAAACATTGTACGGGAAAAGGTGTAAACATTTAGATTTCTAATTGATTTTACAAAACGACGGTGAGGACGCATCGTTGCTGCTTGTGGAGGCTTAGAGGATACTCAGCCCGTGAAGCAAGAAATTCTAGCTGCGAGGTTAGAAGCTCCCGCTACATCGGTACTCCGATTAGCGGTGAGAGTCGTCACTCTGAATCGTAGTTTTATCCTTCTCAATTACCAAAATATCTTTTTCTAGCTTTAATCTTTCATCAACAGTTGTCATCTGAGGAATTTTGTCCTTCAGGGAGTTGATTTGTTGCCCCAGCGCATTGACATTCAACTGCTGAAACCACCAAAGGCCAATGAAAACACCTACGATTCCTAGAGTAATCCCGATCGGCTGCGGAGTCTGTCTCAAAAATTTGCAGGCATCCGGCCAGTTTTTGGAAAAGGGCTTTTTCATGAAAGCTATTGAAGAGAGCAATTCATAATAATACTAGATATTTATAGTAATACTAGAAATATATCGACAAAAAAATATTCTCAAGAAAGTAGTAAATACCTCCTGAAAAATTCGCTGCATATTAACCTTAAGTAGCTAGGCGGAATTAAATATGAGATGCCAGCCTTTTGCCCTCACCCCCAGCCCCTCTCCCAAAATTGCTATCCATTACGCAAAAGTGGCTGGATAATATGCTGAG
>CAXTSX010000003.1:0-59950 GCA_964247085.1 uncultured bacterium
ACTTGGTTGAAGGCTGGCAGCTGGCTACCCAAACTTAGCGGGAAAAGTCAGGTCTAGATATTGGTTGACCTGTTGGTCTTTTGCTTCAGGATGCCAAATCATTGGGCGCATCTTATTCACCTCAAAGGTAATAAATTTAGCCATATACCTCAATTATACAAAGAGTTCCGCTGCTTGGACTGAAATAGATCGCGCTCCAAGGTATCCTAGATTGAGGATAAATCCCGACAGCAGTTGACCCAAGGCAGCAATGCAACCTAGCAAAGTAGAACGAGTGCGTGGCACCAACGATGTATCGCCCACTGAAAGCGTTCATCAGCAACAGATCGCCACCAAAATCCAGCAGTGCTTCCAATCCTTTGGATATAGATCGATCGAATTGCCCATCCTAGAGCATGAAGATCTTTATCTGCGCAAATCTGGCGAAGAAATTATCACCAAGATGTACGATTTTGTCTATCAAAATCGGCACTTGTGCCTGCGGCCAGAAATCACCGCCTCGGTAGCGCGGGCCTACGTCGATAGCCAACAATCGATGTCTTTACCGGTGCGGTTGCAATATAACGGTGCGGTGTTTCGGTACGAACGACCCCAATATGCCCGGTACCGCCAGTTTACCCAGGTGGGTATTGAACTGATTGGGGCAGCAGATGCGATGGCTGATGCCGAAGTGATTGCAGCAGCCTGTCATTGTCTCGACCAGTTGGGCATTACCGACTACCAAGTGGTGGTGGGTCACATGGGCATTTTGGCCAAGTTTTTAGAATCCCTGGGCTTAGAAAGCCGGTTGCGGACTTTGCTGTTGACCAACATGGCCAAGATGCGCAGCGTTGAAGGCCAAGAGCATGTGCATGGTCTGCTGCGGGATATTTATCCGGGCTTTGATAATGATGCTAACGATCAGCCCTCCGGTAGCTTAGGCCAACTCTTTCGGGGACAGAGTGAGGAAGAATCCAAACAAACCATTTTGGAACTGCTGGCCAACCTGAACATTGAGCTGAGTGGCAATCGCAGTGAGGCCGAAATTGCCGATCGACTATTGATCAAGTTTAAACGCCAAGACCAAACCAAACAGATTCGGCAAGCCCTGGAGTTCATGAAGGAACTCGGTCAAATTCAAGGTAGCCCGTTGCAGGTTTTCGCGGCGGCGACCGTGTTGTTGACCAAACATGGCTGTGATCGATCGGCTTTAGATGCCCTGCAAGAAATTTCCGGGTTGTTAGAGTTCCACCAGCTCCACAACCATAAAATCACGATCGATCTGGGTCTGAGCCGTGGTTTGCAATACTACACCGGCATGGTGTTTGAAGTGCATCACAGTGCCTTGGGCGATGGTCGGCAACTGTGTGGTGGGGGTCGCTACGATGAACTAGTGGCTAACTTGGGCGGCGAACCGACTCCGGCCACAGGTTGTTCCTTTGGCCTAGAGCGGTTGCGCTTGGCGTTAGAGCAGGAAGGTAAGTTAAAGCCAGAAGTCCCTAAGACTCAGGTGCTAGTAGTCCCGGTCACCCCCGACGATGCCGGTTATGCGATCGCCATCACCACCCAGCTGCGCCGAGCGGATATTAATACCGAACTAGATATCCGCCACAAGCGGGTGCCCCACAATCTCCAACAGGCCAATAAACAGGGCATTCCCTTCGTCGTGATTGTTGGTTCCGAAGAACAACAGGTGCAGAAAGTGCAACTCAAAAACATGGCTAGCACCGATCAACAATTACTGTCGATCGAGGAAGCGATCCAGCAGATTCAATCTGACAACACCCCGCAACAAGCAGAGCACAGCGAGCCATGAACCAAAAACGTGACGATCAAAAACTACGGCTGGCGATTCCCAGTAAAGGAGCCCTGGAGCGATCGACTTCGGAGCTATTGGCGGCGGCTGGCTTAAAAGTATCTCGACCCAACGATCGCCAGTATGTCGGCACCATCTCCTCCTTGCCCGATGTGGAAGTGATCTTCCAACGGGCGGCGGATATTTTTACCAAAGTCCAAGAAGGCAGTGTCGATCTAGGAATCACTGGCTACGACATCTATGCCGAAGAAAGCGCTGGCTACAACCATGTGGTCGATATCTATCCAGAATTGGGATTTGGCCGCTGTGAGTTGGTGTTGGCCGTGCCGGATAGCTGGATTGATATTGTCTCGATGGCCGACCTGGCTGATCTGACCCTGGATTTCCGGGAAAACAAAGGCCGTAATCTGCGGATTGTGACTAAATATCCCAA
The DNA here is from genome assembly GCA_964247085.1 of uncultured bacterium. GTDB lineage: Bacteria > Cyanobacteriota > Cyanobacteriia > Cyanobacteriales > Chamaesiphonaceae > JAAFHZ01. The sequence continues at coordinate 2,229 of CAXTSX010000003.1, forward strand.
CCTAACCCGCGCCTGGCTCAAGAAACACCAAATTGTCCATTTCTCCTTGGTAGAAGCCAATGGGGCTTTGGAGGCCGCGCCCAAAATGGGCTATGCCGATATGATTGCCGATGTTAGTAGTACCGGCACCACCCTGCGGGAAAATCGCCTGAAACCGATTACCGGCGATCCGATGCTCAAGTCCCAGGCTTGCATTATTGCTAACAAACGACTGTTGCAAGACGATCGGCGCAAGCAAGAAGTCACCAAGCTAATTTTGGATTCGATCGAGGCTCAACTTGAAGCTAAAAAATTCACTTCCATTAGCGCCAATATTCAGGGGAACAGTGCCGATGAATTGGGCAAGCGACTGCTGCACAATATGGAACTGGCCGAATTAGCTGGAATGCGCGGCCCCACCATTGCCAAGGTCTACTCCGCCACCGAACCGAACTGGTATGCAGTCACCATTGTCGTCCACCAGGCGCAGTGGCGGGAGGCTGTTAATCACCTGCGGGGAACGGGTGGTACCGACATTACGGTTTTTGCTCCTAACTACATCTTTGGCTCCGAGTCTCGCTATAGTAAACAGCTAGCTGCCGTCCTTGAAAGCAAAAAATGAGTAAATCCGAAAAACTTAACTACAGTCTCCCTAGCGGCTTCGATATCGAGTTCTTGCCCGGAGAAAAGCGTCTGGAGCAACAGTTTCTAGACACAATCCGGGGTGTTTTTGAACGCTATGGCTTTGCCCCGATCGAGACCCCAGCAGTGGAACGGCTGGCTGTTTTGCAGGCCAAGGGCAGTCAGGGGGATAACATTATCTATGGAATTAATCCCTTAGTCGCCAATAGCGATGAAGCGGAGATCGATCGGGGCTTAAAGTTTGACCAAACCCTACCATTGGCCGCTTACATTGCTCGTCATCTCAACGATTTAACCTTTCCCTTTGCCCGTTACCAAATGGATATGGTTTTTCGAGGGGAACGAGCCAAGGCTGGTCGCTATCGGCAGTTTCGACAATGTGATATTGATGTGGTGGGTCGGGGCAAGCTAGATTTGCTCTACGATGCCCAAATGCCCGCGATTATTGCCGAAATTTTTACTAAGTTAAATATTGGCAAATTTCTAATTCGGATCAATAACCGCCAGGTATTGACCGGGTTTTTACTGACCACCGGCATTGCCCCCGAACTCGCCCGCGCCTGCATCAATACCGTGGATGAACTAGATAAAATCGGCATTACTAAAGTCCAAGCCCAACTGGAAAAACTGGGAGTGACAGCGGTTCAAGCCCAATCGGTAATTGACTTTACGCAGATCAAAGGCAGTCCTGATGAGATTTTGGCCAAGCTGACGGCCATGGCTGCCGGACTCCAGAACACCGAGGAATTGACGACCGGTATTACTGAATTGCGCGAGGTGATCCAAGGAGTTCGCGATCTGCAAGTACCGGCGGAACAGTTTGGCATTGACCTATCGATCGCCAGAGGATTGGGGTATTACACCGGCACTGTCTATGAAACCACCTTGCTTGGTTACGAAAGCCTCGGCAGTATCTGTTCTGGTGGTCGCTATGCCGATTTAGTGGGAGTATTTACCGGCGAAGCCCTCCCCGGCGTGGGCATCTCGATCGGACTCACCCGCCTGATCAAAAATTTACTCCAAGAAAAATTAGTCCAGCCCCTCGCACCCACCCCCGTCCAGGTGGTAGTACTCAATTTCGATCGGTCTCTCATGCCCAGCTATTTGCAAATTTCCCAACAACTGCGCCAAGCTGGCATTGCCACCATTACCAACTTTGAATCCAGCAAGCTCGGTGACCAACTCAAAAAAGCTGAAAAATTGGGGATATCGATCGCCATTATCCAAGGAGCCACCGAACAAGCCGCTGGTAAATGCCAGGTGAAGGTTTTAGCCACCAGGGAGCAATTGGATATCAATGTTGTTGATATTGTTGCCACTGTGCAAAATTTGGTACTCAGGATAGAAGGCTGAAAATCATATCCAACCTAACTAAAATTAAGCCATCAGACTCATCAAGCGTTGTTCGATCGACCTAGTTGTGGTTAACTTTAATTTATGAAAATGTGGGCTTCGGCATAGGTAATAATTCCTAAAATTGCCAACTAAACATTTATGATGATAGATAAGTTTAAAAATACCAATAAAAATACTTTGTATGTCTAGTGTCTTAACTTTTATAGGATGGGTTGTATCTTCGCTGCTGTTTGTGGGAGCTTTGGCAATATTCCAAGCCAATCGATCGATCGGGCTAGTAATTCTCCTTATTTTGTGTGGAATATTGTTTTTGCCGCCACTGTACAAAAAAACTCAAAAATGGGAAGCAGATGGTTCAACCTGGAACATCCTATCCCGTCTTGGTTTACTACTGCTAATTCCCGCTTTCCTCGCTCCCTGGATTTCTAAACAAGATTTGTCGCTGCTACAACGATTCCGGAATCCTTTTCTGGCGACACCATTACCCCGGACGAGCCCAAAACCAACAGTAGTTGCTAGTGCTAATTCTGCTCCATCGCCAATAACAGTAAGTGGTGCGCCTTTACCGATTTTGAATCCTCTGGAACTCAAACAAGGTCAAACCTACATCACTCCTGGCCAACTATCGCTCTTGCCCTCCAACGACCCTAACAATGTGGTTACCAATATTAAGCAGATGCAGATCATTCCACCGAGTGGAATATTTCAAGTCTTGGCCACCGATCCACAAAAAGATCAACTTTGGTATCAAGTATCGGCTTTTGACCAAGCAAAAAGACCCATCGGTAATGGCTGGATTAGCAGCAAAAAATTAGCGCAAGAACTAGCCGCCACCTCGCCTACTGTTATACCTTCGGCGGTGCCGTCAGCCATTCAGAGTGGTTTCCCCTCCCCTCAGCCTTCGTCTTCGCTGGCGGCGATCTTAGCTAAAATGCCTAGTCCTGCGGCTTCTGGTTCTCCGCAGGTTTTGCCCTCTTCCTTAGAACCCCCAACTAGTTTGACAACTCCAGCTAAGTCTAAGTCTTCTCGACCTGGAACTAATACGCCCCAGATTTCTGCTACTCCGCCGCTAGGCAAATCTGCCAACCTCTCTACAACTGACAACTTAGCATTTAAGCTTCCTTCTAAAGTTATTGCTACTAATGCCAAGCCAGGCTCCCCAGAGCATCGAGTTAGTATTGAAGCAATGACGAATGGCTCGCGGGTTGTCATTGAAACTACTGATCCAAATATTTCTAGTGAGCAATGTAAGGCTTTGGTGAAAACTTATATGTCTAAAGCTAAGGGTAAGGGGGAAATAATTGTTTATAAACCTAATCCCAAGCCACCGTGGAAAGGTAGAGTTCTGGCTTTTTGTATTAATGAACTAGACGATAAAGGTACTGTTGTAAAAGATTTTTGGTAGTACTTAAAACTGGTGTAATGATAAAATGAAGCTATGATCTGCAAAATTTTCTGTATTATAGAAAATATTTTATCTTAGCCACTATTGGATTTATATAGTTGATGAAACTTCACTTACTTAATCAACTTAATCAACTAATAAGTGAAGTTTTTTCACAATTAAGCCTAAATCGTGCTATTGTTTAGTCGCCAGATCGGTTTTAGCGGAATTTAGCCGTTAAAAGTAATGGGGAAAGAGCAGTGTCAGTCTGCCGCTGTCCCGCAACTGTGATGAGGAAATTCCTCTAAGTCAGAATGCCCGCCGATCAGTCAGTTTAATTACACTTCACGATCTGCGAGGTACAGACGGTGTCTAAAACAAAATTTTTCAATTTAGAATACTTGGCTCTTAATCAATTAGAACAAGAGCATCTCGGAAGATTTGTTCTGATCGATTTGGCAGTGGGCAAATTTAGGCTGGCAAGAATTCTGACAACATGGGGAACTCTCACTTTGGATTGGCATTCTTATTAAACAACTAATACTTATGTCTATTGCCATCCGAATCCTGGGACATCTCCGAACTAGCAAAAATCAGGTGGTCGCGAAAACTTGTCTGCCGGGGGCGCAACATGTTTCCTCGTGACCAGACTCAGTTGAAAAATTTCACTAATTGGCCAGCAGTATTTATTCACGATAATATCCCGGTGCTAGGATACTACGCTTGGTCAGGATTTGAGCAGCTTGGCTGGGGCGTACTTTGGTGTCAGGTGGAACGGCCAGCCCCGGAGACGGAACTGCGGTTCCATAGCTGGCAATTTACTACCCAGTTTGTTCCTGGTCAATCTCTGCCTGGCTGCTTTCAGTCCTTAGCCATATCGGCAGTGGAAAATGCCCAATTAGTGGAAACCATTGCTCGATACCATCCCCAACAAGAAATAATGCTGCTGCTGCAATCCGGCGATGGGGTAGAAGTGCTTTGGCTCCAAAACTTGGCCATGACACCGCCAGAATGTTATCAGCAGGTGTGCGATCGATGGGATGAATTTATGCCCAATACTTGCTTTGGACAAAAAATGGGGAATATTAATTTGTGACTTAAATAAATTAATTGCTTTAAATACTGTCGATCGACAAATGACAGTTGCTGCTGTGCTAGACCAAATCTCAATATAGTTGTATACCAGAGTGCTTCGCTAAATGGAAAATGTGATTAAAAAGTCGGATTTTGTGCTGACGCCCTACATGAAGAGCAACAACTTCCGGGCAACTTATCAAATAATAAATACAGTTGGACCTTATTTACTACTATGGTTCTTAGCAGTTAAAGCAGTTTCCATTTCTCTGTGGCTAATGCCACCGATTATGGTACTAATAACTCTCTTTTCCGTACGTTGTTTTTCCTTGATGCACGATTGCGGACACTATTCACTTTTTAGTTCCAAAAAAGTCAACCGAGTCGTTGGTTTTGGACTGGGTGTAATCAATGCTATTCCGCAGTATCCCTGGTCTAGAGGTCATGCCTATCATCACAAAACCAATGGAGATTGGGAGCAGTATCGCGGACCATCAGGATTATCTTCTACCGCAGAATTTGCCAAACTGAGCCCGGCTAGCCAAAAACGTTATGAATTACTGCGACACCCGTTAATGTCTATTCCCGGCGGATTTTTCTATCTGGCGATCAAGCCTAGACTGGCACTACTCGTGGGAACGTATGGATTGATTGGCCACGCCTGGACTTGTTTTAAGAAAAACTCAGGTATGAGTTTTTCGGAAATATTTACTTCTTACAAATCTCGGAATTGGTATTCGACAGCAGAGTTTTGGGATTTACTTTTCAATAACATCTGTGTAATTGGTGGCTGGATCTTTTTCAGTCATTGGCTGGGAGCAGGATTTTTCTTGAGCATTTACTCGATCACCCTGACTTTTTCGGCTGCTATCTTTATTTTGGTCTTTTTTGTTCAACATAATTTTGAAGGGTCTTATGCCCATCAAACAGCCGGTTGGAAATATTTAAAGGGTGCTTTGGAGGGTAGTAGCTATTTAAAATTGCCAGCTGTTTTTCAGTGGTTTGCCGCTGACATTGGTTATCATAATATTCACCATCTATCGGAAAGAATTCCTAATTATAATTTAGCTGCTTGTCACCAAGCAAATATCCATCTGCTTTCCCAGGTAAAGACCTTGCTGATTAGCAATATCTTGGAATGTTCTGAGTTTATTTTGTGGGATGCGGACTCCAATAGTTTGATGTCTATTGCAGCATTTCGACAAAGAGCCCAGCTGGAATCAATCGCGGAACGCCAATTTCCAGCTGTTGCCCTAGTCGAAACAAAGTGAATTTAGCTGACCAGAAAATGGCCACTTCTCCCAGACCACACCGAATTTTCTGCTAAGATATAGCCTCTGGGATGGCTAACTGTTTTATTTCACTACAGACCTATGGAAGAATTTTTACCGATCGCCTATTTTGAAGGCAAATTTGTACCTTTTAAAGAAGCCAACGTTTCGATCGCCACCCATGCTCTACATTATGGGACTGGTGCTTTTGGTGGTCTGCGTGGTTATGTGGATGAAGCCAACCCTAGCAAGGCCATTTTATTTCGGCTCGATCGACATTGTCAGCGGTTGAGTAATAGCGCGAGGTATATGCATTACGATCTGCCAGCGGACAAGATTCAGGCCAATATCACTGAGTTTGTGAAGCAGAATAAGCCCACCAAACCCTTCTATATTCGGCCATTTGTCTATTCTTCAGGACTGGGAATTGCGCCCCGTCTCCATGATATTTCCCAAGATTTCTTTATTTATGGTTTAGCTCTCGGCGAATATTTGGCTAAATCTGGTGGCATCAGCTGTCGGATGAGTTCTTGGCATCGCCAAGAAGATATCAGCTTGCCACTGCGCGGTAAAATCAGCGGCGCTTACATCACCTCCTCTTTGGCGAAGACCGAAGCTTATGCCTCGGGGTTTGATGAGGCTATTTTGTTGAATTCTCAAGGGAAGGTAGCTGAGGCCACGGGCATGAATATTTTCATGGTGCGTAATGGCAAACTCTTTACCCCCGGCGCGGATCAAGACATTTTAGAGGGTATTACTCGCGATAGCGTTATGGTCGTGGCCAAGAAACTGGGGATGGAAGTGATCGAAAGACCGATCGATAAGTCCGAGCTGTTTATTGCCGATGAAATTTTCTTGTGTGGAACGGCGGCTAAAATTTCACCGGTCAGACAGATCGAAAACTACACCGTGCCTCAGTCTCCCGGCTCAGTTACCCAAAAGCTGCAGCAGGAATTGGTGGCGATTACCCAGGGTCAACATCCAGACTATCAAGATTGGGTGTATCCGATCGATCTCTAATCCCATCCGGCCTTCATGCTCGATATTCTGATTCTTTCCAATGGCCCCGGTGAGATTGCCACCTGGGTACGTCCGGTGGTAGAAGCTCTGCGGGCTAAGTTTGATGCGAATGCTGCCCGCATCTCAGTGGTTTTATCGCCCTGTCCCAATGCTGGTGGACGAGAGGCCGAAATTGCGCTGTCTTATCCCGGTGTCGATCGGTCGCAATCTGCCGAGCATTTCTGGAATTTTTTACTGTGGGGGAAAACCGCTGCGGCCTGGGATTGGCAGCAGCAGGGAATCGTGATTTTTTTGGGTGGCGATCAGATATTTCCAGTTTTGATTGGCAAAAGGCTGGGTTATAAAACTCTGATCTATGGCGAATTAGCCGCTCGCTGGCCGCAATATATCGATCGCTTTGCCGTGATGAACGAGCGTGTGCTGGCGACAATTCCTACCCGATATCAACATAAAGCCACGGTGGTTGGTGACTTGATGCTGGAAACCGGACAGACTCAGCTGACAACACCTCGCTCTCCAGTATTGATTGGTTTACTGCCTGGTTCTAAAGCCCAAAAACTGCAAATGGGTTTGCCCTTTAGCCTGGCGATCGCTGAGACCATTCAGCAAGCTCGGCCAAACACCGAATTTATAATTCCAGTCGCTCCAGCCATCTCGATCGAATACCTAGCCAAGTTTGCCGACTCCGCCCAAAATCCGGTGGTCGAAGTGGTACAGGGCACTACGGCGACCTTAATGGCTGGTGAGCAGCCTTATCTGCAAACTGCTGAGGGTCTAAAAGTTGCTCTTTATCAAAATTTTCCCGCTTATGACATGCTGGGGCAATGTACTTTGTGTCTAACAACAATTGGTGCTAATACTGCTGAATTAGCAGCTTTAGGCATTCCCATGGTTGTACTTTTACCAACCTACCAACTAGATGCGATGCGTAGTTGGGATGGAATACCAGGAATTTTGGCGCGGTTACCAGGACTTGGTACGCCCATCAGTAAATTAATCAACTGGATCACTTTTAAGCAGCTCAAAGGTCGCAAGTTCGCCTGGCCAAATATCTGGGCTGGTCGAGAAATCGTGCCGGAGTTGGTAGGGAAAATCACCGTTGCAGAAGTAGCGACATTGGTAATTGATTTATTAGACCATCCCGAAAAACTAGCGCAAATTCGCACAGATTTAGCCCAAACCAGAGGTGCGATCGGAGCCGCCGCTCAAATCACTAAAATTGTCCAAGAAATGTTGTAAGTGTATCTAGCAACTACAAAAATTGGACTTGACTAGCGAACAACTAAATTGTGTCAGATTTCCCAGCCTGAGTGTACTTACGAGCAATTTGTAGAATTACATCTCGATCGATCGGCTTAGCAATCAAGTCCGAAGCACCAGCCATCTTCGCGCGCATTCGCTCCACCATCCCATCATTAGCTACCAAAATCACAATTGGTGTTTGTTGAAAACGCGATATTTTACGAATTTCGCTACAGATTTCATAACCATTACTGCCAAATATTGCCAAGTCCAAAAAAATTAGTGCAGGATTAGTAGTAACAATTGTGGACACTGCTTTAGTTGAGTCATGAATGCCTACAAATTGGAAGCCAGCACCGACCAAAACATCTGCTATGCGGTCACAAACTACCTCATTATTATCGATACAAGCAACCAAAGGTAATATTTCCTGAAAAAAACTGCTCGACAGATGAAAATCATTTAAATACTGCTCGGCTGGACTGACAAAATCTGGAATTTTAATCAGGCTAATCTCACCTCTTTTCATGTATGGCAGGAGAGATGCTGATATTTCCCGCACACTGCGCCGTCTTTGAGCAGCAATTTCTCGGAGACTACGTTTGCCATCTAGGAATAACTCGAAGGATGCATAGGCCGCTGGCTCCATTTTAGCCCGGAGTACTTCTGGCTGGAGCATCACAGGAGAGTGGTCTGGAGAAATCGTGGCCAGTTGGCTTGTTTGCCAACTCTGCCAAGCCTGCATCCCGTCAGCATAAATCTGATCAACATCAAACAAGGCTAGTTGAGGATTTAGCTGTTCTTTTTTGACTACTTCACATGTGAAATCAACAGCTTGAATAATATCAAATATAACTTCAGCAATACTTGCTTGAATAAAATTAACAGTATTTTGTCTAGATATTTTTTGATTTTTAATCCAATTTGCCAACAGGAAATATTCCCAAGACATCATAATCTCATATTCATTCAGGGGAGATATATTTGTTAGTCGAGCAAAAGTATCTGGTTGATATGTTTCAGATGCAAAGCAATGTATTAATAAGTTTCTTAACCATCGACGAACTTCATGTTTGCCACCACTCGCATACAAAACTCTTCCCAAATAAAAGTACATGTACCACTGTTGGCCTTCTCTTCCTTTGATAGAGAGCTTTCCCGTAAATAGTTGTGATTTCAAATTACTTAATTCTTGCGATAAAAAGCTATCAGCTACAGATGCTGTAATCATTAGAACTTATGACAATTTCAAGAAGGTAGTGGGCACTGCTGACAATTTTGAAGCACTTTTATATTAAGGCAAACTTCAAAATAGTAATATTTGAGTTGAGCAAAAGCCAAGAAATATTTTCTTTGAAATACATCATTATGGAGTTCTTTGTTAGGCGATTGCTCACACTTGTTGAAGAGTATTTCTATATTATACTAACAAATAAATTAAGCAAAACACATCAGTGAAAATACTGTTTATAGTGAATTGAAATTTCTTGTGTAGTATGAATCATTCAATTGACTGATGAAGATCATACATTTAGCGGATTTCTAATACTCGTCTAGTGAGTCAGAATTCTTATTAGGTGGCTACTCTGGGGAATGAAGTCCAAGGTAATTGTGACTTCTATGACATGTGATATTTATCGAGATTGAGATTTTAATTTGAGCAAGAGCTTTGGCAATTTAAAAGGTTTTTTATGACAATCGAACAACAGCTTTCCACCCCACCACCGAGTCAGTATCTAAATACTCTTCAACGTCAGTTATTAGAAAAAAGCTTAGAGGAAAATTTATCCCCAGAATACCGACAGCGGATTGAAATTATGCTCCTGGCAGATGTGGGGCATACGCAAACTCAAATCTGTCGAGCAATTGGTTGTTCGCCACTAACGGCTAGACATTGGATGATGATGTTGAAAACCAATCAAGCTCATCTCTGGCAAGAGCAGCCGATCGGCAGACCCAAAACTGTTAATGATCAATACCTCCAGCGGTTAATAGAAGTTGCCGCTACTACTCCTCAGCAGTTAGGCTACGACTTTCCCAATTGGACGGGTGAGTTATTACGACAGCATCTGGAGTCCGAGTTGGGTATAGCAGTGAGTGCTCGCCATATTAATCGCTTACTAAAAGAAGCTGGTGGCGATGCCAGAAATAAAAATCCCTAGTCTCATTAAGCCTAAAATAGCAAGGTAATTTCTTTAAGTTGGTGCTATGGATATTTTTCCAGCGATCGATCTCCTTGGTGGTAACTGTGTTCGGCTCTATCAAGGCGACTATGCCCAGTCTCAGATTTTTGACGAGAATCCGGTAGCTGTTGCTCAAAAATGGCAAGAACAAGGTGCTACTAAACTACACCTGGTCGATCTAGATGGAGCTAAATCTGGTCAGCCAGAGAACTTGGCAGTGATTGGCCAAATTGTGCAAGCGGTCCGTCAGATGAGTGTTCAAGTGGGTGGTGGCCTGCGCAATGGTGATGCAATTAAGGCATTACTAGATCTAGGAGTAGAACGAGTAATCGTCGGTACCATTGCGATCGAACAGCCTCAATTGGTGCAAAAACTCTGCCAACAATATCCCAGTCAAGTGGTGATCGGCATGGATGCCCGAGATGGCCAAATTGCCACCAGAGGCTGGCTAGAAACCTCCAAAATTGCCGCAACTGAACTAGCTCAAGAAATGGCCGCTTGGGGTGCAGCCGCGATTATTTATACCGACATTCAACGAGATGGTACGTTAGTGGGTCCCAACCTGGAAGCCCTAAAAGCGGTGGCGGCCAGTGCCACCGTGCCAGTTATTGCCTCGGGCGGCGTGGGCTGCCTGCGCGATTTACTAAACTTATTAGTACTTGAACCAGATGGAGTTACGGGAGTAATTGTGGGCAAAGCCCTTTATACCGGTGCCGTCACTCTGACTGATGCGTTACAAGCAGTAGGGCCAGGACGGTGGCAAGATGTTCCACCTAGCTCCTCTAGTTTTGCTTAGGAGTGTTGATAGCACGGTGCAGCAATATCACCAGTTCGGTAACTTGCTGACGATTGAAGTTCCGAAGAATTGCTTGAGCCGCAGCACGAGAATCTAGTGGAATAGAAATTTGAGCTAGCGATGCTGGCGGAGTTGGTATTGCTGGCTTTACCACTGGTGCTGAGGCCAAAGCCAACCCCTGAAGTGCCGAGCTGGGAGCTATTTCAGCGCCTCGCCCTACCGCTAACAAATCGCCAGCTAGTTTGAGGTCTTTGATGACTACTGGAGCTAATGCCTCGTAGGTGTTAGCTGAATTATTGATGGCTTGATGAGCAATCTTTAAGATATTTTGCCAAGTAGCGGTATCTTGACCTAGTGCCGATAGGTTTTGGCCGTAGCTAGAAATTTGGGGACGAGGCGCAGTGGCTTCACCCTGTTTGAAAGCTCCCAGCATGGCGCGGAGATTTTCCATAACCTTGGCTGTAATGTTGATTGGTGGAGCAATGACTGCCGTAGGCGCACTATTCACCACAGCAGCAGCAACAACAGGCTTGGGCTGGAATGCTGGCGTAGCATCAGGACTATGCGTAGCCATGCTCAGCAAGTCATTCAAATATTCTTTGAGCGCCACAAAGTTAGCCTTAGAACCCAGAACGATCGGATCAACTATTTCAGGGCGCAGTGTGAGGGTGGGGGAGTTGGCTAGCTCTGCGACTAATTCTTTGAGAGTGTCGTAGCCTTTTAAGAACATGGTTTCTAGTTGCCGATCGACTGGTACCGAGTGATCGCGCATTACTTTGAAGCAGTCTTCTAGCTCGTGAGCAGTTTTTTGAATGCTTTCGAAACCCAACATCGCTGCGCCACCTTTGACAGAATGAGCTGCTCGAAACATTTCGTTGACTCGATCGGCATCTTTGATTACTTCACCTAAATCTAGCAAACCCTGTTCTACCACATCCAAATGTTCTTGGGCTTCTTCAATAAAATAGTGAACTATTTGCTGTTTGTTATCGTCCATTGTTCTACTCCTGAAATACTGATTGCGATGATGACGATGGGAATATTTGCTGGCCAAGCAGCAAGATCAACTGAAAACTTTTTGGCTCTGACTAAGTTTCAGAGCTAATATAACAACTATTTTTGTAAAATCATTTATGTGGCAACTATAAAAATATGTGACTTTTGGAGACTGTCGCCCGCTACGCATCGGTGAAGTTATATTCCTCGACTATGCTCAGAGTGCCCAAAAAGTCGGAAGAAATAGCATACTAGATTTTAAAAGTAAACGATAATGATTTAAGTACTAGTTCCTCCTCTAGACTAAATCACTAGGTGTAGGATAGTGGCATCAAGGAAATATTTTAGGAGTAAATTGGGTTCTTACTATTAGCCATCTGACTGATTATTCCATATGAACTTAGCTTTCCAATATCCAATATTTGGTGCAGAAATCACCTGTCCGCACTGCCACCAAGCAATTCCAGCCCTCACGCTGACCGACACTTACCTCTGCCCTCGGCATGGGGCTTTTGAGTCTGATCCCCATACCCGCGAAATTGTCCATCTACAATCTGGCCGTCATTGGCAGCTATGGGAAAGTCGCTGGTATCGGCAACATACTCATCCGGATGGTATTCGGTTCGAGATTCATGATGCTCTAGATAAACTTTATATTCAAGGCGATCGAGCAATTCGGGTGATGATTGCTCAGCGCTATCAGGAATTGATTAACAGCCATCTGGAGCAGGGCATGCCCTGGCTGATGGGTGAAGCTAGTTTGCCGCTCTTATACAACCTGCCAGTATCTTTTAGTCCGGAGGCTGCGACGGAACCGCGCTGGGCGATAATTAATTTTGAATTGGAGGCCGAGCCGGGTATTCCGCTACACTATCCCTACTTTCGGATCTAGACCTCGGGTGGAGAGCAATGTTGCACCATATTTCTATTCGGACAGCGAACATTCATCGATCGATCGCCTTCTACTCCTCTCTTGGCTTTGAAATGAGTGAGCGGTTTACTACTGGTTATACCTTGGCTTGCTGGTTAGTTGGTCAGCAGTCTCGCCTAGAATTAATTCAGATTCCGGAACCCCACCCGGCACCAGATGCTTTTCATGATGAACATTATGTGGGCTACTACCATCTGGCTTTAGATGTAACCACTGAAGCTACCGATCTGACTAGTTGGCTAAATAGTTGGAAAGTACGACTAATTGCTCAGCCAGAACACTCGATCGCACCCCAAATTTTACTAGCCCCGCATCAGCAACAAATTGGCGACCATCTCTACGAAGTGGCTTTTATTGCTGATCCCGATGATCTACCGATCGAACTACTACACGTTGTGAAGAAAACATCCGTATAACAGCAATTCCAAATTCAGAAATGCTGTTGAAGTGAGGTATCGGCTTGCCCTCTCCCAAGCTTGGGAGAGGGCTGGGGTGAGGGCAAGCCCATGTGGAATTTCTCTAGGCTAAATGTTACAAAATTATCCGTATAAGTACTGAGTACCGCAACATTATTCTTAAACACTGGTAATTTCACGGCTTTTCTTAGCGCAAACCTAGCATATATTTATGACTAAGCTACTTAAAAGGATGGTAGCGATCCTGATATTATACATTGAGAGCTGTCTATCTAAGTCCCCATAGCTTTAAATTACCAATGAGTCAGAACTTCCTATCCATCCAGATCTATAACTCAAGGAAAAAATAATTTATGTCTACCTACATTCGGGCAAATCTTGGCGACTTTAGCAGCATTGTTTGCTTTAAATCGGTAATTACTGGTATGGAAGATGCTCTGGGTGAGAAAGCCACGGCTATCTCCCTCATTGCAGCTGGTCGGACACGGGGCAAAGCCTTGGCTAACAGCCTCGGTCTGGCTGGTGCCAATATACCATTTGCGGAAGTTGGCTCGATGTTGGATGCTGCTGTTGGGAAGAACGGCACCCGCTTAACCGCTGTCAACAAAGTGGAACAAGAGGGCGACCGGATCAAAGTTTATTGCAGCGAAACCGTCTGCTCGGCCGGTGAAGAAATGGGTTCTACCCGTAAATGTACCTTTACATTGGGTGCCGTTTGGGGTGCTTTAGAAGTTGCGACTGGCCATAAATTACAAGGCAAGCACACTGATTCTGTGCTGCGCGGTAGTGAATACGATGTCTTTGAATTTCAATTCAGAGATTAATCATCACCAGATGGCTCTCCACAAAAATAACAATACCTATCTAAATTAAATTGAGGAAATTATGTCGATCGGGAACATCGTTCAAGAATTTGTTTCAGGCACTGCGGATGTCCAAGGAGCTGCCTTGGTATCTCCAGATGGATTGCCGTTGGCTTCTACCTTGCCCAATGGTATGGATGAAGACCGGACTTCGGCTATGTCCGCCGCCATGCTGTCTTTGGGAGAACGCATTGGTAAAGAACTAGCGCGGGGTAATGTCGATCGGATTATGGTAGAAGGCGACACTGGCTATGGCATTTTAATGGGCTGTGGTGAAGAAGCGGTATTTTTGGTGTTGGCTAGCAAAGCTGCTAAGCAAGGCTTACTAATGCTCGATATCAAAAAAGCAGTAACCGCCATTAGAGCCGAGTTAGGTTAGTTTTTTTGAGTTATTAAAGAGAACTAGAACTGGTTCCTGCGATTCATCAAATATGGGAACTCAGGGTTATTTTATTCTTGGAAGCCCTCACCCCCAGCCCCTCTCCCAAGCTTGGGAGAGGGGAGCAAAACTCCGATCCCCCTTCTCCCAGACTTGGGAGAAGGGGTTAGGGGATGAGGGCAGCTTGATGTTTTGGGATGAATGAAATAGCCCTGTATGGGAACTAGTTCTTTTGTTTTTTTTGCGGAGGTTCTCCATGTATTTTTGTCGGGTGAGAATCTTGATGATTGCTCCATCTATATCGATCGCTAATTCTTTTCTTTACTGGAGACCATCATGGCTCTTACAGGATATCTATCCGAATACTCACTAGTAGAAATATTTCAATTTGTTCAACAGGGCTATAAAACTGGTTTGTTGTTGATTGAACCTGACAATGACTCTGTTCAATCAACTACCTTTTCCAGTTATATTTGGTTTCGTAATGGCCGCATTGTCGCTCACGCTCGCGACCTCAGCCAGCTAGGACTATTGGTCATGATCGACCAAAGAGGCTGGGCAGTGGATGGAGATTTATCTTCCATGCACCAAAAATTCAAACTCATGCACGAGCCACTAGGTCTATTTTTGAAGTCTCAAGGTACTTTAGACACCGAACAACTCCGGATGTTGTTTCGATCGCAAGTTTTGCAGCCAGTATGCGGACTTTTTAAGTTGGCTAATGCCCGTTTCTCTTTTGATGAACAAGTTCCATTGGCCTATCCAGAAATGACCGGATTAAGCATGACTGCCGGAGAAGCCAGCTTGTTGGGCTTGAGAGTCTTACGCGACTGGAGTTTACTAGAACACAAGCTCCCGTCTCCGGAATTTGGTCTGAAAAAACTCCGCCCAGAACTACCCGCGCTCAAACTGGATACCCAAGAAATGCAGGTCTGGGAATTCGCGAATGGTGAAATTAGCTTGACTCAAATCGCCAAAAAAACTGAGCTGGCCTTAAGCACCGTGCAACAAATTTGTTTTCGGCTAGCCGCCGTCGGCTTAGTTAAAGAAATTGCGCTCGAACTAGCTCCAGCAGCCTTAGCAGAAATGGTAGCGGCCAATCAGTCGATCTCTAAAACCGAAGTTGAAAAACCGGCTTTGTCTAAGTCATTCATGAGTAATTTAGTGGGCTTCTTAAAAAAGAAGGTATAGAAATATGGAAGTTATGCGTTTGGTGATCACTGGCTGTGTGGGAGCTGGTAAGACTACTTTTATTCGATCGATCAGTGAAATTGAAGTCGTAGATACTGATCGAAAAGCCACCGATGAAGTAGCCGACATGAAACAAGGCACTACTGTTTCGATGGACTTCGGTAAACTGACTTTTAGCCCGGAAATGGCGCTCCACATTTATGGGACACCTGGTCAGGCCCGCTTTAATTTCATGTGGGATATTCTCATTAGCAAGGCTCATGCCTATGTCTTGTTAGTGGCCGCTCACCGGCCCAGTGAGTTTCACCAAGCCCGCCGGATTTTGAACTTTATGAATCAACGGATGACAATTCCGATGATTATCGGAGTAACTCACAATGACTGCGAAGGTGCTTGGACTCCCGAAAACGTGGCCCTAGCCCTGGGTTATTTGCCAGATATGACTAGACCACCGATCGTCCAAATAGACGCTAATGAACAAGAATCAGTCGCCGCTGCCATTATGGTTTTATTAGAAGAATGTATGCCAGAAGAAGCCGTAGCTACAACATAATTGCTAACTTTTAGATACTTGATTACTTTTCAAGTTGTGTCGGGGAGAAAGTTAATAACTTTCTCCTATGAAAATAATTGATATTTCTCCAGATTTATTACTTGGCTACTGGTTGATGAAAGCGAATTAACTGCGCCAGCGTCTGACGCAGCTTCGGACGGGGCACAATCATATCTACGAATCCGTGCTCAAAATAATATTCCGAAGTCTGAAAATTATCGGGCAACTTTTCGCGCACCGTTTGCTCAATCACTCGTCGACCAGAGAAGCCGATCGTTGCTTTAGGCTCGGCCAAAATAATATCCCCCAGCATCGCAAAACTGGCAATGACCCCACCCGTGGTGGGATTAGTCAAAATCGGAACATACAATAACTTGGCTTCTTGATGCCGCGCCAGCGCCGCCGAAATCTTGGCCATTTGCATCAGACTGAGCATTCCTTCCTGCATCCTTGCCCCGCCGGAAGCACAAACAATGATCGCCGGTATTTGCAATTGGGTAGATTGCTCCAACATTCGCGCCAGTTTTTCACCCACTACCGAACCCATACTACCGCCCATAAAGCGGAAATCCATTACTCCTAAACCGACTCTTTGACCTTCAATCTCGCCCAGGCCAGTGGTCACTGCGTCGATTAAACCGGTTTTCTCTTGATTTTCCTTCAGTTGATCACTATAGGCTTTGCGCGCGAAAAACTTCAGGGGGTCAGTGGGGTGAATTTGTTCATCCAGCGATTGCCAAGTACCACCATCAATCAACTGATGAATTCGCTCTTCACTAGTAATTCGTTGATGGTGACCACATTCGATGCAAACCATCTGATTGGCTTTTAAATCTTTGCTGTAGGCGATCGCCGCGCAACTGCCACATTTAGCCCACAGTCCATCAGCAATTTCGCGCTCTTGCTGTGGCTGAATTGCGGGGTCAGTTTTTTGGCGATTGGCGAACCAGTCAATGAGGGTCATAAGCTTTCAAGTTGAATGCAAGGGAGTGAAAACAGACTGTCGAACATTATCGCTTGTTTGGTTACTTCCTGTATCAAGATCGTTTTGGGTATATTTTGCTATCTGTGAGGTGATAGCCAACAGCAAGACCAGGCAAAATTCATGAAAACCTGTCGAGGAGGGTTGTTGATGGAGCTTGAAAATCTATCACTCAAGTTCCGGGTGTATTCTAGAGGAATGCAGGCTATGCAGTTGACCTGTCCATCCCTAATCAGCCGAGTTCATGAATCCAGAAACATTGGCGAAATTACGAGACTACTGTCGAGATGATGCGGCCTTTGAGCAGCTCACTCAGGATTTGCAAGCGGAGTTTCGACCGCTCCGGCAAGCAATCAATCAGGCCGGACAGCAGCAAGCGCTGTTTCGAGTGATTAGTCGCATTCGAGAATCTCTGGACTTAGAAACGATTTTTCAGACCACGGCGATCGAAGTGCGTCAGCTGTTACAGGCCGATCGAGTGGGGATGTTTCGGTTTTATCCAGGTAGCGGCTGGGACGATGGCGAATTTGTGTCCGAAGATGTCGATCCAGTTTTTTCGTCGGCGATCACCCATAAAATTCATGATCACTGCTTTGGCGATCAGTTTGCTATTCATTACGAGCAAGGCCGGATTCAGGCTGTATCCGATATTCATAATGCGGGTTTGAGCGACTGTCATATTCAGATTCTATCGCAGTTTCAGGTACGGGCTAACTTAGCGGTACCTCTCTTACAAGGTCAAAAACTGTGGGGATTACTTTGTATTCATCAATGCTCAACGCCCCGTCAGTGGCAGCCGATCGAGATTGAATTTGTTAGCCAGATCGCTCACCATCTGGGAGTTGCCCTCCAACATGCTGAACTGCTGGCCGAGCTGCGGATCGAAGTGACTGAAAGGCAGCAGGCTCAAGAAAGAGCCCAGTCTTTAAACCAGGGTTTGCGCCAAGCGATCGCCGAACTCAAGGCCGTCAATCACGAGCTAGAATCCTTTAGCTACTCGGTTTCCCACGATTTAAGAGCGCCTTTACGCAGTGTCGATGGCTTTAGTCAGGCACTACTCGAAGATTGCCACGATCAATTAGATGCCTCTGGCCAAGACTATCTTCACCGCATTCGCGCTGCCACCCAGCGGATGGGGCATCTAATCGACGATCTGCTGACCCTCTCCCGGGTAATTCGGAGCGAGATTCAAATTGAATCGGTCAATCTCAGTCGGTTAGGCAGTAATATTTGTGCCGAATTCCAGCGTACTCAGCCCGATCGGCAGATGGAGTTCGTGATTCAGCCAGGCTTGTTAGCACAAGGAGATGAACGTCTGCTCCAGGTAGTACTCGAAAATTTATTAAACAACGCAGTCAAATTTACCTCTAAGCACTCCCAGGCTAAAATTGAGTTAGGTACAATTACTCAAGAAGATGTTAGGTTGGTTTATTTTGTGCGCGATGATGGAGTCGGATTCGATATGAATTATGCTGACAAATTATTTAGTCCCTTCCAACGCTTGCACGGGATGCAAGAATTTCAGGGAAATGGCATTGGACTCGCTACTGTGCAGCGGATCATCAGGCGGCATGGTGGTCAGATTTGGGCAGAAGGATCGATCGAAGGCGGGGCGACTTTTTATTTTACACTGGCAGCAGAGGAAATCGGTTCATGAGTGACAGCGTTAACACCAAAAGTATTTTGTTGGTAGAAGATAATCCTGATGACGAAGCCTTAGCGATTCGGGCACTAAAACGTCATCACATTAGCAACGAAATTGTGGTGGCGCGGGATGGCGTAGAAGCCCTAGATTACCTGTTTGCCAGAGGGGTGCATACTGGACGGGACACCAGCATTAAACCCACAGTGGTTTTACTAGACCTCAAGCTGCCCCGCATCGATGGCTTAGAGGTTTTGCGTCAACTACGGGCAGACGATCGCACTCGCCTATTGCCAGTGGTGGTGCTAACCACTTCTAGTGAAGAACAGGATATGCTAAGTAGTTATAGCTTGGGTTGTAATAGTTACATTCGTAAACCGGTAGATTTTATCCAGTTTTCGGAGGCTATTCGGCAACTAGGAATGTATTGGCTATTAATCAATGAAGCACCACCAATTTAGCCCGAAGATCCAGGGAGGTAATTTGAAATGAATCTTCGTAATCTACGAGTTTTGATTGTTGAGGATTCGGAAGACGATATGTTTCTGACCCTACGCGCCCTGCGGCGGGGTGGCTACAATCCAGAATATGTGCGGGTAGACACGCCACTAGCCATGCAGACCGCCCTCGCTCAAGAAACTTGGGATGTGGTGATTGCGGACTATACTTTGCCAGCCTTTAGTGCCCCCGAAGCTCTCCAGGTACTCCAAAACCAGCAGCAGGATCTCCCCTTTATTATTGTTTCCGGTACGATCGGTGAAGAAGTAGCAGTGGCGGCCATGAAGTCTGGTGCCCATGATTATTTAATCAAAGGTCATTTAGCGCGTTTAGTACCGGCGGTGGAGCGAGAATTGCGCGAGGCTGCTGAACGCCATAAACAACGCCAAACCCTCCAAGCTTTACAAGAAACCGAACAAAAAATTCAAGAACAGGCTGCGCTGATCAATATTGCGTCGGATGCGATTTTTGTGTGTGATCTGGACAACCAGATTATCTTTTGGAATCATGGTGCGGAACGGCTGTATGGTTGGACTGCTGAAGAAGTTTTAGGTAGGAATGCATCCTCTTTGCTGTACCGAGAATTATTGCCACAAGTGGCCGCTATTCCGCCAGCAGTATTTGCGACAGGGGAATGGCAAGGAGAATTACACAAAATCAACAAGAATGACACCCGGGTGATTGTGACCACTAGGTTAACGTTGGTGAGAGATGCAGCGGGGCAACCGCATTCGATTCTGTCGGTGGATACCGATATCACCGAGAAAAAACAACTAGAAGCTCAGTTTTTACGGGTACAAAGATTAGAAAGCCTAGGCACCTTGGCCAGTGGTATTGCCCACGATTTTAATAATATTTTGACCCCGATTTTAGCGATCGCCCAAATGATGTCGGTAAAATCGGGACACAGCGATGAGCAACGTCAGCATCTGCTAAAGGTGGTGGAAGACAGCGCTAAGCGGGGAGCTGGGTTGGTTAAGCAAATTTTGGCCTTTGCCCAAGGTGTGGAAGGGGAGCGAGCACCTTTACAAGTTCGCCATTTGCTCTCGGAGATGGTTCAGGTGACGCGTCAGACTTTTCCAAAAACCATTGAGATTGATACAAATATTCCTACTAATGATCTGTGGACAGTGGCGGCGGATGCCACCCAGCTGCACCAAGTACTGATGAATCTGTGCGTCAATGCCCGCGATGCCATGCCCGAGGGCGGAACACTCACTCTAGCCGTAGAAAATAAGCTGATTGATGAATCCTATACTTGCTTAAATGTGGAGGCGCGACCTGGTGCTCATGTGGTGATCACGATTACGGATACGGGGATGGGTATTGAGACTGAATTACTCGATCGCATTTTTGATCCTTTTTTCACCACCAAAGAACTGGGCAAAGGAACTGGGCTGGGTCTTTCTACCGTACTGGGCATTGTCAAAACCCACGGTGGTTTCATCAAAGTTTATAGTGAAGTTGGTCATGGTACTCAATTCAAGGTGTATTTACCAGCGATCGAAGATGATATTAGCCTGACCACTAGCGATCGATCGCTAGTGAGTGGCCGTCAGGAATTAATTTTAATTGTGGATGACGAACCGCTAATTCAGCAGGTCACTCAAGTAGCCTTAGAACTTAGCAATTATCGAACTCTATTGGCCAATAATGGGCTGGAGGCGATCGATCTCTATCGTCAACACCACGATGATATTAGCTTAGTGCTGATGGATAGCATGATGCCATCCATGGATGGTCTGACGGCCTGCCGGACTTTGCAGCAAATCGATCCCCAGGTACGTATTGTAGCCACCAGTGGCTTGACTTCCAATAGTTTGTTTACGCAAGGAGCTAGTATTGGAGTGAAAGCATTTTTAGCTAAGCCCTATTCGATCGAAGAATTATTGGACACTATCCAAGCAGTGCTCCAGACCACTAAATCAGTTGATCGATTAATTGACAGTCACTGAAACTGATTAACAAGTGAAGAACAGTCGCGATACAATTGCCCCATGATTACAACATTAGCTGCCGAAAAAGTCCTGTGGGACTTAAAAGATTTAGACCACACGGCCACTGCCGAGCAACGGACTGAAATTCAGGCTGCTCTGCAAACTCTCACCGCTGCTGCCGACTATCACATCTTTGGAGTCTGTGCAGAACAGCAATCAGCTGGTTTCCAAGCCCTGCAAAGCTATGCTCAACATTTTGGCTATCTGCTAACTGATGCGATGGGGCAAGAGCTACCCGAGATCGCTGGCGCGGTATATCTCAAATTTAATCCTCGATCGCAACGTCTCTATGTTGATACTTACAATGGCACCTATCGCGGTGTGTTAGTTTCTTTTCAATCCGACCTAGCTGAGGGATATAGTGGCACCCACGGCCATTTTCCTCTGGATTTATTTGTTAGCTAACCCCCAGATTTGATCGGAACTAAACAAGAAAGCTCTGCTATTTAATAGCAGAGCTTTCTTGTTTAGTTCCGATCAAATCTATTTGATGAACAACATTTCTTGGTAAGTCGGTAACGGCCAAGCGCTGTCAGCAACTTCTCCTTCCAAAGCATCCACCGACTGCCGCAACTCATCCATTGCTGGGCGAATTACCTGGGCGCAGTGCTGCATATGCTCTTCTACTGAGGCAAAATCATGCTGATGAGCAACCGCGCTGAGTTTATCAACTGCTTTGTTCATCACATTGGTCAGACCAGCAATCTTTTCAGCGCTGCTCTTATCCAACTCAACTCCGACATCTTTCAAGTGTCTGATGGTGTCAGCCAGTTCCGATAAGTACTCTATAGCTGCGGGGTAGACAACGGTCTTGGCTAGGCTAGTAGCAATGCGCGATTCTACTTCGATCGATAGAATATACTGCTCAGCATAGGTCTCAAAGCGGCTGGCCAGTTCCACTGGCGATAATACCCCAGTTTTGCTAAACAGGTCTTGAATATAGCCTTCTTTTAAGACTGGTAGAGCGTCCGCAGTAGTGCGCAAGTTAGCTAGGCCACGTTCTTCCACAGCCATTTTATGCCATTCGGCTGAATAACCATTGCCATTGAAAATTACGGCATCATGTTTATCCATGACTTCCTTCAAGGTTTGATGGACAGCCGTATCGATACTTGCGCCCCCAGACAAGGCACTAGATAGCTTATCAGCCATCCATTCCAGTGAATCAGCTAAGATAGTATTCATGGCTACCAAAGGACCAGTTACCGACTGATTAGAACCCACTGCTCTAAACTCAAAGCGGTTGCCTGTAAAAGCAAAGGGTGAAGTGCGATTGCGATCGCCAGCATCCTTCAACAACATCGGCAAAGCATTTACGCCCAAATCCATCGAGCCTCTGCTCTGGGAACCTGTCACATCACCGCGCTTGAGCTGTTGGAAGACATCATCGATTTGGGAACCTAAATAAATCGACATAATCGCGGGTGGTGCTTCGTTAGCACCCAAGCGATGATCGTTGCCAGCAGTGGCAATTACTGCCCGCAGTAGTGGTCCATACTTGTGAATACCGCGAATTACGGCTCCGCAAAATACCAAGAATTGCAAGTTAGTATGAGGTTCATCACCGGGATCGAGTAAATTGCCCTGGGTGGAGTTGCCCACTGACCAATTCACATGTTTACCAGAGCCGTTGATACCAGCAAAGGGTTTTTCATGGAGCAAGCAAGCCATGCCATGTTTCTTGGCGGTCGCTCGCAGGATGGTCATAATCATCTGCTGATGGTCGGTAGCAACGTTGGCAGCTTCGTGGTACGGTGCAATTTCAAATTGACCAGGGGCTACTTCGTTGTGTCTGGTTTTAGCCGGAATTCCCAAGCGGTACAGCTGCTCTTCCACATCTTGCATATAC
The DNA here is from genome assembly GCA_964247085.1 of uncultured bacterium. GTDB lineage: Bacteria > Cyanobacteriota > Cyanobacteriia > Cyanobacteriales > Chamaesiphonaceae > JAAFHZ01. The sequence goes on from CAXTSX010000003.1 coordinate 25,473, forward strand.
ACCTGCACCCGTTCTGGAATGACCCCAAAGTAGTGGTCATCAAACTGCTGACCCTTGGCGGGAGATTTGCCAAATAGAGTACGGCCAGCCAGCATCAAATCAGGGCGGCTAGTCACAAAGCTGGCGTCTACTAAGAAATACTCTTGCTCAGCACCACAACTGGAGTTGACGGTGGCTACTTCACTGTTACCTAGCAGTTTCAGAACCTTGGCCGCTGCTTTACTCATGGCCGCATTGGCGCGTAACAGTGGGGTCTTTTTGTCGAGGGCTTCACCGGTCCAAGAGATAAAGACAGTGGGGATGCAGAGAGTAGCACCATTGTCAGTACGGATGACGTAGGCTGGACTGCTGACATCCCAAGCAGTGTAGCCCCGCGCCTCAAAGGTCGATCGAATACCACCATTCGGGAAAGATGAGCCGTCTGGTTCACCTTGGATTAAAAGTTTGCCCGCAAATTCAGAAATAGCCGTGCCATCGCTTTGCACCGAAATGAAACCATCATGTTTCTCGGCTGTCGCATTGGTCAAAGGATAAAATACGTGAGCGTAATAAAGTGCGCCCTTAGCCATTGCCCAGTCTTTCATGGCGGAGGCGACAATATCGGCGACGGAGTGGTCGAGTAGCTCGCCATTCTGGATCGTTTTCTTCAGAGATTTAAAAACATCCTTAGGCAAACGCTCTTGCATTTTAGCTAAGCTAAAAACGTCTGTTGCCCAAATATTAGCCAGTTTGGCTGGTTTTTTCGGAGGCATCGGTGCTCTCTGGGCGATCTGAGAAATTGCCTGAAGGCGAGACTTATTTCCACTCATTGCTTTATTATTAAATACGTGTTGATACGTTGACTATGGTTTGATCGTATGGACAATCCAGAACAGCATTCTGTATCTTTTGATACTAAATGTCCTGGCTGAATATTTCTTAACTCTTCCTTAAGTGTTCCAAAACCAGCTAGGGATGGTAATTCTATTCTGAATTGGACTGTTGGCTGACACTGGTGCAGAATTTAAGGCCGTGTCTAGTTTAGCTAATGTAGAGAATTCGGGTAGTTTTGAGATCTTAACAGATTGCATTGCCTGGATCGATCGACCAACTAAATATTCGTGAAACTTGATATTTCGTCTTGCGTTCAGCGTTATTCATTGCCCTAATTGTTTAAAATTAGAGTATTAAGAATGCGCTACACAATGGAATACAACATATGAAAATTGATATTGGCATCGATACCGAAGCTCGTCAAGAGATTGCCGCTGGTTTATCGAAATTGCTAGCGGATACTTACAGTTTGTACCTCAAAACTCACTATTTTCATTGGAATGTTACTGGGCCGATGTTTCAGACTCTGCATTTGATGTTTGAGACCCAATATAATGAACTGGCTCTAGCAGTGGATTTAATTGCCGAGCGCATTCGGGCGTTAGGCTTCACAGCTCCAGGTAGTTACAGTGCTTACGCTCAGCTCACTTCTATTCCGGAAACTACCGATGTCCCGAAGGCTACCGATATGATCCGGCTGTTGGTGGAAGGCCAAGAAACTGTCTGTCGGACGGCTCGATCGATCTTCCCCCTAGTAGAAAAAGTTAGTGATGAACCAACTGCCGATCTTTTGACTCAGAGATTACAAATTCACGAAAAAACTGCGTGGATGCTGCGCAGTCTGTTAGATAATTAAGATTCCTTTAGTAATCGATGGGAGTGCCTTGGCTGACAAGACACTCTTTTTTTTCGTTTTATTTTGGTAGTTTTATGGATGAAAATTCTGTCGAAATAGTGTTGGGTGAACTAATAGCCACTGCAAAAATCACCAGCTGGCAGCAGCTCAGCGACCAGGCGGGGATCTCGATCAAGCGGTTGCGCAAATTGCGGCGGGGTCAGAGCGATCATTTGAAGCTGTCGGAGTTAGTTCAACTGAGTCGATCGCTACAAATTTCTTTGGGAGAGTTGCTGGAGCAATTAGGCCTTCAATCTAACCCGGAACCAACCAATCCACCAGCGCCCTCTCTGGCCGAATTTCAACTGGCTAGTATTCAAACGATCGAATCTTTTTTAACCTATTGGCCAGCCGCCGCTTACCAAGCCCAAATTAATCCGGAATTTCCGGCAAGTAAACTATTGCCGCTGGTGAAGCCGATCGATCGCCTACTAGCCACCTGGGATGTTAATCAAATCGCAGCAGTGGGCGCAGTAGTGGCCTTTAATCCGCAGCAGCATCAGGCGATGGTTGGTCAGATTCAACCGGGTGAAATGGTGATGATACGCTATCCTGGCTATCAGCAAGGTGACACATTACTGTGGCGCGCTCAGGTCAGTCGATCGTAGATAATTATTGAGTCTTTTGTAGAGATTTCTAGACTAGATGTCTAACCAAGGCAGTCGATCGGCAATAATAAAAAGCGTACTGCCTTGCGCCTTGGTGCAGGCTCTCCACACGCCATTGGTTATGTCAGACACAAATATTGAATCGGTGCTTCACGAAGAACGAGTATTTCCCCCCTCTCCGGAGTTTTCCCAAGGGGCACACATCAAAAGCATGGCTGAATACGAAGCACTCTATGCCAAAGCTGCCGCCGATCCGGCTAAATTTTGGGCAGAGTTAGCTCAGCAAGAATTACATTGGTTTAAGCCCTGGGATCAAGTCTTGGACTGGAGCAACCCTCCTTTTGCTAAATGGTTTGTGGGTGGTCAGCTGAATATTTCTTACAACTGTCTCGATCGACACCTAGAAACTGATCGACGTGATAAACCAGCTTTGATTTGGGAAGGTGAACCGGGCGACACCCGCACTCTAACTTATTTTCAACTGCACCAAGAAGTCTGCCAGATGGCCAATGTCCTGAAAAAATTGGGTGTGACCAAAGGCGATCGAGTGGGCATCTATATGCCAATGATTCCGGAAGCCGCCATGGCCATGTTGGCCTGTGCCCGGATTGGGGCAGTACATACCATCGTTTTTGGGGGTTTTAGTGCTGAAGCCTTGCGCGATCGATTGGTAGCTGGGGAAGTCAAGTTAGTAATTACGGCTGATGGTGGTTGGCGGAAAGATGCGATCGTTCCCCTGAAAGTGCAGGTCGATCAGGCGATTGCCAACAACGCTTGTCCCACCGTTCAAAAAACTCTAGTGGTACAGCGCACCAAGCAAGAAACCGCCATGGAAACAGGGCGCGATTATTGGTGGCATGAAGAACAGGCGATCGCCTCCCCCGACTGCCCAGCGGCGGCGATGGATGCTGAAGACATGCTGTTTATTCTGTACACATCGGGCAGCACTGGTAAACCGAAGGGCGTAGTACATACCACCGGTGGCTACAACCTCTATTCGCACATCACGACTAAATGGATTTTCGACCTCAAAGATAACGATGTTTATTGGTGTACTGCTGACGTGGGCTGGATTACTGGCCATAGCTACATTGTCTACGGCCCCCTCTCCAATGGAGCCACTACAGTGATTTATGAAGGGGCTCCTCGACCCAGCAATCCGGGCTGTTTTTGGGATGTGATCGCTAAGCATAAAGTTACGATCTTCTACACCGCACCGACGGCGATTCGAGCTTTCATCAAAATGGGTGAGGAAATTCCGAATACCCGCGATCTGTCTACGCTGCGGCTATTGGGTACCGTCGGTGAACCAATTAACCCGGAAGCCTGGATGTGGTATCACCGGGTCATTGGTGGCGGTCGTTGTCCGATCGTCGATACTTGGTGGCAAACTGAAACTGGCGGTATTATGATTACGGCCTTACCGGGAGCGATTCCCACCAAACCCGGTTCAGCAACGCGGCCTTTCCCCGGAATTATGGCCGAGGTGGTGGATATGACTGGGCAAAAAGTACCTGCTAATACGGGTGGTTATTTGGTGGTCAAGCATCCTTGGCCGGGAATGCTACGGAACGTTTACGGCGACCCCGATCGCTTCCGCAAAACCTATTGGGAAGAAATTCCACCCCAGGATGGTAAATACCTGTATTTTGCTGGCGATGGCGCTCGTCAGGATGCCGATGGCTATTTCTGGGTAATGGGACGGGTGGATGACGTGATCAACGTCTCCGGTCACCGTTTGGGCACGATGGAAGTGGAGTCCGCGCTGGTTTCACATCCGGCTGTGGCCGAAGCGGCAGTAGTGGGCAAGCCCGATGACCTCAAAGGCGAAGAAATCGTAGCTTTCGTAACCCTAGAGCATACTTTTACGGCTAGTGATGACTTGATCAAAGAGTTGAAACTGCATGTCGGTAAAGAAATTGGGGCGATCGCCAGACCCGGTGAAATCCGCTTTACGGATGCGCTGCCCAAAACCAGGTCTGGAAAAATCATGCGCCGTTTACTACGATCGCTAGCCGCTGGCGAAGAAGTGACTGGTGATACTTCCACTTTGGAGGATCGATCGGTACTCGATCGGCTGCGTCAGGATGCCTAGTACTATTTTTTATTGAACTGCACTTGATACATCTGAAATAACTTGCCGGGTTTGGTGGCCGTTACTCGGCCACCAGCCTCTTTAACTAATGCTGTGATTTGCGCCAAGGGCGACAGATACACTTCGGCTCCGAGGTACATTTCTAAAATCGACCAGTTCTCCGCCAGTTCAGCGGCTGGATCGATCGCATCAAATACAAATAGTCCGTCCGGCTGGAGTACTCTTTTGACTTCTTGCAACACTAGTTCCCAATATTCAGGGGGATAGTAGCAGCTAAAGCCAGTGGCTACCACTCGATCGAACATCGCATCTTCATACTTTAATTGATGAGCCGCCCCGGATTGCACTCCTTTAAACAGCTTAGAGTTGAGTTGGGACCCCCGAGAATTTAGCGCCGCCTGCGCTACAGTGCTGATTTCCTGGCCATAGAAATAGGTCTGCCAATCGCGCCAATCGTAGATCAAAAAACTCACGCCGCAACCGATATCTAAGCAGCGGTGATTTTTGCTGAATTTACTCAGTTCCCAAAAAGGCGAAGTGGTTTCCAGCGCCAAATCACGACTCACCCATTGCCGAAAGATGGGCATGGCTTCTACTTCGGGGGGCAAATCGAAAGATTCTTGGCGAAACTCTCGATCGAATCTTTGTCGGACGCGATCGATGTGGCTAGACCAATCTTGGGGCGGGGAAGGAATGGAGGTATACATTAAGTCGGGATTCGATCGAATGATCCCTATGGGGTTTTGGATAGAAACAGCTTACGCTATTTGTTGACTGAAATTGATGAGTGTTAATCTTTTCTTTCATTAACATGATTCGTTATTCTCGATCTCTCTAAATCGATATAACCAAATCTAATAACGGGGCTGGCAATCTTCAAAACTTAGAGATTCACTATCCAAGAATCCGGCAATTGCCATCTCTAAAACAGCTTCTACCGGATAATCTATTTCCTGTGCCCGTCGCTCAAAAGCCCTACGGATATGATCTGGCAATGCTGCTAACATCATCTTCGCCGCAACTGGACTTAGATGCTCGATCGTCTCTACTTCAGGACTACTAGACATCATGACTCATCCCTCATGGGTATACGAATATTGAATGGGGGTTTACTCCAAATTAGAATAATCCCCTCTAAGTTTGATGATAACGTTCGCCACTGCTGAAAGTCGATCTCATAGGTGGCGATTGCCACATCTTGGTGATGATATTCGGCCAACCATGACCAAGTGACTGCCTTATGCCCACCCCGAAATCGCTCTTTGATATCTTGAGCCTTGCCAACATAAAGTAAGCCATCGGTACGATGTCGCACTGCATAAATACCTGGTTTCGTGGTGAGATCTGCAAAACTTCGTGAGATCGCCGCACAATCAGAGAATGGGAGCTTGACTAGAAAATCTAGAATTACTCTTGCCTGTACTTCAATGTCGGTCATTTTTCTGTCTGGATACTAACCTACTTCAACCCCAAACCATTGTAATCGATCAAAAATCTAGTATATTTTTTCAGACGTTTGTGATCGATCGACAACTTTGAGGGCAACCTAGAACAAAACACCATTCGCCACTCAGCTCCTCAGATGAATCACTCAGATCTTCTATACCACCGTCAACGATATTCTGGCAAAATCCAGCCACAGAACATGGTATTTAATGCCAATCTGCAAGAATTTTCTCAGAAAGTTAGCTACATCACCGGCTTGGAAACAGCTGGTAAAATCACACCCGAAGATTCCTATCGCCAAATCAAAAAGCTGTGGAATGAATTAAAAAATAGCAAAAGACAACTAGGAATTGGCGAAAATTCCTCTGCACTCGGTGAGATGGAGTGATCGGTCAACTTAACTGATTGCTGGCAATTTTAGGACGTATGAGTCGGGGTCTGTTGTTCTGAGCATCACATACACCGCATCTGCCTCTGCTCTCCAACCAGCGATGGCATCTTGGAGGATTTCGATCAAATTAGGGCTAGTGCATTTTTCCCAGCGATCGAACAACAGCACACAGTGCGTGGCATCTTCATCTAGCCAGCTGACATCTTTCAAACAATCGTGGAGAGCGTCCCAATTACCGCCAAAATAATCTGGGAAATTGAGGACTGCGGCAAACTCTTGCATTAGTTGAGTTTTGTCGGTCATTTCCGCGCCATCTAAGTAGAACAATTCTCCATCTTGTTCTTGGAGCAGGGCGGCTAACTCTTCTGGAGCCACATCGCTATCAAGACGATAAATTTGGGGGACAGCTTGTCCGGAGATAATCAAATCAATTGTCGCCATTATTCTTGCACCTGTTGAAAAGAGCGATAGTGATCGGGGGTGTAGTACTTAATATTTTGACCAGAAATGATCCGACGGGCACCGCGATCTCTAGATCCGGGGGTGGGGACTGTGTATTCTCGGTAGGTGCCCAGAGTTACTACTGGCAAGCGTCTTTCTCGATTACCAAATACGGTGCCATCTTTGCGATAGGGAAATGGTCCGCCTTGATTAATTAATTTAATCGTTTTCTTAGCTTCGGCTGGTAAGCGTTGGATGGAAACAACTGGAATAATAGGAGCGGAGATCGATCGATCTAAGGCTTGGACAGATTGGCTACTTAGATCTCCGGCACTGCTTGTCCAAGTAGCGATCGCTAGCGCCGTTCCTAGCAATAAAGTTTTAAAATTCATCATGGCTAAAAATCCCCCTGAGCAGGGGGAAAGAAGGTAAGTTAGGTGGTTTTCATGGCTCTAATTAGCTCGGCAGCTACTTCTGGCCGGGAAAACTCTGGTGGAGGAAGTTCACCTTGGCGCAACAAGTCTCTCACCTTAGTACCAGAAAGATGCACTCGTTGTTCAGGAGTACTGGGGCTGGTTTTGGTGGTAGCCATCGACTTGGTCACTTGGCAATAGAAAGCATGTTCAAACTTCATCGGTACAATTCCCAATTCACCGGGTTCAAACTCGTCAAAGATGTACTGGGCATCGTAGGTACCGTAGTAGTCACCGACTCCAGCGTGGTCGCGACCGACAATAAAGTGGGTACAACCATAGTTTTTGCGAATCAGGGCATGGAAAATGGCTTCGCGGGGACCAGCATACCGCATGGCTGCGGGATTAATACCTAGAATCACTCGATCGGTTGGATAGTAGTTTTCTAAAATAATTTCATAACAGCGCATCCGCACATCTGCCGGAATATCGTCTTCTTTGGTAGCTCCCACTAGAGGATGCAAAAATAGACCATCGACTGTTTCCATCGCACATTTTTGAATGTATTCGTGGGCGCGGTGGATGGGGTTGCGGGTTTGGAAGCCGACGATGGTTTTCCAGCCTTTGTCTTGAAACATCTGGCGGGAGACGATCGGATCGAGCTGATATTTAGGAAATAAGGGATGAGCATCCCGTTCTAGCAACCATACGGCACCAGCCAAGTTTACTTCGCCTTGGTCGTATACTACCTTTACCCCAGGATGCTTGGCATCTTCGGTCAGGTAGACTTTGGCGGCTTCGTGCTTTTTATCGTAGGTGTATTTTTCGGTGAGTTCTAGCACACCTACAAACCGACCAGTGGGGTCATCCAAGCGCACCAGGCTGCCGTTAGTTAAGGGTTCGGCGACGGCGGCGGTGACGGAGAGGGTGATGGGAATAGACCAAGGTAAGCCGTTGGCCAGACGCATGGTATCTACGACGGGATCGTAGTCGGCTTTGGTCATGAAGCCGATGATGGGGCTAAAGGCTCCGATCGCAATCATGACGAGGTCGGAATAGGCACGTTCGTCGAGGGCTACGCAGGGTAGGCTATCGGCTTTGCTCAAAAATTCGGTTTTTTGGGCGGTGGTGGCGATGCGGTTGATGAGGGTGCCGCCGTGGGGGGCGATGCTGGGATGTTGGCTCAAAATTATTGGTTCCTCTGGAAAATTTTATTTGTGTTTAATGAAAGTAAAAACCCGGAGCTGGGGGTTCTGACCCCCAGCTCCCCCATTGAGGGGCGGGACGCACCCCCTCAAACTCCCCATCGTACGGGTCGATCTTGTTAAATAAGTAATTTTCTGTCTTACTTACTATCTAAGCTTTAGAGTGCGGTATTCAATTACAAGTGATTTAATAGCCAGTAAAGATTATAGGCACTTTTGGCTTAGTTTACATTTCTTTGATTACTACTTTGCCGTCTTGGACTTCGCCGACTAGTACTAGATCGGTTACGCCTACGAATAGGCCGTTTTCTAGTACTCCAGGAATATTATTTAGGGTTTTTTCTAGTTCGGCGGGGTTGTCGATCAATTGGAACTTGACATCAATCACTAAGTTGCCTTGGTCAGTGACTACAGGACCGGCTTTGCGCACGCCCATGCGTAGTTGGGGTTCGCCGCCGAGTTTGGTGATAGCGCGCATTACTGGGGTGACGGCCATGGGTAAAACTTCGACTGGCAACAAGAAGGTCGAACCCAGTTTGTCTACTAGTTTGCTACTGTCTACTACAACGATGAACTGTTCGGCCAGAGCATCCACAACTTTTTCTTGGGTATGTGCCGCGCCGCCGCCTTTGATCAGGTTTTTGTGAGGATCTACTTCATCGGCTCCATCGATCGCAATATCGATCCGATCGACTTCATCTAAGGTGGTCAACGGAATGCCAAACTGTTTGGCTAGCACCCGCGCCTGAAAAGAAGTCGGAATCCCCACCACGTTAGTCAATTCGCCAGATTTTAAACGTGCCCCAATGTATTCGATCGCAAAAGCAGTAGTCGAGCCGGTGCCTAAACCCACCACTGAATTCGATTTAACCCGAGCAGCAGCGGCTTTACCCACTTCTTGTTTCATTAAGTCTTGAGGGGATGTCATCTTAAAAATTTTCTTTACTATTACTCAGCTCAGAATACAAGAAAGCTGGACATGACGGCTAGCGGATCTAAAAAGCCGCTGACGTAAATTACACCAGCGGCCAGATAACCTGGAAAAAACACAGTCACCAAAATATTTAATCTTTTGAGCTGTGGAAAACTAATTAAAAGTTAGGGTTTAACTTCTGCTAATTGTTCCTTGAGAGCTTCTAATTGAGCTGCCCAGCGAGGATCTGGCTGAAAACCAGTATTGTCGCCACCAGTGAAAACTTGGGGGGCACCGCCACCACCAGATTTGCCACCGCGATTACCACCGCCACTACTTTTCTTACCACCACGCTTCTGGCCATCACCGGAACGATCTGGGCGATCGCCAACCCGCTCTGGGCGACTAGTGATAGCCTTCGGAGCATCATCTTCTTCAGCTTTCGGTAAGGCTTTTTCTAGCTTAATTTCCATCTCTTGGAACATTACGCCATTGTACTTAGCAATGATTTCATCGGCTTGCTCGTCAGTTTCGACAGTGAGGAAACCAAAACCACGGCATTTGCCAGTCTTGCGATCTTTAATTACCTTCGCAACAACAGTTTCACCAGCTTCAGCAAAGACATCTTGCAGATCTTGGCGTTCGACATCAGACTTCGGTAAATTGCCAATGTAAAGACGAATGGACATAGAATTTTCTCCAGGTTAATGGTGAGAGTAAGCTGACTGTTAGTTTTAAGTAGTTAATCTTAAAAGGTTGATGATGAAATGCTAACTTGATAAAAATGTTAGGAATTATCTTAAATTCTTCAGCCCTGGCGAAGATCCCGAATTCACAAAAAGCGCATCTATCACTAAAGAGTTTATTTTAAGGTCTTTTCGGGAACTTTGTCAGCACTTAGTCAGGATTTCAGTAAAGTTGCTCTCACAAAAACCAAATGCTGGCTCCACACCATCTAGCTAGAACGGGATTTCTTCATCATTGTCGTAAGTGTCTGCCGGTGGAACAGCCTGTGCGGAGCTGCGACCTTTGGGCGGGGTATTATCGACCGGTCTGGCCGCAGCCGCTGGTGGTGGACTAGACGAGGCTGCTGGTTCTGATGAAGGGGCAGGCATATCGGTGGCTCCCAAGGGATGAATGCGGGAGGCAATTAGCTGAGCCCGTTTTTCTTTATAGCCTTCGGGTTTATCGATCGTATTCATTTCTAGCCGTCCTTCAATAACGACCTTATCGCCCTGCCGATATTTTTCTTTGATTTCACGGGCGAGGTTATTCCAACCTACCACTTTAATCAGTGCTGGAGGGTTTTCGGGTTTGGCATTGAGGAACTGCACAAACATTTCGGCAATTTCCATTTGATTATCAGCAGTGGAACGCAGCTCAGGGTTCTGCGTAATTTCGGCCATTAAAATACAACTATTCATGGGTTCTTAAGATACAAAACATTAGTACTATTGTAGCCGAATCAATGGCTGGATATCATGAGGGTCAAAGAAATATCGCCACAGTAGTTCAACACTGATATTAACCTACATCGTGATGCTGATTTTATGGGCAGTACGTAAGATTTGGCCAGCCAGCATCGCGGCTCCAAAACCATTATCAATGTTTACTACACCCACTCCAGTAGCGCAGGAATTGATCATGGTGAGCAAGGGCGCTAAGCCTTGAAAATGAGCCCCATAGCCAACACTGGTGGGTACGGCAATTACCGGGCAGTCGGCTAAACCAGCAACCACGCTGGGCAAAGCCCCTTCCATGCCAGCCACCACAATTAATACATTAGCCCTGTCGATCGACTGACGATTGTTCAACAGCCGCTGAATACCGGCGACGCCCACGTCCCAGAGTCTTTCGACTTTAAAGCCACAAAGGGTGGCGGTGCAGGCCGCTTCTTCGGCGACGGGGATGTCGGCGGTTCCGGCGGTGAGAATGGTGATTTGGCCGGGATATTTGATGGGGATGGGGGTGGTGTGCAGGGCGCTGATCCGGGCTTGGGGATAGTAAGTTAGATCAGGAATGTTTACCTGTAATTCGGCTTGGACGGCTGGCTCAATGCGGGTGGCCATTACTACAGGATGATCGAGGCACATCCGCTCCATAATTTTGGTGATTTGCTCGATGGTTTTACCCTGGCCAAAAATCACTTCCGGAAAACCAGTGCGTTGCTGGCGTTGTTTGTCGATCTTAGCAAAGTCCTCGATCGCTCCATATCCCAACAATTGCTCTAGAGCTTGGGCTGGATCGACCTGGCCACTAGCTACCGCTTGCAATATTTCGGGTAAAGATTCCGGTGGAAGCATAACTAGTCCTGAATTTTCATTTCTGCTAAATTCGACAGTACCCCGGCGGGGTGAGTCGTGGACGGCACAATTCCGGTGACTCGATTACGCATAGCTGATAGATATAGCGGATTCACCAGGAAAATTGCCGGAACATTAGCTTGGGTGACTTCTTGCACCTGCGAATACAGCTCTTTGCGTTTGGTCTCATCTAGTTCGCGCGCGGCATCAATATACAGCTTGTCGAGTTCCTTTTCCCAGGCCGAAACTTCTTGACCAGTCAAGGGTTCTTGCTGGGGACTGGGCTTTTGGTTGAACATGTGAGATCTACCCGTACTCAACCACAGGTTCGCACCGTCGTTTGGTTCTACACCACCAGTAAAACCAATAATTAACGCTTCCCAATCCAGCGTATTATCAATTTTATCGACCATAATACTGAAATCGAGCGGCGATAACTGGACTTCCATACCCACCTTGGCTAAGTCTTGCTGAATTTGGGAGCCGATCGCAGCGGTGGCCGGACTACCGGCTGGTACTATCAAGGTAAACTTTACGCGGTTGTTTTCGCTGTCGAAAAGCTGATTGTTTTTTTTGTACTTAAAGCCCGCTTCTTGCAATAGTTGTTTGGCTTTGTCTAAATCATAGTCATATATTTCAGATTTTTTGGGTTGGCGATAGTAGGGAGTACCCACCGAAAAAGCCGAGTTTTGGGGAGCACCCAGACCCCGATAGGTATTGTTGATCATCCGCTGGCGATCGATCGCGTAGGCCGTGGCTTGCCGAAACTTCACATTATTGAACCAGACCGCTTTATAAGGATCCACCAAGGGATCACCTTTGCGGCTGCCTTTATTTTGATTGAAAGTCATAAAAGAAGTACCCGAGTCTGGGCCCACATTCCGAATCGTGAAATCCCCTTTTTTCTCTTCCTTTTTCAGCAATGAGAAAAATAGTGGGGAAACACCTAGGGAGTCGGTGTTTTTGGTACGAAACTGCATCAGAGCAGCATCCGGATTTTCTACGATTTGCCACACCAATCTCTCGATGTAGGGTAGTTGTTTACCCTGAGTGTCTTTGCGCCAATAATAAGGATTTCTTTTGAAGACCAATCGCTCCCCGGGCATATAACTAGCAATCTGATACATACCATTGCTGACAATCTCAGCAGGTGGTGTATCAGTGCCCCAGGTGCTCAAGAACTTGGGCTTGCCGCTTTTATCTTTGGTTTGCACTGTGGCGCGGAGCTTGTGCGCAGGCATAATGGGCGCTCCCCCGAAGGCTCGAACGCCGGGAGCAAAGGGCTCTGGGGTGGTAAATTCGATCAGTCGATCGCCAGTCTTTTTCAGGGTGGGCAGTTTTTGTTCTTTGCCAATCCGCAAACCATCCTGGATATCGGTGGGCACATCTTTACTCAGGTAAATTTCGTTAAAAGAAAATAACACATCGTCCACCGTCAGCGGCTGACCATCCGACCACTTGAGATTAGGCCGCAGGGTGAAAGTAACACTATTTCCATCCAGCTTCCAAGATTCGGCTAGAGCTGGTTCCAGCTCTCCTTTAGCATTTTCCCCCACCAGACTCTCACTGGTATAAATAGCCACGCTGGGACGGGAATTGACTAAGGCAGCATTAAAAGTTTTAGGGGCACTGGTGACGCTAGAAGCCAGTTGGTTAAGGACTTGGGCTGGTGGTTTAAGGCTACAGCTGCCCAAAAAAATACTGACCGCCGCCACTAAAACTACTATTTTCTGAAAAATACCTGTCGATCGACTATTCATAATTCCCTCACTTCCCTTCAGCCTGTAGCAATACTACCGCATAAGCACAGATCCCTTCCTCTCGCCCCACCGGTCCCAGCTGTTCGTTGGTGGTAGCCTTTACCCCCACCTGATCGGGGGCTAAATTCAAAACCGTTGCTAACTTGTCCCGCATCGCCGCAATATGGGGTTTAAGTTTTGGCCTTTCCGCCACAATTACCGTGTCAATGTTAGTAATTTGCCACTGTCGATCGAGAATTAACTGATGCACTTGCTTCAACAGCTGCAAACTATCCGCTCCCGCCCACTGCGGATCGGTCGGCGGGAAATAATGACCAATATCCCCGAGGCTCAACGCGCCTAGCAGGGCATCCATAATGGCGTGGGTCAGCACATCGGCATCACTATGCCCCAGTAAACCCAACTCGTGTTCAATCTTCACGCCCCCCAAGATCAGCGACCTGTTCGGTACTAAGCGATGAATATCGTAACCATTACCAATTCTGATTTGCATGTTTCTTAAGCTGGTGGCGGGTCTAGCAGACGATTGATGGTGCGCAGCTGGTCAGCAGTCCCCATACAGATTAGCGTATCACCACCCATAATAATTGCTTCCCCAGTCGGTCCCACAATTAGCTCATTATCTTGGCGACGCACGCCCAGCACCAAGGCTCCCGATTGCGATCGCAACTTAGCCTCCCGCAAAGATAAACCCGCCACTGGACAAGTCCGAGCATTCACCAAAAACTCTTCCATATAAAAAGAGCCGCCAGAGCTGGTCATGATTCCATCCATAAAATCCAACACCTGGGGACGGAGCGCCGCTGCCGCCATCCGCCTAGCGCCAGTAATATAGGGCGAAATCACCATACTAGCACCCGCTCTTTGCAGCTTCAGCACCGCTTCTTCGTTACTGGCCCGAGCGATCGCTCTTAATCCCGGATTTAGGGTTTTGGCTGACAGAATAATGTATAAATTTTCGGCATCCGAAGGCAAAGCCGCCACTAAGCAAGTGGCCCTCGCAATCCCCATCTTAATTAAGGTTTCATCGAGAGTAGCATCAGCTTGAATGGCAATATAGCCAGATTCCTGGGCAGACAATACCTGTTCAGCACTAGAATCGACGATAATAAAAGGGGCTTTTTCTACGGAAAATTCTTCGGCAATTTGTTGCCCAATCCGGCCAAAACCGCAAATTAAATAATGGTTAGTCAGAGATTCCACAAGATTCCGCTGGAGACGACGTTTGCGACCTTCTACAAAGTATCCCCCAATTAAGGCTTCGGTGAAAGTATTCACAATGTAGCCGATCGTCAATACCCCCATCAAAATCAGGGTGATTGTAAAAATCCGCCCCCGCTCCCCCAGGGGATGGGTTTCCCCAAATCCTACGGTGGCGAGGGTGATCACGGTCATGTACAAAGCATCTAGCCATGTCCAGCGCTCTACTAGGTGATACCAAGAGGTACCCATGAAAAAGAGCAGGCTTAAGGCCAGGGCTGCCCGTTGTAATTCAACTTTAATTTCTTGATATTTTTTTTCGGTTGCTGAATCCACGGTGGTTGGCCAGAATTGCTAAGTTAAATTATGCAGCCCCAAAAAGTCGGAGTGTTTTTGTCCCGGCAACAGCTGCTAAAGTAGCATACTATGCTGAAATCTCAACTAACTGTCACCAACTATTACGAACTAATCATCCGCCAGCAACCGATCGCTGGGGTGGATGAAGTGGGACGCGGGGCTTTTTGTGGTCCGGTAGTGGCCGCTGCTGTGATCCTCAATCCAGAATTTTATAGTTTGTTGATTGAAGCTGGCGTGCGGGATAGTAAAAAGCTGTCGGCTAAAGAGCGAGAAGAATTGGTACCGAAAATTCAGGCGGCTGCTCATAGTTACCACATCGCTTTAGCCACTGCTGCTGAGATCGATCGAATGGGCATTAGTAAAGCCAACTTTTTGGCGATGACCAGAGCGATCGAAGGCTTAGCGGTTACACCAGAAATTTGTTTGGTCGATGGTAAATACCCAGTCCGAGATGTTGCTATTCCTCAGAAATGTTTGGTTAAGGGTGATGATCGATCGGTCTCCATTGCCGCTGCTAGTATTGTGGCCAAAGTACACCGAGATCAAATGATGCGGGAGCTATCGATCGATCATCCGGAGTATGATTTTGTTAATAACAAAGGTTATGGTACTCCCAAGCATCGATCGGCTTTGGAAGAGTATGGTGCCATAGCAGAACATCGACGGTGTTTTTTAGGGGGCATCAGACTTCCCAAGAAGAGAAAGTGAAATTAGCTGGGGTAGATCGCTGGTTGCTGAGGTGCAGTGGTGGATTTACCGAAGATTTATCTCTGAACTTGCTTATTGTTTTTTTGTGCCAATGCCGTCACAGTGACGAACCACTCCACAGTAGCTGAAAGCGTGTGCGCACCAGATTCATCATGTAGCTCGACTGCAATACTAACCATCGCTCTGCCTTTGGTAGCCAGGTCATTGCGGAGTCGATCGATCACCTCAATGGGCGTAGAAACAGTAGAAGTAACAGCGCCGTTAGCTGGCTTCCGAAACTTGGACTCCAGGCGACGGACGACGGGGATAAACCCATCATTAGAGCCAAATTCCCGCATTAAAAACTCACCGCTGGCGGCTTCGGCGAGGGCGAGTTGGGCGCTGGCATGAACGGTGCCTAGATGATTGAGATATCGATCGGCAGCTGGAATTTGGAGCAACTGAGTTGGTTCGGTTGCTACTTGGATACCAAGAAATTTGTTGAAAGGAAGTTCGATGACATTGTAATTAACCTGATTCATTAAAACACCTCCCCATTTGGCAATATCTGGAATTGATCTTAACAGGTGTTTTGATTTTCTATTTATGAGCTGAACTGCCAGCTAAACAAGGGTTAAACTACTTGAATAAAGCCCGCATTCCCTCCTGCCGCTTCAACGACAAATTCGTGCCTTGCCGCTTCTCGGCCTGCTGAATAATCCGATTCAACAACTCCGTATACACCACCTTCGGTTGTGACTTCATCCACAAATAGAACGACAACGAACCCGGCAACGTATTGATTTCATTGAAATACAGTTGGTCAGTATTGCTATCAATAATAAAATCAATCCGGGAAACACCACTACAACCCAGCGTCTGGAAAGCTTTTTTGGCATAGTCAATCCCGGCTTGCTTCAATTCTGGATCGAGATCTGGTGGATCGATAATGCGCGACAGACTAGCCATTCCTTGGGAATCGCTCTCACTATTCTTTTTAGCTCCATCATCCCGCAGATATTTTTCTTCATAGGTCAGCACCCCACTTAACGACACTGGCATTTCCACTACTGAAGCGGTCACCCCATCGGCATCGCCCACCACCGACACATTGATCTCAATAATATCTTTCACGCAGGGTTCCACGATCGCCTGGGAATCATAGCGGAAAGTATTGACTAAGCAACCATTCAAAGAAGCCTCGTCGGTGGCTACCCCAATCCCAATACTGGAGCCCAGATTGCACGGTTTTACAAATAGCGGCAACTGCTCTAAACCGGGTGTCGCAAAAATCTGCTCCCGCACCTGCGCGAGACTTTTTTGAGCTACCGATCGATCCACCAACCCAGCTGGCAATACTGGAATCCCCACGGCGGCTAATACCTTTTTGCATTTGTATTTGTTCATGCCCAAGGCGGCTGGTAACACCGTACAGCCGGTGTAGGTGGCATCTGCCATCTCCAACATTCCTTGGATACAGCCATCCTCACCAAAGGTGCCGTGGAAGGCTAGGAAATAGACATCGATCGGCACGATTTCTTCGGCTGTCTTGCCAAAGCTCAGCAAACCGCGCTTAGGATTGATCACGGTTAAGCCCTTGCTACCGGCAATCGGAATCAAGGCCACTTCCTGGACTTCTCGTACCGCTCCGGGTAAACCCCGATAAAAGGATTTTTCTAGTAACCGATTCTCCGCAGGAGAGGCTCCGCCAACGCCCACATACCAACGACCGGATTGGGCAATATAGACCGGTACTGGGTTGTATTGGGTGACATCCAACACATTGATTAGCTGCAAGGCGGTAATTACTGAGATCTCGTGTTCGACCGATCGACCACCAAATAAAACTGCAATATTTTTTTTCTTACTCATGATGTTCGTGACAGATTAAAATTTGGCTTCGGCTTCGTACAGGTCGGGCAGGTCGTTTTCGATCAAAATCAAATCGCCGGGCTGCTTGAATTTAGCATCCATCAAGTGGGCTAGGGCTAGGTCGCGATTGTCGAATTCTAAGATTTTCGCTTCTGGTAAACCGCCGTCTTTTAGACCAGACCGCAGCGCGGCGCGGTTGGTATCACCAACCAGGATTACTAAATCACAGATTTCAGCGGCCTTAAGAGCCGCTTGGCGGTTTTCGGCGGTTTGAATTTCGCCCAGTTCCACCATCCCCGGTGTCATCAGAATCTTGCGCCCCCCCGCTAAAGTCCCGAGAACTTCCAGCGCTGAGACAAAGCCGATCGGATTGGAATTGTAGGAATCATCCAGAATAAAGCCATCGCCGTTTTTACGCAGGTTCAGGCGGTTATTGGCTGGTTCGATGCTGCGAATGGCCGCCATCACGTACTCTGGGTTCTTGTCCAAGGCACAGGCCATCGCAAAAGCACCCACTAAGTTGGAGAGCATCGGCACACCCAATAGCTTGGTAAAGCCGGGATAGACCTGATCTTGCCAATGCAGATTAAAAGTGGTGCCCTGCATGGTGGCCTCAATTTCCGACATCCAGCAATCGAGATGGCCTAACTCTGGTTCTAAGCCATACAGCAGCGTCCGGGCTTTGGGATACTCGGTGGCCATTTTGCGGGCACCAGGGTTATCCCCGTTGCACACCAACAAACCTTCAGTGGGAAGAGCTTGGGGCAACTCGCATTTGGCTTTATAGATATTTTCGGCACCGCCAAATCGTTCTAAGTGCATCACGCCGACGGCGGTCACTAGCCCGGCATCCGGCGGGGTGAGCCGACAGAGCTTGGCGATCGATCCAATTTGATAAGCGCCCATTTCAATAATGGCGAGGCGCTGTTGGCGCTTGAGGTTTTCCCGAATTTGGCGGGTAATACCCATCTCGGTGTTGATACTGCCGGGTGTCCAAAAAGTTGGTTCGATCGCTTCCAGCAAGCTCCCCAAAATGGCCTTGGTGCTGGTTTTACCATAACTGCCGGTAATCCCAATCACGTAAGGATCATAGTCCGCCAAAATTTCCTTGGCCTCACTCAAAAATGCCTGTTGTTTCTTTTCTTCCGACGGCCACAGAATGGCGTTAGCCACCATAATCCACAGTGGGGTACTTTGAATCAGGGTCAGGGTCACTAACCACATAATGGGTGCAGCACCCAAACCCAGGGCAACGATCAAGCCCAGAATAGCGATGACGAATGCAATATAGAGCGCGATCGATAGTCGATAAATAGCCGTCAATCGATCGGTCATATTCAACTTGATTTTTCCCACCTTACGCGGATCTGCTTCCCGCCAGCCCACCGCAATCAATCCTACTCCACCAACGATGCTAAATAGTAAGGTTGTGGGCATATCTGGAGCTGCTAGGCTAGCTGCTGCAGTACCCAAAGCCATGATTGAACCACGGGTATCGAAAGACCGTTTTTCTAGCCACCAGTTGATGAAGCGACTAGAGTTATATTCTTCCTGCTGGAAAAATTGCAAATAGCGCAGTGACCGCCGCACATAAAAAAGAATGACGCTGAGCGAGACGATCGCCAAAATAAGAAAAGAAAAAGACATGGGAGCAGCAAGTTATGGAGTTAAACAGCAGTGAGCATGGCATTTTGAGCAGTCAGAAACTGCTGTACGTAGTAAGCACAGAGGTGCGCCCCTTCGTTTTGATAGATAAAATGATCACGGCGGGGCACGGTGATTAGCTGCGAATTGGGAAATAATTGGTGGTAACGGTGTGCCATTTCTACTGGGGTTTCGGTATCAGCTTCGCCCCACAGTAATAATACTGGCGCTTGAATTTTTGGCACAATGTCTGTTACATCTTCTCGGACAGTTTTCACCAAAGTGCCGCGCAGTTGACCAGCATTCAGATAATCTCGCGAGCCATATTTTTGACTGTGCCAATCTAGTAAAGCTTGCTGGTTAATGGGCGAAATCTTACAAGCGCCGCGCAGGGTTTTAATCCATTGGCTGCGCAAAGACTTCTGCCAAGTCTTTTTGCTCTGCAGACCACCAGAATTAATCATAATGATCGATCGCACCCGATCTGGATATTTATGAGCCAGCCGCATGGATACCCGGCCACCAAAGGAATGCCCTAACAAATCAGTTTTAGCGATGCCCTGTTCGTCCATGTAGGCCACCACCCGATCGGCATACTGGGTCGTATCCCAATCTTCTGGGGGGGGCTCGGACTTGCCAAACCCCGGTAAATCCAAAATATGAATCTTGGCCATATCAGCCAACAACTCCCCCATTGGTTGCAGGGCGCGAAGATTTTGCCCCCAGCCGTGCATCATCAGCAACGGGTGGCCATTATGGCCAAGTTGAATTGTGTTTAGTTGCGGTGCCGCCATGATCTGCTCTTTTGCGCTTGCTTCATCAAGCTAAATTATCATCGATCGAGTGCTTCGGATACTGATAAATCTCTGAAAGATTCTCAGAAATTGATATTTCTTTTGGCCAGTTGGGCATATTGAAGATTAGATGTGGATATAGAAATACATCTTTTACAACGGCTTATACATATTTTTTAGAGAACCCCGCATGGTTACGTCTAGCTGGCAATCCAATTCGAGTATCGCCACCTCTATTGGGAGTTGGCTAGAATCCAGGTTGCTAGAAAGCACCACTGATGAAACGCTGGTGTTGTTTCAGAGTCTTTTTATCGAAGGTACTGGACATCCTGACCAGCTAGTAGCAGTAGCAGTGGAAGAATTGGCCTTAAGCAAGGAAAAAAGTGCCGAGCGCGAATTTTTAAGAATTATCGACCAATCTTGTTACCAGTTGATTACCCAATGGCTGATGGCTGGCCATACTTCATTGGTGAGCCAGCTCATGGATATTATTGTCAAACTAGAAAACGGCCATGAACAAATCTATGCCAAGTTG
Organism: uncultured bacterium; assembly: GCA_964247085.1. GTDB lineage: Bacteria > Cyanobacteriota > Cyanobacteriia > Cyanobacteriales > Chamaesiphonaceae > JAAFHZ01. The sequence goes on from CAXTSX010000003.1 coordinate 45,845, forward strand.
CCCCGGCGACTAAATCACCTATGGAAGCTCTATGCCAAAAGCGAATATTTTCAGCGGCTGCATAAACTTCATAACATTGTGACCAAGCGATCGACCGACTCCAATGCGCAGCAAATTATGGGCACACTAATAGATAGGTACCCATTTCTTTACGAATCTAATTTGCTGGCGGAAGATGTTCCTAAAGACTATTTAGAATTAATCCAAAAAATCAAAAGGCGATCGCAGCGCGATTATGAATTCCGATTCTCGCAATATCTTACCTATCAAATTCGGAAAGCACGGTTAAAACAGCACCCCGATCCTCAAAAAACTATTGTCCCGGTAGCCAACCCGACCCTACTAAAAAGTCGAGACTTTGGGCTTTCCTTGCAGTCTTTTGTGGGGCAGCCCGAGGATGGTGACAATTATCGGGATAGTTCTTGTGCTTTTTTGCTACTGATGCAACAACCGATGACTTTTGCCGAGTTCAAAGAAAGTTTGTATGCTTACCTCAGTAAAGACTTGAACAGCTCGGTTTATGCCCAGCATAGCTTTAAAAATCGCCTCAAAAAACAACTGCGCGGTGTTTTGCCCGAAAATCACACCAAGCCCTTGGATGAATTATCCCAGGTGCGCACCTATACTCAACTATTAAACTTTTTGGTGATTGACAGCGCCGAGCGACCAAACCATGTGGTACTAATCAATTTAGTATCTAATTTAGGTTCGGCGGCCACGGTGGGTCTGTTGCTCAAGATTATTTTTATTTGCCCTAAAGCTCAAACATCTCTTAATCATCGCTTGTCAATACTTTTCAACCATTACTATCATGCCAGTCGTGATCAGGTTCCCTGGTTAATTAAATTTTTAGAAAATTGGCAAGCTGCTAGCAGTATTCATTTTGGAAAGGTCGATTCCTCTTTGCTCAAACAAATTATGGGCGACTAGCTAGACACAACAGCATGAAAATACTGATAGTCGATATGTCGATCGCCATTAGCTTGCGGTACTACAATATCAACGAAGCGGTGGTTATACAGAATTTCTGGATGAACATAGGTGTGACGAGCACTAATGTTGTAAGAAACCGCCTCATCAATACCGGTAATAGAGGCTTGGATTTGGGCATTGATCTGGGCTAAAGACTCTTTCGTATGACCAAATAGTGGACTATCTCGATCGATCGAATGCATCGGAGTCCAAGTGAGACTAAGGGCGGGAGTGCGATGGCGCATCATCTTGAGTTCGTGAAAACGTCGCATGAAATGCCCTTCTTGGGTAATTTCATCGACCAATAAATAAACTTGGAGTTGGGCTTCGATAATCATATTTTGCCGTTCGTTGGCAATCCGAAACATCAAAGTGGGCACCCCGTTATATTGATTGATCACCGCTGCATTGCTAAAAATTACACGGGCTTGGGGGCGAGAAAAACGGGCAAAAGCCAGCCCCGTAACGACAGCGATTAGCAACAAACTAATAATTGCTTCCGCCGTTACTACGCAGTTGGCATAAAAGGTGGTGGGATGTACTGCGCCGTAGCCGATCGATCCTAGAGTTTGGACGCTAAAAAAGAAAGCATCACCAAAGTTACCCGGCCTGGCTCCGGCTAAACAGTCGCCGCCAGCTAGATAAGCCAGCGCAAAAAGGGAATTGATGGCCAGGTAGACTACCGTGAATATGCCAGCAAATCCCACCCAGGGAATCGTCAAAAACAGATGATAGGGATCGCGCCAGTAGGTATACCAAGCCCCCATATTGGGAATATGAAACTTTCCATCGCGGCTCTGGATTTGGACTAGTTGCTGTCGTCGAAAACGTCCTCTCTGGGCTGGCTTGCCATTTTTCATGCTCTATTTACTACCTACTCTAAACAACGAATTGCTTCCAACAGCCCCCGCGCCTTGTTCAGGGTCTCTTCATATTCTTTCTCTGGATCAGAATCGGCTACTAATCCAGCACCAGCTTGGACAAATACTTCATGGTGTAAGTCACCCTCTTGGGGTCGCACCACCATCGTCCGCAGAGTAATGGCAGTATTGAGTTGACCTTCAAAATCATAGGAACCATAAACCCCGGCGTAGGGATCCCGCCGACAGCCTTCTAGCTCGTGAATAATTTCTAGCGCCCGAATCTTGGGAGCGCCACTGACAGTGCCTGCCGGGAAGCAGGCTTGCATTAAGTCCCAGGCGGTTTGGTTGGTAGCTAGTTCGCCCACCACATTGCTAACGATGTGCATGACATGCGAATAGAGTTCGATCGACATCAATTCATCGACCACCACCGTGCCACTTTTACAGACCCGTCCCAAATCATTGCGTCCCATATCCACCAGCATAATATGTTCTGCTCTTTCCTTGGGGTCGGCCAACAGTTCGGCGGCCAGTTCTTGATCTAGGGCTGGAGTCGCGCCGCGTGGTCTGGTACCGGCGATCGGACGCAGCGTCGCTTTCATTTGGCCAGATCCGGCCTGTTGCTCAGCCTTGACCATCACTTCTGGGCTAGAACCGATAATCTGCCAATCCCCAAAATTGAAGTAGGCCATGTAGGGTGAAGGATTAACTAGCCGCAGCGATCGATAGAGATCAAAGGGTTCGCCTACGTAGTCGGTGCTGAGTCGTTGGGAAATTACCACCTGGAAAATATCCCCAGCCTTAATGTACTCCTGGGCTTTTTTGACATTGGCACAGTATTTTTCTTTGGTCGTATTACTACGGTAATTAGCTGGTAATTCCTTCGCTGGTAACTTTTTCAGCGCGGTGGGTGGAGTCCAAGCCAAAAACTTGGGAGTCGTATTTTTCTGCAATTTTTCTACTAACGATTGCACTCGATCGACTGCCCGTTGATAGGCCAATTGCAAATCTCCCTCAGCCGCCTCCAGGTCAGCATAAGCCACTGCAAAAATCTTGCGTTTCATCTGATCAAAAATTAGTAAATGATCAACCTGCATCCAACAGCCATCTGGCAAATCATCTGGCTGCGCTGGATGGATTGGTACCCGTGGCTCAATCCATTTAATCAATTCATAGCCCCAAAATCCAAACAAACCACCGATGCCCGGCGGTAAATCAGCCAACTTCACGGGCTGATATTTCGTTAAGCAACTAGCCAAAATGGTAAAAGGATTGCCGGTAAATTCTTGTTTAGAACCATCGCGATGGGTTTGAATAGACTGATCACCCCGAGATTCCATTACCCATAAAGGATCACAGCCCAAAAAACTGTAGCGTCCCACTTTTTCGCCACCCTCGACCGACTCCAACAAAAAACTATAAGGCTCCTGGCTACACACCTTCTGCCAAGCCGAAATTGGGGTGTCTAAGTCCGCAACCCATTCTTGATAGACCGGAATAAAATTACCCTGGGCCGCAAGTGCCGTAAATTGAGGAAATTCGGGAATCATCATAATGAGAGCTGCTAAGACGTAAATATATACTACCCGACAGTCATCCTAGCCGATTTTTGGGTGTCTAAAATCATTAGCAAGCAATGACTAACGGTAATCGGGTAACTATCCAGATCACCGCTAAAATGTGGCCAGTAAGTTTAAAGAGTGGAAACAGATGCTAATGATCAAAAAACAGCTGTGGTGTGGTTTTTTGCTGATAGCTAACGGGTTGGTAACCAATCAACCGGTACAGGCGATTCCCCAATATTCGGCATTGACTTACACCAATAGTCCCCTAGAAGTTAAATTATTGACTAATCCCAAATTGGTGAAGTTGCGGCCAGATGTGATTACCGCTGACAAGCTTTCTCCCCGCCAAATCAATTCCCCCAGCTTATGGTGGACAAGAGAACAACTACCTAACAAGTTGGTTCTGAATTGGTTGGCTTATCCTCAGAAAAAATATATTGATGTGGTGGTTAATCCGCAGTTTTGGAATATTTTAGATTATCCCGATCGCTATCAGCTGGTGAATAGATGGGGCACTGCTGCCCGCAAACATGGCTTTAATGTCCGGATTTTCAATTTGCGGTTTTCCGAACAGCAGCCGATCGTTGCTTATACCTGTTCTCATAATCCTACAAATCAGCGCTGTGTTGTGCAGTGGCAAGTAGCGAATCAGGATAGTTTGGGAGTTAAACCTGCCAAGTAGTAAATACTGATTGTCACTACTTTTCAGCTAGATTTGCGCTGTATTTATTCAATGATGATGCTCCAGTTTGGGGATGAATTATGTTTGCTCATTAATAAATTTTGATTATAGATACTGTTGTTTACAATACATTTACGCACTTTCAATGAATTAATATAAGAGCTGGAAGCCCTACTGCTAAAAGCTTTGACTTATTCTTTTTTTAGATGCAGTCCAATACCTAAAAAAAGAATAGGGCTGAAATATAAAAAAAATGTTATAATTATGAGAGAATGTTGTAATGGAGAGATACAATTAACCGAAAGATGAATAAATACGTCAAATTTGGTCGGTGAAATGACGATGTTTCGTGCGATCGTATGAAATAGCTGATTTGTAACTGCTCCAACTTTAAAGCTGAAGTTATTAACTATCTTAAAGCTTTACATCCGGTTAACCCTAATGCTTTTGAGCACTAACTGTTCACTTTTGATAGTGGCTAATCAATGCTTAATAGTCTGAGTACATTGACAATTTGACAGCACGCCAACCTCACATTTAGTAGACACTAAGGAGAAAAGTGATGAGAATTGCCCAGCTTGCTTTGTGGCAGCAAACAGTTCTGCTCTCCAGCGGAATCAGATTAATGGACAGTTTGTTGACTGATGAATTAGTGGCCAGAGGTCACATAGTCGATTTGTCTTGATCTAGAGATTTTTTATCAATTCTAAATTGGATGTGCAGTGCTCTCTTACTTTAAATATTTTTTTAGGCATTAGCGACTTCCTTTGACCATTTTTATTCTGATTCAATTCGGTAGTTACATTCCCCGATTTAATTTAGATTTTTAGTTCTTGGTGTTTATCCATAGGACATCTAGACCGTATCCCCCAATTTTTCAGAGGTGTTAAGTATGACATTTGTTATTAATAAGCCGAATGTTATTAGTAAACCGACTAAGTTCAAGACTGTTTCTGGTTTCGCGACGGCTAGTCGCGAGCGCCCTTGCATTGCCTTGATTTCGGAGCACGGTGACCCTGCCGCAGAAATTGGGAAAGATGCTGCTGGTGGTCAAAATGTTTATGTCCGTCAAGTTGGTGAATCTTTAGCCGAGCTGGGCTGGCAAGTTGATATGTTTACGCGCCGCGCCAGTGCCGATGATGCGGAGATTGTCCAACATAGTGAATACTGCCGCACCATTCGCTTAACTGCTGGTCCATTAGATTATGTTTCTCGGGATGAGTTGATGGAACATATGCCCGCCTTTGTGGAGGCTATGTTGCAGTTTCAATTAGCCAACGATATTAGTTATCAGTTGGTGCATACGCATTATTGGATGAGTGGCTGGGTAGGAATGCAGTTGAAGAAGCATTATCCAACTCAACTCGTGCATACGTATCATTCGCTGGGGGCGGTGAAGTACCAATCAGTTTCGGATATTCCAGCAATTGCTGATCAGAGACTGGCGATCGAACGCGAAATTCTGGAGACTTTTGATTGCGTGGTGCCCACTAGCCCACAAGAGCGGGCAGACTTGCAAAACTTAGTCTCCACTAAGGGCAATACTGAGATTATTCCCTGCGGTACTGATATTGAGAATTTTAAGGTTTTATCTAAACCAGAAGCCCGTCGCCAGCTGGGCTTGCCCACTACCAATAAAACGGTGATGTATGTAGGTCGATTTGACCAACGGAAAGGCATCGAAACTTTGGTACGGGCGATCGCTCAGATTTGTGATGGTCGGGAAACTTCTAAGCTGGATATGGATACGTTAAGTCTATTGATTGTGGGTGGTAGTGATCCCAATCAGGCTGATGGTTTGGAGCGTCAGCGGATTGAAGATTTGGTAACGGAGCTGGGCATCACGGCGCAGGTGAATTTTGTAGGCATGGTTGGTCACGACATGCTACCGCTGTACTATGCGGCGGCGGATGTATGCGTGGTACCTAGTCATTACGAGCCGTTTGGTTTGGTGGCGATCGAAGCGATGGCTTGTGGTACGCCGGTAATTGCTTCTGATGTTGGTGGTTTGCAATTTACGGTGGTTTCTGAGGAGACTGGGTTGTTGGTGCCACCGCAGGATGTGGATGCTTTTGCGCAGGCGATCGAACGAACCTTAGTTGATGAGTTGTGGGCAAAGAAGGCTAGCAAGCAAGCCGCCAGACGGGTACGGGATAATTTCAGTTGGGCGGGGGTGGCACATCAGTTGAGCTGTTTGTATCTTCAACTCTTGCATCAGCCTGCTTTCGGGGCGCCAACTCCTAACTGTGCGACTATTTTGGGGAATTTGTATTCTAGTGTGAAAAGATTCAAGGTTTCGTAGGTTTAGTTATTTAGCTATTTTCTAGATGAAGTGGGTTACTGCAATTAGCGGTAGCCCACTTTTTTTGTTGACAACAAAAAAACAATTAACTATAAAACCACTGCAAAATTCATCGACCTGTCTGTTACCACAATCATTTAATTCAACGTCAAGGAATTTAAAAGTCCTAATTTTTCTAGTGCTTGAGCGATCGCTTCGGTGCGGCTTTGGACATCCCATTTGAGATAAATATTTTCGAGATGTTTACGGACGGTGCTGATGTGAATGTTTAGTTGGGAGGCGATCGTCTTGTTGTCTTTGCCTTGGATTACCCAAGACAAGACCTCGGTTTCGCGCTGGCTTAATCCTAATAAGGCGAGTAACTGCAAGCAGGATCGGGTTTGTTCTTCGAGTAAGAGGATGTAGTGCGTCCCTGGTGGATCAATGACTAACCGAATGACTAATTCTCGGCCAGCTTGTTCGATGTGTAGTGGTAAACAAGCTAAGGGCAGGTCTGTTATTTGAGTCAGAATGGTGACTTGGTGTTTGACCCATGACCACAAATGGTCGGGAAGTTTTAGAGAGCCGGTAGGTTTGGAAAAATAGGTTTCTAGCCAGATGGCGGCTTGGGGAGCGATCGACTGGATCTGTCCATTTATATCTATCGTCACGACACCGAGATGATGAAGGGATTGCTGAAGTTGATTTAATTCTTGGGCGAGGTGCTGATATTGTTGAGCGTTGCAGTATGCCTGGAATAGGTGGGGACGGAGGAGATTGAGGATTAGTCGATCGCGTTCGGTAAAGTTGCATTGCGATCGATTGAGGATAAACCCGGTGAGTGTTGTATCGGCTTGGGCAAGTTCAGACCATTTATCAGGATTAATATTTGGCAAAAAGAATAATATCTGCTCTTCTACGCCCAACAGTCGTAAAAACTGCTGATAGAGTCCTTCCAGGCCATGAAGTTCTTTTTTACTCACAAAATCTGAGATTTTATAGGCTCCATGCAGGGTCTCGGGCATGTGTTGGGCAATGGGATGAGTATCCCGATTTTGAGACAACACCTGATTTAGTACTGTGTTTAATTCGGCAGAAACGCCAGCATAGTTGGGGAGAAAGGTTTGTTGGATGTGGCCGGTGCGAGTGTTGGTCAAATGGAATAGGGGCATGTCGCTGGGAACGAGTCGATCGATGATCGACAGGGCATCTACCCCAAAGGTATCTAGATTGTGGAAAGTATAGAGTTGTTGAATGCTGTGATTGAGTTTTTGCGTGTCGTTGAGTGCCAATGTTTCCATATGGTTGGCCAGCAATACTGCAATGATGGATTCTCTTTAATTAACGCAGACTTTTTCTAATTCCCTAGCAAATGTTACAAAAATTTCACTATTGGGTGGGTCAAATTACGAATTGATGTGCAGGGCGATCGCATTGTATCTTTGTAGCATACATCACACAGAGCGATATATTATGTCAATCGATCGCAGACTACTGGCCATTGTTAGGCAGTAACTACCTGACGTTTTTGATATTTTTGTCAAAAATCTGTTCAGTGATCAATATAAAGCAAGAGGTATAAAACGATGGCACCAACTGTAATAACTGAACCTACCCAGTTTATTCTTAAAGGCTACGACATAGATATTACTTACGAGACGACTAGTTTTGTGGGCACTCCACGATTTTCACTTGTTCGCCAAGGGCAAAATTTCGATTTTAGTGGTGCAGAGATTCAATTGGAGCTTACCCAACTTGGCAAGATCGTAACGGTTAATCTCAGCGAACATCAGAGCTTTGCTCGTGAGAGCCTAATAGCGGCTAATACTATTGAGACTCTAACCTTACTTGTTCCTATCATTAGTGTTCCTATAGCTACTAGAACAGCTCCAGTGCAAACAATTGCTATTTTCAGCCAAAGGTCACCACTAGCAAAAGATGCTGGTCAATTGCAGACATACATGACAGTTCCTTTGTCTGGAGTTGCTAATGCGATCGACTTCTAGACTAAGTAAAAACGCCAAATCATTGAAAGTTATAAACATTCCCATTCCCCGGTAAATCGAAATTTAAGTTATCAGTTAGTTTCTCAATAACTAGGTATTTCAAAGTTTTTTTTAATCATCAATACACAATTATAGAGGCAAAATAATGAAAGCTTGTTTTCAACTCAGCGGACGGACAGTCTGTGTTCCAATTCGAATTAATCCATTTCCGATAATTCTTATAGATCCAGTAAAGATTGGTTGGCCAGAACCATTTCCAGCAGATAATATTCCATGGCTTGAAAGTTCCATAATCCCAGTTGAAACTATTAATGACTTATCTGTCTTAGCTGGTATCAATGAATTAGCGAAGTCTTTGAAGACTCCTATCTTACAACAAAACTTTACTCAAGGCATGAGTGAAAGTAAACCGTTTAGAAACAAGAAATGGAAAAGACTTTTTTATAATTTATTATGCCCTTGAGCGTTTTGACGATGTGGTAAACCTACTGCGTTATTGTGTGGATGGTAAACAGAGCATGTGGGTTTCTGCTGATACCGCTAATCATGTATGGGCATTGGGCAATAATCTGCATGTACCATTGGGAGCGCAATATCATGTGTAAAAAACGGCATACCCTAGCACGGCAAGAAAAAGATTAAGTCACTGAACGCACAAACAGAAATTTTAACTACAAAAATACTGTACTATTTGCACCAACATATCACTTTAGTGACACATGCATGATCCCAACGGGTCATGTTTTGCTATTTATCTGAACTTTGAAGTATCGATCAAAACAACCATATTGCCTATTTTTGCCAAGATTGAAGATTTTGGACTTGTTCGATCGATCGAACTTACATAACGCATCTGTTTCTCCTGTTCATATAGGTCAAGTTCTACTTTGAATTCCCGCTTTAGCCCCTCCGGCAGCTCCATCATCCAATCCACAAACAGGAACAACTCCATTATATCCTGGCGCTCAAAACCCTGTTCATACAATCGGCGCGTGAGCTGAAACTTCCACTCCTTGCGAGATTGAGGATCTTTCTGAGTTTCCTTAGTTTTTAGATGCACCATCACAGCGATCGCAAACGGATTGCGACTAGCCTCCAACTCCAACCAGCGCAGCTCATAATCCAAGAGCTTGACCATCGGAAACCGGAACGTCACCTCACAGCCCCACAATTCATCCCGAAATGGCTCCGGTCTGTTAAATGTCGGCTAGCTACCGAGCATGACATCACATATGCTATCATGCTCGGTATGAGTACCAGAATTGTTGTTGATACCAGTGTTTTTATCAGTGCGCTGATTGGTGCCAAAGGTCCGAGCAGAGAATTGATCAGACGCTGTTTACTAGGCGAATATCAACCTTTGATGGGAACTGCCTTATTAAGTGAGTATGAGGCAGTGATGGGACGGGAGGAAATTCTGGTCAGGTGTTCCTTAGAAAAAGATGATATCAACAGTTTGCTGACGGCTTTCATGAGTGTCGCTGAGTGGATTAAAATCTACTACTCTTGGAGACCTAATCTTAAAGATGAGGGCGACAACCATCTAATCGAGTTGGCGGTGGCTGGCAATGCCAGGATTATTGCTACCAATAATCTTAAGGACTTTCGGTTATCTGAGCTAACGTTCCCTGATATATCGATTTTGAAACCAGAGCAAATCATTAGGAGTTAAGCACATGGCAACTTTAACTATTCGGATACCAGACGATAAGCACTTAAGACTAAAGGAGCTTGCTGAGTCTCAGGGGGTCAGTGTGAACAAGCTGATTGAGGAGCTTTCTACTGTTGCTTTGGTGGAGTTTGATACTTATACCCGATTTAAGCTGATGGCGGCGCGGGGAGATGTTGCAGAGGGTCTGAGAATCTTGGATAAATTGGATGGCGCAAGCGAAACGATCGGCGATTCTTGAATATCATCAGACTAAATTATGACAACTAACCACGATCCCGTAGGGCGGTTACTCTCGTATCGAACTGAAGATTTAGAAAACGCTGTAACTTCTAGTAGTGGTAATGTTTATGCTGATTTAGGATATGAGAACCCAGAGGAGATGTTGCTCAAGGCACATTTGGTGATGCTATTGAGTAAGGCGATTAAGGCTAAAGGTTTAAATCAGTATCAAGCTGCGGAATTGTTGGGAATAGATCAACAGAAGGTATCGGTCTGACTGCCGGACACATCTCTGTAAAAGTTAGCTAGCAAGGGATGTAGCAAGTAACAACTCTGATGAAAGAAAACTCAAAAGCATAGTCATATTCCTCTTTGGCCTTCTTAGAAGCAAAGCAGGGTTCTGGATCTTTGCCAAAAAGGGGAATAGGAGGTAGTAATTGACGGTCTTTACTGAGAACACCTTGGAGATAACGTAGTCCTATCTTCAGATAACTGATACCCCTGCAATGCCAAGAGGAGTTATGCAACCATTCCATGAGTTCATGACACGCAATAAGCTTGACATTCAACAACTATGACATGTCAATCCAGTTAGCAACATCCAATGCCCAAATTTTAGACTGTTTTTCGATCTTGACTCAATTACGACCACGCCTTCAGCAAGAGAACTTTTTAGCCCAAGTGCAACGTCAACAGCAGCAAGGTTATCAGTTAGCTTTTCTAGAACGAAATGAGCAAGTGATTGCCGTCGCCGGATTCCAGATCTCTGAATGTTTGGCCTGGGGAAAACATTTGTATATCTATGACTTAGTGGTCGAAGCAGCAGAACGCTCCCAAGGTCATGGCCAAAAGCTATTTGAGTGGTTAATAGATTTTGCTAAACTCCATAATTGCCAACAACTACACCTAGATTCTGGAGTGCAACGTTTTGCGGCGCATCGTTTTTATCTCCAACAGCAGATGAATATCAGTAGTCACCATTTTTCGCTACTATTGGGAGATGATAACGACAAATTCACTACATAGCTAAGCTTTCTTCGTTATGCATCATCGAAGATAATTGCTTCACGCCTCTTTGCAAATGGCGAGTCACTGTCATCGGACTAACTCCAATCTTTTTGGCTGCTTCTTTCCGAGGCATTCCCTTGATATAGACATATTCGATCGCCTGTTGCGTTTTTATCTCTAATTGATTAATCATGCCCGCTAGCTGCTGACGTTCTTCAGCGACATATTGACGCTGTTGTTCGCGAGTATCCGGTAAACTATCACCCAAAGTTACTGGACAATCCATCATATGACTGACAGTCGCATCGAGGCTCAAAGTTTGACGATTGTTATCAGCCGATTGGGTTTCACACCATTCTTGAATGGTGATTTGTAGAGCATCAGCAATTTCTACATCGGTGGGCTTCCGATCGAGAATTAAGGTCAGATGCTGCCGCATTTTCTCGCCTTCTCTTTTTAGTTCTTGCCAGCGACGGGGAATCTTGACGACACTGCTGCGATCGCGCAAGAAGTGGAGAATTTCGCCGCGAATGTAAGGCACGGCAAAAGAGCTAAAAGCACAGCCTTGATAGGGGTTGAAACGTTCGATCGCCCGAATTAGACCAAGGTAACCAATTTGTTCTAGATCTTGATAGGTTTCCACGCACTGGCGGCTTAAGCGATGTGCCACTTGTCTAACCAAACCAGCATTGAGCAAAACTAGTTTGTTGCGGACTGCCACGCTTGGTTTTTCGTGATAAGCCATCAACAAAGACATTGATGCAGTAGTACGATTTTCCGAAGGATTAGCAGCGGTGTTGAGGATAGCCATTGGGGTGGGAAGCGGATGCGTTTATCGAACATTCATATTTTCGCCAAATAGCCCGCTAGACAACAGGGTTGATTTACGGATCTTCCCAAAATCGCCATCTTTTTACTCAGTAGATCCACGGAATTAGAGTTTGGCGACCAGTGCAGAAAACCGCCTTTCCCTATCAATGTTAAATTAGAGCAAAGCCTTACTCTCTAGCATCATGACTAATCTAGGTAACGTCCGCGATCTTTACCAGCAAGTAATTCTGGAGCATTATAAAAAGCCTAAGCATAAAGGCACCACCAATCCGATCGATCGATATCAAAAAGGTCATAATCCTTCCTGCGGTGACATGATCGAGCTGACTCTGCAACTGGATGGTGAAAACATTGTAGATGTCAAATTTACTGGTGAAGGTTGTGCTATCGCCATTTCTTCGGCAGATTTGATGGCTGGGGCCCTGCGCGGTAAGACCATTTCTGAGGCACTTAGCATGGTAGAAAATTTCCAAGGAATGATGCGCGGCGAAGTAGAATTCCCCCACGATTTGCGCAAGCTGAATGTTTTGAAAGGCGTAGCCCAGTTTCCAGTGCGGATTAAGTGTGCTAACCTGAGCTGGCATACCTTACGGGCGGCGTTGCAGTCCGCAAACAAGGAAGCAACCGCAGATTTTGTCAGTAATGAGGCTGAAGGCTAATGTTTACCCCTGCATCGATTCTGGAATACGGCAAGTACAGCGCGATCGCGACTGTTGCAATGGCGCTGCTCATGATTATTGGTCTGGTGGCTAAATGGGGGTTTCGCTTCCGGCTGGTGGGAGTTACTGGTTTTATGGTGGTGTTGACGGTGGGATTATTTGGATTGGGACTAGGTTTTGCCCCTCGATCGGCTTTACCGGGAGCCAGTCGATACTCGCTTATTTATGACAATGGTAATAGTCAGGTGGTGATTGCAGTAGCTGATGCTCATCTGACCTACGAACAAACCGAAGCTACGCTGCGCCAAGCAGCTAATGATCTCTATTCTTATGGACGAGGCGGGGCGGCTGATGGCAAGATGCATGTGCGGCTGCGGACGATTGCTCATCCTCAACCTGGTGTATCAGAACCGTTGTACTTGGGTGAGGTGACTCGTGATTTGACTAGTCGTGATCATGCCGATCTGGAAGTTGTGATCGATCGACAGAACTTAGCTAAACTGTAAGAATTATAGGCAATTGGAAAAAGCATTAGCGAGGCCAATTTATATGACAACTTCGCCATTAGTTAAAACCTCTAATTCCCAGGCGGCTATCAATACCGCGATTCAAAAGCGCAATCCGACGATCGAGGACTTTAAATTTCGGGATGGTTTGCCAACAGCAGAAGAGTTACCTGATTCGGATGATAAAGCGGTGGATAGTGAGTTACAAGAATTAATTCCAGGATTGCTGAAGGCGATTCTGCTAGATTTGTGGTGCGATCAAACTAATTGGCTCTTTGGCATCGACCTAGGGTTTTATTATCACCCCGATCGACCCGCAATTGCCCCGGATGGCCTATTGAGTCTGGGGGTAGAAGATATTGATGATGAATGCCTGCGCTCTAGTTATGTATTATGGGATGAAAAAGTAATTCCCTTGTTCGCGCTAGAAGTTATTTCAAGAACACCCGGTAAGGAACAGACCAAAAAATTTGAGATTTATCAATCGATCGGGATCTTGTACTATCTAGTCTATGCCCCCTTACGCAAAAGAAAGGCTAAATTTCAGCTATATAAGTTGATTGATGGTAAGTATGTCTTGCAAAGTGATGGTCAGCAGCCTTATTGGATGCCAGAAATCGGTCTAGCTATTGGGTCAGAAAATCGCATCTATCGTCGTAGTCAACGCGAGTGGCTTTATTGGTATGACGAAAATGATTTACGTTATCCAACTCCTACTGAAAGAGCTGAAGCCGAATCCCAGCGGGCGAAGGCCGAATCCCAGCGGGCAGAAGCTGAATCCCAACGAGCAGAAGCTGAATCCCAACGAGCAGAAGCTGAATCCCAACGAGCAGAAGCTGAAT
>CAXTSX010000003.1:60050-81219 GCA_964247085.1 uncultured bacterium
CCCAACGGGCTGATATGGCGATGGCTGCCCAGCAGGCGGCTGAACAAGAAAATAATGTTTTGCGGCAGCGACTACGTGCGTTAGGGATAGATCCAGACTCTTAAGACCCTGGCCGGTCATTTGATTTGTGCTGTGTCCTTCAAGTGAATAGTCTGTTATTAAGGCTGAGATGGAGATCGACCGACAGAACTTAGTTAAACGAAAATCACTTCACTTGACCCCGAAAACGCACAAATCCGTAAGAACCAATTGGAGCACCGGCAGTTGTAGCTGGGGGCAAGCTTCCTAAATTAACTACAACGGCACCGTTATCATTGGTTCCATTACAATTCACTCTAGGGTAAACATCTTTGGGATTGCTACCCGGTGGGAAGTAGCGGGCAACATCCCCATCAGCTACATTGGTGTAAGATTCGGTATTACCATTCAGAAGAGCCAAGATTCCCCGACTTTCATTGGTTCCACCGATGGCCTTAGGAGTATAAGTGTTAAAGGCTGTAGGCAAAAAGTTAACATTGCTAGGGACTCGATCGCAGAACAAAGTATTAGTTGCTGCAATATCGCCAGTGGAGAGAAAGTAGATGGTATATTCAATCTCATCTTTGGGCTTAACTACTCCGCCATTAATACCGCCAATCAAAAATGTGCTGCTAGTTGAATTAGGTGTATTTGGCCATTTGTCTGTATCAGGTCGAAGAACCGGAATCTGTACTAGCATTGGTGATGTCACTATATTGTCATCGTAAAAATCATTAGGGTCATTAATATATTTTGATAAGTCGTACTGGCTACCAACTAACTGAGAATCATTGATTCTGGTAATTCGTTTAACTAATAATAGATTAGGATTACCTAATGTAATTGGTGTGCTGGCACTAAATTCTGAAGTACTACGGGGTGCGATCGAAGCAATGGCACTACTAGTGGCAATTGCCGTGATTTCGTCAGTAGATCCTAAGGTAGTGGTGGTTAGACCATCCGTCAAACTAGTCGGAATGGGTAGACTGACGTTAAATAAGCCATTGGTACCAGCAGTGAAGTTACCAATCCAGTAACGACCTTCTCCATGGGGTTTGTTTAAATTGTCTCCGGCAATTACTTGGCCGTTTTGGTTGTTGTCGTTGTCTGCTTTATAAATCTCGATCTCGGCTCCAGTAAAAGCCGGATTTCCAGCTGAATTATTGCCGATGTATCCTTCTAGTTTTAGGGTGTTGCCAATTCGTTGCACCTTGGTGAAAATGGGGTAATTCATACCACCATTGGGTAAGCTAGCAGACACTGTGCCAGTATTAGGTGTAACTCCATTAGCAATACCATAAGTATTGGGATCACGAGTAGTGGGGTCGAGATCGATCGATAGCCCAGACCCATTCACACTAGACCCATTTTGGAAAATGCTATTTTTGGTCAACCTCAAACCATTTGCTCCTAATACAACCACGCCATGACCACTATTTTCAGTAATTATATTATTGCTTAAGGAAATCTGAGAATTGGGAGCAGAATAGACCACTACCCCTATGGTTTCAGTGGAAGGGCTGGAAACATTATAGCCATTGTGCTTAATAGTATTATTGTCAAGTAGGGTGTTAGTTAAGGTGCCACCAGAGAAACCTAATTCGACACCAGCACCCCGCATGTTTTTGACTAAATTATAGCGAATAGTATCGCTGGTTCCAGAGCCAATTAGCAAAATACCATCATAGGTTATGGTATGTCCATTACTAGGTACATCTACTTCGTTATACTCAATTAGCAGATTAGAGCCATTGCTATCTCGTCGTATACCAGAGTTATTGACTCGCACATAGTTGTGTTTGATATTGATATTACTAGCGGCTCCAGCAGTTATTCCATAACTAGGAACGTCAGACGTAGTGGCATCTGTACTGCCATTGGCACTCATACCCACCAAATTGTCCTGTACTAAAGAATTGGCTCCAGACACTGAAATGCTGCCGGAATTAAATGCAATATTTTTGATTTCGTTATTACTACCTGTCGCTAATAAAGGATATTTACCCTTAATTTCAATTTCAGGCCGGTTGAACTTGGTCAGGGAATTCATTGGACTGGTAATTGTTCCGACCGTTCCACCAGTACCAACTTGGCCAGTGTTAGTTTCTGCACCGCCAGGAGTAGCTTTGATGTTGGCGGTTTGAGTTGAGCCATCGAGTCTGGTTTTGGTATCAGTAATTGCTGGCAGACCTGATAATAGATTAATGACTGCGCTCCCACTAGTGAGTTGACTGGCATAGTTAGTATTTTGCCCGGAGTTGGCAACACCGCTTGGAATCATGAAAATGCTAGTTTCAAAACTTACTGGTTGGCCAACTTGAGCAAGACTCCCTTCCCCCTTGAGATTATTACTATTAATGATAAATTGGCGTAACGAACCTTGACCACTATCATTGGTGTTGACGATCGTATCAAAGTTAAAGCCAAAATCCACACCAGTAGCACCAGCTGTACCCACCGTAATTGTTGAAATACTTTGTGCCGTGGTCGTTGCAGTGGTCAAAGCCGCCAATGTTGTCGAACCATCACCAGCATCAGCCAGCTTTGGGGCTTCCCCGCCAACGCGATCGGGATCAGCCACCCCAATATTGTCGATCGTCAATCCTTGAGTACGGAAAGTTTGCACAGGCAGGAGTGTGCTTACATAACCAGGACGAGCAGATGTAACTGTAAGATTAACAACCCGAACTGTATACTGACCTGGAACTATTCCACCAGTAATATTGGTGTCACCAAAATTATAAACACCATTAATATCAGTGGTTGTAAATCCTTTAAATGCTCCTGATGAGTCGTATAGTTCGACCCTGGCTCCTGACCGAGGAGAAAAAGAGCTATTCCAGGGGCGACCCGCGCCACCACCATAGTTAAAATCCTCGAATATGGTACCCGTGATTTTGGCCGCAATAACATTAGCACCAATAAAGCTCAGGCTTTCTTGATTACCATTATTGGAACCAGCGGTAGAATCATCGTCGCCAATAATTACTAATGCCTGTTTTACCCTGGCCGTAGCGTCTATAAATCCTATCCAACGAGTGGTGTTATTACCACATCCATTTGGGTTTGTGGAACCACCACATTGACTTTGATCAACAGCCACAAAGCCACCCCCGCTACTAATGTTGGTCGGTGTGATGGGAATATCTCTACCAATCCGATTTCCTCCGACATCAAGAAGTCTCAAAAGAGCTGGAGTACCCCCATTGGTACGGGTTTCTAGATCACCAAACCAAGCCCCAAATGCAGAAATAGGTCGAGAGAAAGTGAACAGAACACCATTTCGATTGGTACTCAATCCTCCACTTTCAGTCCAGTAGCTCGATGAATTACTGTATAAGCTGGCTGGACGGGGCGCACCGGCTTGCAATGTTAACGAATTGGTGAGTTGTGGAGGGCTAGTAGTATTGATTACTCCTGTACAGTTACCGCTAGAATCTACGTTTACAAACGCAACACCGACACCGACTCCATTAATTGTAAATAGATTAGATTCGTTGTTAGAAATTGTATTCGTATTAGTACCAGACCAGGATAGAGAGGTCTGCGGCGCTACTGCTGCGCGCCAAGTGTCATCTAAATTATCAGTGAGTGATCGAGCTGCAGCGCTGCTTCCAGATACTTCGGAACTAATATACTCAGAGATTTTTGGATCAGTAGTTCCTTCACCAACCGTACAAGTACCGGAACGCGCAGGCAATGTATAGCTCATTACACTGATGCCGATCGCTAATTTGGCTAGCTGTCCAACTATTTGCCATTTTTGGTGACAAAATAGGAGTAGTTGATTCGATCGATCACCCACCTGATAACTTCCATCCCATTGGTTGGGAGGTTTTTGTTGATATGGATAGGTAGGAGTAATACGCTGCATCAAGACTACGACAAATAGGTCAATTTAATCATTTAGAACTGGCGTAACATGCAAACAATCCGGTGATGGTAAGAACAGCCACGCAGCCCTAAAAATCCGGTTTCCTCTATCCTACCCATCGATCCTCAAATAGATAGCAGCCTGTATCTTGAGAAATGAAAATTTTGAGATCGATCTCAAATTTACTGAATAGTTCAGTATTCTCACTGAACGTATTTTTGCCGAATCAGAGCCATAACTAGTATAAATACTGACAGTAAAATCTTTTGTTATCAGTAGATTTTACAAATCACCATTCAGATAGAAGCACATAGAAATCAACGTATCAGAATCTCTTTAATTAGTAGCGATCGATCGCACATCAAAATTATTTAACCCGACCCTGGAAGCGAACAAATCCGTAGGAACCAGCTGGAGTAGCTGGAGCAGTTGCATTAGGTAAACTACCTAAATTAATGACCACTGCCCCGTTATCATTTTTCCCACCACAGTTAATTTTCGGATAAACATCTTTGGGATCGCTCCCAGGTGGAAAATACCTGACAGTATCACCATCCGCGACATTGGTATAAGATGCTTTGACTCCATTGATGAGAGCAATAACCCCTCGACTTTCATTCACACTATTGTTAGACTTGTCCAGATAACTATTGAAAGCAGTAGGAATAAAAGTGACATTGTTGGGGACGCGATCGCACAACAAAACATTGTTGGCAGGACTATTTCCGGTAGACAAAAAATAAATTGTGTACTCGATCGAATCATTAGGTTTAATTGTACCACCATTAATTGCCCCAAGCAAAAAATCACTGCTGGTATGGCTGATAGTTGCTGGCCATTTGTCGGTCGCTAATTGTGGATAGGTGGTAGTCGGTGGAGCATTATCATTATCATCGTAAGGATTAGCTGGATCATCTTCATAACTAGCGAGGTTGGTGCCATCGCGGGTAATGGAAGATCCATTGATGGCAGTGATTCTTTTTACTAACAAGACTTGTGGATTGCTAATTACTGTGATGTTGGTGGGATCGATCGATCCCGCTACTAGCTGCTCTACACTACCATTGGGAATGACTATATTTGTTTGTAGATCTAAAGGTAAATCACTAGTTTGACCAATATTATCGGTGAAAATACCATTAACCGGTAAGTTGTCAGCCTTGGCCACCGCCTGATTTAACAGCTTGCCGACCACCCCGTTGTTAACAATTACTGGGATTGTGATTTTAATTAGTCCGCCAGCTTTAAGAATTATGGGGTCTTTCAATAAGTTATCAGTAGTGCCGGGAGTGATGTTATTTCCAACGTAATCACTGTTAAGCATCGGAACAATTGTTTGATTGCCAGCGATTGATATTGTCACAGTGTCAGATTTATTGACACCGGCAGGTAAAATATCAGTGATTTGAAAACCAGGGATATCGACATTGCCAGTGTTGGTATAGTCGATCGTCCAGACCACGGTGTCGCCAGGATTTATTTTGGTATCATTATTACGATCGATCACTAATTTCGCTGACTTGAATCCCTGGACTTGGGGCGAAGCAACAATCGATATCTCACCATAACGAGAGGCTTCTTTCTCGCCGCCAGCTGGTAGACCATCCACTTCACCAAATACTAGATTATTGAGGGGAGCGCTATTGTTCAGATTATCTTTGGTATGAACATCCACACCAAGAGTGTCAGAGGTCGTATAGGTTTGGCTGACTGTATCAGCACTGTTACCATTAATCCCGGTATCACCTAATAAAACTTTTATCTTAGTACCACTATTACCAGTTACCTTGATCGGAATTCGTACCTTCACGCTGCCATTGGCTGGAATCGCCCCACCTGGAATGTCTAAAATCCCCGAGTCACCAGTATTTGCACCAGCTGCCGGAATATTAATCCTGCTTACATTGTTTGGTAAGGGTACAATTGCCCCAGCACCATTTTTTACTTCAATAATTTGGACTGCACCATATTGCGTGCGATCAAACACCCCATTGGTGACTTGAAAAGGTTGGCCAGGAATAAAAAACTGAGTAGGATCGTTGCCAGTATTGGTGATCACAAAATCAAAGTAGAGAATATCATCTTGATTAACTCCCCCAATTCCTTGGAAAGGAGTAGCACTAGTACCAATTACACTGGCTAAAGGTTCAGAAATATTCGGGTCACTGATCGTAATACCAGCGACTTCTGCCATCGTCACACTCACGATATTCGATTCTAAGTCTTTTACACTATTGTCAGCGGAATCTATAAAACTGCCGGTGGCTTGATTGGTAATAGTGGTGCCAGCCGTAACCGTTTGGGCTAAGACCGCCGGGAGCCAAAATAAGTTATAGCCAATTACTCCCAGGATTGTAACGAGGCCGTAACGGCGCATAGTGATATTAGTTTGGTATCGATTATTAGGGAACACGGGTAGTAAACCTCACCAAACCATAGGAATTACTGGGTGTGCCAGCAGAATTTGAGCCTGGTACGACTGCTAAATTGGGTAAACCAGATGTCCCTGTAATCGGAATATCCACGGTGCCGTTGGTATTGGCCGCTTTGAGTTTGCAAGCGGCGGGGACAGTAGTATTTGCTGCATAAACTTGAGTTCGATCGATTGAATCATTGTTTGCTGTCAAATCTATAACTGGAGATAATCCAATCTGTGCTTGTAAATCTTTACCCACGCCATAGGTGGCGGTTTGGAATGATTGGTTCGCCGTAATTAGATCGCAAATGCGCACACCGCGAGCATCTAGCTTGCCGCCGTTTAAAAAATAAATAGTGTATTCGATAATATCGCCAGATTTGACCTTTCCACCATTAATCGCACCTATCAAATAGTTATTACTAGGCCAGTTAGGATGGATATCATTAAGATTTGCCGAATCATGAACAACACTATCCAACCTGGTACCGTCGTTAACATTTTCGCTGCGATTACCATTAATAGCCGTAATTCTTTTCACCAGCAGAACTTGGGCATTACCAGAAGTAGTAGCAATACTATTACTCACCGTAGCAGTTTCACTTAGATTCGTGATACCACCCAAGCCATCTTGATCGAGTGGATCACCAATATCTTTTGGTCTATTTACCGTAGCACTGTTGGTAATGGTGCCGGTGGCAGTCGCAGACAAAGTTGCTTGAATCTCAAAGCGTAGTTTAGCACCACTATTTAGATTCACCTTAGCATTAAAAGTATTGCCAGTGAAGCCATAAGTGCCACAGTCGCCTATGCCGCTAACTACCTGACAGGAAACAACTTGAGGATTAGTGAAAATCGGCAACAAGATGTCTTGGACTGTTGCCCCCACTACATTACTGGTGCTCCCGATCGCTGGATCATTAGCATTGGTAACATCAATGGTATAAGTAGTAGTCTGGCCTTTAGTCAAAGAGCCTAAAAGATTTTTAGAAATTTGCAAATCAGCTCCTTTAACTACAATATTTAGAACTGTGGTAGAAAACTCTGGGGCATAAGCCCAGGTATCCAGAATGGCCGCATTTCCAAAACCAGCAGCGTTATCAACCCCCCAACGGTGAGCACCAGCAGCGCTGTTGACTCCACTACTGGCATTGGCAGGTACTGGTGGAATGGCCGCAGAACCACCAACACCCCCATTTCCCAGCATTTTAGAATCGTCATAGTAAATGCGATCGGTATTAAAAGCTGGGGTGGAAAAAGATCCGCTAGTAGGACCATTTAGGCGTTGAAAAATCAAGCCGTTAGAATTGCCTTCAGCATCAATTAAGGGAAAATGCACTTCACCACCTAATGTTGCAATTATCGATTTAAAAGTGATAGTTTGAGACTTCATTACCGCACCATTACCATCTTTGCCATCCCACAAAATCGCATTGTTGCCTGGATTAGCCGTACCTTGAAGGACCCGATCGTTACCGTCACCAAAAATATTATTGGCATTCAAATCCAGGGTGATTTGGTATGGTCTATTGATGCTGTCCGGGTTGTTAAAATTAAAAAAGCCGCCTAAGCTTTGACCAATTTGATTGGGAGTACCTTCTGA
Source organism: uncultured bacterium (assembly GCA_964247085.1). GTDB lineage: Bacteria > Cyanobacteriota > Cyanobacteriia > Cyanobacteriales > Chamaesiphonaceae > JAAFHZ01. The sequence continues at coordinate 67,962 of CAXTSX010000003.1, forward strand.
ACCAATTAAGCTTAGAGTGGTAGGCGGCGGTGGTGGGGCTAACGAGGGATTCAACCAAGTACTTCCACTCCCGGCCAAAGAAGAAGAGCTGGGTAAGGCCGGATCGATCGGATTAAAAAATAATTTGTTATTGTACGAATCTCTTGTTTCTGGAGCATTAGGATCGCGGATAGTAAAACCAGAGGGCAGATTCAGATCAAAAGAACGATAGCTTGGTTTATTAGTGGTGGTGTTGTAAACTCCCCGATTATCGGAAAAGAAAATAAACCGAAAGGGATCCAATCCATTAGCATCTACTCGATAGTGATAGCCATCCCGAGTGACGACGTAGAAAACTCCACTAAAAGAGTCTGCTAAGTAATCGCCAATATTGCCAGCGAAATAATTAGTATAGGCTCGTCCAGGTTTTGTGAAATTACTATTGCCAGCGGTGATGGTAACATCCCAAGCAGTTACGAACCAATCAGCGGCAGTTTGTGGTAACCAATTAGCTGTAGCTCCAATGGTAGGTGGCACACCCGGAAAAACTACTCCAGGAACATCATAAAGACCAGGATTAGGACTAACAAAATCAATTTTCCAAATACCCGATTCACCACTGCCTACACTGATTGTGCAAGGGGTATATCCACCGGAGGTTACAAAGGGACCAATTGATTCTTGGGATCGATCGACAATGCGACCATTTATACTACTAGTATCACAAGTTCCGATCGAACCATCTGGTTTGGTATACTGAATTTTGCCATTGTTTAAACCATTGGCACTAGAACCCAAGTTAATATTTTCTCCTGTATTAGCATATACATATATTGTTGTTCGTTCTAGTATTCCAAAGTAGGTTCCTGATGTCGAATAAGTAAGATAAGCACGTCTACCACCACTACTCGTTAATTCTTTACTACCTTCTGCTTGAGCTGGTACCCATCCGCCCCACAGCCAAGAGGTAGCTAGAGTGGCACCGATTAAAGTCAATAGTTTTTGGTTAAATGCTTTGATATTCATATTTTTGCACCGGTCGCTGAGTCAAAGCAAGTTCAATGGCGTTAACATACATAGCCTTATTCTGCCCACCATCTATTAGATAATTAGCATTCTGAAATCAAAAAAATATTAGGAATGAACTAGAAATAGGTCATTCCTAACAGTAATTAGTTCCGTAGCAACTACGAATATTTTTACTTACAAGTTATTTAACTCGGCCTTGGAAACGAACAAACCCATATGAACCAGGAGTATTTGGAGCCGTGGCATTAGGAATATTGCCCAGATTGAAAACCACTGCACCGTTATCATTTGGTCCGCCACAATTAATGTCCTTGTTATTAGCATCTTTAGGAATGGTTCCAGCGGGAATGTAACGAGCAGCATCGCCATCGCCTACATTGGTATAAGAAGACTCTGTACCATTAATCTTGGCGAAGATGCCGCGACTATCATTAACACCACCAGGAGCTTGAGGAGTAGTGCTATTAAAAGCTGTTGGGAAAAAAGTGGTGTTGCTGGGCACTCGATCGCAGAACATGACATTTTCAGCTGGTGAGTCCCCAGTAGACAAGAAGTAGATGGTGTACTCAATAGTATCTTTGGGTTTGATATTGCCACCATTGATGCCACCTAGTAAGAAATTACTGCTGGTTTTACCAGTGGTGTCTGGCCAATAAGTAGTGTCTGGGGTTGGAAAGTTGTTAGAGGGAGCTAATGTAGTTTCAATGACATTATCATCATAAGGATTAGACTCTTCTTGGATGTAACTAGCCAAATTATCACCGCTAGTGGTGTTAGTGATACCATTGATCGCGGTAATGCGTTTTACCAACAGAACATTGGGGTTGCTAACACTACTACTAAATTCTGAGGTGTTTCCAGCAGCATCAGTGGCGGTAGATGTAATGGTTTTAGGATCAGTGCCAGTTGGGACAGTAATAGGACAATTAAACTTGCCGTTAGCATCTGCTGCGCAGGTGCCGAGATAAGTTTGCCCTTCGGCATGGAGCTTCGATACGGTGCTTGGGTCGGAACTAAAGACTTTACCTTTATCGTTAGTATCAGCAGCGCCAACAAAGAATTCTAGGGTGGCACCAGCAAAAGTACTACTTGTTGTTGGGGTACCTACATAACCTTTAATAGTTAACGTATTACCACTGATACTCGATGACTGAATAATCGGGTAATCCATACCATTATTGGCTTTAGTTGCAACAACAGTTCCATCATTAGGTGTAACGCCAGCAGTACTTAAGTTAATACCGAGGGTCAGGTTGTCATATAGACTATTTTGCGAAATCCGATTTCTGAGCATTCCATCATTAATATTAATCCCACTCCCTTGCGTGGGGGCAGCCGGAATTGAAACGGTATTTTTGACAATATTTTTGGTGATGGTGATATCGTTTCCAGCGGAATTGATGCCGAAGCGACGGTTGCGATCGAAGGTATTGTTGTCAACAATGCCATTACTCGATCCAGTGGAGATTTGCAGCCCCTGTCCTTGCGTATTAGCACTGATGGAAGGGGGACTGGAGGGATCGTGGATAAAATTGCCGCGCAGGGTGAAGTTGGTGGTATTGTTATCCGTCTCTATATTGTCGGCATAGTCACCTGAGGCTTCGCTAGAACTGTTGTCTTTGGGACCATTCTGGGTGACTTCGTTATTAGTTGCATTAGCACTAGTTCCATTTTGATTAGAGAAGTAGATGCCATCACCGTTATAAGCAATGTAGTTGTTCGTCATGACAGTACCACCTTGAGTTACAATACCCGCACCTCTTGGTAAGGGGATGCTGGGTTCTGTTCCGTCAGCACTTGTACCGACTAAAAGCTGGGTAATGGTAGTTTTCCCGCTGTCTGGAACGGCAGGAAGGACATAGATCATCCCCATGAGTGGGGTGACGGCGACGTTTTGAAACGGGTGGTATCCATATACTGCAAGGCCAGCCAGTAATGCGTTTGCACCTGTGACTTGGATGCCGTTGGTGTTGACAGGGACTGCACTAAAGTCAATGACGATTTCTGGACGGGGGACTTTATCAAGGGTGAGTGCATCTACGCCTACGGTGCCACCTGTGCCAATGGGCGATCCGGTATTTGTGTTTCCGATGTTGGCGGATTGGGTGCGTCCATCTAAGCTGGTGTTACTATCTGAAATGACGTAATGGAGGGTGGGTCTGATGACTGCGGCACCTTTATTAGCTCCGCTGGTGGCTAAAAGATTGGGTAGTCCGGCTCGCAGGCCAGAATGGGCGAGTCCATCGGAAATCATGAAGACGGAGGTTTCTTTGCCAGGTACTTGGTTGGTTTGGGCTAGGGTGGCTTCACCCTGTAGGGTGTTTGAGTTAGTAATGAATTGGTCGAGGGAGCCTTGACCTGTGGTGTTGGTATTGACGATCGTATCAAAGTTATAACCAAAATCCACATCAGCAACAGCCGTAGTGCCTAAAGTCACTTTTGTCACCGATTCTGCTTGCCCACCAGCAACTTCATTGAAACTCGTAAACGTAAAATTACTGGTATTTAATGCATCTCCACTGGCTGCTGCCCCCTTATCAGCCACCGCTGGATTCTCTCCACCAACGCGATCGGTCACAGCTGTAACATTTCCAGTGCTCACATCAGTACGGAAAGTTTGGACAGGCAACAATGTTAGAACAGCACCCAGACGAGATGAAGTAACAGTATTATTCACCACCCGAATATAGTAATTTTTACTGGCAGTAAAAGCACTAGTAGCATTCAACTCATTAAACTTATATTTACCATTAGCATCAGTCACAGTTGCAGCTAAGTAATTACCGGTAGTATCATAAATTTCTACCCGAACATTGTTTCTTGCGACCCCAGTCGCATCCGTTAAACTACGACCAGCTCCACCACCATAATTAACATCTTCAAAAACCGTGCCACTAATACTAATTGGTTCCGCAATAACATCCGTCGAAGAAGTAGCACTGGCTTCTTGACGATGGTTAAGGCTATCACCATTAAATGGTAAACCAGTTGTTTCTACCACTGTCCCTGCGGCGTTTGTTGTATTGTCTGGGTTATCTTGAGTATAAATGTCTGAGATGCCATTAGCACTGTAAACTTGGTTTTGAGTATCACTAGGTGTATTACCCATTCTTACCGATATATTGCTACCTACTATAGCTGAAGTAGCAACCTTCACTGGTACCCGAATTTTAACCGAACCACCTACAGGAATAATACCATTTTTACCCAACAGACCATCTGTCCCAGTAGCAGTACTCGGGCCTGTTGCTTGACCACCAGCGGACACCGTTGCACCAATAACAGGAATATCAGCAGTACCAGTGGGATTGTAAGAAATTATCTCGATCGGATTAGTAGCCGCATCAAAAGTAGCTGAACCAGTAATACTGGGAGCACCAGGAATAAAGAACTGAGTCGAATCATTTCCTGTATTGGTAATTACAAAGTCGAAATAAGCAATATCTCCAGCATTAATGCTGCCATTACCTTGCAGCGCTCCGGCCCCGGTAACAGCAACTGGAGCTTCTGATGGAGTACTAGCAGTGACTGTAATCCCGGCAACTTCGGCTACTGTGACCGATACAACGTTAGATACGATCGGTTCTGGAACTGCACTGGTATCTTCACCATCCGTGAATGTACCTGTGGCTTGGTTGTCAATTATAGTGTTGGGAGCAGTTGGTGCTGCCAGTAAAGGAGATAGACCTAGGGAATTGCTACCAGCCACTAAACCCAAAACAACGATCGATCTAGTTAAGAAGTTAAGATATTGCTTGCTCATTGATTGAGTATTAGTGTTTCTTGTGGAGACTGGACGATGGAGATTAGACATAACTAGAACAAATATTGAGGTGGTTAATGACAATCCCATGGGTTACTACTTCTCACCATAAAATAGTCAGTTTTTGTTGCCAGCTGATTTAAGGCTCTACTTTCATGGCAATAAAAGCACAGATCCAAATGCTAGACTTTCTTATCTTTCCCATTACTCACTAGGAATTCATAGTAAAACCACCGAACTTGCTGATGGTATAAATACGTAAGAAAGCATCAAGTCACCAAAATATACTGAAAATTCAGATCACACCAATAACAAAAAACTCACCTTTGTGAGTGAGCTTTTGATTCTGAGTATAGGTAGTTATTCCTGCTTTGCCTTCGCTTTGAAGCGAATATAGCCATAAGAAGTGCTTACAGAACTAGTAGAGACAGTTAGGTGATGGTTGTTGCATCGTACCAATAGCTTGAATGACTTGTGTCAGTTGATTCTCAAGTTGATCGAATCGTTCTTCTGACATTATCCTATGTTTATTGTTAATATATTGGTTTTAAAATATGAATTTATCTTCAATCTAGGATGATATTCACTATTTTAATCTAAAAATTTACTGCTCAAACTTCTACATCGTACTTAGATCGTAAATCCCTAATCTTCTTTATCCTTTCGCTCTAGGCGAATGACTCGTCTTTTCAGCAACCGAGTTTGTCTGGCAGTATCAGACAATTCATAATTGATATCGTCATTGTAGGACATCAAGGATTGAAAGCCTTCGCGGATAATTATCTGTTGGCTACCTTCAACACTGTCGATCCGATGCCGGAGGGCTGTTACATCTTCTCTCAGCGCGTCGATGTTTTGATTCATGGCACCCATGTTTTGCTGCATGGTACCCATGTTTTGTTGCATGGTGCCAACAGCTTGGAGCAGTTGAGCAAGCTGATTTTCCAGTCGATCGAACCTTTCTTCTGACATAATGGCAGGTGAATAAATTGTTTTGGTTTTAAAGAGAGCCGGCTAGTTACCGCTAGCTTGCTATCTGTATTTTAGCTCGAAAAGCTTCTGAATCAATTCATGCTAAAAACCCCGACTTCTCTCTAGTCTTCTTTATCCTTTCGCTCTAGGCGGGTGAATAAATTGTTTTTGGTTTGGAAGATAGCCAGCTAGTTACACCTAGCTGGCTACTTCTATTTTAGCTCGAAAAGTTTTTGGCTCACATTCAATCTATTTCCTATTTAACGGTTGTTTTGATCCGAATGTAACTGTCCTTTCTCAGTATCAGTGGCATTAGTCAGCAGCTCAACTGGACCGAGGCTACCTGGAAAGAGGCGGATATCCAATGGTGCTGTTGTTGCAGGTGTGGTTGGGGTATGATGCCCAATTTTCACGATCTGTTTTGAAATCAGATTGGCTCTAAGGTATGATAATAATGTCATACTCACGAATAAAGATTATGAAACAAAAAATTGCAATTACACTCGATCAACAGTTGCTATTTTTTATCGATCGACAAGCCCAAGGCAATCGTAGTGACTATTTGAATTCTTTGATTGTTAAAGAACGCGAAAAAATCTTAGCAGCAGAAATTATTGCTGCGCTTCAAGCAGACTGCCAAGATCCAGAATATCAAGTTGAAATTGCCGAATGGGATCGATTAGCTGGGGATGGAATCGATGCCTAATGGAACCTTGACTTATCAACGCGGTGAAATCCGGTGGGTGAAACTAGATCCAACGATTGGGGTGGAGATTCAGAAGACTCGATCGTGCTTGATTCTGCAAAATGATACGATGAATCAGTACGGTCAACTCACAATCGCCACCCCTTTTCGTCCAGGTATTAAGCAAGCACCATACGTCGTGAATGTTGTGGCAAGCAGTAGAAATGGTTTAGATAAAGATCGATTTCTGGATGTTGCTCAAATTCGATCGATTGATGGGCAAAGAGTTTTAGGATTAGTCGGAATTTTGGAAGATAATTATTGGCAGCAAATTCAGGACGCACTCTCGATCGTTTGTGGTTTTGGGTTAGTATAGCGTCTCCTCTGGAGAATTGAATATTGTCAAAAAATCATCTTCCATCGTTATAATCTGCGAAATCAACTCATCTGGGATTTCTAGAGTGATAGTTGCCATGATGAAATGGGAAAAGATTTATATATCATAACAAAATCCCACTCTCCTTCACCAGGATCTAAAAAGATCTCAAATGCATAAAAAACAAAGGCTTCTTTAGAGAAGTCGGGTTTTTGGTTCACGTTAAATCCAGTGCCTATTTCACGGTTGTTTTGATCCGAATGTAGCCGTAGGAGGTGGTCGGAATTCCGGTACCGGTAGAACCAAATAGCGGATTAGCAGGAATCTCAGGATCGGCAACATCGATGACTTTGCCCTTACAGGATTTGGGTTAACGATCGTATTTTAATCGTCCAGATCTTGGCGTTCTAATCGAGTGACACGACGACTCAATCGACGGGTTTTACGTTCGTTATTTTGGAGATCGTAATTCAGATCGTCTACAAAACTTTGATGCGCTGTAAATGTACCGCGAATGACAACCGCTACTGCGCCTTCGACACTATCGATTCGATGACGTAGGCTGATAATATCTTCACGAGCAGCATTGACATTTTGCTCAAGGCTGACAATCTTCTGTTCGATGCCAATAACTTTCTGCTCTACAGCAGCTAAATCTTGCTTGGTTGCCATCTGCTGCTGCATAGTAGCAATAGACTGAATGACCTGTGTGAGTTGATTTTCTAGTCTGTCGAACCGTTCGTCTGACATAATGGTAGGTAAGTAGACTATTTTGGTTTGGAAGATAGCCAGCTAGTGACACCTATCTGGCTATCTCTATTTTAGCTCGAAAAGCTTCTGAATCAATTGACGCAAAAAAACCCGACTTCTCTAAAGAAGTCGGGTTTTTTGCTCACATTAAATCTAGTTTCTATTTAACGGTTGTTTTGATCCGAATGTAGCCGTAGGATGTGGTGGGAATTTCGGCACCAGTGGAACCAAATAGCGGATTAGCGGGAATCGCAGGATCGGCGATATCGACGACAACTACGTCAGTAGATAAGTTATTACTTGCTAGGTGGATGCCAACCTGCCTGAACCCAATTAAATCGAACTCGAACCGCCAGAGAATTATTGAGCTTCAATGCAACTATTGTTGCTCGTCCTTCGGGCGACAATCCTAAAATTTTTGTGCCGTTATCAACCCACTCAAAATGATCCTGCCAGATCTGAGATCGAGGATGAAATAGCGGAACGATTGATTTTGTTTCAGGATCGATCGCTTCTGTTTGCTTCCATTTGGATTGATTGCATAACTCACAGGCTAGACAAAGATTGTCGATCTCATCCGTTCCACCTTTGACAATCGGCTGAATATGATCGATTTGCAGCCGCCCCATAATGTAATCTTGATGACTCAAGCAATACTCACAGCGATTTCCAGATCGATCTCGCACCTGTTGGCGCAAAGTCTCTGATAAACTCATGATTCAGTCATTAATTGTTGGAGTGGAAATCCGCGTTTGGTTGATTCGGCAATCGCCTCGGATTTTCGCAGTTGACCCAATTGATAAACCTGAAGCAATGCTAATAGTTCATAGCGTTCTACTTCAGTAAGATCTGCTGTTTTTCCTTTTGATTGCAGATCACCTAAGCGATCGTTCTGATCTGGACTCAGTTTTAGTCTAGCAAGATCTCGCACCTCATCATCAGACAGACTACTTACAGGCGGGTAGAGATGAGAATCTGGTAAATTTACCATCAGCCATTCTGGAAATCGATCGCCCAACTGCATAATCTGCGAGATCAATTCATCTGGAATTTCTAGCGTGATAGTTGCCATGCTGAAATGGGAAAAGATTGATATATCATAACAAAATTCCACTCTCCTTCACCAGGATCTAAAAAGATCTCAAATGCATAAAAAACCCGACTTCTCTAGAGAAGTCGGGTTTTTGGCTCACATCAAATCTAGTTCCTATTTCACGGTTGTTTTGATCCGAATGTAGCCGTAGGAGGTGGTGGGAATTCCGGCACCGGTAGAACCACTGAGGAACGAACGCGATCTGTTGTCCAGGTTGCGACACCACAGCCAAAAAAGTCATTGTCTTCCGTCCAAATCGGGCAATCCAACAGCAGAGCAACCGCCACAATCGGCCAATCATTGACATCACGGGCAGCAATCCGCTGCTTCGCTTCAACTTCAGATCCAGAATAGATATCAGCATCAACAATCTCAATTAGATGAATTAGACCCGCCAACACAGCTAGAGCATCATCAGGCGGTAGATTGCGCTTTTGGAATAGAATTGGCAGATATTTGACAGCATCATCAACACAGAGATCCGGTGTAAAAAACTGTGTAGTGGATGAAAATTCCTGAATCAGATCTCGGACTTTGTTACCCAGTACAGCACGCACCAGAATATTGGCATCAAGCACAATTTTTTTGGGAGTAGACATGATCGATTCTAGAGTTGCGACGATCGCAGTTGACGAAATTCGGCCAGCAACGTATCTTCATCAATCCCATGTTCTAGCAATAGGGCATCCAAGGCTGCTGCGGCATGTTTAAGGGATTCCTGTTCTGATTGGGCAGGCTGTAGCTGGGTCGGAAAAAAGTAGCCAACGGTTTGCCCATGCCGCAGGATCGCCACAGGAGCAGAAGAACTGAGGTATTTGGCTAAGTTATCTCTAAAATCTCTCATCCCAATTTTTTGCAGCATATTTACCGAAAATTGTGTACCGTCGTGTACATAATTTTAGCAGATCTAGAATAAAGATTTCCCACGCTACACGCAAAAAAACCCGACTTCTCCAAAGAAGTCGGGTTTTTGGCTCAGATCAAATTTATCGCCTATTTCACGGTTGTTTTGATCCGAATGTAGCCGTAGGAGGTGGTGGGAATACCAGCACCAGTAGAAGCACTGAGGGTAATGCTATTGGCTGGCTGATTGACGGACAAATCTTTTAGGGTAGGTTGGGTTGAAGAATGAAACTAGGGCATTTCTAAGGTGTTTGAGTGTTTGCCCTAGTTTCGCTATCGCTCTACCCAACCTACGGCTAACTTCCCGCCTTGCTGAACTAATTTAGCCATCCAAGCCTTGGAGCCAAACAAACCAGCAACCAATTGCGGTACTCCCAGATCTGCATCCAAACTTTCCCAATGCAATGCAGATCCCGTTGGCATCATTTCGACTGCGGCTAACTGCTCAGGAGTGCCATTTTCTAACCCTTGTAATAGTTGATAGGGAAATCCCATGACTACCCCATTAGTTAGCTCGATAAACACCCGCTCGCTGTCGGGTTGATACCAGGCAGATACGGCTCTTGGCTCAGTTGCGGCGAGAGCTTCACCCACAGCTCTAGCTCGATCTATTTGTGATTGCAATTTGGGACTAATATCACTCATGAATTTCTCTCCACTTTTCCAATAGCTCAATCTGATATTCGACAACTAGATTCAAGGCTTTAGCTAGATCTTTACTGCCAATCTTACCTTCAATACTCAACAAAATAGGTTCGTCATTTCCTAATTCAATTCTTACTTCTGCGCCGCTTTTAAAAACGTGTACATGTGCGGGGATATGGTCATTAGGAAAAATTACGATTCTAAATTCGTCTTGTCTGAAAATTGTTGGCATCTTTTTTGGAAACTACCAAGTTCTAATTATAGTTAGTATATCAAAAATTTAGATGGTAATGATTGTCTCCGCGATACGTAAAAAAAACCGACTTCTCTAAAGAAGCCCTTGTTTTTGGCTCCGACAAGCGAGAGGAAAAAGGAACTCGTCCAGCAATTGCAGTTCAGGCGCATGAGGAACAGTCTCCGATGTTGCTGCTGCTGTATTCGTCAGCATAGACATTGTTGCACCACCTTTGGAGAGTCCAATCCCGCTACCACTTTGAAGACTGAAATCGAGGTTAGGGTTGATTTGGTCATGTCGTCATTTTTAGATGAAGTTCTAGAAAATCTCTGGCACTAATGATGAGGTGTTGATATTCAGGCTGAGATTTGAGAATCAATAGATCTCGATCTCCTGTAATTAAAAATTGGGCATTAGAGTCAATTAATAGGTCTAAAAACTTGTTGTCATCTGGATTGCGGCAATATGTTATTTTGGATATTGTCTCGAAAAACTGGCTTTTGTGCTTAATGAGATTTAGTAATTCTTCTTTCCTTTCGGTAGAGAGGTACTTATCAAATTTAGGTTTGTAAATACGTTGTGCTATTTCTTGATAAGTTTCAGCACTTTGCACAATGGTAAACTCTTGGATGGCTAAGGCAAATGCTTGATAGGCAGTTCCATTCGGGCTTAACGCCGCACTAATAAAAATATTGGTATCGATGACAATAAACTTAGGACTCATCAGCTAATAGCCCTGCTAAAATCTCTTCTGTGAGTCCTTTTGCTTGAGCTTCTTTACCAATTCGATCGAATACTGTCAAAAAATCATCTTCCATAGTTTCAATCGTGAGGTTGATCGTAGTATCTTGATCGATATCCATTCGTTCAATAAAATTAGCAATTTCACTAACTTTTATTTGATTAATAGTTTGCTTCACACCTGTTGCCTTGTTGTTAATATTTTGGAAATTTAACGATTTTTCTAGACTAATTTCAAACCTATGCAGATATTATATCAAACCAATAGCCATACACGCAAAAAAACCGACTTCTTCGAGAAGTCGGGTTTTTGGCTCATAAATCTAGTTCCTATTTGACAGTTGTTTTGATCTTGATATAACCGTAGGAAGTGGTGGGGATTCCGGCACCTGTTGAACCCATTAATGGATTGGTGGCGGTACCAACATCAACGACAACAACGTTGGTGGATAAATTAGTTCCGGTGTTGCCGGCTAAATTGCAACTAGTGGTGAGGGCTGGAGTGACGGTAGTGAATTGACCATTGTCAGTATCTACACTACTATTAGTGAGATATTTGACTGGATTAGTTCCTTCGCCTAGGGCAATTCCTTTGCCGACATTTGCCGCATTGAAATCTGGTTGGAAGGTGAGATTTTTATCCAACAAATCGCAGATTTGAGCTTGTTTTGCTTTGTTGTTACCCGCGTTGAGATAGTAAATCGTGTACTCGATTTCATCGCCTGGTTTGACTTTACCTGGAGCGAGTGCGCCGAGGGTGTAGGTATTGGTACAGGCATCGGTTGCGCCTGTTGCCCCTGGCCAATTACAGTTATTGTCGTTCAATGCGGTAGTGGTAGCACTGGTGTCATCAACGAAGAGGTTGAGTGGGGTATTATCATTAGGATTTTTGAGACTGTCTCCATTGATGGCTGTCACCCGTTTGACCATTAAGACGTTAGCTTTGGTATTACAAACCTGAGTCGTAGTAGCATTAACACCGAAGATGAAACCAGCATAAGGTTGTCCAGAATCCATCACCACTTCAATCGTATTCACCCCAGGTTGCCAACCTTGAGTCAGGTTAACCGTTTTGAAAGCAGCGTAATCACCAGCATAGGGATTGCTCGCTGGAACTGGGCTGAGATTTTCAACCCCATTGACCTTAATGCTGCCAAATTGATTGTCTACTGCGACACCAACGGGTAAGGAAATTGCGATGGTATTGGCATTGGCAGGTAAGGTAAGTTGCGCTTTGAACTTCACCCGCACCGTATCAGACGTGCCAACAATCGGGATTCCACTACCATCTTCACCAATGTTGGCATCCAAGTCGGCATTGTTGTGATTACCATTGCTGTTTGTCGCAAGGCGGAATGGATAGCTAACCCACCGGGCATTTGAGGGTTCATTCACCCAGGCACCAGAGGCGAGGTTGCCCACAACCACCGCAGGCATTGGCCCGACGGGACGGGGTGGCGCGTAGGGGGTGCTAGGGCCACTAGCAGGGCCAGCGATCCACTCGGCTGTCCAGTTGAGGTCGTTATCACCAACGTTTAGTTGTCCGCCACTTGCACTAATCCCTGTGGTCAATGAGGAGGTGAAGTTGGCGGTACAGGTTGCTGGTGCTGGTGGAGTGGCGAGGACTGTAGCCGCACGAATCCCGAAGTTTTCGTTGGTGAGATTTGTGGTGCCAGTGGTGAGGGCGATATCACCGAGGGTAGAGATGACGGGGTCGATTACGCCATTGACGATTTCGCCGGTATGATACCAACCAGTGGGGATTGTCGGCGTAGTGGGGGCGGTTGCACCTACGGCAACAGTATCGTCATTAGACAGTCGCAGTTTGACACTAGCGTTTTGGGTGACATTGCTGAGGGTGTAAGTACCATCGGCGGCGACAGGGGCTTTATCGATGACTTTGCCAGAAGTATCGACGGCATAAACAGTCAGAGTCGATGAACCTGCATTGGTGCCAGCATCGCTACCATCAAGTACGACGTTGGCATCGGCATCGCTGAAGACTTTACCACTAACTGTCACAGGTATGGGGCAAACCTGAGTCGTAGTAGCATTAACACCGAAGATGAAACCAGCATAAGGTTGTC
>CAXTSX010000003.1:81319-156807 GCA_964247085.1 uncultured bacterium
CAAACCTGAGTCGTAGTAGCATTAACACCGAAGATGAAACCAGCATAAGGTTGTCCAGAATCCATCACCACTTCAATCGTATTCACCCCAGGTTGCCAACCTTGAGTCAGGTTAACCGTTTTGAAAGCAGCGTAATCACCAGCATAGGGATTGCTCGCTGGAACTGGGCTGAGATTTTCAACCCCATTGACCTTAATGCTGCCAAATTGATTGTCTACTGCGACACCAACGGGTAAGGAAATTGCGATGGTATTGGCATTGGCAGGTAAGGTAAGTTGCGCTTTGAACTTCACCCGCACCGTATCAGACGTGCCAACAATCGGGATTCCACTACCATCTTCACCAATGTTGGCATCCAAGTCGGCATTGTTGTGATTACCATTGCTGTTTGTCGCAAGGCGGAATGGATAGCTAACCCACCGGGCATTTGAGGGTTCATTCACCCAGGCACCAGAGGCGAGGTTGCCCACAACCACCGCAGGCATTGGCCCGACGGGACGGGGTGGCGCGTAGGGGGTGCTAGGGCCACTAGCAGGGCCAGCGATCCACTCGGCTGTCCAGTTGAGGTCGTTATCACCAACGTTTAGTTGTCCGCCACTTGCACTAATCCCTGTGGTCAATGAGGAGGTGAAGTTGGCGGTACAGGTTGCTGGTGCTGGTGGAGTGGCGAGGACTGTAGCCGCACGAATCCCGAAGTTTTCGTTGGTGAGATTTGTGGTGCCAGTGGTGAGGGCGATATCACCGAGGGTGGAGATAACGGGGTCGATCGTGCCGTTGAGACTTTCACCAGTATGGTGCCAACCACTTGGTAAACTAGGGGCAGTGGGAGCCGTTGCGCTAATGGAGATCGTTGGGTCGTTAGATAGTCTCAGTTTGACAGTGGAATTTTTAGGCACACCAATCAAACTATAGGTACCATCGGAGGCAACAGTCGATTTGTCGAGCACTACACCAGTGCTACTAACGGCATAAATGGTTAAGTTGATCGAGCTAGCATTAGTACCAGTATCAGCTCCATTGATGGCTACATTGGCATCGGCATCGCTAAATACTTTACCACTGACGACAATTCCTGAAGCCACAACCACATTTGCTGTCATAGTGGCACTAGCTTCCTGTCTATGTCCTGTGGCATCGCCATTAATGGGCACTCCGGTTACTTCACCAGAAATCGAACTAGGATCGGTATTATCGACAGTATAGACATCATTAGTGCCCACAATGTAGGGTGTGTTGTTGGTATTAGCAGGAGTCGTTTGCCCTAAAGTAGCTGTGACGTTGCCACTAGCTATATTGACATTGACTGGGATACGTACCACAATTGCCGCACCAGCGGGAATCGAGCCGCCGGTGGTATTGCCACCTAATGTACCCCCGCCGAAGCTAGCAGTATCACCAGAAGCAGTAACATTAATTGGTGTTGCTAGAGTCGTTTTTACACCAGCAGCATCGACATAGGCGATGACTTGTAAGGTACCTTGAGTACCACCAGTGACAGCGGCATCTTTTGGTAAAAAGAATTTAGTGGGGTCGTTACCACTGTTGGTAATCGTAAAATCAAAGTTGCTAACAGCTCCATTTATCACCCCAGTAGGGATAGTACCTGGGGTGATGGTAATCCCTGCAACTTCCGCAACGGTGACACTGACAGTGTTCGACACCACTGCCTCAGAACCCAAGCTCGGATCATCACTATCGGTAAAAGTACCCGTTGCTTGGTTATCGATCACAACGCTTGCAGCAGTAGGTGCAGCCAGCGCTGAAAACATACTCAAAGAATTGCTACCAGCGATCAGACCCAAAATGGTAATCGCTCTAGTTAAAGAATTAAAATATTGCTTGCTCATTTGGGAAGAGTGAGTTTTTTTTCTGGAAACTAAAGAAGGAAAGTTGGACATAACTAGAACGAATATTGTGGGTGTTTAACGGCAATCCAATGAGCTACTCTTTTCAGCATCAGGGTTTTTCACCCAAAATATTAGAGGACATCAGTTTTCTACTGCTAGCTAATTTAAGGCTCTACTTCCATAGCGATAAAAGCACAGATCCAAATGCTAGACTTCCTTATATTTCCCACTGCTTGCCAAGAATTACTAGTAAAACCACCGAACTTATAGATAGTAGAAATACGCAGAAAACATAAAATCGGCAAAATATACTTAAATTCTCGATCGCGCTAATCATAAAAAAAGCCCACCTTGATGAGTGAGCTGGTTATTTTGAAAATAAAGGGCAAGTTTTAATTCATTTTTGTCCTGAAGCGACTACAGCCAAATGCCAGACAAGAAAAACGACGTGTAAATACTTACTATTTCCGCCGCAGTCAGCCTTGACCTCAACAACACCATCAGTCGTATAATAGAGTTTAGGTATGCATTTAATTTGTAAATATCAAGCTGATTGACATGATGAAATTACAGCAACTATTACAAGAGAAGCGCGAAGATATTCTTGCTGTTGCAGCGCGACATGGGGCGTTTAACATACGTGTATTTGGTTCAGTCTCCAGAGGTGAAGAGACCGAAAACAGCGATATCGATCTGTTGGTCGATTACGACCTCAAAAAGGTTTCAGCTTGGTTCCCAGGGGGTTTATTGATGGATTTACAAGATTTACTCGATCGCAAGGTGGATATTGTGACAGAACAAGGGCTGAGTCATTTGATTAAAGACCGAGTCTTAGCAGAGGCCAAGTCTCTATGAATTTGGAAAAAGACAAGGTTTATATCGAGCACATTTTGGAATGTATTGACAAAATCAATCTGTACACTGGCAATAATAAGGAAAGGTTTATCGATGATGATTTAGTACAAGATGGGGTCTTGCACCGTTTACAAACAATGGCCGAATCGACTCAACGGTTATCGGAAGATCTTAAGCAAAGTGCGATGGATATTGATTGGCGAGCTTTATCTGGGTTTAGAAATGTCCTAGTTCATGACTATCTAAGCGGTATCGATCTTAATCAAATCTGGGATATTATTGATAATTATTTACCAGCACTGAAAAAGGCAGTTGAAGGCATTGCCAATAAAATATTGGAATGAAGCGAAGCTAAGGATCGTAGATTTAATAACGATCGCTACCAAAACTGGATGCTTTATCGCTTAATTTCTCTCAGATGATTCAAAAACAATTTCTTGATAGACATCCTCGATCGAGAAACTAAGATCGATCGATCTCAACTCAACAGCATCTCCAGCCTGATAATTCAAGATTTCCCACTTGCCCTGTACGTCTTTGTGGAACAGATCGATCGACATCTTATCAGCACTAGCCAAAACATAATCTTGCAAAACAGGATTTCGTCGATACATCGTAAACTTATCTCCTCGGTCATAAGCAGCGGTACTAGGAGACAAAACTTCCACAATTAAGCAAGGGTAAGTAATATATTGGGCGGTAGTTTTATCTCTGTCATCACAGGTGACACTCACATCAGGGTGTACATAATCATTTGATCTAACAATATTTACCCTACAGTCAGAGTTAAGTGTCTTACAACCACGTCCCCGTAGGTGATTGTTCAGTAAAACAACAAAATTCACCGCAACTTCACTATGATTAACGGTGCCACCGGCATGGCATACACTTCACCATCGATGTACTCATAGCGGTCTCGTTGTTGCTCTTCCCAAACAAAATATTCTTCAGGGGTGAATCGGGGCAGGTTATTTCGTACTGCAATCATGGGAGCCTCTATTAGTTTGTTTGAAATATATTGCTAAAAAATCGAGCTTAGATCAAGTCTAAACCCAGGCAAAACATCTTCTCCATCAAGACCATGAGGAGAGTCCAAGACTTCTACTGGCTGCCCTAGTCTATAAACTTCTACCTGCTGCTGTTGTGGATTAATTAACCAGCCCAAACGCACCCCATTAGCTTGATATTCCAACATTTTAGCCTGGAGAGTTTTGAGGCTATCAGTCATCGACCTCAGTTCAATCACAAAATCGGGGACGATCGCCGGAAAAGCAACTTTGGCAGAAACATTGGAAAATTTAGACTTTTCGATCCAAGTTACATCCGGCGACAAAACGGCTCCATTGGGCAGCGTAAAGCCACCAGAAGAATCAAAAACCTTACCTAGTTTAGCTTGCCGATTCCAGTTACCAATTTGAATAACTAAGTCTCCATTCCGCTCTGAGCTTTCCCATCCGGCTGGTACCATGACTATTACTTCTCCGTTGGCTGTTAACTCAAGTCTCATTTGTGGGTTGTCTTGACACAGTTGCTCAAACTCTCTATGAGTAAGCCGTAGAGTAATATGACTGATATCAACTAACAATGGTCTGGTTTCTAGAGATTGCATAATTCTTAGTTAATTACTAGTTCCCATTTTTCAGTGTAATCGATCGCTTCGCTTGCGCCCAAGGCGATCGACATCGTCAATTCAACCACCTTAATCTTCTAACCAGCCAAAGCGCAATTCAGGATAAGCACGAGCGATTCTACCAGACTTGAGCTTTGCATCGATCGCATTGACAAGATCTCGCTGGATAGTACTATGTTTTCCTTGTGGTATAGGTTTTTGAATTACTTGACCATCGATAAACTCGCTAGCTGGCTTTGTTTCTGGTAACTTTAGGAAAGTTTCGAGATCGATCAATCTAATTGGTGTTTGAACCATTGCCGCTACAAGGTGATGTATTAATAATATTTTAGTAAGTTGGGTTGATTTAGGGCAGTGCCGCTTTTGAATTCGATCTACAAAAGTTAGTATCTTTTGGGGATCTCTACCATCCACTTCAAAATACCTAAAATACGATCGATCGGGTTAAGGGGATATTCAGTAACGTCGATCGTCAAAACTGTTCCAGTTAGTTTCAAAAACTGCCACATGGTTCCAGTCGTGACACAACCGTAAATATTCGATACTTCCTCTCCTGCCGCTAAGTTAAACCTTTGCGCCGCAATCATCTCGGCGGCACACTGTCCCCAACCCACATTAAGCTCACCCTTTTTAGCCTCAATGATAATAATTGCTGGAGCCTCAATATTTACTTCGGATTTTGATCGAGTCAACAAAAAATCACAAACTCCATTTAGCCCTGACTCCACATCAAGACTAAAGTCTGTGCCCGAAAAAAAACTGACCTGCCGATCGAGTAATTCTCGAAATTCAAATAGCAGTGGAGCAATAATAAGTTCCGATCGTACCTTCTCTGTTCCCAACGTAACCGCCAGTGGCGCTGACTTTGATAGCAAAGTAGCCAACCACTCACCAGGAGCAAGTGTGGGGACATCACTAAAAAATGGCTCAGTAATAACTTCAATTTGGAATTGCCTCTTAACTTGAGCAATCGTAAAACTACTGTATAGCATAATTATTTGCTTGAGGCTCAAAAACAATTTCTTGATAGATATCTTCGATCGGGAAACTAAGATCGATCGATGCCAACTCAACAGCATCTCCAGCCCGATAATTTAGGATATCCCACTTGCCCTGTGCGTCTTTATGGAACAGATTGCATACACTTCACCATCAATATATTCATGGCGTTCTAGTTATTGCTCTTCCCAGGCAAAATATTCTTCAGGGGTGAATCGGGGCAAGTCATTTCGTATTGCAATCATGGGAGCCTTTATTAGGTTGTCTAAAATATTCGGCTAAAAAATCGAGCTGAGATCAAGTATGAACTCAGGTAGAACATTTTCTCCGTCAAGACTATCGGGGGACTGTAATACTTCTACGGGTTGGCCGAGTCTGTAAATTTCGACTTGTTGTTGCTGAGGTTCAATGAGCCAGCCTAGGCGCACGCCGTTGGTTTGATACTCTAGCATTTTGGCTTGAAGAGTTTTGAGGCTATCGGTCATTGATCTTAGTTCAAGGACAAAATCGGGGACGATCGCCGGAAAAGCAACTTTGGCAGAAATATCAACAAATTTAGATTTTTCGATCCAACTCACATCTGGCGACAAAACAGCTCCATTGGGCAGCGCAAAGCCACCAGAAGAATCAAAAGCTTTCCCTAGTTTAGTGCGTTCATTCCAATTAAATATTTGAGATGCCAAATTCAGATTTCGTTCTGAGCTTTCCCATCCGGCTGGTACCATGATTATTACTTCTCCGTTAGCTGTTAACTCAAGTCTCATTTGTGGGTTGTCTTGACACAGTTGCTCAAACTCTCTATGAGTAAGCCGTAGAGTAATATGACTGATATCAACTAACAATGGTCTGGTTTCTAGAGATTGCATAATTCTTGGTTAATTACTAGTTCTCATTTTTCAGTGTAATCGATCTTGCTGGATTTGATTTTCTGGCTTTCACTAAAAAACCGATCGAATTGAGCGGTGGTTGCTCTGTAATTCGATCGGCATAAAATCTTCTAATCTAAAAAATAATTAGCTATTTCACCTTCGCTTTAAAACGAATATAACCATAAGAAGTAGTTGGAGTGCCCGCACCAGTAGAACCCATTAATGGATTGTTCGCATCCCCTACATCAACTACCACTACATCACTCGATAAATTATTACCCGTATTAGCCGCCAGGTTGCAATTACTTGCTAAAGCCGGAGTAGTTAACTGACCGTTGTCGGCATCAGCTCCAACATTTGTTAGGTACTGAATTAGGCCACCACCTTTAGCTAGACCAATACCTTTGCCAACGGTTGCTGCATTAGTACTATCAAATTGTGTCTGAAAAGTGATACTGGCATCTAACCTGGTGCAGATGCGTACTGGGTTAGCTTTATTGTCGCCAGCATTGAGATAATAAGTTGTGTATTCAACCTCATCTCCGGGTTTGACTTTACCAGCATCAATTTTACCGACAGTATACGTATTAGTGCAGACACCCGCTGTATTGGTGACATCTTTCCAGTTACAGTTGTTGTCATTTGTTTTGGTGGTGGAAGTTGTATCATCCTCAAAAGTACTAAAGTTAGTTATAGCTCCGGTCACACCATCTTTAATGGCGGTAATTCTTTTCACTATTAATAATTTAGCTTTGCCGATAGGAACTGCACTAAATTCAGAAGTGTTGCCAGTGCTATCGGTGGCTGTAGCGGTGATATTTTTGGCATCAGTGACACCAACTGTGCCAGCGTTAGGCAAAGCACAATTAAATAATCCTGTTGCTCCCGCCACACAGGAACCGATATAAGTTTTACCTTCACCATGTGGCTTGGATTTACCATCACCACTGATGACGGATCCATTATTATTCCCATCATCAGCAGCAATAAAGAACTCTAGATTGACAGCATTAAAAGTAGCACTACCGGCAGCAACACTACCGATATAACCTTTGACTGTCAGGGTGCCAGCACTTAGGACTGAAGAAGTAATAATCGGATAATCTATCCCCAGATTGGCAAATCCACTACCCCCCTTCACACCATCATTAGGAGTGACAGTATTAGCAAACATCAATTGAGTTCCACCCACATCGCCACCCCGTAAATCGATGCCCAATCCACCATTACTAAAGATAGAATTTTGGGTAACTTTCATGCCATTAATGTTGGGCATTCCGAATACCCCAGCACCAGCATTTAGGGTAATAATATTCTTACTAATAATGTTCTTGGTATTAACCACCGCAGTGTCATTAGCATATACACCAGCCAGTTCTTTAGTATTAATCCGTCCGCTACCTTGAACGGTATTATTTTCGACTAATAATTGGCTATTGGCACCATTATTATAAATACTGACTCCATTGGCGGCAGTATCTATAATCAAGTTGTTGATAGCTTGAGAGTTATTTGTGCCATTTTCGAGGGCAATTCCATCACGATTCTCCCAAGTACCATTACCTCTGATTTCATTACCTGAAATCGTTAAATTGGTATTAAGACTGGTGCTGGCAGAGCCATTACCATAAGCAATAATGCCACTGCCCCCATTAAAGCCGATTAAATTATTCTGAATTTTTGCACCTGTACTTGCCAGTAAACCAATCCCATTGCCAGTATTGAGATCTCCCGTATTCGATCCCCTTCCGGGTGAACCTGTGACACTAAAATCAGTTGCTTTGGTACCGATAATATTTTGTTCGATCAGAGTACGTGCCGGATTCACCCCAGTGTAATTACCAACAATAATGTGGTCTGGGCCGATGCTGGTATCTTTGCCAAATCCCCAGATGGACATGCCCCGTACAGTGATATCATCAGCGAGGATTTCAAAGGCTTTGCCTAAACCTAAACCACCATCGGAGAGTTCGACTTCTGGTTTGTTGACTTTATCGAGAGGAATCTGATCGACTCCAACTGTGCCGCCGGTGCCGAATTGCCCGGAATTGTTATCGCCAATATTAGTAGTTTGGGTGGTACCATCGACGCTGGTATTAGCATCTGTGATTTGGGGGAATTCGGTGGCAATATTAATGACGGCTACGCCACCGGTGAGCTGATTCGGGATGGTAGCTAGCAGCCCTGGGGCAGCACTCCCGCTGGAAATCATGAAGATTGAGGTTTCTTTCCCGGCTGTTAGCCCTTGTTGAGCCAATCCGCCGTTGATGAGGGTGTTGCTATTGGTGATGAATTGACGTAAGGAACCTTGTCCAGCATCATTGGTATTGACAATGGTATCAAAGTTATAGCCAAAGTCCAGATTCTTGACTTCAGCATCAGCCATTGTCGCGGTAGTTGATGATTGCGGCACAGTTGTCGCAGTAGTGAGAGCGGTAAAATCAACTCCATTAGTTTGGGCTGGAGCATCGACTAATTTAGGATTGACACCACCGACTTCATTGACAATATCCGGTGTCGCCGCACTGGGATCCTCGCGGAATGTTTGAACGGGAATCAGGGTAGCAACACTACCAGGACGATTGGATTTGACACTGGTATTGACTACCCGCAGGCGATAAATGCCGTTATAACTAACACCATCAGCGGTGGTAAACTCATAGCTACCATCACCAACAGTATTACGGTGAGCGACTTTCTTGAAGCTATTATCGGACTGCTTTTCGTACAGCTCAACTACGGCATTTGGCACTTCAACTGGGACTGTGGAACTACTATTCTTGGCAGCAATATAATTGCGTCCAGCGCCACCACCATAATTAACATCTTCAAAGACTCGGCCACTTACTAAAGGTACATCACAACCTTCTAATCGTAAGTCATCGATCGCAAAGTCATTACCTGTTGCTCCAGTTTGATTGTTACTAACTCGCAGTTTAATTGAGGTAGTTTTGGCGGTGAAGAAATTACCATAAATATTCCAGGTGGGTGTAGCCGTTTGAGCAATTGCCCCCGAATTAGTTAGGAGTTTCCAAATCGTACCACCATCTTCAGAATATTCGAGTTTGAGATCGGGCAAAGTACTTCCGCCCGTTGCTGTGGCTAGATTAGCCGCCCAAGTCGAAAATTCGTAAGTCTTACCAACAGTTAAATTACTAATTGCCGTTTCAAATACTTTGGGAGTACTACTACCATTCACCACCATCATGCCACCACCGTCTCCGGTATGCTCACTCAGATCGTGCCAGGCACCGTTATTGTAAGTAGTTGAACCAGTACTAGGAGTAACTAAATAGTGACCATCATTAGGAGTCGTCGAGCCATCATTCGGCCAACCACTACCCCAGTTAGGATCTGAATCATAGATATAATCTGTTGTTGCCCCTGGAACATTGGCGCCAACAGCACCAACAATTGGAAAATTGCCACCAAAAATCAAATTATCAGTATTGCTGATGCCGCCTCGCTCTTTACACAAAGAAGTGGTGGTTGGTGTGAGACTACTTTTGATAATCTGAATTTGATAATCTTCAACTTCACCATTCGTTGCCAATCCGGTGGCTAAGGTTGCTTGGTTGATACCAGTGGTGAATCGGAACCTAGCATAAGTTTTGCCATTAATTGCACTACTTGGCAGGGTGACATTAATGTTATTCTCACCGGCCACTACTGGTATTTCAGTTAAGACTCGATCGGCTGCATCAAAAGTACCATTACCATTGAGATCGATCCAAGCATTAAGATAACCAGCTGTAGAAGCAGTAACTTTAATCGTATTTGTGGTATTTCCCGCCGTCCTAGCTCTCAGTATTTGTTGGCCGTAAACCGGATCGAAAATTACACCGTCACTATCTGCCGCCACGATTGCCCCTGGGGCAATTACAGGACTACCATTAGTTTCTGCCGTAATGCTGGTACCTAAGTAGACCGCTGGAACGATCGCATGTCGAGCACCATTATCAACCAGTGTGGTTTTATAAGTATTAGGCAACTCGCCAAAATCTAACGGAATTACGGCTGGATTGATAGTTACAGCCTGACTAGCACTGGCTTCCATCACACCATTTGCCGGAGCATTCGCAATTTCACCAGTGGGTAAAGGAGTACCATTATCTATGGTATAGAGATCCTTGCTGGCACTACCATTTACATAAGTCTGATTGCCACGATTTGCCGCCAGCGTATCTCCCATCACAACTGTGATAACATCTCCAGTGACAACCGTAGCGGCGACCTTGATTGGTACCCGAATCCTTACAGTACCTCCTGCTGGAACAGAAGGACTAGTCGCTCCGATAGCTGGAACATTGATTTTGGAGACACCGCCAGGTAGAGGTACGACAACACCATTACCATCTTTTGTCTCAACAATTTCGATCGGTGCAGTCGCTGCAAAAGTCCCTAGAGCGCTTACCGAACTCGGTAAACCAGGAATAAAGAATTGAGTTGGATCGTTACCAATGTTGTTAATCGTAAAATTGAAATAAATAATATCATTAGGATCAATGCTGGCATTAGCATCTACCCCTGTTCCGACTACCGTCACCCCAGCGATTTCAGCAATTGTAATCGTAGCGATGTTTGATGTGACTGCAGTTGTCGTTTGGGTCAGCGGATCTTCAAATGTTGCTGTTGAAAAGTTGGTAATTACCGTTCCGGCGGCTGGTGCAGAGTCTGCTACAGCCCGTGATGCAAAGGGTAAAAAGCCTAGAGTAAGTAGGGAAGCGATCGCAAAGGTGGAAGTCGCTCGGCGATGAAATTTAGTATTCTTTGGTGAAGTAGACATAATAATCGATCAGGGGGGGGTTTAGATAATAGTAGAAAGCCATAATTCTTCGTTACCCCCGATCTTCTTTATTAAAGGAGATCATCAAGGTGGGGTAAAAGCCAGGAGTGCGGGTTGTTACTTCACTTTCACTTTGAAGCGAATATATCCCTGTTTCGGACGATCGTAAGAAGGATCTGGCAATGTGCCGCCCGATCGCACCACGTTCACAGTCACTGCACCTTGATAATTTTGGGTACTAGTCAGCGAACCATTTAAACTCGGTGGTGTTAAGCAAACCCCTGGCGCATTAGTGTTTTTATCCACAAATAATCCACCATCGTTGTCTTCAAAATTACTGAGGGTCTGGGTGGAAGCAACAGAACCATTATCGTTAATAAAAGTGACCTGAATCCCTGCTTTTTCGCCATAACCATTCTGTAAGAATTCAGCTTCTTTCGGCACCAAAGAACAGATGTTGACCGTACCAGTTGGACTAGTACCGTTAGAGGTGAAGTAGGTAGTGTATTCTACTTCATCACCAGATTTCACGGTGCGACCACTAACTTCACCTTTCAAGAAGCCTGGTGGAGTCCAGTTACTTGCTGCTGAGATCAGCGGCAGACTGTCAACCACGCCAGTAGTTGTGATGTCCGTAGTATTGACTTTGGTGATTCGTTGGACAATTTTGAGATCGGCAACATAGTTAGAACCACATTCACTACCATCGGTAATTACTGCTTTAGTGATTTTTGGCAACCCGACTAAATTACCAGAAGTATTTATTTCTTGGGCAGCTTTAGTCAGGGCATTGAATAAGTACATTTTCCCTTCACTCAGGAATAATGATTTGCCAACACCAGCCACCCCAGAGTTAAGTATCGTAAATCCACCTGTTGTGAGGTTGAATTTCCAGAAGCCTTGATTGGCGGTGACTCCGTAGATGTCACCACTGCCCATTACTAATAAATCGCCCCATTCATCAGTAAAATTCGCTGGTTTGCCTGCCATTGTCAGCAAGTCGATTTTAGTGATTTTGGTGATTACTTTGCCAGTACTATCTAGTTTGAGACGATATAGTCCAAACTGCTGTCCGGCGGCATCGACGTTACCCACGCCTAAGTAGATTTCTCCTGTAGTTGTATTTCTGGCGAATGCCATCCCGCCACCGTTAGCATTTAGTGGTATACCATCAAAGGTCAATGTGGTGCCAAAAGAAGTAGGGTCGGTAATGCTTAGAGCAGTATGAGTCTTGGCGGCATAATCCCAGGCATAGATGCTCGAACCTTGGGCATAGTAGACTAGTTTCTGGGATTGGTTATGGGCTAAAGCGCTAGTGTCGGCAGCGAGGGAAGTAGTCGCAGCAACGATCGATCCACCAGTATTTGGGTTGAAGGCGAGGATTTGATTATTCGGCGTTCCGGCAAAGGTGGTGCTGTTGCTGACAGAGCAGGTAGCTGCTGTAATTGCGGGGAAGGAATACCCCAGATCTTGACCTGTTACGTCAGCAGTCGAGCCAGCCGCGATCGTCAGACTGCGCGTATTCCCAGCAGCGGTACCATTAGCCGCCGCTGTTAAGTCATCGACGGTAGCCGGAACGCTAATCGTGTAAGTGATACCAGCCGTGACATCTGGGAATTTGTAGAAGCCATTGGCATCAGTAGTGGTAGTATTCACCACCGTCGCGCCATTCTTCAACTGGACGGTGATGCCAGCTCCCAGACGGGGCTCGGTTGGATCTAGGGTGAAATTATTGTTAGCCGCATAGTGAGTATAGAGATAGCCGGAAACAGTTACTCCAGTGCTGTTGACGGGGGCACCATTATTAAACTCGGAAGTATTGCCATTAGTATCGATCGTTATTGCCGTGATTTTGTCAGCCGATGCTAGTTTCGTTCCTACAGCTAAATCGCCACCGAAGAAGCCCCCATTATCCGTCGTGAGTGTACCGAGATAAGTTTCCCCTTCACCATATTGCAAACCACCACTTATATCTCCAGCGGTAGATGTTGCATATTGCTTGTAAATCTCTACCTGAGAATTTGGGCAAGCTTGTCCAGTAACAGTAAGAGTTGTACCGACTAATTTCGATCGATTGAATAACGGATAATCGATTCTGCGGTTAGCGAGTGCTTCATAACCACAAGCAGCCGCACCAGCAGTACCCAAAACTTTATTGCTGTCATTCTGACTAATGCCATCGACTCCGAGATCGATCGCGTTACCAGTATTACCCCTGAAGCTATTTTGAGAAATTTTGACCTTTTGACCGCTATTTAAGTTGTCAAACGCGATCGCCGCTCCAGGCTGACCACTAAAGATATTCTTAGTAATATAACTAGTATTGGTACTATCTTTGAGCCACAAATAAATCGCCCGTGGTTCGGAAGTGTTTAAGCCAGTGGAAATGTAGCTGTTGTTCTCGATCGACCAGCCAGAGCTAGCACTAGTGGGCGTTCCACCATTTGGATAGAAATGCGTACCATGAGCGCGGTTTTTGCTGATGAGATTACCACGGAACGTAAACTTACCAGAATTGGCACCGATCGCGAAGTTATCACCATAAAAAAGGTCTCCAGTCGATAGACCAACTAGCTCATTATTTTCAATCAGCCAACCATCCGCAGCCGTTGCGCCATAACCTGCGATCGAAAAGGTTATCCCTGTATCAGAAGTTTGCCCAATCAAATTATTCTGGATTTTGCCATTATTAGCATTAGCAACACTGATGCCAACATAACTAAGGGTTGTTGGAGCAGCAAACGCTGTCGGTGTACCACCAATGATATTTTGCTCAATCGTTGCTCCACTACCACTGGTGACTTGAATATCACCAGCATAACTTCTACCAAGAAGAACACCAAAGCTATAAATATTCATCCCCCGAATCGTATCGTTATTACCCTGAATTTCTAGGCCGATAGTTTTGCCACCCGTGAGGGAAACTTCTGGCTTCTGGACTGTTGACAATGCTAATCCATCGACCCCAACGGTACCACCCGTACCCAAAACACCCGTATTGGTGTCGCCAATATTCACTGTTTGAGTCGTGCCATCAATAATGGTGTTATTAGCATTAGCACCTGCAATTGCTGGGAGTACAGAGGTGACGGTAATTGGTACTACTCCACCAACAAGCTGACTTGATGGAATCATGAAAATACTCGTTTCCTGTCCCGTTGGTAACGACTCATTCGTCACCCCATCCTTACCCTTGCGATTTCCAGCCTGAGCCAGCGAACTTTCACCACCTAATAAATTGCTATTAGTAATAAACTGGCGCAGCGAACCCTGTCCAGAGTCGTTTTTATTGACGATCGTATCGAAGTTATACCCGAAATCAACACCAGTAATCCTCACCGTACCAGTACCAATCAGCACCTCTGTCGAAGATTGTGCCGTACCTATTGATGCATCTGCGTATGCAAAAGGTAAGCCAGAGTCCAGTTGCTTAATTTGACCAGTTGTTGGATTTATATAAAAACCAGCACCGACAGAACCAGCATAATCTGCAATTGCAGGTTGTTTACCACCCACTTCATTATTGACATCTACTACGCTGCCAGTCACAGCATTAGTACGAAATGTTTGTACACCTAACTCAGTACTACTACCAATCCGAGTAGACCGCACAGTCGAATTCCGGACATTGAGCAGATATTTACCGGCAGGCATTCCGGTAAAAGTATACTTTCCATTTCCATCCGTAGTTGTGCTTCCGGCGAAAAAGTAAGCACTACCACCGCCATCTAATGTAGAATAGGAGAAATCTTGATACGCTACCACCGTTGCCCCTGCAATTGGCCGACCACCCGAAGCACTTAAATTGCGTCCTGCACCACCGCCATAATTTACATCTTCAAATACCGTGCCGCTAATGCGGTTGTCAACAGGCACGGCAGCCGTGGAAGTGACAGTAACACTAGCTTGATCATCCTCCGTCGCCAGATGATTATTCGGTGTAGAATCAATGTCCGGTAAACTACTAGCAGTGATTTCGGCCGTATTAGTGAATGTCCCCCCTTGAGTCGGAGTAGCAACAATCGTCAACGTTTTAGAAGTACCACTAACAACCGCCGTCGCACCGAGATCCCAAATCCCTGTACTAGCCGTATAAGTACCCATCGATGGTGTTGCACTGACGAACGTAAATCCGGCTGGTAATGTATCCAGCACTTTCACCCCTGTCGGATCGTTTGGCCCTTTATTTGAAAGTGCGATCGTAAATTTGACATTAGCACCTGCTGTTGGTGTAGCATTATCAACGGTTTGAGTCAGTTCCAAATCAGCAACTTCCGTCGAGACACTCACCAACGCCGCTTGCTGGATCACCATATCCTGCCCAGTCGATATCAGACCATTAACACTAGTCGCCCCAACGGTCACATACGGCTTCACATCATAGGTATCCAAATCGACACCATACATATTCGATAGGTTCAAGCCTTGAGCCGGTGGCGAAGTAATACTAGAGTTAAACTGCTGATTATTAGGATTGAGACTATTGGTAATAACATTGTTATTGAATTTCAGCGTCTCCAACTCTCCACCCAAAGTAGCATCGCCTTCCCAACCAAGAAACGTGAAATAAGCAACAGGATTAGTGGCAACTTTGATTTTATCTACTGTAAAGTTAACAACCTGCTTTTGGGACAGCACAAACCCTTCATAAAGATTTAGATAGCGATAGTCCGTAATCGCCGGATCTTCATAAACAACAATCAAACCCCAAGCACCTAAGACAGTTTGGGTATTACAATAAGTGGGAGCCTTACTGAAATTAAGATTCTTGAACGTATAAGTAGCATTCCGATTCGTATTAACAATTGACGTAACATCAGCAACGCTTCCGTAGAAATATCCAGTCGCATTACCGAGTACCTTGGAATCTGTATAAACTTTCTGGGGAACAACATTCTGTCCTTGAAAAGTTACAGTACCTGCATTAGTACCGGTTCGTGAATCACTCCAATATAGATAAGCGGTTTTAATAGTAGCGCCAGGCGGAATTGCCGAGAGAACCCCATTCGAGGTAGTAGTCACTGCACAAGGATCAACGGTATTTGATTGAGTACGGAGACTCCCCCCCGTCACCCGATAATCTACCTTACCCAAAAAAGTTTGCTTCAAACCTAGAGGGACAGGACCAGCTTCAGCCACCGCCGGAAACAAACACTGACCAGCAAAAATTAACCCCAGCCCAGCTAAAGTAGTAAACGCACTTCCGATCGCACCAAGCGGAGGCTTCCTAATGGTTGAAACTTCATGATCGATTTTACGTAAAGATGATAGAAAAGATTTCATGGCGATCGGAATTATAGTTTAAATGGCTCTAAATAGATAAACACTCCCAGACTCTTCAGTCCAAGAGAACGATTTAGCAAAAGACGTGCTGCATTCAAGCTGGCAAAACACGTAACATTTTGATCGCTAGCTCATTCAAGGCTCTACTTTCATCGCAATAAAAGCACAGATCCAAATGCTAGACATTCTTATATTGCCCAACCCACTAAATAAATTGATAGTAAGATCACTGAACTTCTAAACAGCACAAATACGTAAATGCAAAAATTTACGCAAGTATATTTACCATCTCTCCAAACCACCTCCCACAATAAAACACCCACTTGGAGCAAGTGAGTGTTTTATTATTAATGGCTTTCGCATTGGTAGAGTTTAATTCACTCCGACATTACCAAATTTCACCCATCCTCAAAATGAAACCTGGTATGACTTTATTACAGTCAATCGATATGGGAAACTCTAGCATCGATGATTCTTCTCCTGGTCGATAAACTTCTACCTGCTTGTTTTGGGGATTGATGAGTAAACCTAGCCGCACCCCATTCGATCGATATTCTTCCATCTTCTCTCGGAGAGTTGTCAGACTATCACTTTTAGATCGTAATTCGATCACAAAATCGGGGACTAGCTCCGGAAAAGTAATTCCAGGTGAAATTTCATCGGCTTTTGGTTTTCCAATGCAGGTTACATCAGGCGATCGCCTTCGGCACAAGCGGAGCTATCGGACGGCTCCATTGGGCAGAGTAAAGCCGCCCGATGAGTCAAAAGCTCTACCCAATCTGGTTTGACGATTCCATACCCAGACCGCCCCAAATAAATCGCCATTCATCTCTGAACTTTCTAGTGCGACCGGTACCATTGTGATCAATTCTCCGTTAGCCGCTAGCTCTAGTCGTAGGTCTGGATTGTCTTGACATAGTTGCTCGAACTCCTGGTGCGTGAGGCGAAGAGTGATATGGCTGATATCAACTAACAGCGGCTTGGTTTCTAGAGATTGCATAATTGTTGGTTAATTACTAGTTCCCATCCCCTATTTTACTCCAAAACAAAAACACCCACTTGGAGCAAGTGAGTGTTTTATTATTAATGGCTTTCGCATTGGTAGGGTTCAATCTATCGTCACTACATTGCTTAAGAAAGTGTAGCTTTTTGTCGCGACAGATAGTTCACTAAGGATGGAGCGCCAAATATAAAATCAGGGAATTCATTTTTTGAGGTGTTTTCAATCGCAGACATCAACGTTTTCTGCATATCCCTATATTGCCATTAGACACCTCATTAAGCCCACAGAATAAACACTGATTTCCAACGGATAGCTTTAAACCAATACCTACGTAAATATCTCACCTTTAAACATTTTCACCCTAAGTAATACCTAAATTGACGTATAAATACCTATTTGTATCGAATAAATAGCAACCATTTGAGCTGTCTTAATCAGTAAGCCTATTGATTTCTCTCTAGCCAAGTAATCAAATCTGCCATCTGAGTGAAATCCAATAACGCCTCACCCAAAGCTTCTAATCGTTACACTGACAGAGCCTTAACCACTTCCTCAGTATTAGTTGGAATATCACCCACACACCTCTTCAATTGACGAAAGACCAGTTCATATTCCCTCGCTTCCCCCATAAGCAATCCCTCCAGCCTGGCTTGTGCCATCTCAGAACGGTAGATAGCATCAATTTCCTGCATCGTTTTCATGAAATCTTCCTCCTCTTGTGATAAGCCCGTCGCCGATTTCTCAGTCAAATACTTAAAATGTTTGATACACACTTCCACAATATCATTTCTCTCTCTTCTCGTCCCCGGCAACTCCCTGATGTTGGCAAAAGCCTTAGTCAATATCTGATCCTTCCCTAAGCCACGCAGCCAAAGCGTTTTCGATGTTTCTGGTAAATTTCTAATTACCACAATACCAATCTGAAAACCATCAGGCAGTCGATACACCCCAGCACCTAAATCGCTATCTGCTATTGCTCCAAAAGATTGCAAGATTTTGTCGCTACATCCTGTTGCCAGTATCCACGTAAAAGGCTTTTGCTCTCCAGGAAAACGCTCTCCGCGTTTTTTAGCCTCCTTCTCTTCCCCACTCACATAAAGATCCATCCTCGTAACGCATCTGAACAATATGGCTAGGCTTCAAATAGCCACTGTAATGTTCAACAAATATTGTTGGATGAACCTTCATCAAATCATCGAATAATCCTAGGTTTTCTGTGACCCAGGCAGAACTCTGGAGATTGCTCGTAAATAATAAATCGACTTCTAAGTTTTCATCACTTTTGACTCGAACATTAGTACTAACTATTCCTTTGGTCTGATAAAGAGCCGTAGTGTAGGCTTTGGAGAAATCATCATCCTGATAAGGACTCATTGGCTTCACTATATTTCAGTTGCCCGGTATCATAACATCGATCGAAAGAATCACCAGGTGAGCGATGTTTCGTACTATATCGGAGGTTTTCCTGGAAACAGTAAACCGACACACGTCCATCTCAGACTTTTCATGGTACGATAGGAGATTGTGTTAACTTTAGCGGGTGGAATTCCTTGGCTAACGTTGTTGTAATTGGTGCCCAATGGGGCGATGAAGGAAAAGGTAAGATCACCGATTTACTTAGTAAGTCGGCAGATGTGGTAGTGCGCTACCAGGGTGGTGTTAATGCTGGTCATACAGTAGTAGTAAAAGGTCAAACCTTTAAACTCCATCTCATTCCATCGGGGATTCTCTACCCGGATACGGAATGCATCATTGGCTGTGGCACAGTCATTGATCCAGAGATATTGATTGGCGAACTAGATCAGTTGGCTACTCTCAAGGTAGCTACCGATCATCTGCTGATCTCTCAGACAGCGCATGTCACCATGCCATATCATCGGATGATTGACCAATCTTCCGAGAAACAGCGGGGCGATCATAAGATTGGCACCACTGGTCGGGGTATTGGTCCTACCTATACCGATAAATCCGATCGGATTGGGATTCGTGTCCAGGACTTAATGGACAACGATGTGTTGGTCAAGAAGCTGACCTGGACGATCGAACAAAAAAATGTGGTTTTAGCCAAGCTTTATGGCTATGCTCCAGCAGATTTGTTAGATGCCAAGACAGTAATTGCCCAGTATCAGATTTATGCCGATCGACTGCGACCTTTTGTGGTGAATACTGCTCTCAAAATTCATGACGCGATTCAACGTCGCCGAAATATTTTGTTTGAAGGCGCACAAGGGACTCTGTTGGATTTGGATCATGGTACTTATCCCTACGTGACCTCTTCTAATCCGATCGCGGGCGGTGCCTGTGTTGGCGCTGGGGTTGGTCCGACAATGATCGATCGAGTAATTGGCGTAGCTAAGGCTTACACCACCCGCGTTGGTGAAGGACCTTTCCCCACCGAACTAGAGGGTGAAGTGGGCGAGCATCTCTGTGACAAGGGCGCTGAATTTGGCACAACTACCGGTCGGAAGCGGCGCTGTGGTTGGTTTGATGGGGTGATTGGTCGCTACGCGGTACGGATTAATGGGATGGACTGTATGGCCATCACCAAACTAGACGTTCTGGACGAGTTAGACGAAATCAAAGTTTGTGTGGCCTACGATATTAACGGTGTTCGCACCGAGTATTTCCCGAACTCCACCAAAGACTTTACCGCCTGTAAACCCATCTACGAGACTCTACCAGGCTGGAAACAGTCTACGGCAGAATGTTTGACCCTGAAAGATCTGCCCAAGCAAGCCCGAGCCTATCTGGCCTTTTTGGCAGAACTGATGGAGGTGCCGATCGCCATCGTTTCGATCGGTCCCAGTCGTGATCAGACAATTATTGTCGAAGATCCGATTCATGGCCCCAAAAGAGCCTTGCTTTACCCAGATGGTCAACCATCTTAAATTTATTCACCCTTTATTTAGACTATTACTATGGAACTGTCGATCGAGTGTAAAAAACGTGTAGCTGGCACGAAACCTAATAGCCTGCGTCGGGCTGGTTTAATCCCCGCTAACTTATATGGCCACAAAGGTAGCGAATCCGAGCTACTAACCGTCGATGCCAAGGCTTTGGAAATGCTGCTCAAAAAAGCTCAGCCTCGGAAAACAGCCGTAGAGGTGAGCATTCCTGAATTATCTTGGAAAGGCAAAGTAGTACTGCAAGACGTACACAATCATCCTTGGAAGAGTTTCACTTACCACGTTAGCTTTTTAGCTAGCAAATAGATTAAAAATCGGCGTTGCTGAATTCAAGTATGAAAATCAATTTAGCCCTCACCCCCAGCCCTTCTCCCAGATTTGGGAGAAGGGGTTAGGGGATGAGGGCGGTTCATATCTCAGATCAGCAATGCCTAAAAATCTATCTGTCAATTTTATTAATTATATGACCTAGCTCCAGCTGGGTCATTTTTTTGTTTTTGGGAAACTATGGCTGCTAGATAAATGTCATAAATATCTATCAAACACACCTCGAAATATTCATCCTTAACCCCATGACGCTTGCTAAATCTTGGCTACCCCTGGCTCTACCGGCACTCTTCACCCTGGGCAGCATTAGTCCCAGCTGGGCAGCTGAGCAGCAACATGCTCGCACCCTTTCGGTTACTGGTAAAGGAACTACCAGTATTGCGGCAACTCTCACCCAAGTCCGCTTGGCGGTAGAAGTTTCGGGCAAAAATCCGAATGATGTACAGCAAGAAGCTGCCCAAAAATCTACTAAAGTGATTCAGCTCTTGCGATCGAAGAAGGTCGATAAATTGCAAACAGCGGGCATTAGCCTGAACCCAGTCTATAACTACCAAAACAATCAGCAAAAACTGACTGGCTATAACGCTACCAATAGTCTCAGTTTTCGGTTGCCTGTCGCCCAAGCCGGGGCGGTGATTGATGCTGCCGTGCAGGCCGGGGCTACCCGTATTGATAGTGTGAGTTCGATCGCCAGCGAAGAAGCGATCACCACGGCTCAAGCCCAAGCTTTGCAACTGGCCACCAAAGATGCCCAACGCCAAGCGCAAGCGGTATTATCAGCCCTGGGTTTCCAGCCCAAAGAAGTAGTCGGGATTCAGATCAATGATGCCGCTCGGCCTAGCCCGGTGATGATGGAGTCGGCGGCTTTTGCTCGCGACGCTCGCAAGCTTGCCCAAACCGAAGTGGTTGGTGGCGAACAAGAAGTGCAAGCTAATGTCACGCTGCAAATTAGTTACTAATTTGACTAATTATTAGATCGATCGCCTGGTAAGGGCGATGCTGGATCAACTTCTTCACCTAGAAATTGATCCAGTTCTTGGTCGAGTAAATCGTCCTCAGTGGTGTAGGCCAAATCTGCCGCTGTGATAATTTGCTCGGCCTGGAATTTTTCGGCAAACTGGAGTTTGCGGGTCAAGTCCTCAGAACCAGCAGCCAGCTGGGCAGTATGCTGACTCCGTTGTTGATTGCGAGTGCGAATTTTGCCATTTGCCCACTGGAGCCAGATCCACCGTCCGATCGGAATCGCAATAAAGCCGATCGCATACAACAAGATCACCCCATACAAGCTCGCCACCACCGCAATAATCCCCCCTTTGATCACCAGCCCCTTGAGGAGTGCGCCTAATATTAAAGCCCCTCCACAGTTCACTGCTGCCAATAGGCCAATACTCCAAATTTGACCGGTACTAGCCGCACTGAATTTCCAGATCTTTTCCTTGAGATAAGGCTGGACATGCTTAAATTTACGCTGCTGGGCAAAAGTCTGACTATCTGGGAAACGATAAACCAAATCCCCCACTGGACTAACTTCTGGTAGTCCATTAAAACGTAGTAACACCGGCAAAATATGATCTTCGTTGTAGGGCGAAACATCCTCTAAGTAAGGAGCCACCTGCTCTGCCGTAATCGCCCCCCGATTTGTGCGAATAACTTGACCAATGTTGCGCCAGCGCAATTCTTCTAAATTGGCATTCGGGTTGCCATCACCAAACAAAAAAGAATAGACTGCGTTCAAAAAATTGAGCTTTTTGCCTCGCTTCCTTGGTTGACGAGGAGCACCATCATGACCCCAATCAAACCACCACCAAATAAATCCCCCGCCATCACCAGAGCCGCCCAGATTGATATCGCCCAAGTCAATGCCATCACCATCGTTGTTAAAGAAACTGAGTGCAAAAATGCTGAGCAAGATTAAGGCCACGGAAGCAATCAGTACAATGCCAAAAGAAACTCGCACCAGGTAAAAAAGTACTTTCCAGATCTTTTGCAGCCATTCTTGAACCTGCAACCACACAAACTTTTGGCGCAAAATATTCTGAAAATCTGGCGGGTATTTGTAGATCACTTCCCCAGCATTACTCACTTGCAGATGTCCACCGACAGCGATCGCTAATTGCTGCAAATCTTTTTCGACGATGGCCAATGGCAAACCCGTTTGGATGGAGAGCTCCCCTGGAGTAGCTTGATACTCCAGCTTTTCAATAGATTTGAGCAGCAGTGGTTGGAATTCCATACGGTTAGCCAATTAGAAGATAGCGGCGCTATCTATATCTTAACTGCTTGCTTCCTAGCACGGTGACTCTGTCGTTTAACAATAATTCAACGACTTTGGTCTGGGCGTTGTCGATCGATTCCGCGCACTTGGTAATTAACACCAGTTTTTCGGTAGCAGTTCATACCTTATATGAGTATTTATGAGAAACATTTAAATTCTTGTCTCGCTTGCTATTCATAGATTCTAGCTGTTTTTTCTTCCTTTGTTCAGGAAAATCATTAGATAAACATTAATACATGTAAATAATTAATAAAGTTTGTTAAGATGAACAAATAACTCAAACGAAGTATATTTCTGGTCTTTTCCAACCAGCCAGAGCTATTTATAAAACTCAATCCGATTTACATAACCACACAATATGGAGTAGCTATTATGACAAATTCGAATGAAGTAACTAATTCTGTTAACCGTAATGGCTGGGTTTGGGGATTTACCCCCCAAGCCGAAATTTGGAATGGTCGGTTAGCAATGCTGGGATTTACAGCCACTCTACTGACTATATATCTTTGAAATTATTGCTATCAATTTTGATTAAGCAATAGATAGATTGAATATTTATATTTTCAAAGATCAGCGAAGAGCTTAGAGCATTGATAGAACAAGGCTTTAAGCTCTTCGTTATAGATGCAAAATATTGCCCTGAATTTGATATCGATGACAGCAATGAATGACAGAAACAATGCACCGATTTAATTTAACTATATTTAAACAGTTTTGGGAGATTGCCAAGCCTTATTGGTCAAGCGGCGAAAAATGGCGATCGCGTGGTTTGCTACTATCGATCATGCTGCTATCTTTGTTCTACACCGGATTGAGTGTATTATTGAATAATAAGCGCGGCGAATTAATCTCGGCACTATCGGCCAAAGATGAGACAAGATTTTGGCAAACTATTCTAATTTTTGTCGGGATATTAATTGTTTATGCCCCGCTCTATGCCGGGTACGTTTATTTACGCGATCGATTAGTCCTCAATTGGCGGAAATGGCTTACAGACCATTTTGTTGACAGATATTTTCAGGGCCGAGCATTTTATAATTTAAACCATACCAATGCCCAGATTGATAACCCTGATCAGCGCATCAGTGAAGACGTTGGTAGCTTCACCCAAGAGTCATTAAAGCTGCTACTGGCTGTCGTTGATTCACTGCTCGCGATCGGCGCTTTTGCGGGGGTGCTTTGGGGTATTTCTCGGCCATTAATTATATTTTTGGTGCTCTATGCGGTAGTTGGAACCTTAACAACGGTGGGGATATTTGGGGAACCTTTAAAAAGACTCAATTTTGAGCAATTGCAAAAAGAAGCAAATTTCCGCTTTAGTTTAGTGCGGGTGCGCGAAAACTCCGAAGCGATCGCTTTTTACCAAGGAGAACAGTACGAGTCTAATCAGGTCAAGAACAAGTTCATTGAAATTTTCGATAACTTTAAACAATTAATTTTTTGGGAACTAAATCTTAATGCTTTAACCAATATATACGAGTTTATTCCCTTCATTTTACCGGCAATCGTAGTAGCGCCTGGTATTTTTTCCGGTGAATTAGAAATTGGTAAAGTCACCGAAGCACAAGGCGCATTTATCAGGGTTTTCTTCTCACTAAATTTGATCGTATCGCGGTTTCAATCACTCACTAATTTTGGAGCCGGGATTGAGCGATTATATTCTTTCTCAGAGTCTTTAGATCGTAATGGCTTAGATGTTAGCATCGCTGATTCCACAGAATTAACCAAGATCGAGATGCAGGTTGCTGATGATCTGGAACTAAAAGATATCACTCTCAAAACCCCCAACTATCAAAGAACTTTGATCGAAGGTTTATCAGTAAAACTATCCATGGGCGAAAGTTTACTAATCAGAGGGGCGAGTGGCTGTGGGAAGAGTTCTTTGCTGAGATCGATCGCTGGGCTATGGAATGCTGGGTCGGGGACAATTCTCCGACCTCCCCTAGACCAAGTGCTATTTTTACCCCAACGACCGTACATGGTGTTAGGAACCCTGCGGGATCAACTGCTATATCCAAACCTAGATCAGCAAATTGAAGATACTCAACTTCAGGCAGCTTTGGTTCAGGTGAATTTACCTGATTTAGAGCAAAAGCATGGTGGATTTAGAACTGAACACAATTGGTCACAGGTGCTATCGCTGGGTGAACAACAACGCTTGATTTTTGCCCGTTTGCTACTAAATAAACCTAGCTACGCTATTTTAGATGAAGCCACTAGCGCCCTAGATCCTAAGAACGAAGAATTGCTATATCAGAAGCTACAAGCCTCTGGGATAATATTTTTGAGCGTTGGCCACCGCGAGAGCTTGAGTAATTATCACAAATCTGTTCTAAACCTCACTGCCATTGATCTGCAATCTGATGATGGAAAACTAGCCTGGTCACTAACAACTTCAGAAAATATGCCTATTTTATAAATGAATATTTCTAAGTTAGGGATTCTATCTGGGGTAATTGTAGCTGCCATCTTGATTTTTGTGCCCTTGTCCCATATGGCCAAGTATCAAGAGTGGGGAGATTTGACCGTTTTTGTGACCTCCGCTTTGGCGATTATTCCGCTGTCAATTGTACTCAGTACCGCCACCGAAAAAATTGCGGTAGTCACCGGACCATCGATCGGCGGCTTGGTAAATGCCGTTTTTGGCAATGCCACCGAGTTAATTTTAGCCTTGGTCGCCCTACGCGCCGGGCTAGTTGATATTGTGAAGTCCAGTATTACGGGCAGTATTTTGGGAGCCTTATTACTACTCCTAGGATTAGGAATGCTAACTGGTGGGCTACGTTATAAAGAACAGTCCTTCAAACCAATTTTTGCCCGCGTGAATGGGGCGTTTATGACTCTGGGAGTGACGGCGATCGCCTTACCGACTATCGTCACTGACACTTCTAATATTGTTGATCCTTTGGCTATTCATCGCCTAGGAATGATCACGGCCACCGTATTAATTGTGCTGTATGGGCTAACTCTGTTGTTTTCGCTGAAGACCCACAGTTATCTTTACGATGTGGCCATTGCCGAATCGGACTCGGGGGCGATCGATATTGTTGCTCCAGCCGATCGAAATATGCGCTTGGGAGGCTGGATTGTGGTTTTAGCGATCGCTTCGATAACGGTGGGTTTTGAATCCAATTTATTTGTCGAAGTAGTAGAAGAAACAACCGGACAACTAGGTATTACACCGCTGTTTACGGGGGTAATATTGCTACCATTAATTAGTGATGTCGCTGGCTATGTCACGATTGTGCGGCTGGCACTCAAAGATCAAATGGACTTAGCGGTCTCGACGGTGACAGGGGATAGCTTGCTAATTACGCTCTTTATTGCCCCCGTACTAGTTTTTGTGGGGCAATGGTGGGGACAGCCGTTAGATCTCAACTTCAACCCTTTTGAGGTAGTAGCCTTAGCGATCGCCGTAACGGTAAATAATTTAATTAGTTCTGGGGGACGTTCTAATTGGTTAGATGGAGCGCTACTGTTGGCGACTTATTTTCTGTTAGGGGTGGCCTTCTACTATCACCCAGCTTAGCGTCAGGAAATTAAAAAGAACTGGGTCACAGCAATTTGCTGCGAGCCAGTTCTTTCAGGTATCTCTCTTTCAGATACCTTTTACTTAAATTCTCACTTTATAAAACATAAAGTTGAGGATCTTGTGAGGATTGTTACCAAAAATAAAATTTTGTCAGAGGATAAAGCTCTAGGCTAGATGCCGGAACCATCAAAGAACTGCCGAATGGCCTTATCTTGCAAGGGACAGTTGGCGGCTTGTTCCACGGGTACTCCAATCAATAATTGCTGCACCGGTTCTACTTGTTGCATCTTGGCTTCTAAAGCTTCAATGCGATCGAGCAGCACCCGAATAACTTCAGCTTCCGAATCTGGTAAGCTACCATGCTCCAACGGATTAACTCGTACCCCAGACTTATAGATAATTCGACCGGGAATGCCTACTACCGTACAATCCGACGGTACATCGCGCAGCACTACCGAACCAGCCCCAATCCGGACATCATCACCAATATTTAAATTCCCTAACACCTTAGCTCCAGCACCCACAACCACATTCTTCCCAATGGTGGGGTGACGCTTGCCAGACTGTTTGCCGGTACCACCCAAAGTCACACCTTGATAAATCAAGGCATAATCACCAATAATCGCGGTTTCCCCAATAACTACGCCCATGCCGTGATCAATAAAAACACCCCTACCAATTTGGGCACCGGGATGAATTTCAATTCCCGTTAGTCCTCGGGCGATATGCGAAATCAAACGAGGAAAGAAAGGTAATCTCGACTGGTAAAGCAAATGAGCAAAGCGATGAAAAACCAGTGCTTGTAAGCCGGGGTAGCAAAACACTACTTCTAGCCAATTACGAGCCGCAGGATCTCGCTCAAAGATGATCTTAAAATCGGCGATCAGGTTAGAGAACACTTGCTTTTAATCCTCGATCGGTAACAGCTTAACCAGATTATTCTAGCGATTTCAGCCCAGCTTTGGAGTAGTATCATCCACACCAATCGTAAAGTTTGGTTAATTTTCGCTGAGGGTCAAGCTATAAGCCCAATTTTTACTAGGCTCAATGCTACCCACCCAGATCGAGTACTCACCAGCCGCTAGACTGTCAATACTCAGACTGGCATCCTTGCGCAAGCCCGTATCATCACCACACAAAAATTGACCATTAGGCATTTTGACCACAATGGTGGTGTCTTTGCCCCGGCTATTCACCCGCAAGTTGAGCTTGGGAAAACCTTGCTCTAGCTTCACCACATGATCGGGACTGCTGGCCGAAAAGCCCAAGCAGGGATTTTTGTTTTTATCGAACTTAGCTAGGTTACTCAGAGAATAGCTCCCACTGGTAGAACCACTGACCATCCCAGCTTGGCGCACAAACCCCGCAGATAACTTTATTGTGGGAGAGCCAGCTTGAGCAACCGCTGGCTGGATACCGAGGGCTGCGCTGAACAGCGCGGCTGGCACCATCAATAGTTCTTTAGTCCACATCACAACATTAATTCCTAAAAAGTATTTGAGATAGAAGTGGTAGGATGCACGGTCTTAAAATTGCGATCAAATATTTCCATCATGAAAATCACTAATGAAATTAATAGCCGCTGGGTGGATGCTCTGATAGTAAACATGTCTATAAAAAAGTTCAAAAAGTTCCAGGTGAACTAATACTTTTTGGTTAAAAACTAATGTGGGCTAAAATCAGAGGAGTTCCAAAATTTTTTCTGAGCTTATGAATGCACCTTTCAATGAAATAACTGTCACTGATTTGGCCGCTAAATTAGCCGATTCAGACCAAAATTACCAATTTGTGGATGTGCGAGAACCGCAGGAACTGGCTCTGGCTAGTTTGCCCCAGTTTACGAACTTGCCTTTAAGTGAGAATGCTCAATGGTCAGTAGATATCCATCAAAGACTAGAGGCCACCACTGAGACGATCGTACTTTGTCATCATGGAATGCGATCGGCACAAATGTGTGGTTGGCTAGCTAGTCAAGGATTTACCAATCTGCACAATGTGATTGGCGGAATTGCGGCCTATGCCCAGTTAGTAGATAATTCCATACCTCAGTATTAATCAATAGATTAAGTGATTTTGTATACCAAAGTCGCCACGATCCCTGCATAATACTTGAATTACTTCTGCTCAAATTCTCTGACATCATCTTAAAGTCTTCATGAATTTAAACCAGCGCCAGCAACAAATTTTATGGGCCACTGTCCGTCAATATATTGCCACAGCTGAACCAGTTGGTTCTAAGGCGCTGGTGGAAGAATACAATCTTCAGGTCAGCGCCGCCACAATTCGGAACAGCTTTACCATCTTGGAAAAAGCTGGCTTGCTCTACCAACCCCATACCTCCGCTGGTCGAGTACCTTCCGATTCTGGCTATCGCTTGTATGTTGACAGGTTACTCCAGACTGATCTGGCCGCTGGCAAACAGGCCGAGCAACAACTATCCAGCCAGCTGGATTGGGAAAGGTGGAGTTTAGAAGCCTTGCTGCGCGGTGCTGCCCAGATTTTAGCCACCCTGAGTGGCTATATTGCCATTATTACTCCACCCGAAACCAATCACCTAACAGTGCGTCATCTGCAGTTGGTGCCGATTGAACCTCATCAGTTAATGATAATTGTGGTGATGGATTCTTACCAAAGTCAATCTTTGCTGGTAGATATTCCATCTACCAATGATGACGCGCTGGCAGTTGTCGCTGAACTGGATGTTTTATCTAACTTTTTGAATAGTCAAATGCGCGGTCGATCGATCGCTGAACTGGTGGACTGGGATTGGAGCGAGTTGCATCAACGCTTTCCCAGCTATGCTTTGGTGATCGATCGTCTGTTAACTTTTTTGCAGCGCCAAATGGGTACCAGCAAAAGCACTCAAGTAATGATGCGCGGTTTCTCAGAAGTATTAAGGCAACCTGAGTTTTCGGAGTTAGAGCAAGTCAAAACCTTACTGCAGCTGTTAGAAGCAGAGCCAGAGCAAATTGGACAAATGATTTTGGCAGCCGGAGATATTGCTGGAGTCAAGTCCGAACGTTTGTCAGTGCGGATTGGCACCGAAAATTCTTGGGAACCTATGCACATCTGTACTTTAATTTCTAGCACCTATGGTCAAAATGAATTATCCGTAGGCAGTGTTAGTTTATTGGGACCCAAACGGATGCTGTACGAGAATGCAATTCCCTTGGTCCAAGCAACCGCTGATTATATTTCGGAAGCTTTATCTGGGTCAAAAATTTAGAGCTGATTCAGCGCCTTTTGTTGCGCAACAAAGAAATCATTGATGCCTTTTTCCGCCAAATCTAATAATTTATTGAGTTGCTGGCGGCTAAAACTCTCGGTTTCAGCGGTGCCTTGGACTTCGATCAGCTGTTGCTGGTCGTTCATTACCACATTGAAATCCACGCTGGCTGCCACATCTTCGGGGTAATTCAAATCCAAACAGGCTTGGCCATCGACTAAACCTACGGAGACAGCGGCTACTTGATGCCGCAGTGGGGATTCTTTCATAGAGCCTTCCGTGATTAATCGATCGATCGCCCGTGCCAAGGCCACATAGCCGCCGGTAATAGCCGTTGTGCGGGTACCCGCATCGGCCTGCAAGACATCGGCATCCACGATGATAGTTCTCTCGCCCAGGGCTTGCATATCCAGGCTCGATCGTAAGCTGCGGCCAATCAGTCTTTGAATTTCTTGGGTACGACCTGACAGCTTCATTAATTCTCGTTCTTGGCGTTGGGGCGTGGCTCCGGGCAACATCCGGTATTCGGCAGTTAACCAACCCTGACCACTGCCTAACAAAAATTTAGGAACTTCATTTTTGATGGTGACGGTGATTAATACTTGGGTTTGGCCACAGCGGGTCAGCACTGAGCTGGTCGCAAAACTGGTATAGTCAAGCTGGAAAGAAATCGGGCGGATATCGTCAAAAGCCCGAGCATCGTGGCGTTTTTCCAGGGGCATGGCGATCGGGTAGAAAGTTTCAAGGCTCTATTCTAGTCGATCAATCTCCGAAAAAAAAGACCTTGACGGATCCAGATATTTAGTGTTTCATTATGAGTTCGACTGGTAAAACACGCTATATAGATGGTGCATACCAAGTATTTATACGTGCTACTTTGTCCCACGATCTCACACTAAACAGTGCATATGATTGCCCAAATAAATCAGTTCAGTGCTAGTACTTCCGACCGCACAGTGATCAAGCCAGCGAATAGCAGCCAAATTATCGGTGCAGCATTGCAAGCTGCGGCTGCTGGGCGACGGGTTTTGGTTGTGCAATTTCTCAAAGGCGGTTTGCATCAAGGTCAAAACCATATGGTAAACCTGGCTCAAAACTTGGATTGGCTCAGGTCGGACTTAATGCGCCACTTTACGGGGGGCGAGTTAAGCGACCCAGAGGCTCAATCTTTGGCCAGTCTGTGGCAACATGCCTTGCAATTAATTCGATCGCTAGAATATCAACTCGTGGTCTTGGAGGATCTCCAGGATCTAGTGCAGATGGGGGCGATCGAGCAAGCTGAAGTGGAACAATTATTACGGACGCTACCGGCTTCGGTAGAAGTCGTCATTCCGGGCATTACGGCTGGTCAGGTAGCTGAACTCCAGGCTTCTTAACTTCTTTATTGCCTTCATTACTCAGCCCCTCTTGCTTCATTGAAAGAGGGGTTGATCGTAAGAATAACTTCCTTGCTGGCTTACCCCTTCATCAAATTGCATTTTTCAGGCAAAAGCAGCTAGTTGATCGAGCCGCAGCCAAACATTCGGTGTAGATACCGCCGTAAACTTGACCAGGGCGTAATCACCGCGTACTTCCAATATTTCGCCCTTAGTTTTAAAAATATAATCACTGAAGCGGCTATCACTAGCCTGAGCCTCTAGGCTATTTGCCAATTTATCGGCCACCGCACACACAAAATCGCCTTTTTTAACAGCCATAATTTCCCACCAAAATCTGTCCCCACTAGTTTAGCTCAATGCTGATTACTGCTGACAAGTGGGGCAGTAGTGAGTACCCCGGCCAGCAGCTCTAATTTTGACAATCACCGTGCCACATGTCCGACAGGGTTCGCCCTGGCGGTTATAAACCCAGGCTAACCCGGCATAATTGCCATTGGTACCCTGAACATTGAGGTAGTTGCTAAAGGTAGTGCCCCCGGCCGCGATCGAATCCTGCAAAACCTGAATAATTGCCAACCGCAAAGCCTTAATCTGGGACTCTTGCAGATCGTTGGTAGTAATAGTCGGTTGAATTCCGCTCAAA
Organism: uncultured bacterium; assembly: GCA_964247085.1. Classification (GTDB taxonomy): domain Bacteria; phylum Cyanobacteriota; class Cyanobacteriia; order Cyanobacteriales; family Chamaesiphonaceae; genus JAAFHZ01. Next base: position 112,880 of record CAXTSX010000003.1, read on the forward strand.
AACAGCGCTTCATCGGCATAGATATTGCCCACCCCGGCCACCACGCTTTGGTCTAGAATAGCGGCCTTAATTTGGCGTTTGGAGCGCTGCAATCGATCGATAAAGTAGGGCAGACTAAACTCCGAGCTTAACGGTTCAGGACCCAGCTTACCCAATCCACCAATGATTAATTCTGGTTGTTCGGTGTCTGATAGCCACCACATTTTGCCAAAGGTACGCTGATCGATAAAACGCAATTCTTGACCCTGGGGCATCAAAAATCTGACGCGGGCATGTTTCTCTAGTTCTTGGGGTTCTGTTAGCCACAATAATTGGCCAGTCATCCGTAAATGTACTCCCAACCAGCCACGCGGTGACTGGTCGGCATTCACGCATTTTGCGAGCAAATATTTGCCTCGGCGTTGCCATTCTTGAAACACAGCTCCGGTCAGACCGCTAATAAAATCTGGTACTTCCGGGTAAGCAATCGTACTGGCACGCAGTACTTCTACCTGAGCGATCGATTGATCGATACTAAACTGCTGCAATCCCCGTCGGACGGTTTCTACTTCTGGTAATTCGGGCATGAACTAATCACAAATAAGGCCAGAGTTATTAAATCATTAACGACTCTGACCTGGGAAGTAGATAGTCCAGCGAATTAGCCTTCAGCTTTAGGAGCTGGAGCTTTGGCAGCGGGAGCCTTAGCAGCGGCTTTGGCTGGCGCTCCTACCTCAGTTAATTCACTAACTGCAAAATTATTGGTATTAATACCAGTAGCACTGCCACTGAAACCGTTGTAATTAACTTTTTCAAACCGAACAATAACGTTATATTTGATGCCGCTTTGGTCGATGGAGGCAACGGTGCCAACATCATTGAACCAGTAAGACTCTTTGCGCAAAACTCGCACTGTAGAACCGCGTTGTATCATAACCGCTTTTTTGATGAAGTTTATACCGTCCAGATTACTACCCTAACTGGTGGCACAGAACTATTTAAACTTTAAGTTTTATTAAAGATCGCTGGTTTTGGTGGTGCTCAAAGCCACCACACTCAGAGTGGTAAAGACTGGTAGTGCTAGTTTTGGGCCAATTGCTGAGCCCGATATAATGCAAGCAGCGAGCGCCGTGACCGCATATTTTTTGCGCCCTTGATGGCGGGCGATCGAAAAGGGAATTAGTCCCAGCAAACCACCCACAACGGTGCCAAAACCAATCAAGTGTTCAACAGAGTCAGGCATGGTGGTATTCCTCGGATTTTACGGTGAGATACATGGCAGTGCTTACAAATTAAAATGCCCAGAATATCGACTATTTCATCAGAGGCAAGTTCAAAACAGTAATGCTAATAAACTAGTCTCGCTTATGATACACGGGCTGAGTAACGATTTTACGGATGGCTTGCAAGCTTTCTGGATCATCATTCAGCAGAGTGACATAGGCTTCGCCCGGAGTTTTTATTTCACTAGATAGCTCCTCTAAGAAATCTTGTTTCTTTTGGAATGTAGAAATTTGCTGTCGATCGAACACAATACCTAATTGATAAGTATTTATGACTGGCACAGATTTAATGGACGCAATTTTCAATAAATAAGTCGCTTGAATTGCCGCATAGCTAGGCAGCTGCTGCACAATCTCCGCCACTTGCTGATCATCTAAATCATGTGCTTCGTAAGCAACTTCAGTACTAGTCAAATTCTCAGTAGCGATGGGAATTGCCAATTTCAATTGCTGATATTCTGTGGGTGACAGAATACTAGTTTCTACCTCTTGAATTTGAAGTTGACCTTTTTTGTCCACCATTGTGGAGTTGATCGAGAGCAATACTTCCTGGTGCTTAGAGTCGTCCACTGTTTTAGTGTAAAGCTCTAAACTCCCTGCTTCTACTTTCTGGATTTGAGTGTTAATTAGTGCACCAGCCTCGGAAAAATGTGGGATTTTAATTAATACTAAGAATCTATTCATTGCCGCCGGTTCTACATTACCCCAACGAGTTTTCAAGTGATACCAATCATTAGAACTCTCGCAAAAAGCCTCAGCAGCCATCGCTCGTGGAATAGATATTACTAAGTAAGAAATAATTGCTAATTCTACTAACCAATAGATTTTAGTGCCAACTTCACCCATATTTTTGATGTTATAACGACCAATCCGCACCACACCCAAACCGTTTTGATCTGATATCGGAGTTTTATTAGCCGCTGTACTAGCGCCAGCGGTTTGGGTCTGAGAAATTTGGTGGCGAGACTCCATAAATTCTAGCCCCCGCACTGTACCAAAAATGGTTAACCCAGTTAGTAGTCCAAAAAGGCTCGCCACTAAAGGATTGCGGACTTTTCCAGATTGAACCGCCCATTTCATGATGGCGCCCCCCATGGAACCCATCCCGATCGGAAAGAGAATAATTAGATAAAAGAGCAGTGCTATCAGATAAGTAATACCGCCCACCGCCGCACCACCCACCAGAGCAGCTAGCGTCATTTTGAGGAGGCCACTCCTCGGAACTATATTGCTCGACTGATAAGATTTCATAGATATTGATACCCAGTTGGCCAACTGTTGTAACTGCCGACATGATCTTCGTTTAAGTTTTTAGACCCTGAGGGACAGTCATTGTGCCCAGACAACATTATTTTGATTAGTCTGGGGAAAGTGTTTACACCATTTTAGAATATCAAACAGAATTCCTATCGATCGAACAACGGCAAAGCTCTTGGACTACTTTAGCCTTCGGCTTCTCGCTTAATCGCCGCTTCTCCACCAATTTTGGCAGCGAGCCAACCCAAAACTCCCACTACCACCACCGCAATTGTTGTTGCGACTACAGCATAGGTATAGAGAGCGGGTAAGGACTTACCTTCACCAATAATTTCTTGAACATGGGCTTTGATCGCCTCGTTCCAAGCTAAAGCTGCGACTAAACCCAAAGAAGCAGAGGCCAGCGTAATCATGGTTTGAAGAAACATCCGCACAGTTTCTAGGGACTTGGCTGTAATGTGATTGCGTCTAGACATGGTATTTACCTCAAAACAGTGCCACAGATATTAACAGGAGTTTGCCTCATCTGCCAACAGTGTCGGCATTAAGCCAGAGGTGGGGTGGTTTGGATTATCATGTGGGTTCTGTTGCCCAGCCTTTCTCCATGAAATCCCTGCAATCTGATGTCATCAATCATTCATCAATCACCACAGATAACTGGGTAGAAGTACTAGTCGATTGCCCCGGTCTAGAGGGACTTTATACTTACCAAAGACCATCTGGCACTGACATCCAAGCTGGGGATATTGTCTCGGTGCCTTTTGGAAATCGCACTCTGGGTGGAATTGTGGTGCGGCTCATGAACCAACTGCCGCCGGGCTTGACGGTAGAACAAATTAAAGAAGTGAGCGAAGTTGTCTGCACTGGCTTTTTCTCGATCGATTACTGGGATCTGTTGCTCCGAGTAGCCGACTACTATCATACGCCCTTGCTTCAGGTGATTCGGATTGCTCTGCCCCCAGGGATTTTAAGCCGATCTCAGCGTCGGGTGAGGCTGATTGCCAAAAAACAGTTATTAGCAGAATCACTACCACAGCTGAATTCGACAGCACGCCAATTGCTGACTCTCTTACAGGCCAGCCCAGAAGGCGACTACACTTGGCAATATTTAACTCGCAAAGTACGCAATAGTCGCTCGGGGATGCAGCAACTCCACAGTTTAAAGCTGGTGGCTTCTTATATCGAGCGTCCCAAGTTGGCCAAACCCAAGCAACAGCAAGTGATCATTCTGACTGGCGATCCGCGCAATTTAGAATTAACTAGTCGCCAAAAAGAAATTTTGCTGTGTTTGCAGCAACAAAGCGGCGAAATGCTCTGGTCAGAATTTCAAAAAATTGCGCGTACTAGTAAAAGTGCCATGGACAGGTTAGCGAGTGATGGCTATGTGCAGATTGTCGATCGAGAGATTTTACGCCGAGATCAAACTGCGGGCATTTGGCAAGAAGATGTCCAACATCAGTTAACGGCGGATCAGGCACAGGCGATCAACAAAATCGAAAAATTGTTACATACCTCCACCACGATTTTGTTGCACGGAGTCACGGGTTCCGGGAAAACCGAGGTCTATCTGCGCACCATTCAAACCGTCCTAGACCAGCAACAATCAGTATTGATGCTAGTGCCGGAAATTGGTCTCACACCCCAACTAACCGATCGGTTTCGGGCGCGGTTTGGCGACCGAGTATTGGTCTATCACAGTGCCCTGAGTGATGGCGAACGCTATGACACCTGGCGACAGATGTTGTTACCCCAACCCCAGATTATTATTGGCACCAGATCGGCGATCTTCTCGCCGCTGACCAACTTGGGGTTGATCGTGCTGGATGAAGAGCATGATGGTAGCTTTAAACAGGATCAACCGATGCCGACCTACCACGCTCGGTTAGTGGCTGAGTGGCGATCGAAGCTCGCCAACTGTCCGGTGGTATTGGGTTCGGCAACTCCAGCATTGGAAAGCTGGCTGGCAGCTACCGATCGGCCAAATTGGCACTATCTCTCTTTACCCGAACGGGTCACTGGCCGCAATCTGCCCAGAGTAGATGTAGTGGATATGCGCGAGGAACTGAAAGGTGGCAATCGATCGATCTTTAGCCAATCACTACAAACGGCGCTGGCCGATCTCAAATCTGGTCAAGAACAAGCCATTTTGTTCATTCATCGGCGTGGCCATAGTACTTTTGTCAGTTGTCGGGCCTGTGGCAATACCTTGGACTGTCCCCACTGTGATGTGTCTTTGGCTTACCATCAGCATTCTGTGGACAGCAATAATCAACCGCTATTGCGCTGTCACTACTGCAACCATTTGGCCGTCCAGCCCAAACGTTGCCCAGTTTGCGATTCACCACAACTCAAGTTTTTTGGGAGTGGTACCCAAAAAGTGACCGAAGAATTAGCCAAAAGCTGTCCAGAATTGCGTTGTTTACGATTTGATAGCGACACGACCCGCAACAAAGGCGCTCACCGGAAAATTTTGACCAGCTTTGCCCAGGGGGAAGCCGATGTGCTAGTGGGTACCCAGATGCTCGCTAAGGGGATCGATTTGCCCCAAGTTACCCTGGTGGGAATCGTCACAGCCGATGGATTATTGAATATGCCGGACTATCGATCGGCGGAACGGACATTTCAGGTTTTAACCCAGGTGGCGGGGCGCTGTGGGCGGGGCAAACAGCCCGGTCGGGCTATTTTACAAACTTACAATCCGGAGCATCCGACTATCCAGGCGGTGCGCAGCCAAAACTATCAGCAGTTTATTGATAAAGAATTAGTGGCTCGCCAGGAGTGGGCTTATCCCCCCTATGGCCGGATGGTGCTGTTACGTTTTAGTAGTGCCGATGCCGAGCTGATCGAAGCAGTCACCGAGCGAGTGGCTGAGCAACTCATCGCCGTGGCCGCTGATCGATACCAAGTATTGGGTCCCACCCCCGCCGTAGTAATGCGGGTAGCCAATCGGTATCGCTGGCAAATCATGTTAAAGTACTGGCCAGAAGCATCGATTCAATTGCCAGATGTAGCTACTATTTACGATAGCTTGGGGGACAAAGTAAGTATGTCGATCGATGTGGAACCGTTAAACTTTTTGTAGGGCTAGTGGTAAGAATCTGATGCGAGTCAAAATCTGTGGCATTACGAAGTTAGAGCAGGGACAATTGATCGCCGAGTTGGGAGCCACCGACCTAGGATTTATTTGTGTGGCGGCTTCACCGCGCTATGTCAACAACGAACAATTAGCAAAATTAGGACCGCCTTTATCCCCACTAGTGAACTGTGTGGGGGTGTTTGCCGATGCTTCGATCGCCACAGTAGTGGAGACTACTCAGATTGCTAACTTTGGTGCCGTGCAATTACATGGCCAGGAAACCTTTGCCTACTGCCAAGAACTCCGGCAACAATTAGGTGCAATTGAAATTATTAAGGCTTGGCGCATCAAAAGTAATGAAGATCTAAAAGTGATCGATCGGTATAGTTCGGTAGTTGATACCCTGTTGCTGGATGCTTACCATCCCGAAGCTTTGGGCGGAACCGGACATACCTTAGACTGGCCACAACTACTAGAATTTCGACCAACCGTTCCCTGGCTGCTAGCTGGTGGGTTAAAACCTGACAATGTGCGATCGGCACTTTCCCAACTGCAACCAGCCGGTATTGATCTTTCTAGTGGTGTGGAAATTAGTCCTGGCAACAAGGACTTGGAAAAAGTCCAGCAGTTGTTTCAAGCATTAGCTGGTTGTACGCCAGAGTACTCTTGACTTGATTGTAGTTAATCAATAGATTTAATATCGCCATAAGCTCGATAGAACCCACCCCGCGCTGACTCCCGCACTTCATCTACCAAATACTTAGCACCTTCCTGGCGCAATTCGTTGGGGAATTGGACATTCCACTGAGAATTGTAGCCTTCGGAGATAATCCGCACCCGCAGCTGACTTCCTTCTTTAATACATTGCAATACCACCCCTTCGCTGATATTAATAGTGGCCTCCAACGTTGTTGAAGGTAAAATAGCATCCAGTTTAGGCGATTTGATATTGACTACCGGTGGTACTGTCCCCGCTTGTGCCAAAGCGATCGCACTTTCACTTACATCAATACAGGCCAATGCTCCAGTAGTCGTAACAATGTATAGTCGCTCATTATAAAACTGCATCGAAAAAGCCGAACCACAACCCGTGGCTAGTTTCCATAACCTGTCGCCCTGTTCATTGAAGCAATAGATTGATGAATAGTTATCGCCAGCGAATACATATTTGCCATCTGCTGCTGTAGCACAGGAATAAATGGCACCATCGCATTGATAAACCTGACCAGCGGCTCCGGCCTTGGTGAAGGCATAAACCCGATTATTGGTAGTCCCAGCATAAACCGTACTTTCCTCTTGCCAACCAAATAGCACAGCACCGCCGGTTTTTTGCTCCCAAATGACTCGTCCATCTTCCCAGTCGTACATCGTTACCCCAGCGCTGTGGCCGTGGTAAACACCAATTTCATCACAGCGCACCATCCAGCCAGAAGTCCCTTTGCTTTTGCGGTTCCATTGGGATTCTTCTTCGTGGTTAATCGTAGTGATATTTCCAGCTGCGTCTGATACACCCAAGATGCCATCGGCAATATCTAACCAAAAAATATCCACGTCTTCGGCAATTTCGTAGGCGACCCGGGGTACTTTGCCGTTTAAATCATAAACTTTGCCATTGTCACAACCGGCGTACAGCCAATCATCATCGGCCACGATACATTTCACGCCATCGGGTAATTTGAATTGTTGAGTGACTTTACCATCAGGGGTCAGGCTGAAAATTTGACCGCTTTGATTGCCGACTAAACAACGCTGCTCATCAATGAAAATTCCAAAAGCGGAAGCGCCAGAGGCAAACTGCCAGAGCACTGGGGCACTATTAGCAGTCGATCGATTACTAACAATTTCGCGGCGGGTGATCGATCGCTTCTGCCGCACCCCAATCACGGCTTCTTCATAGCCCTTTTTTCTTTTTTCGTTGAGTTTTTTGGTGGCTTCAGCTAGAGCTTTTTCGGGGGTGGGGTAAACCGTGGTTTTACTTTGTCCGCTATCCCCAATCCGTCCAAATCGAATGGTTACATCATTACCATCGATCGTGACTTCGTAGAACTTGTGGGCACTGCCCTCGTCTTGGGATAATTCGAGATAGGTTTTAGTGCCAGACATTTTTGAGTACCGTCGAAAAAGGTAGGAATTGTTAGTGAAGTTTTCCAGTAAAGGCGATGCTTAGGCATCTCCAGAGATGATATGTACAATTTGGACAATGCTGTTGATTCTATCCATAGATTTTGCCACAACTAACCCTAAACTCGCTGCCCATAGACCAATAATAAGTGCGATCATGTCCTAGCTCCAGGGATAAAATATCAATTCATTTCCTGGTTAGTGTTCCCAGTTTACTAGGTGGTATTCGCGATCGATCCATCAAACTTCATAGTACAATAATACTTAAATTGTTTGCCAGTTCCACCCATGCAATTAATTCAACGGAAAAGCTTGGTTTACCAAGCGGGTAGCTCGGATAAAGTCTATGAAGTAGATCTGTACGAGGTGGCTGTAGATCGCTACCTGGTGAATTATCGCTATGGTCGGCGGGGTGGGGCGCTGAAGGAAGGCTCGCAAACTGCCGCTGCTTTAGATTTAGAAGCGGCTCAGAAAGTCTTTGATAAGTTGGTGGCTTCTAAGGTGGCCAAAGGCTATCGGGAAGCGGGGACGGCAGCTGCGGTTGTCGAAAAAAAGGTCGTAAATTCGACGTTGACCCCGGATGTGGCGGAGCGCGATCGATATATTCTCGACAGACTCGCAGCTGCCGTTAATCATCCTGGTCAAGCTGATCTGCCCAAACAATGGAAGATCGATCGGGTAATTTGGCGCGCCGGGGAATTGCAATTAGCCGCTGCTGCACCATTATTGATGTCGTTGTGGGGTAAGCATCCACTGCGGAATTACAGTATTGCCTGGGCGCTGGGTAATTGTGGGGAGGCCAGGGCGATCGAGCTATTAGAAGGTGCCTATCGAGATGCCCGCAATCCGGAATATGTGCGCCGGATTAGCTTAGAGGCAATCTTTAAGCTGAGTGAGGTTAAAAAAATTGAATTGCGCCGCGAGTTAGTTGCCCAATTGCCCGCCCCCATTCGGGTTGTGGTGGAGCAGTCTAGACCCTCGACAGTCGTCACTGAGGTGATCTGGAATTATCTGAAGACAGCTACGGCAGAGCAATTCTCGGTCTTTGATATTTTGTATCAAATCGATAGTTCATCTTGCCGCCCGGCGATTCATGATCTGGTTTCTGCTGCCGACTTGGCTCCTAATTATTTTAAACCCATCCGCCATATTTTTAAGATGGCGGAGTATCGCCAAGATGCGGTAATCCTGGGAATTTTAACTAGTCGCTTCGATCGAGAGCAGCCCTTCTTCAATAGTAAAGGTGGTTATAGTCAGATCTATCTGGATGAATTTCGGGCGGATCGGGAACAACGTATAGTGTGCAAAGATTGGCGCATTGATCCGCAAACTAGCAAATATCATTCTGTTCGCTCTGCCGAATTTCAACAAGAAATTAGTAGTGGGGATGCTCGGATTGCCTACGGCAATGTCACTCGTGATTACTTGCGCCGCCGAATCTGGCGATCGCTTAAAACCCTAGGCGAGTTATCTCGATCCGCATATGTTGATATTGCTGTAGAAATATTGTTGCAGTACTATGATGAAGATGCAGGTATGCCCAAAGAATCAGTACGTTATCGTTATGATCGGCGTATTTGGGAGCGCTATGAAAGTAGCCGGGCTAACTGGGATGTTTACGCTAAATATTTGACCTTCAATCATATTCTCTACACTAACAGTCCGCGCTATGAACTAAAATCTGGAACTGATATTTGGCGCTGTAAACCTGGCTTCAAACCCGGCGATCCGCTGCCCAGAGTGCGGGAAGAAGCCTTTCCCCAATTGTGGGAACAACAACCAGCGGCTTTAATCCGATTACTGTGTGAGAGTGAATGCCAGCCAGTGCATGAGTTTGCCGTCAAAGCGATCACCAGCTGTCCAGAATTTTGCCAAGAACTATCGATCGATACTCTCATCCAACTTTTGGCTAAACCCTACGAAGTGACTGCTCAGTTTGGATTTGAGCTAGCGAAATTCCGTTATCAGCCAGAGCATCCGCAGACAGACTTGATTTTAGCGATCGCTAATTGTTCCTATCTGCCAGCCCGAACCGAAGCTCATCAATGGTTGAGAAACCAGATCGATCGCTTCCTCCGAGATGAGGCGTTAATTGCTGGCTTAGTCCTCAGTCCCCAAGCGGATACCCAACTGTTTATTCGCCAAGTCTTGGAAACGGCCATTATACCCACTGATCGCGCCCAAATCCTGATTGGTCGGATCATAGCTGGACTACTGGCTTTGACGGCAGAACAGACGGAGATTTCCGAGAATGCCACTCAGATCTTGGCCAACTGTTTTCAGGTGCAACTACGATCGATCGATCTCGAAGTGATTCTCGATTTACTTCGTCATCCTCTGGGGTCGTTGCAAACATTAGGCGCAAGAATTCTCCTGGATCGGCAAACTCCAGCCATTGATTTACCAGCGGGTTTAATTGATGCCCTGATTGAATCCCCGGTGGATTCTGTGCGATCGATCGGGGTGCAGTTATTTGGTCAACTGCCAGATGAATTATTGGTGGAGCGGTTAGAGTTGATTTTGAGTTTCGTCGCCCACGAAATACCAGCGATGCGCCAAGCGATTGTCCCTTGTCTGAAGCGGCTGGCGGTCTGTCCAGAATTCTTGGCACAATTGATCGATCGGCTGCTCCCCATTTTATTAGCGCCCGAACCTCATCTGGGATTGTATGATTTTATTTCCCAACTCTTGCAAACCGATTTACCCAATTGGATGGCAGTTGCTAATCAATCTATTGCTTGGATGTTGTTGAGTGCTTCAGCTACTTCAGCGCAAGAATTGGCGGGTAGATTATTGCAAACTAATAGCGATCGCTGGGCTGTGAAACTCAGTACTGAAAAGATTGTGGCACTAACTCATCATGAAATCTTAGCTGTGCGGGAATCTGGCTGGAAAATGTTGAGTGCGGTGTTATCCCGGTTGCGGCAAAGTAATGATGATTTACTGGCGGCGACGATAGTAATGGCTGCTAAATGGGAGGATTCGCGCCGCTATGGTTTCAATTTATTTGGTGAAATTTTGCAGCCCAGTGAATTGAGTTCATCTGTAGTTATTAGTATTTGTGATAGTAATCGTGAGGATGTGCGGCGGTTTGGGCGCGATCTGGTGGGTCGATGTTTTAAAGAACAAGATGGTTTGGAATATTTGCTGAAATTTAGTGAACATCCTACTACCGATATGCAGCTTTTTGCTAGTCAATATTTAGAAGATTATGCGGCTGGTAACTCCGCGAGGTTGGCGGACTTAGCACCTTATTTTGGGAGAGTACTGGCACAGGTGAATCGATCGCGGGTGGCTAAGGAGCGGATTTTTAATTTTTTGAGTGGGGAGGCGATGAAAAGTTTGGCGGCGTCTCGGGTTGTGGCTGAGGTGTTGACTCGGCAATCGGGATCGATCGCGATTGGGGAAAAAGCTCGATCGATCGAAACTCTGCTTAAAATTCATCAGCGATATCCAGAATTAGCTGTCCCAATTACGGTTAAAGAAGTTGTCATGAAATAAATGAAAACTTTCTTTCCTGAAATTTTGGTGTGGAAGAACCAGGATCTGGGGGTTCTGCCCCCCAGTCCCCCCATTGAGGGGCGGGACGCACCCCCTCAAACTCCCCATCGTACGGGTTGATTGTCATGAACCGAAATCTTGTTGAATTACGCGCTGGATATTAATCATGGAATTTAATTATAGTTATCAACGTAGTAGTAGTGTTTCTGGGAGTGGCGATCGCACTCAGATGTCTTTCGCCCCAGACTTGACTCGTGCTCCAACGTTTTTTCGGGGTGAACTGCGTCAAAACATCGCCTTCCGGGAAGCGATCAGCGCCCTTCATGATGTTGTCGTCTCTGATTTGCGCTTTAAACCCAAAGATAAAACTGCCTACAAAGCATGGGCGGCGCAGCGCAATGAAATCGATTGGCAACTGATCGCCAGTCAACACCAAGAGGTGACCAGCAAGTTGCAAGCTTTAGATGCTGAATTGACTAGTCTGCAGCGTTTACACTCAGCTCGCTATGGTGAATACAACAAAGCTGTCAGCCGTTATTTTGATTACCTCTACCAGAAAGACCGTGATGCCTGGTTTGTGCTGGATCCAGTTATCACCGTCCATCCCGATGAAGTTTTTTTTGAATGCTTTAGCCAAGATGAATCTAGCTATGGCCGATTGGGAGCTAGCTATGAAGTTTTTCAAAATGTAGGTGATTTCGCCTGTGGCACCACCAATGTGGATTATTCGGCGGCGCTCTACGATGAATTCCAGAAAATCCGTACCTACAAGTCCACTGTTTTAGAAGTTGATCCCACGGGCTTTGGGGTGGAAACAGCTGGAGAAGCGGATTATAAGGAAGTGAAAATCGATCTGCCGGATAGTTGGGTGCGGGGCTTTTTGCAAGTGAATTCGGCGATGTCTTTGCCCTCAGTGCAGTTTGATTTACACCCTATGGATATCTACAATATTTGCTTTGTGCTGCGCCGCCGTAAGGAAAAACAAGGACCGCGCAGTATGCGCTATATCCTGAAGCCCGGTGAACCAGTGCGGGTGATTTTTGAACCTTGGAATCAAGAAGTGGTTTGCGATCGGTCTTTTTATCATGGTAATAAACCGGAAGAGATTCGGGTATGGGGGCGGCGGCGGTTAATGATTCTAGAGCGATTGATTCCAGTTGCTCGTAAGTTTACGGTTCATCTTTTGGGGACTGGCCTGCCATCTTTTTACGTGGCCGATTTAAATGATCTATCCTTCACCCTGGGTTTATCCGGCTGGACGGCTAACGACTGGGCGAAAGCGGGCAACTTTGACCTGATGGCTCCTCGCGCCACGGTGGATGATTGGACGAAGCAGCGGGTGTTTGCGGCCTTGCAAGAAAATTGGGTAGAATCCCCGGATGCTTTAGCCCAAAGATTGAAGCTCGATCGCAAGATTGTCTTGGGAGCCTTGAGTGCTTACACCCAGGCCGGTAAAGCAATTTATGATCTGAATAAACAGGTCTATCGGGTGCGGGAATTATCCAGAGAGCCACTGCCGATCGACAGGCTCCGGTTTGCGAACGATCAAGAAGCGACGGCTAGTCAATTTATTGCTCAAAAGTCTGTTCAGATTAGTGATTCAACCATTGATACTGCTGGAACTTGGCACCTAGTAGGGAAAGTCCAGCAAGAAAATCGCACCGATGAGCCGACATTGGAGATCGATCGAGATGAAAGATTAGTGGCTGCTCATTGCACCTGTAATTGGCATCAACAAAATAAGCTGTTCAAAGGCCCTTGCGAGCATATATTAGCTCTGCGAATGCAACATCAACAAATGCTAGTGAGAATTTAAAAGATTCTTGGCAACCAGCCGACCTAGTGATACACTTATTTAAGTACTTACGTACTTACTCGATCTGTGCGCGGTGAATACCACTTGCAACCCGGATGATGGATCGTCATCCTTGCGTTTAGTCTAGCCACACGTCACGAGCTCACTCTTAACTGTGCGGATATCGGGTACTATGCGTTGTTACGGTGTGGATGCCTTGCATCTAACGAACGCATAGTACCCGCATCCGCTGGCGTTGAGCGAGCCAGTCCTGAGAGGTTTACGAAGAGGCACCGCGCCATTCGATCGGGGTTTTACTAACAACTCATATTTCATATGACCGAACAGCCACGTACTCGTCAGGAAATATACGATCGCATTCGCGAGAGTTCCAAAGATGAATACATCTTGGCCGAGATGATCCGGCTGGGGTTTTGGTCGAGTAATAGCGATGTTCCTAACGATCCGACTGCAGAAATTCAACGGCGCGGCCAAATCCAGCGTGAACTCGATACACTGCGCACCGAAAATCGTCGCCTACACAACGAAGAAGCCTTAAAGAAAACTGCTCTCCAACAACGGATGGCCGCTGCCCGCCAAAAACGTCAAGAAACCAAAGAAAGACGTGAAAAAGAACGGCAGGAACGATCCGCTGCTTGGGCGACGCAGCAAAGCCAAACTATTTCCTATTTGGGTGCGGAGGTTTCCCAGGGACTCAACTTTACCACCTCTAACCTGGAACGATTGCAAGCAGACCGATTACCTATCTTGAATAATGCGGCGAATATTGCCGAAGCCATGGGCATCACGATTAATCAGTTGCGGTTTCTATCGTTCTCGCGGCGGGTAGCGACAGTTTCTCACTACGTGCGGTTTAAGATACCCAAAAAAACTGGTGGAGTTCGATCGATCTCCGCCCCTTTACCCCGCCTGAAGCAAGCTCAGCAATGGATTTTGGATCACATCTTAGAAAAAATAGTTCTTCATCCCAATGCCCACGGGTTTCGGCGCGGTCGATCGATCGTCACCAATGCTCAACCCCATGTGGGAGCCTTAGTGGTGATCAATTTAGATTTGCATAACTTCTTTCCCTCAATTTCTTATCAGCGAGTCAAAGGTATTTTCTGCTCTCTGGGTTATTCGGAAGCTGTCGCCACCATTTTGGGGCTGATTTGTACTGAGCCTGAGGTGACGCAAGTAGAACTGGATAGTCGGAATTACTACATCGCCCAGAGTGCAAGACATTTACCCCAAGGCGCACCCAGCAGTCCGGCGCTGACCAATATTCTTTGTCGGCGGCTGGATCGACGATTGACTGGACTCTCAGCCCATCGCGGCTTTACCTATACTCGCTATGCCGATGATCTGACTTTTTCCACACTCAATCCTGAGAAACTGCGGGATATTGGCAACATTTTACAAGGTGTCGGGTCGATCGTTGCCCATGAAGGTTTAGCTATTCATCCGGACAAAACCCGTGTGCTGCGTAATTCCCAACACCAAGAAGTAACTGGTGTAGTGGTGAATGAGAAATTAAATGTCGATCGAACCATCCTCCAAAAGTTTCGCGCAACTTTGTATCAAATTGAAAAAGATGGATTGGCCGGGAAAACCTGGGGCAACGGTGGGGATTTATTAATGTCGATCGAAGGATTTGCCAATTATGTGGCAATGGTCAATCCTCAGAAAGGTCAAGCTTTTCTGGCACAAATTAAACGCATCCGGAAATTATATGGGCGCAGAAAAAGATAAACTTCGTTAGGATTTGCTCTGCTGTGGATCAAGGCGATCGGAACCATGAATTAAAGTTACAAAGTTTTAAGTGATTGGGCTTTTTCAATAAAACTAACCGAAAATCAAAATTCTCTGTTGTAGATGTCCGAGTCTTCTTTTCTAATTCCATATTTCAGGTATATGAAAAATCATCAATCTCGTTTCTGGATTGCTCTAGGTATAGTTTTCACAACCTTACTACCTTTAGCGATCGCTGAAGCGGCTTGTCGCCCCACCGGTCGCTATGCGGCTGGTAAACCAATTTTAAAATGTTCTGGTCGTACCAAATGCCGCCCTACCGGTCGAATTAAGGTGGTGAAAGGTGTCCGTTATCAAGATTTAAGGTGTCCTCGCTAACACCCTCAGACTGGGTTGAAAAATCAAGAACAGGTTCGTGAGTGGTTAGAAATTTCTCACAGCCTGTTTTTCAGTAATAGCAGTTCCAATGGAGTTGATTGACTATTGCTGGCAAAATTGCCGGAAATAGAGAGGGGATGAGCGTATATGGTGAAACCTCTGAAGTAATTATCATATGAACAATCGTCAATCTTTTGTCTGGATGTCTGTGGGTTTAGTCTTTGGACTATCGCTATCGTTCGATTTAGCGGTCACCACATCCTCCGCTGAAGCCTTTTGTCGTCCATCGGGTCAATCTATTGCCAGTCGATCTATTGCCAGCTGTTCCGGTCGGACGAAATGTCGCCCCACGGGTCGCATTCATTTTGTACAAGGAGTTCGCTATAAAGTACTGAGCTGTTTAAAGTAGTACTGTTATCAAACCTTCGTGCGGTGATTTCACTATGGCAGCATCCGAGCAATTCTAGTCTCTTGATTCACAACTTGTGATCATTTGTCGCAATCGTAACAATACTTTATTTTTTTCTTGTCTACCATGAAAGTAACTGTTAGCGATTGAGGTGCCAGTGATGGCTCTTACTAAAATTGTCGAAGTTCGTAATCTTTCCTCCGTGAAAGCTGGAATGGTGGCCTTTTATACGCCCCAAACTAGCGATGAAACAATGCTAGTCCAAATCGCTCCGTATAGTATCGATAATATGTTTGTCCATCGTCATCAAACAGATCAGTTGCTCGTCGTGCGGGGCAGTGTGGTTTTGGTCGTTTTGCTCGATCGACAGTATCAATATATTCCCCTCACCGATCTCGAACCACAAGTGGTGACAATTCCGCCGCTGGTGCCCCATGCCGCGATTAATCTTGGTGCCGAGCCCTGTATGGTAATCAATGCCGTTCAATATCACGGTACCCCCAACGCTAGAGATTACCAACCGACGAACCCGCCCTTTGCCTATGATCTAGATAAGGTGAGAAGATTGATGTCGATAGTCGATTTGGCGGAGGCTAGCTAGTTGTGACCTGGGCACCATGACCGCGTGGGTCAGAAGACTTCGGTGAACTCGGAGTAGCTGGAGTCATTTTGGAAGTTTGGCCTTCGGCATGTTGGATGGTGGGGTTGTTATCGGAAATTGGTTTAATGCGACCTGCAATAATAGCATCCAGGCTCGATCGCACTACGCTGTCAGGCTGTTCGCCAATAACTTCACCTAACACGGCTCCCTGTCGATCGAAGAAAATAAAGTGCGGAATGCCATCGACTCGATATTTTTCAATTTCTGGCAACCACTTAGTGTTATCTACGTTCAGCATGGCAAAGTTTACTGTTTGGGCATAGTCTTTTTTAACTTTGGCCAAGCTGGGAGCCATTGCTTGGCAGCTGGTACACCAATCAGCATAGAATTCCATTAATGTTGGTTTACCGTTAGCAAGAGCAACTTCAATCGGAGTAGCAGCTTGGGCTTGAGCTGCTAATGCTGCGTCTCCTTGCTGAGTCTTGAGGCCAAAGAAGAGAGCGATCGCCAGTACAACTGCGGTAATCGCAACGATAATATTGGGCAGTTTATTGCCAGAGGATGTTTCCTGAGCCATGGGTGGTTGAAATTGAGCAGTGAAGTGGATGGGCAGCTTTCCTGGAAAATAATCGAGAGCTGCCCTAATTCTAACTTGCTCTACAACAGAAGGATTAAGATGAAGAGATGACAGTGGATTTCCCCAGTTATGAAAAAACGTCTCACTCTGACTTTTCCTCGGCGAGCAATCCAGATGCCGGTAGCCTATCGACTGGCTAAAGATTTTAACGTCGCCGCTAATATTATTCGAGCACAGGTGGCTCCCAACCAGATTGGTAAGCTGGTGGTGGAGTTGTCTGGGGATATTGACGAACTAGAAGCATCGATCGACTGGATGCGTTCTCAAGGTATTCAGGTGGGCACCACTAATCGGGAAATATCGATCGATGAAAATGTCTGTGTAGATTGTGGTCTATGTACGGGGGTGTGCCCGACTGAGGCGTTGTATTTGGAGCCAGAGACTTATAAGCTGGGGTTTGCCCGGTCTAAATGTATTGTCTGCGAGCAGTGCATTCCGACTTGTCCGGTACAAGCTATTTCTACTAACCTATAAGAACCCTCTTTATAAGATTGCAGCTCCAGATGGTTATCCCCAAATTTATTCGATCGATCGGCTATACAATCCTGACCATCGCGGCGCTGCTATTCATTGCCGTTAACTTTAATCTGACCGCTGGTGCCCAGCCTACCAATTTGGGAATTGATAATGGTCATTTGCTATCCTGCCCAGCTACGCCAAACTGTGTCAGTAGCCAAGCTCCCGCCACCGATATCGCTCACGCGATCGCCCCTTTACCACTAGCCGGAGACAGGGAGCAGACCATGACTAAGTTACAAAGGGCGATCGAATCGATGCCCCGCACCAAGATTATTCGCGCCAATGATAATTATTTGTATGTGGAAGTGAGTAGCCAGTTGATGCGATTCGTAGATGATGTGGAGTTTTACTTAGACGATCAAGCCCAAAAAATTCAAGTTCGATCGGCTGCTCGCTTAGGTGAATCAGATTTGGGCGTAAATCGTCAGCGCATTGAAGAGATTCGAACAAAATTAGCTGCTTAATGAAATCTTGAATAGCTTAGCTATTATAGGTTTTGGGGCATGTTTGAGTTGCTGCTAAGGTCGATCTAAAAATATCCGTCAAGATTGACGGATATTTTTAGAAAAGTACGTTAAAGTAAAAGGACGTTAACTTTAACGGATATTTTTTAGATTCTTGATTATGAGTAATAGCAACCGCGATCGAGTGCCTTTGAGTGCAATTGTGGGTAGAGATGCCTTGGCACAGCAAGCTTGGCAAATGCTGAAAGAAAAAAGTATCGTTTTAACTGCCGAGCGGCGGATGGGTAAAACCTATTTGCTGTATAAGTTGCAGGGTGAAGCTGAGCAGCAACAGCAGAATTGGGCACAGGGTTGGCTGTGTTTGTTTCAGGATCTGTCTGCTTGCTCCTCGCCGTTAGAATTTGTGCAGAGCGTATTTGATACCGCACAAAAGTTATTAGGCTTACGCCGGAAAGCAGCTGAAGAAACGAGAAGGTTTCTAAGTCGTTTTCAAGAATTGAAAGTTGGGCCGGTTCAGTTGCCGAAGTCAGCGATACCAGAGTGGAAGGGCATCCTGCGATCGATATTTGCCGATCTATCTGAGCAATTACCCAATGATCGGGTGGTATTTATGTGGGACGAGTTTCCGGTGATGTTGGATGAAATCATCAAGCAGGAAGGCGGGGCGAAAATTGCTGGAGAAATTTTGAATTTATTGCACACGCTCCGCGCTGAGTACCCGCGTGTGCGGATGATTATAACGGGTTCTGTGGGTTTGCACCACATTCTGAATAAATTGAGACAGAGTGGCTTTAATAACCCGGTGAATAATGACATGGATGTATTGTCTGTAGCACCATTGGAGAAAGATTTTGCGATTGGTTTTGCGCGATCGCTATTGGAATCTAACAATATTAAATGTCAGGATCTAGCTGTTACTGCTGCAACGATTGCTCAGGAAGTCGATAATATTCCTTTTTATATTAATGAGATAGTAAAGCGGTTTTGTTATCATCCTCAAGATATTCCTTTGGTACTTGATGTTGAGATGATTCGGCAAGAGGTTCGAGCGTTATTAGTTGACGCGGATAATACGTTACAGATGGAGAACTACTTGGAACGGATTGAAAATTATTATGGAAAGATCGATAGTGAATTAGTACGGCTGATTTTGGATGTAGTGGCAGAGGAAGAACAACCGATCGCGACCAAGGATATTCTCAAAATCATTAATAATGCCAGTTCACCGCCGATTGCAGAGCAATTGATTCGCGATTTGCTGAAGCTGCTAGAGCAAGACCACTATTTAATCAAAGATCCGAACAATCTAAAATACACTTTTCGTTATTCCTTAATTCGGCGTTATTGGCAATGTCGGAGAGACTAAAAAGATGAATACTCCTTTAGTTCAGCAATTAGCACTATCAACTTTTACGCCGAGCACGATGCCCCAGGCGATGCTAGAGGGGATGTTGGTCCAGCGAGAACAACTATTGCAATCGATCGTGCAGGATTTGGCGGCGAGTGTTGATGGGACGAAGCAATATTTGATGCTGGTGGGGGCGCGAGGAATGGGGAAGACTCATTTTGTGTCTTTGGTTTATCATCGACTCAAGCAAAAAGTGGGGTTGCAAGATAAGTTATTGATTGCTTGGTTGCGGGAGGAGGAATATGGCGTTAATTCTTGGCTATATTTGATTATTGAAATTCTGCGATCGTTAAGCCAGGAAGGGATCGAGACCGAGGAGGTGATCGCTAAGTTAGCAGGTTTGCCGATTACTGAAGCTGAATATCTAGCTAGCCGAGTATTGATGGAAGTAATTGGTGATAAAACTTTGTTGATTATTACGGAAAATATCGATCAATTGTTATATAGCCTGGGTGATAAGGAACAGTGGAAGTTTCGGGCATTTCTGCAAGAAACCAATTGCTGTAGCATTTTGGCCACTACCCCGAAGATTTCTGTTGATACGAGCAAAAAAGATAAGCCTTTCTTTGGTTTCTTTACTCCTATTCATTTGCAAGTTTTTACGCATGACGATGCGGTGGCGATGCTCATTAAAATCGCTGATTTGTCTGGAAATACTAGTCTGGTTAAGTTTTTAGCTACTGTTGAAGGGAAGAGCCGAGTGCGGGCTTTGCATCATTTGGCGGGAGGTAATCCCCGGGTTTATGCTCTGTTTGCGCAATTGATTACGGAGGATACTTTAGATGCGCTATTACCAGCGGTATTGGAGATGTTGGATAAGCTTACACCCTACTACCAGTCGCGGGTAGAGAGTTTAGGTCAGTCGGATGATCAACAGAAAATAGTGATGTATCTGGCGCGGCAAGATAGGGCGGTGACGGTGAAGGAGATTACGGCTCAGTGTTTTATTTCGGCGGATAAGACGACTTCTAATGCGTTAAAGAAGTTGAGGGATAAAGGCTATGTGATTTCTACGCAGCGTGGGCGGGAGGTTTTTTATGAGATTTCGGAAGTTTTGATGCGGTTGTGCTTGGAGATGAAGAATTCTCGGGATGGAGATCTAAAGCTTTGTGTTGATTTTCTACGGATTTGGTATCGCCCGAAGGAACGCCAGAAATATTTAGAGCTATTAGAGGCGCAAGGGGAATTAGAACAAGCTAGACATTTTAGAGCATCTTTAGTAAACATTGAATCCGATCCAGTATTCTTAGCTTGCAAAAAAGACTTAGAACAATTTTTCGATGATGCAAATCTTGATGCTGCACTAAATGTTTGGCAGGAATTAGCAGCTATCCACCAGATTGGTGAAACTGAGAAACAACTAGTTATTGATCTGATTACTAATAAAAAAGTAAGTGAAGCTCTCACTACAATTGAGTTTATTCTAGAGAGAAAAACTTTGGAATCGTTACATTTAAAAGGATTGTTACTATGTGAATCTGGAGAATGGCAACAAGCTTTAAAAACATTTGAAATTATCCTCAATCTCAATCCCAATGAATATAAAGCTTGGGGTAATCATGGAAATGCACTGTTTAAGCTAGGAAGATATGAGGAGGCTATTGCGAGTTATGACCGTGCTATCGAAATCAAACCAGACTTAGAGAAAGGTTGGTCTTTCCGAGGTGATGCACTATCTAGTTTAGAAAGATATGAGGAGGCAGTTACAAGTTATAACCACGCTATCAAAATCAAACCAGATGACGATATGGTCATTAATTGTATTGGTTTTGCCCTGATTATGTTGAATCGGCATCAAGAAGCACTTAAGAATTTCGATAGTGCTCTTAAGCTCAATCCCAATTATTATTTTCATTGGCATTGGCGAGGGAATGCACTGTGTCATTTAGGTAAATATGAAGAGGCATTTGAAAGTTTTGATCGTGCTCTTCAATGCAACCCTAATGATAATACTTGGCGTTGGCGCGGTATTGCGATGTGTGATTTAAGTAGATATAAAGAGGCTCTGGAATGCTTTGATCGCGCTCTCCAAATTAATCCAAATGATGATGACGCTCGGAATAGTCAAAGGAGCACATTAGATATCTTATCTAGAAATTCTTATGTTAAAGGACTGATTGATTTTGACCAAGGAAATTATTCTGGCGCTTTAACAAAATGGCAAAAAGTTTTTAAAATAATTCAACAAAAACAACTTAATAATGCGAGCAATCTAATTCAAGGATTTCTAGACGAGGAACTCTTCCCCAAATTCCAGCAACTCGACGTTCGCGAATTTCTCCCTCAACTCCTCACTATCTACACCAACGCCCAAGTCCTCCCCGATCTCGCCGTTGCCCTTATCCGCAACCTCCAAGCCATCCAATCCCCCACCATCAGCAACTACACCGCCACCGAATGGCTCAAAATGTGGCAAGAACTAGCCCAACCCCACCCCGAACTAGCCCTCGCCCTCCGGATGCTCGCAGCCGGAATCAAATACAAACAAAACCCCCAAGACGATCGAGTATTTCTGAGTCTCCCCCAAGAAATGCGCCCTTTGTTGCGGGAAGCTTTGGGACTAGAATAAAATCTCACAATACGACCGAGAGCAATGGAAACCATGATGGTTGCATCCAGAACATGCTGAAAATCAATTCCAAACCGTCTAAATCCACTGTGATCAATTTTAAGTGAGGTAATCAATTGAAACATGTTGTATCGGCCGATTGGTTAACTAAAAATCTCGATAATGAACAAGTCGTAATCATTGATTGTCGATTTTCTCTAGCTGACCCCACACTAGGACGACAAAAATATTTAGAGTCCCATATTCCTGGCGCTCATTATCTAGACCTAAATCAAGATCTCTCCGCACCAGTTCAAAAATATGGTGGTCGTCATCCCTTACCCAACCCCCAAATCTTAGCTACAAAATTTGCCCAAATTGGTATTGAGTTTGGCAAAACTTTGGTGATAGCTTACGATGATTCGCGATTTGCTTTTGCCTCCCGGTTATGGTGGCTACTGCGCTACTATGGGCACGATCGAGTGGCTGTTTTAGATGGTGGATATCCCCAATGGTTGAAAGCTGGTTTTCCAGTATTGATCGAAGAACCAATTAGTCGCTTGGCTTCTTTTGTACCTCAGATCCAGCCAGATTGGACAGTATCGATCGAAGCAGTCTCCAACTGTGATGAGCATTCCCCTATCCTGTTGATAGATTCTCGGGAAGCCGATCGATATGCTGGAATTCGAGAGCCGATCGACCCTTACACCGGTCGGATTTCTGGTGCATACAATTATCCCTGGTTAGAAGTGACTGACGATGAGGGTTTCATGAGGCCAGAGACTTGGCAACAACAGCACTGGCAAGAACTATCGCCCAACCAGACCAAGGTTCTATACTGTGGCTCCGGGGTAACAGCTTGCGTGAATGCACTATCGTTAGCAATTGGTGGATATCCAGAACCACAAATATATCCTGGGGGTTGGAGCGACTGGTGTGCACATTATTAAATCAATATTTCTGGAATATCAACAATTGGCAGTGGTTTTTAAATTAAAACTATCCTGACCCAATGTGTAATTATTGTAATAACATATAGGTAGGTTGGTATAAAAATTTGTAGGCGTGCTTCGACGCAATATCACGCTGCCTGAAAATCCTGCAAAAAGTAAGTTGAGAAAATGATTAATCTACCATCAAGAAATGAAGATACCAAGGCTTTCCAGGCTTTATCAGATTTTCAAGCTCAGCTAAACACACTTATTAACGCATTTTCCAACAATCAGAAGTACATCGTACTAGCGATCGTTGATATCAGTTTGTTTTTGGTATCAATTAACGCAGCAATTATTCTGGAGTATGGAATTGACCTCTTACCAACCAAAATGTGGCATTACAGCAGTTTTGTGTTGCTGGAGATTACTATCAAAATTGGATTATTTTGGATTTTCAGTATTTATCAGCAAGTTTTGCGGCATACCGGTGGGGATTTTGTATTTAAGATTATCCAGGCAGTGTTAGCTAGCAGTTTAGTGATTGCTGTAATTGACATTTTCATGATGTCTTCAGCATTGCCAGCTGCCGTATTGCTCAGCGATGGACTACTCACTCTCTTGCTATCGATCGCTTTCCGGTCAGTTGTTCATTTTACACTAGGAAAAATTCACTCAACCAAGAAGTTAAAGAAAGAAACCAGCGGCGTGATTATTTATGGGGCGGGCAATGTGGGCTGTTTCTTGGCGAAAGCTTTGGCTGGCAAAAATGATAAGAAGCTAATTGGTTTTGTGGATGACAACCCCTCTCTTCAAGGCCGTAATATGTATGGTGCTAGGGTATACGCTCCAGCTGAGTTGCTAAAACTTAAAGCCAGCATTGGATTTGAAGAAATTCTGTTGGCCATGACCGACATTGATGATCAAAGGAAGCAAGAACTTGTCCAAAAGCTGAAAATTTTAGGTGTACCGGTTAAAACTGTACCCAGCGTAACGGAGTATATCAATGGTCATATTCCCGCCCGTAAAAATTGTGAAATAGATCTGGAAGATTTATTGGGCCGCAAAGCGATCGCCGCTTGCCCTGAATTGCTACAACACGATATTGCCGATCGGATCGTGCTGGTCACTGGTGGTGGTGGTTCGATCGGATCAGAACTCTGTCGGCAAATTGCCAAACAGCAACCCAAGTTATTGCTAATCTACGAATTACACGAGTTTGCGCTGTATCAAATGGATCTGGAGTTAGGGGAAAATTATCCGCACCTGAAAAAAGTTGCTTGCTTGGGTTCGGTCACTGATCACCGCTCACTCAGTGGCATTCTCAAAAAATATCAAGTGGATATCATCTATCATGCTGCTGCTTATAAGCATGTCCCAATTGTCGAGGCCAATCCTATTTCTGGGATGGTTAACAATATTAGTGGTACGCTCACGGCGGCACAATGTGCGATCGCTTGTGGTGTTAGTAAATTTGTCCTGATTTCTACCGATAAAGCTGTCCGTCCTACCAATATCATGGGTGCTACTAAACGAGTGGCCGAGTTGGTATTGCAAGGATTAGCTGATTTACCTAATCACAACACTTGCTTTACGATGGTTCGGTTTGGGAATGTTTTGGGGAGTAGTGGTTCCGTCGTTCCTCGCTTCCGTGAACAAATCATTTCTGGTAAGTCTATCACCCTTACTCATGCTGATATTACGCGCTATTTTATGACTATTCCAGAGGCCGCCACCCTAGTTATCCAAGCGGGGGCGATGGCCAAGGGTGGTGAAGTATTTTTGTTAGATATGGGTGAGCCGGTCAAAATTTACGACTTGGCCGCCCAAATGATCCGTTTGCACGGTTTGGAACCGGAAAAAGATGTCAAGATCGAGGTCACTGGTTTACGGCCTGGTGAAAAGATCTATGAAGAACTGTTAATTGATTGTGAAGCCGCTCTGCCTACAGGTCATCCCAAAATCTTCTGTGCTCGGGAGGCTAAATTGGTCTGGTCGGAACTGGAACCGCAGCTCACTAGTCTAATTGATGCGGCGATCGATTGCGAAGTAACCGAATGTGTGACTGTTCTACACCAACTTGTTCCGGAATATCAACCTATGGGACAATACGCTAAAGTCAAGTCCCAAGAAGGTTTGGCCTTATCGATTAGTGACAAACTCCGAAAATCGGAAGTCTATCGCGAAGGAAGCAAAAAAATACCTGCTGGCATAGCATAAGGATCGATCGCCTAAGACTAACGATGTTGGTTCTATTAATTCTAGTTACTCAGCGATCGCCGTAGTTGGCTAATGGCTAGTCCTGTTCCTTGCTCTTTAGCAGTAGTAAAACAGCGATCGATCATCTCTGGCAGATTCAAATCAGGAAAATAGTAACTATGTTCGCCAACTTCATACTTACCAGCTTGCAGCTGATAAATTGTTAGTTGCTCGTTCTTAAATAACCATACTTCTGGCACATTGTAGGGCAGGAAATCTGCGGCTGAGGTAAAACTAGTTACATCAATTTCAATTACCAAATCGGGTGGCGGATCTGTTTGCCAATCGATGCGATCCTTACCCATGGCCGCTTGCCAATTATCGATGTAAAAACAGTAATCTGGCTCAATTCCTCCTACTTCTGGTAGCTCCATCGTAATTGGGGTGAAAGCTTCATAGTTACGTTCTTGATGTTCTAATAAAACTTTGACAATATCCGCCAGGATATTAGCTTCACGCCCGTGTCGGGGTAATGGACTCATTAATAAAATTTCTCCATGACGGTATCTTAAGCGAGGAATTGAGCCATCTCCCCGACTGTCACGCAGTTGGCAATAATCTTGCCAAGAGCCAGGAATGTGCATTACCGAGCCCGGCGGCATTTGGATATGATCCGTAGAAACGACTGCGTACATGAGTGTTACTCCTTAGAATTATCCGATGGCACTTCTTTTAAATTAAATGTAAATATTAGCGTTAAAGCACTTGTCCCAGCAGTGACAAATTTAAAACATGACCGCCCGTCACCAAATATACTGGACGAGCGATCGAACCTACCTGCCGAACTAAACTCCCCAGCCTGTCACGAAACAATCGTCCCAACTCATAGGCCGGAATCACTCCCCAGCCGGTCTCTTCGGCGACTAAAATTACCTGCGCAGCTGGATTCCTGATACTCTCCAAGAACTGCTGTTGCTCCAGCAACCAGTCTTCTTCTGATTTCTCCAAAAAATGCGCCACCCAAGTCCCTAGTGAATCTACTACCAAACATTTAGTAGCTGGTGCTGCCGTAATAATCTGCGCCACATTGGCCACGCTCTCGATCGTCTGCCACTGAGCTGGCCGTCGCTGGCGATGTTTAGCAATGCGTTCTTGCCATTCTTGATCAGTTCGATCGACCTTGGCCGTAGCGATGTACACCACCTGTAAACCTGTGGAATGAGCCAACTTTTCGGCCCATTCACTTTTCCCCGATCTGGCTGCCCCCGTCACCAAAATTGTTTGTGGTTTAACCTGATTCACACCCACACGAGACATAATCACTTCCAAAATCTATATCTATCCAGAATAGTCCTTGTCGGAGAAAACTGCTGATCCTGAAGGAAATGATGTCAGAATTCATACTAAACATTGCTAATATTCACTCACGAAATTATTTAGAAATAACGCCAAGAAACAAACTATTAATTGGTAATTTGATTGGTGATTATTTACCAGATACAACATATTCTGCCTGAGCCTCTAACTCCAAATCTGCTGCTCTAACAACATTTTCGAGTGCTGGCTGGGCAGCGAACCATAGCAAAAATAATGGCGCAATGCCTACGGCAATTCCCAACAACATGGGAATCCAAATATTGCCAGCCATACTCAGTACGGCAGCAAAAACAAAATTACCTAAATAAATGGCCATTGGTAATTGCAACTGGGTGCGATCGAGCTGAATTCTTTCCTTCGGCCACAGCAGAGCCGCAACAGTCATAAACACAGCTCCAGTTTCCATCCAACCTACAAAATTTGAGTAAGGCATCCCAAAAAATGGACCTGGCGTTTTCCATTCCCAGAAAGGTACTGCGGTTTGACTCATGGCGGGATCTAAAACAAAATCCCAAGCAGTCAGTAATAATGCCCCACAAAAAATTGCCGCGACATGGCGTAACCAATTGGGCAGTTGAGTATTATCAAAACCAGCGCGGGCAATAATGTAGCAAGAAAAACCTAAGTAAAACCAAGATAGTGGAATCGTAAAAGGTACTAAACCAGCGATTTTATAACCCAAACCACTTAGGTAGCCATAGTCACCAAAAGGCAAGCCAGTACTAGTGCCCAAGAGTTCGCTGCCGAGCGATAAACCCACCGCTGGAATCATGAAGCAGAGCCACTCCTGGAGTCCCAACATTCGGTAGGCATAAATGGCGACCGCGATCGTTCCAAACAAAATGTAAACAACACCGCCATTGGCCATCGACAACTGAAATACCGTCTGTCCGATCGGAGGCAACTGTAAAATTAACTCGGCATGGGGCAGCACGATCAGCAACCCAGCTAAGCCAAAAGTCATGGACACCAAATGTCCAATTAGGCTCCAGCGCTCAATTTTCTGTAGCTCCATGCATTTCTCCGAAAGGGTAAAGGAACATTTCGTAATATTCCTTTACATTCTACCGAATTTTATCTAGTCAGGGTTTATTTCACCCCAGAAAAATTCTCAAACCAACCTTGCCGCCAAAAATAAATCACCAGCACGGTCGCAGTCATGCCCATCAAACCTAGACAAGCTGGATAGCCCCAATACCAGCTCAGTTCTGGCATATTCCAGGGCGATTTTTCGGCACTAAAGTTCATGCCATAGACCCCGGCAATAAAAGTCAAGGGAATAAAAATCGAAGAAATGACCGTGAGGAGTTTCATGATTTCGTTCATTTTGTTGCTTACCGACGATAAATAAACATCCATTAAGCCCCCAGCTAGTTCGCGATAGGTTTCCACCATATCCATGACCTGCACAGTGTGATCGTAACAGTCGCGTAGGTAGATTTTCACCTCATCACTAATAAATTCACTGCCATCACGAATCAGTCGGTTAATTGCATCCCGCTGGGGCCAAATCGCTCGGCGCAGGGTCAGCAAATCGCGGCGGATTTGATAGATTTTGGCCAGGGTTTGTTTATTGGGGCGGGTCACAACTTCATCTTCGAGTTCTTCGATTAGTTCGCCATAATATTCTAAGACCGGAAAGAAGCCATCGATAATGGCATCTAGTAAGGCATAGGCTAAATAGTCAGCGCCATGTTGGCGAATGGCACCTTGGCTGTTGTTGATGCGATCGCGTACTCCTTGAAAACAATCGTGGTCTGGTTCTTCTTGGACAGTCAGTAGGTAATTACGACCCAAAATTAGGCTGACCTGTTCTTTGATAAAGCCACCCACATTGCCAGGGGGCAAAGTCACCATCCAAGTCACTATCAATAATTGGTCTTGGTAATGCTCGATTTTAGGTCGTTGGGGAATATTGACCACATCTTCGACTAGCATCCGATGGAAATTAAAAGTTTGGCTGAGTTCTTTCCAGGTTTGCTGATTGCCCAATCCTAAAAGATCTAGCCAGGAAACCGAATTAGCTTTCAGATAATGAGTGATATCTTTGGTGGGCGTAGTGTCGTGAACATCAAGAGTATCGGGGCTATAGTCGATGACGGCCAGCTGGGCTGGTGCCGCATCTTGACTGAGATTGAGTTGGCCTGGTGTTACGCCTGGTTGATCGTAAAAGTAATCTAAGCGGGACTTGGTTTGGTAAGTGGAGGGGAATTTGCTGACCATTGAAAATTAACCCATGATGGTAAAAAGTGGATTGCTACGTCTTTTTGCGCGGTGTCTTTTTTATAGAGTAGAAGACTAGGATGGTAAAAGTTACTATTTTCTTTTTCTGATTTTGTTATCTCCTCACCATTCGCTCCAAACTGGTAGTTGGTTTAAGTTGATCTGTGGGGCTAGTTTCCAAGATTTGCCTGCTATTCGGAATCTTGCTTTGGCCTACGCTCTAGCTGGTGCTGACTGTATTGATGTGGCGGCAGAACCAGCGGTGGTAGCGGCGGCGCAAGCCGGTCTGGATGCTGCCAAAAAGCTTTCACCCCAGGCCGGGCAGCGGGGCTATTTGGGCTATCGATCGCCTTGGTTGATGGTGAGTGTGAATGATGGCATCGACCCCCACTTTCGGAAGGCGGTTTTTGATCCGCAGCTGTGTCCGATCGATTGTCCTCGTCCCTGTGTGAAAGTCTGTCCAGCGGAGGCGATCGCTTTCACTCCCAGTCAGCAAGGAGTTTTGATCGATCGCTGTTATGGCTGTGGTCGTTGTTTACCGATTTGCCCAATTCAACATATTACCGAACAGCAACACCTGGTGACTCCCCAGGCGATTTTGCCCCTGATCCAGTCGGAGGCAGTGCAAGCGATCGAGATTCATACTCAGCCTGGTCACAGGGCCGAATTCCAAAAGTTGTGGCTAGAAATTTCGTCGGTGCTGAGCCAATTAAAGTTAGTGGCGATCAGTGCGCCGGATGGTCAAGATTCCTTAGACTATCTGCGCTGGATCGCCGAATTTTTCACCAACCTAGAACCAAAGCCCCTAATTATTTGGCAAACCGATGGTAGGCCGATGAGTGGAGACATTGGCATCGGCACCACCCACGCGGCGATCACCCTCGGACAAAAGGTTGCTCAAGCCAAATTACCAGGCTATGTGCAGCTAGCGGGCGGCACAAATCAATATACAGTTGCTAAACTGAGAGCAATGAATTTACTATCAGACGTACAGAACCATGAAAATCTCATATCTGGTGTAGCCTACGGTAGCTACGCCCGAGTCATGTTGGCTCCTATTCTAGACCAGTTGACTGATACGACCAAGCTCGAAGAAAACCCCGATGTTTTGTGGTTAGCAGTCGATCGCGCTTTTGCGTTGGTCAGTCAACTTAAATTATCTGCAACCTTTTGAACATCTAGTATCAGTTATTCTTCGTCACAGAGTTTGATTCCATGAAACGACGCATTTTTATCTGTTTTTTCTCAGCTCTTTTCATAACCTTAATCGGCTTTGCCGGATTTGAGACATCCGTAGCACAAACATCAACCTTCCAACACTACACTGATGCCACAGGTTTTCAGGCAATTCAAAAAGATCAACTTATATTAGCTGATGCCAAAGGCAGAGTATTTCTAACGCCTAATGAATATAGTCAAGCGGAAGCATTTAATTCTCTGTTTATAGGGAATCCGGCGTATAAGAGCAAAGGATCTCACGTATTCAAGTTAAAGATGAAGGCCGGAAACCAGTTAAAGCCTGGAACTCAACCTAATGAAGCCATCTTTGCCGGGACATTAAGATTTGGAAAACATGCCGATGTCGTTTATGCAGGCGTTAATCCCAAAAAATAATCTATCTAACTTTTATTGAGTCGCTATGATGGTATTTTCAATTAGTAATTATGATGAGCTAATGGCGCTCCATCGCGTAGTTATGGAAGCCAAATTCAGTATAGATCCTAACGATTCCGCCATACAAGGTAGTCCGTTGGTTGCTACAATTTCCGATCAAGTAGTTGAGGCACTGATGAATATAGAAATTAGTAAAGAGGGAGAAGCTTCACGAGTAAAGTGGCAAAAGTGGAGGGAAATATCTCCAGAACGTAGAGAGTATCAGATAATTCAGGCTAAAATTAGAGCAGAAGCTTCATGGAAAGCTTGGAGTTTCGATGAACAAACTGGTTACATAAAAATTTTAGTTAGCCCACTCACAATAAGTGAAGAACTAATTAATGAATTAATCAACTCGATCAATTGAGTAAAGCAGTCTCACTAAACCGTTACATCTGACAGTATTGATTTATCTTTAACAAGTCTGATCAATTACTGGCAGCGGGTGAAAGGAAACGTTAGTAAAACAAAAATATAATGGTGGATCAAAACATCAGTTTGGGAAGGAAGCAAATTACCGACGATCTCAGTAAGCTGCTCGATATTTTGCCTGTACCGATTCGCCACATCATTGAAGCTCATCCCAACAAAAGTGGCCTCATTGAAGTCGTATTGGATTTGGGTCGTTACCCAGAGGCGCGGTTCTTCGATCGAGCAGAATATCTGAGTGAAATTCCGGTCACCAAGGAAGATTTGCAGTATTGTGTCGATCGAGTTGGTCTGTTTAGCGGCGATAACCGCGCCGGTATTGAACGAACCCTGCACCGGATTAGCGCCATGCGCAACCGTGCCGGAGAAATTGTCGGCCTCACCTGTCGGGTCGGTCGAGCCATTTTTGGCACGATCAACATGATTCGGGATTTGGTGGAAACCGGTCAGTCTATTTTGATGTTGGGACGACCAGGAGTCGGCAAAACCACCGCCCTACGCGAAATTGCCCGAGTACTAGCCGATGATCTAAACAAGCGGGTAGTGATCATCGATACCTCCAACGAAATTGCTGGTGACGGTGATATTCCCCATCCAGCGATCGGACGAGCCCGGCGGATGCAGGTCTCCAAGCCCGAACTGCAACATCAGGTGATGATTGAAGCCGTGGAAAACCACATGCCAGAAGTAATCGTGATTGATGAAATTGGCACTGAATTAGAAGCCATGGCGGCCAGGACGATCGCGGAACGAGGCGTACAACTAGTGGGTACCGCCCACGGCAACCAGCTGGAAAACCTGATCAAAAACCCCACCCTGTCTGATCTAATCGGCGGCATTCAGGCCGTGACCTTGGGTGACGAAGAAGCGCGGCGACGATCTTCCCAAAAAACTGTCTTGGAGCGCAAAGCACCTCCTACCTTCACGATCGCCGTCGAAATGCAGGAGCGCCATCGCTGGGTAGTTCACGACAGCGTCGCCGATATGGTGGATAACTTACTACGCGGTCGCCAGCCCACGCCGCAGGTGCGGACGGTCACGGAAGAAGGCGTAGTTACTATCAAAAAAGAAATAACTTCTACCCAGCCCTCCAGTGTCGCACCGACTGCTATCAATAACGATGGCGGTCGGGGCTGGCGGGCTACTGGCCGGATGGAACCATTACCGGCTGCCACCCGCCAGTATGCCAGTAATGACCGATCGATCCGGCAAGCGAGTAGTGTCGTAATTGCCCCCGAGGATAATTCCCGTGCTACTTTCCAAGAGCTACTCAATCAGGCCGCTTGGGATGGCGAGGAACCTGATGGCACCGACCCCCAGGGTGATGGACTGCCCCTGCATGTTTATCCCTATGGAATTAGTGCCAGTGAACTAGACCAAATCATTGATGTCTTGCAGCTGCCAGTGGTGCTCACCAAAGATATGGATAGTGCTGATGCGGTGCTAGCACTGCGTACCCATATCAAAAATCACACCAAGTTACGCCAGGTAGCCAAAATCCGTCAGTTGCCGATCTATAGCGTGAAATCTGGGACAATTCCCCAGCTTACCCGTACCCTGCGGCGGATGTTAAATATGGATGATGTCTTACCCGAAACCACCGATCTGCGGCTCTTTACCAAAGATGCTAATGAGGATGAGTTGGAGGCGTTGGAGGAAGCGCGGTTAGCTGTCGAACAGATTGTGATTCCGAAGGGTCAGCCGGTGGAGTTATTGCCCCGGTCGCCGAAGGTACGCAAGATGCAGCACGAACTAATTGAGCATTATCGGCTGCGATCGGATAGTTTTGGCGATGAACCCCAGCGCCGCTTGCGGATTTATCCGGCTTAGGATTGCCCTCACCCCGACCCTCTCCCAATTTTGGGAGAGGGAGAAAGATCAAGAATTCAGAAAGTTGTTTGAAGATTGTAAATACTCATGTCTGCCACCCCGCTCCCGCCCGCCGTTACCCAGCTCATTGAGACTCTGAAATTACAACCTCATCCCGAAGGTGGTTTTTACCGCGAAACCTGGCGATCGGATCTTTCTTTACCCCAATCAGCTCTGCCCGCTGGCTACACAGGGGATAGATCAGCCGGAACTGCCATTTTATTTCTCCTCCCTACCGGCCATTTTTCTCAGTGGCACCGGGTGCGATCGGCTGAGTTATGGTTTCATCAAGCAGGTGACCCACTGGAATTATCGATCGCTGAAACCTTAGACGAAACATCACAAGCAATTCATCTTGGCCAAGATGTTTGCTTTCAAGCAGTGGTACCGCCGAATTTTTGGCAAAAAGCTCAGCCAGTAGTGGGTGAAGCTGGCTATGCCTTAGTCGCCTGTGTAGTGGTTCCCGGCTTTGACTTTGCTGACTTTGAACTCACTATTAGACCTGATGCCTAGTATTACCATTATTGGCTGTGGCATCGTGGGGGCTACCATTGCCTACGAATTTAGTCAGTTGCCCGACTGGGATGTGGTGGTAATCGATCGACATTCCCAACCCGCCCAAGAATCAACCGGTGCGGCGTTAGGTTTACTAATGGCGGTCATTAGCCAAAAAACCAAAGGCCGTGCTTGGCAACTGCGCCAAGAGGGTCTTAATTACTATCACCGCTTAATTCCGCAACTAGCGGCGGCTGGATTACCAGTCGCTCATAATGCTCAAGGAATGCTCAAGTTGCTGAATTCAGCAGATGACCTTACCAAATGGCAATCTCTAGCTCAGGTTCGAGCTGCCCAAGGCTGGCCACTCGAAATTTGGGATCACGATCAGGTGATTCACTATCTTCCCCAGATCAATCCCGAATCTTTTAACCAGGCGATCTATTCCCCCGCCGATTGGCAGATTCATCCCCCTCAGTTAACTCGCGCCCTCGTCACTGCGGCTCAGCAAAGAGGTGTGCAATTTCAATGGAAAACAACCATCACCACTATTGACGACTTAACAACAGACTGGGTGGTAGTCGCTGCTGGTTTAGGAAGTATGGCTATTAGTAAAAATCTGGACAGTGGCGATCGCCCCATCGAACTCCTGCCCGTACTGGGTCAGGCCATCCACTACCGTTTACCAAAAATTCTGGGTATTGACGACTTTCAACCAGTAGTTACTGGTGATGACCTGCATATTGTCCCGCTAGGGGGCGGGGAATATTGGGTAGGAGCGACGGTGGAATTCCCGATCGGTGATGCGATCGAAGCTCAACCAAAACAGTTAGCCATGCTCAAAGACCAGGCGATCGGCTACTGCCCAGCGTTAGCCCAGGCCGAAATTGTGCAGACTTGGCAGGGTCTCCGTCCCCGGCCAGTGGGCAGACCTGCTCCAGTGATTGAAACTTGCCCTGGTCAAGAGCGAGTGTTGGTGGCGACAGGTCACTATCGTAATGGCGTGCTGCTAGCACCGGCTACTGCTGGTTTAATCCAAGAAATGGTCGGCGCAAAAAAAGTCTCCCATCACTGAGAGACTTACTTGGTTCATTTTTTGGTTCTATTTTTTAAGTTGAAATCTACCTATATAAATGTTGAGAGCCTTCGGCTTCTAGCCGAGGGAGTACGTCAAACAATGGCTAAAACTTCACCCTTAATCATCCGTTTGACAGCTGCCAACAAGGCATCTTCGAGATAAGGTTTGATGAAGTAACCGCTAGCTCCCAAATCGGAGGCAATTTGGCGATGTCGATCGGAACCCCGCGAAGTCAACATGGCCATCGGCAGCTTCTTCAGGGTTTCATCTTGCATGACTTTAGCTAGTAACTCTAATCCATCCATTCGAGGCATTTCAATATCACAGAAGATGATGTCACAAGGTAAGCCAGCGCGGAGTTTATCCCAGGCTTCTTGGCCATCTCGGGCCTGTTCTACTCGATAACCAGCCCGAGTAAAGGTGAGAGATAACAACTGACGCACCGTAATCGAGTCATCGACTACCAAGACTATTGGTTCCTTCTGAGCTGGTTGATCCTGAACGATGTCATTGACTGACCACAGACCACTTTGTTGTCTACTGATTAACCCGTTAGCCAGATCAATTAATTCAACCACATCAGCGATCGGGATGATCCGACCATCTCCTAAGACTGTGGCACCAGCAATGCCGACTGGCTTCGGCGCTGGGCCTTGGAGGGGTTTAATCACAATTTCTTGCTCACCAATTACTCGATCGACTTGTACCGCAATTAGCTGTCCACCACTGCGCAAGACAATTAGCGATACCAGTTCTTCTTTCTCTTCTAAATTGTTGTAGTAACTAACCTGGCGTACCGGTCGATTAAAGGATAGTAAATCGGATAGTGGCCTAAAAGGCATCAACTGATTTCGCCAATGGAAGCATTGTTGACCGGCATCATTGATAATAACGTCTTCTTTCTTAATATCTTGGCTGTCCTCAATGCCATCCATCGGGAAGGCCAGACCGGCATCCTTATTAACGGCAATCAGAGACTTGGCAATACTCAAAGCTAAGGGCAGTCGGATAGTGAAAGTAGTACCCTGACCTAGAGTGGACTCGGTGGTGATGGTACCACGAATTTCTTGCAAACTGCTCAGTACCACATCCATACCCACGCCCCGACCAGCTAGTTCGTCGGCCTGATCCTTCGTCGAAAAACTGGGTAAGAATAATAAGTCATAGACTTCTGACTTGGTCATCGTGACCGATTGAGCGGAGGTGATCACCCCTTTTTCGATCGCTTTAGTTTTCACCCGTTCAATGTCTATACCGGCACCATCATCACTAAGAGAAATAATAGTTTGGGTACCCTGATGAATGGCCCGAATTGTAATTGAACCAACTGCCGCTTTACCAGCAGCCAAACGTACTTCTGGTGACTCAATACCATGAGCGATCGCATTATTTACCATATGTACCAGCGGATCATTCAGGCTTTCTAAGATCACCTTATCGATCATCGTATCCCGGCCTTCGATATGCAAATCGACCTGCTTGCCGTACTTCAAGCCATTATCACGCACCCCCCGCTGCAATCGATCGGCTGTTTGAGCAAATTGCAACATCCGACTTTTGTTTAAGTCTTCTTGCAACTGACTATTAATTTGGCGGAGGCTGCGAGTTACCTCCGTGCTGTTATCCACTACGAATTCAATATCAGAGGTAGATTCCCGAATCCTTACGGTCAGCTCAATCATCTGCTGTGAAAGCAAGTGAATAGGCGTAAACCGATCCATTTCTAGTGGATCATATTCAATCTCAGCCATTGTCCCTTCAGCGTCATATTCGCTGGGAATCACCGGTTTATTCTGCTGATGTTGACGATTGGCCAACAGGGAACTTTCTAGCAAAGATTTTTCATACAAATCCTGCATACTTTTTCCCACTTCGTTCATGTTCTGAACTTCCAGAAGAAGTTTGTCCACAAACTGGCGTAGTCTGTTTTGATCTTGCTCCAGGGTATTGCGATTGACAACTAATTCCCCAGCTAAATTATTGAGATTATTTAAGCTTTTAACAGAGACCCGCATCGTCTGTTCAAAAGTTCGCTGCTTTTTACTCCGAGAAGCTGGTTTAATAGCAACTGTGTGTTCTATTTTTTTGCTTTCCACATGTTGCAGCATTTTCTCAATCTGCAAAAATTCATCATCATCTTGAATAGTCTTGCTGATCAGAGGTGCAACATCGGCTAAGAGTGAGTCAAGATTATCAAAATCTGCTGAGGGTTCAACTGAACTAGCTTCACAATCAGTATTAGCTAGTAAACTGTCTAGTTGATCTAGATTTGCGCTATTAAATGTGTTTAAATCAATGTTTTCAAAGTGTTGATCTGTATCCCATTCTGACTCCGCAAAACTTAAGTCTAGATCAGAAAAATTATTACTTAGGTACTCGTCAGTAGCAATATGTTCCGAGTCAAAACTAATGTCCAATGAATCAAAAACGTCATCACTCACCTCACCACTGATAGCTACTTCGGCTGAGGCCAAGATTTCCACATCGCCGAAACTTAATTCCTCTA
This sequence comes from uncultured bacterium, assembly GCA_964247085.1. Classification (GTDB taxonomy): domain Bacteria; phylum Cyanobacteriota; class Cyanobacteriia; order Cyanobacteriales; family Chamaesiphonaceae; genus JAAFHZ01. Next base: position 149,369 of record CAXTSX010000003.1, read on the forward strand.
ATACCATTTCATTCAAATTGTCTATGGATAATTGATCTGAAGAAGAATCAAAATCGAGGGCAGCAAAGTCGTCATGGTTGAGATCACTGGCTGTTGATATAGCCAGCATGTTTAGCTCTAAATCTTCTAGGTCTAGAGCTGTTAATTCTCCTGACATCTGGATGTCATCGATCGAAATATCTCCAGGTAGCATAGTGGTTTTAGTGAAAGGATTTAAGTTTTCTAGATTAATCAAGGGGTTCTGAGCCTCAGTTAGCTTTAACTAAACTGTCAAGGGCGTCAATTTGGTTAGAACTAACTGAGGCTTGCAAAAAATCCGACAAATCCTCCAGATTTTCCAGCTCTAACTCTGGATCCAGGTTACCGTTAATCATAATTTGATTGAGATCTGTTATATCTGCATCGGTTGTTTGAGTATCTGCCAAAAGATCGTCAAATACAGCTAGTTCTCGCCACTCTCCCGGATTAGAAGATATGGGTTTGCTCTGAGACGGTGGTACATTCAGACTTTTTAACATCAATTCATCTAAAGTTGGTAAAGCAGAGACATTTGGTTGCGAATCGACACTGAAAATATTCGATATTTCCAAATCAGTGGAAGGCTGTGATGAAAAATCGAAGGTGAATTGATCATCATCAAATTCAAAAAAGTCTAATATTAAATTATTTCGATCTTGAACAAGATTGTCTTTTTCTCTATTCATAGATTTCTCTACTGCAAATTGAGGAAAATTATCAGTATCTAAAATAGATGAATCTTTTTGAATTAGACTGTTTTCGACAGCGAAATCTGTGACAATGGGCTGCTCTGAATTGAATGCAGATAATTCTTCTGATTCTTCTGCTTTTTCCTCGAAATTAAATAAATTTTCTGGGATGCTTTCCTCTTCAATGTTAATCAGAGAAAAAGAAGTATCAGGTTGAATACAAGTATTAATTGTCGGAATAATTAGATCCGAATTATTACTAATTGGTGAAGCTGACCATTCATCTATTTTTGGAGAAGAAATCAATGGCTCTTGATAATCTACTATTGCTTCATCTGGGATATCGGCAAGCAGGCCACTCCAGTCTATTTCTTGACCATTCTGACTATTTAAAGACGATGTATTTGAATGAATAGCTGGACAGTCTGTTTTGACATCGTCTTCCATAAACAGCTCTGAATTACCGGGCTCTTCAAAGTTGAATTGTGGTAGATTGACAGTCGGTTTTAGTTCGGTGCTGTGGGCTAGACTGGAATTTGGTGCATCTAGATCTAGATTTAGTATGGGTAGTGGTCTTTCAAAAATATCTTCATCCCACAGAGTAGTCGATTGCCAATTTTCTTCAGGATGAGAGGATTTGTCGGCATTATCAAAAGCAAGAACATCTTCATATTGTACCCAAGTACCATCAGCGGTTATTTCTTCATCAAATAACTGCATGAACTCACCTAGTTCATAACTGTCAGCTGATTTTTCTAAATTATTTTTTTGGTTAAATGAATTGATCATAGAATCAGCTGCCACATGATCATATTTCTTTGAAGCTGTTGGCCAAGTGTTGATTTGTTTTCCTTCATCTAAGCTTGTTTCATCTGACCACAAACTACTTTCTGATGTATCAAAATTTTCATGAGTAGATGTAACCGTTAAATCTGTTAGCGCTTCTGTCGCAAGTAATTCATTGAGTTCTGGTGGGTTGGCAATGCCCTGGTGATTACCATTGATTACTAAAAGCTGGGCTTGTTTGATGGCATTGGGAATCGTTTTACGGAGTTGATCTATCTGAATTAATGGATTATTAATCGCTACCTGGCAACTAGTCAAAAGGTTTGTCCAAGCACTAAAATCAAAATCTTTGCCTAATTCACCAATTTTTTGGCAAACATCTGATAACGCTGCTCTGGTTATGTTATCGGCTTGGGGTTTGCCGGATAAAGCCTCAAACTGTCGTAGGTTGTGATTGACATAACTACCAAATGCTTTTTCGATCGCTAAATTTGGTAAGAAATCATTGCTATCGAGATTTGGTTCACATTGCTCGTAATTGCCAAAATATACTTGAATCTTCCCGAATACTTCTTCCTGTGCTAAGCTAGCCGGTGGTAATTGCTGGTGACGAAGGATTTGGAGAGCTAGACTCAATATTTCAAAACCCTCGAGGAGTAAGTTTTGGAGTGATTCATCTACGGACAAGGACTTTTCGTTGATTTGTTTGAATGCTTGCTCAAAGTAATGACCAATCTGTTGAATAGTATCTAGCTCCAGCATGGCCGCGCCTCCTTTAATAGAGTGAGCGGCACGAAACACTTCTTTAATGTGTGCTGGTTCAGATAACAAATGTGGTGCGATTAGCCTTTCTTCGATCACACGCAAATGTTCTTGAGCTTCATCCAAAAAATAACCAATGATTTTGTCTTGTTGTGCCATGATTTTTGCCAACTGAATTTTCAGCCAAATTATTTTACTGGGTAGCGATTATTCCACTTTAAAGCGTTCTACATAGGTCAAGAGGTTTCGAGCCACAATTACCAAGTTTTCCAGAGAAGAAGATACTTTCTGTGCTTCTTGAGAGGTGGATTGCGCCTGAATTTCTACGGACTGGATGACTGCTGTTACAGACTTGGAAGTTTCTCGTTGTTCAATGGTGTCGCTAGTAATCGAACGTACCAAGGAATCAATCCGGTTGGAGACCTGAATGATGTCATCTAGGGATGTTTTAGCCTGCTCTGCTAGTTTAGTTCCCCGAATTACTTGCTGGGTTCCTTGTTCCATCGCTGCCATTACTGAGCCAGTTTCACTCTGAATTTGTAATACGATTTGCTCGATTTCTTTCAGGGCTTTAGCACTTCTGTCTGCTAGCTGTCTAACTTCGTCAGCAACGATCGCAAAACCTTTGCCCGCTTCGCCAGCCCGAGCAGCCTCAATACTGGCATTCAGTGCTAACAAGTTGGTTCGAGAAGCAATCTGAGAGATCACTGCGACAATTTGACCAATTTGCTGGGAAGATTCGGCTAAGCGTTTTACTTTACGAGTACTTTCGGCTACCGTTTCTCGAATTTCCATAATACCGGCTACCGTTCTTTCTACCGCTTCTCCCCCCTTGAGGGCGCTGGCGGAAGCGGTAAGAGCTACTTCTTCTGATTCTCGAGCGCTTTCAGCGACTCGTTTAATAGAAGAGGTCATCATTTGCACCGAGTTTACGGTGACGGCTAGTTCTTCGGCTTGGTGCAGGGCATCGGAGGATAACCGACGGGCGAAGGCTTCACTTTCAGTAGAACTGTTGTTTACTTGAACTGCTGCTGTTTGTACCTGTTGGACAATTTGACGCAGACTGTCGATCGTTAAGTTGAATGAATCTGCCACAGCACCAAGCACATCAGCAGTAACCTCGGCCTTAACTGTTAAGTCTCCCCGCGCAGCGCCTTCTACATCATCAAGGAGTCGAATTACCTGTCTTTGTAGCTCATCTTTAGCTTGTTCCATTTCCCGCGCTTTGCGCTGGGCTTCACTGTTACTAGTGACAACACCTTGCAGCATTTGGTTAAAGGATGCCGAAAGTTTTCCCAGTTCACCGGAGCCTTGGACAGTTGCTCTGGCCTTCAGATTCTTTTGAGAAACTTGCTCAAAAGTAGATTGCAGATCCAAAATCGTATTTTCAACTTCACGGTTGTAACGACGGCTAAAGAAGGCCGTGGTCCCAAAGCTAACCGCTCCAGCTCCCAAAGCCATGAGCAGTCCAGGCATTAAGAAAAACTGATGATCTTTATTATCTTTGGTTGGGATAACAGTGAATGCTAAGGCCATTACTACTACTGTGATAGCGGCAGCTCCACCGGCTAAACTACCAAGCACTAAAGGCTTTTTGGCTAAAGGTGGGCTAGTGAGGCTAGCGAGTGAACCGCTAATATCACTGCGACTGTCTAGACGGTTACCAACAACCGCACTATCCTCAATACCACTATTAATGAAAGTGGAAGTGGTATCAAATGAGGTCACATTGGATGAGTTGATGCTACCGGATAATTGCTTGCCGTTATCGATATCTGAAGCACCTAGTAAACCAGAAGGTTCTGGCAAGCCGAAAGATGATGATTTGGTTCGATCGATAAATAAGTTCTGCGAATCCTCCGGTGGATTAGCGACAGGGAAATCGCTGAGGAAAGCTGAGTTGGAAACGTTCACTTTACCTTTAGCTACTTCGTTGGCCAAAAATCCAGAAATAAAATCAGAGGTGTTTTCTGGTTGGTCATTCAACATCCAAGAATTAGATGGGGCATCATCCAAAAGTGTTTTATCACTATTGCCATTTACGACAGGCTCTAGATCATTTGGTTGGGGTGTTGATTCAATATTTTCGTAAGTAGCTGTAATTTTATGGAAGGGGTCACTAGCAAAAGCTTCCGTGGCCGGTTCGCCGCTAGGATAATCAAAAGCAAAAGCATCTGTTAAAGTATCTTGCTCATTATTATGGAACCCGGTATGTGTAGGCGTGGTACTAAAAGTATGATCAGACTTTTGATTCCTTAGGAAACCGGTAGATTCCACTTGAAATAAATCACCAGGATCTTCTGCGCCCAGCTTGCTGGCTTCAATGTCAAATTCATCATCGATCGTCAGCAAATCTGGCTGCTGCCAGGTCATTAACTCCAGCTCGCTTTGATCGTGTGGCAGTTGGTCTAGTCGGTGACCACCGGAGTCACCTTGTAAATGACTCTTGGCATAGGCAATACCATCTCGGGCATATTGCAAAGACTGTTCATCATTGGCAATTTTTAGGACATGTTCATAGTCTTGACGACCAGTTTCATACTGTTGAAGTCCGTAGCAGTAGATATGTCCACGCAATAATCTAGTGTTGGAGTTATTAGCATAGACGGGGAGTAGCTGGTCAATAATTACTGCTGCTTTGGAGTAATCACCCTGGGAGTAAGCCTCTTCCGCCTGCTGATATTCCTTAAGGAAGTATTCCTGATCGTAATTGGGAGTAGAAACCATGATAGAACCTGATTAACTGTACTATGAGTGCAGAATTAAAATAAATGAACCAAGATTTTAATAGCTAACGTAAACTTGTAAAAATATTGCTGGTGAGAAGATAATTATTTTCATATATTTAGCTTGCCCAACGTGCCGACGATAAAATCGCAACCTGGTCTAATAAGTACAGATGTCCATCCTCTTGATTGTCTAGAACGTATCCACCTTTGACAAAAGATAATGTACTATCTGATAATCCTTGAGCGCTAGTCAGGCTGTTAATGTCTAGCCATTCAGTGTTAGCAACGCTGTAAATGGCAAAGCCCATCACTGTTTCTTGCTCTTCTACCACTAGTATGGAGACTTCTGTTCTGTCGGTGTTCACTAGAACTGTGTCTCCAAGGAACTGTCCTAGGTCGGCAACCCAAATGACTTGACCACGCCAGTTAAATGTTCCGAGTAATAATGGTGAGGCATTAGGAATGGGGGTGATTCGATCGGCAATTGTAGAAATAACTTCCCGAATTCCTACCGCTGGCAAGGCGAATTTTTTGCCAGATGGTACGAAAAAAGTCAAGCACAGTTCTCCTTCGCGTTGTTCCAAGCTGGGAGTGGTAACCACTGAAGTGTCTACACTACTACTCAATACATCCAGATCAAAAACCATGTTGATACTCCTAATTATTCAAGAGTTGTTGAATGGTGGCGATGAGTTCGTAAGGGTCGAAGGGCTTACAAACGTAAGCATCAGCCCCTTGTTTCATCCCCCAGTGTCGGTCAAAGTCTTCACTTTTGGAGCTGCACAAAATAACTGGTACATTTTGGGTTTTAGGGTCAGATTTTAATTTCCGACAAACCTCGTAACCATTCATCTTAGGCATCACCACATCCAAGACGACAATATCTGGCACCGTAATTAGAGCCATGTCTACAGCCTGTTCTCCATCGGTCGCAATATTGACTGTTAAGCCATTGGATTGTAAAAGTTCCTTCATCATCTCCCGCTGGGTAGTGCTGTCTTCGGCAATTAGTACTGTTCTCATAAATATCTCTGGCTTTGAAGATAGATGGGCGGTGATGAAAAAAAGATGATGAAAAGTGAGTGTAAACCGACTAGTCCGACATCTGTCATTAGGTAATAATTATAGGGATAATCTTTCCAGGATAACCATCGCATCAGACAACGTTTCTTCAAAGCTATGCTAGGCCTACCTTTAATTATCGATTATTAGCTTTATGATCATGCCAAAATGCCATGATCATAAAGCATGGCGTGACAGTACAACTCTAGTCTAGAATGGTAGCCGCCGGGCTTCAGATAATTAATTTATCCTGTAAATTCATTTTGCCCAAATATTGTGCGTAATTTGCTATCGCTGATTCTGAAAAGAGATATCGTTACAATATTTGTGACTTTAGGCAATCTGGGAAATTGGCTATCTGGAAGATATTGATAAAATCAATACGGGTGGTTTTAGGCTGATCAAGAGCTTAGTAGACTGTAGATATGTTTGTCGGTACATCAACTGGTTTTCCTGGGCATGATATAAGATAACTGCGACTAAATAAGCGTATCATCCCTCTGCCGACTATATTGGTTAGGTTGATGGTCATGGTTGCTTGTTAGTTCGTAAAATAGATTGTTCTTTAAAACTCGTGTCCATGTATGCCTGGTGGCTAATTTTAACAACTGAAATTGTGGCTGGCGGAAATTTTAGGTAATCTCAACAGTAAGACAGGGTAAGTCAAGATGCTATACCTAGCAGAAATTCAAAAACAAAAGGGTGGGTTTATTGGTTCGGGTAAAGCTGAGCTGCGGTTGCTGGCTTGCCAGCGCACCGAACAAAATTGGAGTGCTATTCAAGGTGATGAACTAGTTTCTGCCCCGGACGAAGCCAATGGATATAATACCGGTATTTTAATACTGGTGGACATGAATTCTAATCGGCAGATTCAAGGTCCCTTGCGTGAGGCTGGTCGTCATTTGGTGGGAATTCTCCAAAATCTCTCGCGCCAGATCGAAAAATACAAAAAAGAAGCAGACGAAATTGAAAGCTGGCGACAGTCTTTGGGCCTGCAAAGCCAGCAACTGCAATTGCGCCAAGAAGAAATATTTAATCGGGAAGAAGAACTGGAGTTTACTCGAGGTGAGTTGGAACGTTTGACTAGAGAATCTCAGCAGTTAGAAGAAACGCTAAAATCTAGTACAAGCGAATTGAAAGAGATTGCTAGCGCTCGGGAAAAACTACAGGAGGAACAGGACGTATTGGCGCAGCAAAAGAGAGATACTGGGCTTTCTGCTCATCAAGTGGCGACTATGCGATCGCTGATGGCTCAGTTTCAGGGAGATAATGGTTCATTGGGGGCGATCAAACTACAAGAAGATTTGTTACATCAGCATTGGGAGCAGCTGCAGCAGCAACAACAAGATGCAGCTACTAGTGTTGCTGATTTAGAAAATCAGCAGCAGTTAAT
>CAXTSX010000004.1:0-130706 GCA_964247085.1 uncultured bacterium
CAAAATCAAAGATGATCCACGAATTACTGGCATCGGTTCGTTCCTCCGCCGTTACAGTCTAGATGAGCTACCACAACTGTTTAATGTTCTCTTAGGAGAAATGGCATTGGTTGGTCCTCGTCCTCTACCCATCAGAGATGTAGACAACTTTTCTCCGCACCATTTTTTCCGTCATGAAGTACTGCCTGGTGTGACAGGTCTATGGCAGGTTTCTGGTCGATCGAACATCGTAGATTTTGAGCAAGTCATTCAACTAGATTTTAGTTACATTGAAAACTGGTCATTGGCAATGGACTTGCGTATTTTAATGAAAACGGTATTAGTTGTTTTGAAAAAAGAAGGTGCTTATTAGTTTTTAACTGAGGTAATTACATTCAGTTTCAATCTAATTTAATCACGTTCTATTTAGTGAAATCCTTACGCTGTCAGGCATAGGGATTTTATTTGCATTAATTGTTGATTTACTTAGCGGCTCATCTAATTGCTCCATGTACCAAATATATCGCCAGGTATTATCATCAGCGGTGATCAGGATTACAGAGAAATAGATTAGGGCATTATATTTAAGTTATTCAAAACATTTGAGTTCCTTCAGCATGTACCCAACCGCTACCCTTCTTGTTTATTGTCCTAATCAGCGTGGCCTGGTAGCCAAAATTGCCAACTTTGTCTATGCCAATGGTGGCAACATCATTAGCGCCGATCACCATACCGATGTCACGGCAGATATATTTTTGACTCGGATTGAATGGGAGTTAGAAGGCTTTCATTTGCCGAAGGAAATAATTAGTGCCGCCTTTGGGGCGATCGCCAGACCCTGGAATGCCACTTACGAACTGCATTTTTCTGATGAAGCACCACGTTTAGCCATTTGGGTAAGTAAACAAAATCATTGCTTACTGGATTTGCTGTGGCGTTGGCAGGCTCAGGAATTTTCAGCAAATATTCCCTTAATGATTAGCAATCATCCAGATTTAAAAGAAACCGCTGAGCAGTTTGGAATTGACTATCACTATCTACCGATCGCCAAAGAAAACAAACTGGAGCAACAACAGCACCAATTAGAACTGTTAAGTAAGTACAAAATTGATCTAGTGATTTTGGCCAAGTACATGCAAATTCTAGGTACCGAGGTGATCGAAGAGTTTGGTAGTAACCGGATTATCAACATTCATCACTCCTTTCTTCCAGCCTTTGTGGGGGCACAGCCATATCATAAAGCCTACGAACGCGGGGTGAAAATTATTGGTGCTACCGCTCACTATGCCACTGCCGACTTGGATGCTGGTCCAATCATTGAACAAGATGTCGTGCGGATCACCCACCGACATGGGGTAGAAGATTTGATTCGCAAAGGCAAAGACCTAGAGCGGATGGTTTTAGCCAGAGCTGTTCGTCTGCATCTCCAACACCGCGTATTAGTTTATGGAAACAAAACAGTGGTCTTTGATTAAGGATCGGCTGATAATTTGCGGCTGGAAAAAGCTTAAACTGAGTTTTGCAACTAAACCCAATCTACATAATGCAGATACGAATTTTGATTTTGGTCGGATTTTTGTTTACTTCTTTGGCCTTGAATGGCTGTGATGCTGCTAAAACCAGTTCTAGTTTGAGCAGCCCAGCAGCTAGCGTGATTAAAACCGAGGCGGCCTCCAGTGTTTCCTATGATACAGAAGCAGGTACGCCTGTCATAGCTGCCGAAAAAGGCGTTAACTCCCAATTTGCTAATCTTCCTCGGTTGGCAGGCAAAGCCACCGTCGAGTTAATGATCAAGGGAAAGCTAATTGTGATCGAGGTGGATGGTAATAATGCCCCTATCACTGCTGGTAACTTTGTGGAGCTAGTCCAAAAAGGGTTCTACAATAATCTCACTTTCCACCGGGTAGAACCAGCCTTTGTGGTGCAAGGCGGTGATCCCAAAGGCAATGGAACTGGTGGCTATGTACCGAAGGGGGAATTCCAAGAGCGACGCATTCCTCTAGAGATTAAAATTAAAGGCTCCCCCGCACCTACGTATAGCAAAGGATTTGAGCAATCCCAGATGGTGACTCAGCCCCCTATCCTCACTCATAAACGCGGCGTGATTGCCATGGCTCGTTCTCAGTCGCCAGATAGTGCTTCTTCTCAGTTTTATATTACTCTGACACAAAAAGATTTTTTAGATGGTCAGTATGCTGTTTTTGGTAAAGTGCTAACTGGTATGGAAGTAGTTGATGGGATTAAGGTAGGGGATAAAATCACTTCGGCCAAGATCACCAAAGGTCAAGGGAATTTGAAATTACCAAAATCGACTAAATAGACTTCACCGGTCTTAACCAACCTGCTGAATCGGTTTAATGATTTCCTGATAAACCTGCTCAATGTGCGAAATATTGCCATTGAGCGTATAGGTTTGGATAATTCGATCGCGTGCGGCCTGACCCAGGGTTTTTTGGAGGGCAGGATGGGCTTTCAGCAGGGGCAAAATGGTGCGTAGTTGAGTAGAAACCCCTTGAGTATCAATCACAATTCCGGCACCATCGGCCAACACTTCGCCATCAGCACCAGCATCGGTGGCAACACAGGCTAAACCACAAGCCATTCCTTCGAGGAGCGATAAGGATAAACCTTCCACTAACGAGGGCAATACAAAAACATCCGCACCGCGCAAAATTTCAATGCGCCGTTGGTCATCTTCGATCGCACCCAGCCAAATTACACCATCGGTTTGATCATAAAACGGTTCAAGAGAAGCTTTGAGCGTCCCATCACCCATAATAATTAGCTTGCAAGTGCCATCACTACCCATGTGGGACTTTTTCCAAGCTCGTAACAAAGACTCTACATTTTTCTCGGTGGAAATTCGGCCTTGGTAAACAAAGAGCTGCTGAGCATTAAATTCTTGCTTACTATTCGATGGACCGGGTGTATATTTGCTTTCATCTACGCCGTTGGGAATTACCACGATCCGCTCAGCGGGCACGCCCATTTTAATTAGCAACTCACGCTGTTCTTGGCAGAAAATAATAGTGCGATCGTACTTTGCTAAAAATGGGGCGTAGAGCTGATAGGCCAGCAACTGACTGCCTGAAGTGAGGTTGCGGCGTTTGCCATCGTAGGGCGTATGAAAGGTCGCTACTAGGGGTAGATCTAGCTCTTGACAAATTTCTGGGAGCAAAAAATCTAAGGGCGAGAGACTGAGCGAGGCATGGACAATATCGGGGCGGCGACGTTGCAGCGATTTTTCTAAGACTCGTTTGGCGCGGATGGTGGGAATGGTGAAAACTTGGGACTTGTAGAGAAAAGGCAACGGCACATCATCTCGATCGGCTTTGGTTTCTGCAAAATGCATAAAGCTGATTTTGTGTCCGCGTTGAGTCAGTCCGTTAGTTATTTCTCGACTGTAGGTGACGTTACCGCAAAAAGGAGATTTCTTTCCAAGCCAAGCAATGTGCATTTTTATTTCAAACCATTCCCAATTGATAGCAGGGGTAAATCCCACCAATAAGTAATTTTAACCGGATTTGGTCTTTTAGCTTGGCTGGGAATCGGTCGATCGATTGCTATACAAAAATATGGTCAAAATCGTCACGGCTGCGGCTAAACCCAATAAAACATTGGGAACACCAAACATGGTTTCGGCCACTCCGGTTAGTGCTAACGGCAAACTGAGGGCAATATTGGTGCCGTTGTTTTGCAGTCCAAACACCTTGCCGCGCATTTCGGGTGGTGTTTCCGATTGAATTACGGTTTGCATGGGAATGGCAATCAAAGCACCAAATACTCCCATTAAAATAATCATGGATACTGTAAACCACAGGCTATGGGTGAAGAAGGACATCCCGGCCAGGGTGGCCGCTACGCCGATCGATCCAAACATTGCTAACCGATCGTGATTTAGTATTTTACCCAGGTAGCTGAGTAGAAAAGCGCCAATACCCATGCCAATCCCGCCAGTGGCTAATAGAAAACCAAACTGAGAAGCTTTGATCTCGGGGATGAGTTCTGCTAGGCGCACGACAATAATGCTCATCGAAGCAAAAACGGAGAATAAAGTAACCAGTTGAATCATGGCTACTCGGATCGATCGATTGGTTCCTAAATAACGAATGCCTTCTTTAATATCTTCCAGAACATGGACTTCGGTACCCTTCGTTTGCGGCGGCTCATGAACTCTCAGCAACAGTAATAGCAAGCCCGCAATAATATAACTGCCCCCCACTACTAATTCTTGACCAATATTGGCACCCAATCCAAACCGAGTGGCGATCGTATCGGCTAAACCTAAAACTGGTTCCCCCACCGCAAAACCCACCACCAAAGAACCCATCGCTGTTGTCGTATACAAAGAGTTAGCCGATAGCAAATCCTGTTTTTCGACAATCGTTGAAATAGTTGCTTGCTCTGCCGGGGAGAAAAACTGGCCGAAAGTAGAAGTTAAAAAGGTGACTAGTAATAATATTTCAAAGCCTAAGGGTAGCTGGGCTACTACGACCCCATGTGATAACCACAGCAAGATTGGTACCACCAACACTAGCAAACCTCGCACAACATTGGTGCTGACTAACACTAGTTTTTTATTCCAGCGATCGACATAGACCCCGGCAAAAGCACCGAACAAAATGGCCGGAATGGTACTAGCAATCATAATTGCCGATACCCAGCCACTGATCGTCTGGTTTTCGGACTGGAACTGGCCTTCGATGATCGCAATCATCAATACCAAATACACCTTATCGGCTAGCTGCGAAAAGATCTGGCCACCCCACAGCGTGAGAAAGTTCTTGTTTTTTAGGACAGCAGAAATTCCCTGTGATTCCACTTTTTCGGTGGCTACAGGTGGGACGATGCCCAACTGTGGCTGATTTGGTACTTCTGGACTGGGATCTTCTGATAAGCGCATTTAGCTAACTGAGGGTAAGGAGCAGGAAAAGTACTGCCACATGAGAGAATTTTATTCGATATTGGCGGAGGTTAAGAGATTATGCACCTAATTTATCTCAGAACCTCAGCGATCAATATATTAATCAATTCTAGTGCTTTATCTATCAACCATCAGCAAGTCTGCCGATCGAATACTTGTCCCTAAATAGTGCCGAATATATTGGCGGAGAACTTTTTCGATTTTTGACCAAGATTGCTGCAAGATTGCTGGTGGTAAGTCGCTATCTACCCAGCTGCCCAAATCCTGAGCCGATAGCTGTTGAAACAAGGCCAGCTCCAAGCCCGTTAGATAATACAAGCCCGCTTGGGCTTTATCTAAGATCGCCATAGGATTCACCGTGCCACCCGCATCAATACTAAAACCAGTTTTCCAGCGTGGTTCGGTCAAATTGGCCACCATCGCTGCGCCGGTAGCACAGCAATTATGCACCTGGGGGGCAATGCCCCCCGCCGCTAGCAAGTGAAAAATTCCCTGGCAAAGATAGGCCAAAATTTCTGTCCCTGGCTGGGCGAGGCCATCTAAGCGTCCTATATGAACAATGAATAGCTCATATAGTTCTAATTGCGGTTGATCGCTGATAGCCTGACTGAGTAATATTTCCGCCCAATATTGGCTAATCGACAGCTTAGATAAATTAGTTGATAAATTCCGGTAGGTACGCAGGGTTTCGGCTTGGGTAATCCGATCGATCGACTTACCTTTGGCAATCAGTAATTGGTTGATCACAAAAATGCCACTGCGGCCACCCAGGCTAGATTTTGGTTTCCGCGCCCCTGGTGCAATTACTCGGATCAGGCCATGTTCTGGGGATAAAATAGTCAGTAGTCGATCGGCCTCCCCCATCGGCGTGGCTTTAAGGTTAATGCCAGTAGTTTGATAGGTATTACTCATCGGCTGGATTGTTACGTTCGTGCAGTAAAGCCACCCCATGGGAAGTCCCTAGCCGCGTAGCTCCCGCTTGGACTAGTTCGATCGCCTGGGCATGGGTGCGAATGCCCCCAGAGGCTTTAATCCCAATCACATTCCGGGTGATTTCGGCCAGCAGTTTCACATCAGCCACCGTAGCGCCGCCGCTCCAGCCCGTGCTGGTTTTCAAATACCGGGCACCCGCTTCCATACAAATTTCAGCAGCAATGCGTTTTTCTTCTTCCGTCAATAAAGACATCTCTAGAATGGCTTTTACCGTTTGGCCAGTTTCTTCACAAATCTGGGCTAATTCCTGATGGACATCATCAATCCGTCCGGCCTTCAAGCTAGCTAGGTCAATGACCACGTCCAATTCGGTGGCTCCATTTTCTACGGCTTCTTGGGCTTCGTAAAGTTTAACGGTGGCGGTGGTTGCCCCTGTCGGAAAACCAATCACCGTGCAAACTTTGGGTTTTCTATTGTTCAAAAGTTCGGCTACCAACCGTACATGGCGCGGATAAACACACACGGCGGCAAAGTTGTATCGATCGGCTTCGGCGCACCACTGGGCGACTTGTTCGGGGCTGGCGGTAGCGGTTAAGAGGGAATGATCGATGAGGGGAGCGATGTCTATTTCTTGGTCGCGCACGGTCAGACGGGGTAAAGGGTGCAGCTTTCCATTGTAGGCAAAAGATTTAATTTCAGCCGTGGTGGTCTGTATTTGAGATCACCTTAATTTCTCAGATTGCAATTGCAAAGTTGTCTGTATAACATCCCAAATCAGGGAGTAAGCAGTAGTTGTGCCGCTTTGTTTGATCGGTTGAGGCATAGTTTGAAATTCATTTTTCGGGACGCTTTATTCTGTAATCGCGAAATTGTCGTTCACTAGTATGAGATGTTCTGGAAGCAAAGCAAGCTTACTTTTCCGATCGACACCAAAAACTACAGAATGCCCAGAAAATGCAATGGTCCTTGACCAGTAACAATCTCCGCCACTAGACCCAAAAAGCCAATCATGGCCATCCGGCCATTCCATACTTCCGCCGCTGTCGTCAGACCCCATTCCCATTTCTCTTGAGGATACATCTTAGTATTGCGGATCATTTGTGGCACCTGAGATAGCTCCATACTGGGCGCTTGTGCGGCCTCTAAGACTAAATCAGTTAAGTCCGTAATAAAGGTCGGGTAGGTATCGAGGGCTGGAACCCGGTTAAAGGTATGAATACCAGCTTCCTCTGCTAGCTCCCGGTACTCAATATCAATTTCTTCCAGGGTTTCGATATGCTCTGAGACAAAGCTAATCGGTACTACTACCAATTCGCTAATCCCAGCAGTAGCCAAGTCTTGGATGGCATCTTCGGTGTAAGGTTGCAGCCATTCTACTGGTCCGACTTTGCTTTGGTAGGCCAAAGTGTACTCATTGGGACGGTTCAGGGTTTGCATGATCAGAGCCGCACATTGCTCGATCTCGGCTTGGTAGGGATCGCCACCCTCAGTTACGTAGGTGGTAGGTACGCCGTGGGCGCTAAAGAATACTCTAGCCTCGGCGGGGTGGGGACATTTATCAATTTCTTTGGCAATCAATTCGGCCATCGATCGCAAGTAGCCCGGTCGATCGAACCAAGAAGAAACCACCGTATATTTAGCGGGCTTCAAGCTAGGCTTGTCCTGCCAAATTTTATCAATTAGCCGAAAGCTAGAACCGCTGGTACTAATCGAAAACTGAGGATAGAGGGGCAAAATGACCAGCTCTTCAATGCCATCTTGTTTAATCTGCTGGAGAGCTTCTTCGGTAAAGGGCTTCCAATAGCGCATTCCAATATAAACCTTGGCGTCAGCACCGCGACTTTTCAGCTGCTGTTCGAGTGCTCGGGCTTGTTCTTCGGTGATCCGGCGTAATGGAGAACCACCGCCAATTTTTTCGTAATTAGCGCGAGAAGTTTTAAACCTACTGGTAGCAATTATCCAAGCCAAGGGCTTTTGTAGCGCTGGAATTGGCAACCGGATAATCTCAGGATCAGAAAAGAGGTTGAACAGAAAAGGCCGCACGTCAGAGAGCTGCTCTGGCCCACCTAAATTTAATAGTAAAACCCCAAGACGACCCATAGCGGTTACATTTTCCTTAATAACTTTGGCTGCTCAAATAATCTTTACAATTATATAAGGTTTAGCTGTGGAACTTTGCCTTTTTATAGACATTATCTGCAAAAAGCTTACTGCAAAATGGTTTTGGATACAATCCGAGTTTTCTTTTTGTCAGTTTCGGATAGTTCTTCACCGGATTGCAGCTGAGTGGCGCTGGTTTGCAAGATGGTAGCCCCACCGGTATCACCCATCTCGAGAGCTGTTTTAGCAGCTGTTTGTAACATGGTGGCCGCTCCAGTTCGATCGCCTTGCTGGAGTTTTTGCTCAGCCATTTGGGTTTGACGATATTTGGCTAAGGCCAGAGTAGATTGCTGGACGGTAGTATCGGGTTGAGCTTGCCAGTTACTAACAGCATGGGCTTCCACCGACAGCGGGTCTGACCAGATGCCATTACTACCAGTGGCCGGATCATCATAGACGACCCGTACAGTCGCGATCGAATGTTGTCCCACTGGCAATTGACCAATGTAAGTGTTTACCAAAATCACCCGGGCATTGTCGATCATCAGATCCCCTAACCGGATGAGGTACCGGTCTCCTTCGGTTTGCACGGGGAGTTCGATCGTCTCTGGTGCTACTTGAGCGACGGGTTTTAGTTCCGCCAAACGCACCTTTGGTGCCAACTCAATTTGCAAATAGGCATTGCTTAAACCCACCGACTGAATCCTGCTAAAGATCCGGCCAAACTCCGTCAGGGCTTTTTCGGGTTTCTCGATATAGGCCAAAATGCCCGCCCCCACATCAGCAATTTTTTCCAGGATATTTTGGTTCCAATGTTCGCCAAACCCCAAAGTGTTCAGGGTGATTTTGCTTTCGGTGGCAAACTCCGCCAGCTTGATACAACGAGCGTTATCGCCATGTTCATTCTCGCCATCGGTTAAAACAAACGCTTGGGAAACTGCTTCGGTGCCAGCGGCCACCATTTCTTTGATTCCAAGTTTGATGCCTTCATCGATCGAAGTCCCACCTTTGGCTTCCAAACTACTAATTTTGGCTAAGATCTCTTCTCGGCCTTCAGCTACCAGCTGATTGGCTACTACTACCTTAGCCTGATGGTCGAAAGATACTACTGAAATATGATCGTGAGCGTTGAGTTGAGAAATTAGCTGGTGAGCTGCTTGCTTAACGGTTTCTAAGGGCACACCTTTCATGGAGCCACTGCAATCGATCACCAAACACAGGTTTAAGGGCAACTGGCGATGATTAATGTCATCAGCAACGGCGGCGATCGAAATAGAAAGCTGCCGTTGGTTACTGCTCTGACCAGCATCAATAGTTGGATCGCTGAGTAGTTTTTGGAGGCTGACTTGCATGGTTGTTGACCCTGAAGCTAATTTCTTCTTCCACCATAACCCACCATGTTGTCAGATAGCCATGCATCACTTTCTTGCTATTGTTGGCGGCCTTTTGGGCTAGCAAATTATCTGTAAAAATACATCGCAAGAATACTGCAGCAATGCCTCTTTAGTAATCGCCTCTGCTAATTTGCCAATATCAAACTTGCAGCCATTCTGATTCATTAATGTTTGAGTATAATGGCTGAAATCAATTGGGGAATTACTGGTAGTATGCAACAGCTAGTGGTATTATTCAGCCTGAGGGGTTAAATAAGTAAAAATACGTAGACCGTCACCGCCTAGCAGCAGTGATGGTCTCAAGTTCGATAAGTCTTTGTAGTAAGACTCATCGAAAAGTTACTTCTTGTAGAGGTAGTCCTCCAACAATAAATCTTGCTCCGCTTTAATTTCAGTAAAATCAGCTACCAAATGTCAATCAACGCCCAATCAAAAAATAAATTTGCTAACTATCTGCAACTAAGTAGTAGTGCCTTCGCTATCGCTGGAGGTGTGATGTTGGCATCTAAGACTGAAGTAAGTAGTTATGGATTCATATTTTTAGCAATGAGTTCTAGCCAAATGCTAGTTTCAAGCTTGCTTATTAAGAATACATCAATGGTAATTTACGCAGCTTCACTGTTTTTCTTCGTAGATTGCCTCGGAATTTATCGCTGGATTATTAAATAACTACCTTAACTATCAATGCTTTGGAATAATTACCCTGAAAAATTAGATAACTTGACATTGCAAGGAGCTTATCAGACGCTACAAGGTGATCCACCAGCCAAAATACCCCCGATGGTCTGGCTATTAGAAAACCCCAGCAGCCCATTTGCTCTACCTGGCAACATTGATGTTTTTGGTCATGATTGTATTCACTTGTTGCTAAAAAAAGGATTTACATCTGATGATGAAGCATATGTTGTGGGGTTCACAATGGGCAACGATTTGCGAACGAACTGGCTGCATCTATTAATATTTAAAATTTTTGCTCTTTTCTTGTATCCACCCAAATACCGGATAAGTTATCAGCAGTTACAAATACTTAATGAAGGGCTTGAACTGGGTCGGAAGACTCAGTTCAAAAATCTCAATCAAATATGTCTAGAAAGCTATGGCAATAGAATTTTGCATGAAGTTAGAGCAGAATTATCAATTGCCCTATCAAATAAACCGCATCAGTTTATGACCGAATAAATCATATAGCTAGGTATCTTTTATTTTATGAGCTGCCAGAAATACTCAATGCTTCAACAATAGAATTAGAAAATTGCATAACCATGTCTAGCTTGCTCCGGATATCATCACTCCGTTGAACTTTGGGAAGGGGTCGGCGAGCGCTTTGCCAAAAAATCAAATCCCGCTGGATCAACTTCAGCAGCCGGTGAATTTCAGTAATGTACGATCGCATTTTCCCAGCAATAGCCACAGGCCATGGATCATCGGAGGTAGCCATAATCTGTTGCTGAAAATAAGTATCGATCGCCTCATATTGTTCCCTAGCTTGCAGTGGTGTCGGCGCTAATTCAGCGCTAAATGCCTGCTGCATGGTCAAGACTAGTTCCTGAAAACGCTGCCAAATCTGAATAGTGTCGATCGGTTCCGTCATGACGAATACTAGGGAGCTGGGGCAGTACATCAAACGGTATCATTAATATACAAAAATCTCCCCAAAACTCCAGTCACTAGATAGAATATAGAATCTAAGATCTGTCTTTGCCAGCCATGATTTCCTCTGAATTGACCACGATCGCCGATCCTGTATTGCCTAATTGGTTAGCAGCTTGTGAAACCTCTACTGTCCCAGAAGAACAGTTGATGTACACAGCCTATACCTTTGCGCGCGAGCATCATGTTGGTCAATTCCGTAAATCTGGCGAGCCTTACATCAATCATCCGGTAGCTGTAGCCGATATTCTCTATAACCTGGGTGGCGCTCCAGAAATGATCGCTGCTGGCTTTCTCCATGACATCGTGGAAGATGTCGAAGAAATTAGCGCCGAAGATATTGAAAAGTTATTTGGTGCAGAAACTAGGCAATTAGTTGAGGGGGTCACTAAGCTCTCCAAGTTCAACTTTTCCAGCAAAAAAGAGCAGCAAGCCGAAAACTTTCGGCGGATGTTCTTGGCGATGGCTCAGGATATTCGGGTAATTGTAGTGAAACTGGCCGATCGGTTGCACAATATGCAAACCCTGGAGCATATGCCTGAGGAAAAGCAGCGCCTCATCGCTCAAGAAACCAGAGATATCTTTGCGCCGCTAGCCAATCGCCTAGGTTTAGGTCGAATCAAGTGGGAGCTAGAAGATTTAGCCTTCAAATATATTGAACCCCAAGAGTACCGACGCATTCAAGATTTAGTCAAGGAAACACGGGCAGCCCGGGAAAATAATATTGCCAATACGATCGAACGACTGCGCCACCGCTTACAAGAGTCTGGGATTCAATTTTTTGAAGTAAGTGGTCGTCCCAAGCATCTCTACAGTATTTACCAAAAAATGAGCCGCCAGAAAAAAGATTTTAACGAAATCTTTGACCTGACTGCCGTGCGCATTATCGTCAATATCAAAACTGATTGCTATCACGCCCTAGCCGAAGTTCATGATGCCTTTAAGCCCATTCCTGGCCGCTTCAAAGACTACATTGGTCTGCCCAAGCCAAACCGCTATCAGTCGCTTCACACCACCGTGTTGGGGATTGCCAACTCACCAGTAGAAATCCAAATCCGCACCCTAGAAATGCATCGGGTCGCTGAATACGGGATTGCTGCTCACTGGAAATATAAAGAAGCCAGCAATGGCCAACAGACCGATGAAAAGTTTACTTGGCTACGCCAGTTGTTGGAATGGCAAAACGATGTCAAAGATGCCCAAGAATATTTGCAAAACGTCAAAGGAAATCTGACCGATCAGCTGCTAGACCATGATGTATATGTCTTCACACCCAAGGGCGAAGTCGTCTCCTTGAGCAAGGGAGCAACAACCGTGGATTTTGCCTACCGTATTCATACCGAAGTAGGCAACCATTGCGCCGGAGCTAAAGTTAATGGTCGGATGGTACCGCTGTCCACACCCCTGCGTAACGGCGATATTGTGGAAGTGATGACCAAGGATAGCAGCCACCCCAGCTTGGACTGGCTCAACTTTGCGGTGACCACAGCGGCCAAAAACCGTATTACCCAGTGGTATAAACGCTCTAACCGCGATGAAAATGTGGCGAGGGGGCGGGAAATGCTGGAAAAAGAACTCGGCAAAAGTGGTTTGGATGCCCTGCTGAAGTCGGAGCCGCTCCAGGGTGTGGCGCAAAAATGTAATTATCAAACTGCTGAAGATCTACTGGCAGGGATGGGTTATGGCGAAGTTACTCTCAACCATGTGGTGAATCGGATTCGGGAAGCCGTAAAAACGACGGTAGAAGCAGATGTTACTGAGCTGTTACTGCCCAAGAAATCCACCACCAATACTTCGGATGGTGATTTCCCGATCTTGGGAATTGAAGGATTATTACATCATTTAGCGGGGTGCTGTAATCCAATTCCAGATGAGCCAATTATTGGGGTAGTGACCAGAGTGAACGGTATTTCCGTGCATCGTCAGGGTTGTGCCAATCTCGATGGGGTGGATGGCGATCGAATAATTCCAATCAGTTGGAATAAGTCTAAACAAGCTGGCTCTGCCCGTAGTTATGTGGTTTCGATTCAGGTAGAAGTAGTTGATCGAGTGGGTGTCCTCCGCGATGTGCTATCGCGTTTAAGCGATAACAAGGTGAATGTCCGGCAAGCCAAGGTACTGGCCGATAACAGATCAATGCCTGTGATGCTAGATCTGTGTGTAGAAGTAATCGATAAAGCCCAGCTAGAACGCTGTATTAGTCAGGTGAAGCAGATGCATGATGTATTGAACGTGCGACGGCTGGTACAAATGGAGTAATGTCTGCACCACGAATCTGGGGATTGTCGTTTATGATCGTAAAGCGATGATTAAACGCCACTTGTCCTTTACCTATTTGTACCGTGCTGCTAAAAGGCTTTGAGATTGAGGTTTATACTGGCACTCCCGAGGGAGATGTGGTGGGCTTGTCCAATCGCATTGTGGCGGATTTGGATGGCTACATGACTGAGCCAGACAGCCGCAATGTGGAATACGTGACGGATCCCTTGCCCGAATACGAGCAATTGCTCTGTGCTTTACTGAAACCTCGGCAGCGGTTGCGAGCCTATCTCCAACAATTGGGTAACTACACCTTGATTCCGGGCAGCACCTTATCTTTGGGCGGTCGGGAAAAGTTCATGCGATCGGATCCCAATCATCCTTACCATACTTTTATTGAACAGACCTACGGCACCAATGTAGTCACGGCTAGTGTACATATCAATGTCGGTATTGCTGATCCGGAAATGTTGATGCGAGCTTGTCGGTTAGTGCGGGTGGAAGCACCGCTATACTTGGCATTGAGTGCCTCTTCGCCCTTTTTGGATGGTCAGCCCACGGCTTATCATTCCACCCGCTGGGGAATGTTTCCTAAAACCCCGGCTCAAGTCCCTCTTTTCACCAGCCATCAGCACTATATTGACTGGACAGAAGAACAACTGCAGATCGGTACCATGCAAAATGTGCGTCATCTGTGGTCGTCGGTACGTCCCAATGGCGATCGCCGTCCTTACGAACTCAATCGGCTGGAGCTGCGAGTTTGTGATTTGATTATTGATCCGATCGCGTTACTGGCTGTCACTGCTTTGTTGGAAGCGCGGATATGGCAATTGATGGCTAATCCAGATCTTGATCCGTTGGTCAGTAGTAAGTTTACGCCAGCAGAGTTAGTGGATATTACGAATGCGAATGAAGCTGCTGCCGCCGGATCCAGCCTGGAAGCGACGCTGCAACATTGGCAGGATGGTCGAGCTATTAAAGCTAGCGACTGGATTCAGGAAATTTATGCGGAGGTGACTGGTTTTGCGGAAGAGCAGTGCTTTAAGTGTTTCTTAACGCCAGTGCAGCAGATTTTGACGAGGGGGAATACGGCGCAACAGTGGCTGCGGGAGTATGCTTTGACTCAAAATAGTCGGGCGGTGATTATGAGATCGATCGAACAGATGCGGCAGCAGGAGATGGAGTTGGCTGATAAGGCTTGTGAGTCGGTAGGTTGAGGCGTAATGACGCTGGCTGCTTCTAATTTGAGCAGCTTGTCGCTGCAGATAGTCGTAATCCTAAAAAGCAGCTGCCCGACTACTCAATCGGACAGCTGCTGAGAATCCTTCGAGCTTTAGCCGAGGGAGTACGTCAAACTATGCAGTAGTGATCGATACAAAATTGCTTTAATACTTTGCGTGCTGCTTTAATATCACGGTGATATTTGGCTGCTCTCATTTCTTCTAAAACTTCCTGCCGAACAGCACAGGCTGGAGAAGTATTCCCTTCGATCGTACAAACCTGGTCGGCCTCTGCTCGCATCTGCTCAATGCGCTGTTCAAAGGTAATATTATTTTCCATGATCTGACTATCTAAAATAGTTGATGAGAAAAGTTACAAGTGTTAGAAAAAGCCGCTGAAGGGCTTTTTCTCTAAAACTCAAGACTACTTTTAGTCTTCGTATAAACGGCACTCTGCCGCATCCGGATTCTCTTCACAATATTGCTGAAGCGAATTCTTTACTGGTTCTTGGTGGGACTTAGCAGCTAGTAGTTCTTCTAGAGTGTCGGCAGCAACTGCACATTCTGGTGAATTAGCACCCTTGGTGTCACAGAGATTAGCGACTTCTTTTCTGGCTTCTTCAATACGTTCGGCAAGAGTGATATCGTTAGCGTTTGTCATAAATCAAATGATCCCAAATTAGTTTATGGAAGTGGATAGACTATCAGCCAAAGTCTTTTTTAGCAACAGACAGTCTACAGTTTTTAGCTTTAACAAGCTGTAAAGAGCTAAATTCCTCTGAGCAAATCTATTTTAACTTGCCTTGCTTAAGGCTAACACAACAAATTGTGAGGATTCCCGGACAATTCGTTACTAGTTTATTCTGCTATCGGAATAACTTCTGTAACTATTGGTCTATAACCACTGGCGGCCTCGATAGCGGGCATGGGGAAATAAAACCGGCAGTACGCTTTGTGACACCACAAACATAGCAATACTGATGATCGCATAATGAACAAATGGTATGATGCCAAACAGTTCACTCGCTTTGGTGCCTACGATCATATTTGCTCTGAGTAATATAGACAGCAGCAATCCTTCCCCAACAGCCCCAGCGAGTTGTAGTACACCTGGCCAGTCATTATCCCAGCGCATTTTTTGCAGTTGTTGATAAAGAGCATCCCAAAGACAACCGCCAATACCGATATAGAACAAGACTATGATGTAGTACCAGTGGCGCTGGCTAATTGCTAGGGGCAAGGACACTAGCAAACCAATAGTTGGTAATACTAACAAACGTTGTTGCCAGCGGCCAAGGAGCGTTGGAGTCATAGGTTACCTATCGACAGAACCCATAATGATATCTATGCTACCTAAGATTGTTACCAAGTCGGCAATTTTCACGCCCTTGAGTAGGTGGGGTAGGATTTGCAGATTATTAAAATCAGCCGCGCGAATTTTCCAGCGACCTGGAAAAACATGGTCTTCACCCATGATAAATATGCCGACTTCGCCCTTACCAGATTCTAGCCGGACATAATGCTCGCCTTTCGGAATCTTAAAAGTGGGGGCAATTTTCTTGCTGACATACTGATAGTCTGGGCCGTCCCATTCCGATTTAGGGCCAGCAGCTAACCGCTTAGCTTCCAAATTTTCGTAGGGACCACCGGGTAAACCAGCGATCGCCTGCCGAATGATTTTCACTGATTCGCGCATTTCCTTGAGTCGGACGAAGTAACGAGCCAGGCAGTCACCGCCTGTTTCCCAGGCAACTTCCCAGTCAAAGTCGTCGTAGCATTCGTAATGGTCTACTTTACGTAAGTCCCAATTGACTCCCGAAGCCCGCAACATTGGACCAGATAGACCCCAATTAATGGCTTCTTCCCGGCCGATCGTCCCGATACCTTCGACTCGTTTGCGGAAGATCGGGTTGTTGGTGATTAATTTTTCGTATTCATCAACTTTGGGATCAAAATAATCACAGAAGTCTAAACACTTATCCACCCAGCCATAGGGTAGATCTACGGCCAAACCGCCAATCCGAAAATAATTATTGTTGACCATCCGGTAGCCAGTGGCCGCTTCCCACAGGTCATAAATCATTTCCCGTTCTCGGAAAATGTAAAAGAAAGGCGTTTGGGCACCGACATCGGCCATAAAAGGACCCAGCCACAGTAGATGGTTGGCAATCCGGTTCAGTTCCAGCATGATTACCCGAATGTAGCTGGCGCGTTTGGGAACCGGAATATTGGCCAGTATTTCGGGGGCATTCACGGTGATCGCTTCATTAAACATGCCAGCGGCGTAGTCCCACCGACTCACATAGGGCACATACATCACATTGGTACGGCTTTCAGCGATTTTTTCCATGCCGCGATGCAGATAGCCAATGACTGGCTCACAATCTACGACGTCTTCCCCATCTAGGGTGACAATCAGCCGCAGAACGCCGTGCATGGAGGGGTGGTGCGGCCCCATGTTTAGCACCATTGGCTCAATTCTGGTCTCTAACTGGGTCATAGCTTTGGTTCGGTTTGAAATGCCTAGCGATCATTATACAGACGGATCTACGGCTCTAACCATTTCATTAATGAAGTTTAGAGTAGGAGATCTATCGACCTTTATCAGATTTTGGTCATATAGACTATCGATTGACCCGATTGACGAAATAGTTGTAAGTGATCCGAGATACTTTCTGGACAAAATCCCGAGCCCGCAGATCATCATAGGGACGACGGACAAAAATACCCGCCAGGTATAGTTTGCCTGACGGCATTTCCACGATCCCGGCATCCCCAATCACAAAACCAATATCCCCAGTTTTGTGGGCAATGTGGGCGCCTTCACCCAAGCCAGCCTTGAGCAGCTTACGGTTGGCCGTGGCATTGAGAATGTCTAGCGCTTTGGCTCGGCTACTTTCACTAATAATTTGGCGCTTGGCAATTAAAGCCGAAGCCTTGGCCAGATCCATGGCACTAGTTTTATTAGTACCCTTGAAGTCCCCCAAGTAGTTTTGCATGTATGTGTTGGCCAATCCCCATTCTTTAAAACGTTGATTGACTGCCGCTAGTCCGCCTAACCGATTTACTATCATATTAGTGGCGGTGTTATCACTAATTACAATCATTTTGGTGGCAGTGGCTAAAGCACTGAGTTTTGCTCCGGGAGAATATTGCAAAGTACCCGAACCGCTAGCAATGAGCGATCGTTTTACTTCTAAGGTTTCATCCAGCTTGATCCGGCCAGCATCGACCGCTTCAAAAAAAGCGACCAAAATGGGTAGTTTGATGGTACTGGCGGCTGGGAAAATTCGATCGCCATCAATATCTACATAGTCACCAGTTTCCACATCCATGAAAAACATGCCCGGCGAGAGAAACCGGTATTGAGCCATCAGGCTTTTTAGTTGGGTTCGCAGGGGTGCCAGGTCGTCGCCAAAGGCGAGGTTCGCAGCAAAAATTTGGCCTTTGGAGGGAATAGTACGAATGACCGGACGGCTGGCCGGGGCAGTAGCTGTGGGAGGAGCTGTCGGTGAAACGGTTCCTTCGGAGGGAACTCTAATGGCTTCGCGGGTTTCGCCGGTGCTGGGGGGAATACCATTCTCGATCGATTGCAATCGCACGTACCATTTGCGGGGCGAATCACTAGCCACTTTAATATTCCGAGACGAAACTCCATAACCAGGTGCTAGTTCAATTACCGCTCTAGTGCTGCCATCGATCTCCGAGATCCGAATCTCCCGGACTGCACCACCATACTTAGCTCGGATTGTTGCTCCTTTTTTAGAAACGCTGGGTAGATCCACTACCAGTCTATTGGGATTGCTTAATAAAAAAACTGTTGGTGTGACTCCAGCCTGTGTCGTTAGCCCAATGACATTGCGTTCATTATTGTATCTCCAATCCACTAGTTGATTAGCTCGGGTAGCAATAGGGCTCAACACAATGCTGATTAACGCAAAAAAGATCGACCAACTGAATTTTTTATTCATGTTTCCCAAACGAAAGATGCTGTTTAATTGTCCATGGAAAGGGGCATTAGTCAAATTGCCAGGAGCTAAGAACTCTAGTAACTAAGAATAACTAAGAACCAGGGCTAGGCACTTTGATAGCTTCTCTGGTTTCACCAGGTCCGGGGGGAATGCCTCGTTCGATCGATCTCAGCCGCACATACCATTTACGCGGTGAGTCACTAGCCACCTTGATATTGCGAGCAGAGATCCCATAACCAGGGGCTAGTTCAATCACCGTCCGGGTGATGTTGCCAACCTGAGAGATTCGAATTTCGCGCACCGCTCCTCGGTATTTGGTACGCTCCGTCCGACCTTTTTTAGCAACTTTGGGTAAATCGACCACCACCCGATTGGGGTTGCTCAACAAAAAGACCATGGGTTTAACCCCGGCATCAGTTGTCAAGCCGATCACGCTATTGGGAACATTGAAACGCCATTCTACTAACTTAGTGGCATAGGCGGCTGAGGAACTGAGAGTAATTCCGATCAAACTGGACAGAATAATCCAGCTAAATTTTCTATTCATTTTTTCTAACAAATGTGCTTTAGCATTTGCTGACCTCATCTTCAGTCAGCACTAGGCGAGATCTGATGAATATTGTGGCGAAGAATGGTCGGTGGGGCAATGAACAAAAGTACTAAAGTTGCCATCACCCCCCAGCACTTATAATGGTCAAGACAAATCTTGCCGATATTGGAATTACGACTGTGACAGCACCAGGCAGCTACAAGAATACCGTTAATCTTCCCCAAACTAAGTTTGACATGCGCGCCAACGCCCAAAAGCGGGAGCCAGAACTACAGGTATTTTGGGCAGAAGCACAAATTTTCGAGCAACTGTCCCAGTCCAATCCGGGCGAGATTTTTGTGCTGCATGATGGCCCGCCCTATGCCAATGGCGCGCTGCATATTGGTCACGCTCTGAACAAAATATTAAAAGATACGATCAATCGCTATCAATTTTTGCAGGGTCGTAAAGTACGCTATGTGCCCGGTTGGGACTGTCATGGTCTGCCGATCGAACTAAAAGTTTTGCAAGATATGAAACCAGCGGCGCGGCAGGAGCTAACTCCCTTGTCGTTGCGTCAACAGGCCGCTAAGTTTGCGCAAGATACGGTAGAAAGTCAAAAAGCAGGCTTTCAGCGGATGGGGGTTTGGGGCGAGTGGGACAAACCTTACCTGACTTTGCAGCCGGAATACGAAGCGGCGCAGATTGGGGTGTTTGGCCAAATGGTGCTGAAAGGTTATATCTATCGGGGACTGAAGCCCGTACATTGGAGTCCTAGCTCTCAGACAGCTTTAGCGGAAGCGGAACTGGAATACCCGGAAGGCCATGTTTCCCAAAGTATTTTTGTGGCTTTGCCGGTGACCAAACTGGGCGATGGTGCAACCAGTTTGGCTCCCTATCAGGACAAACTAGCGGTAGCGATCTGGACAACTACACCCTGGACAATTCCGGCGAACTTAGCAGTAGCCGTTAATCCTAGTTTGGATTACGCTGTAGTCGAAACCACTGGCACCCATCAATATTTGGTGGTAGCAGCGGCGATGGTCGAGCAGCTAGCGGCGACTTTTGGTTGTGAACTCACCGTCCGAGCCACTATCAAAGGGAAAGATTTAGAACATACGAGTTACCGGCATCCCTTGTTCGATCGAGAGAGTCCGGTGATTATTGGCGGCGACTATATCACGACTGAATCGGGGACGGGCTTGGTACATACTGCGCCTGGTCACGGTCAAGAAGATTACATCGTCGGCAAGCGCTATGGTTTAGCCGTACTTGCTCCGGTGGATGGCACCGGTCGCTTTACCGAGGAAGCCGGTCAATTTGTGGGCTTGAAAGTGGCCGATGATGTGAGCTATGACAAAGACGGCAAGCTACAAGCGATGAAAATCAGTGAGGGTAACCAAGCGGTGATTACGGCCTTGCAAGAGGCTGGTTGTCTGCTGAAACATGAACCTTACAGCCACAAATATCCCTACGACTGGCGTACCAAAAAGCCGACAATTTTCCGGGCGACGGAGCAGTGGTTTGCCTCGGTGGCTGGTTTTCGGGAAGAAGCGTTACAGGCGATCGAACAGGTGCAGTGGATTCCCGTCCAGGGCAAAAACCGGATCCGGCCAATGGTGGCCGATCGCTCTGATTGGTGTATTTCTCGGCAACGGAACTGGGGCGTACCAATTCCAGTGTTTTATGACGTGGAAACCAATGAACCACTACTGACAGCGGAGACGATCGATCACGTTCAGCAGATTGTGGCCAAACATGGCACCGATGCCTGGTACAGCATGTCGGTGGCGGAGTTGCTGCCGGAAAGTTATCGCAATAATGGTCGTACTTATCGACTGGGCACCGACACCATGGATGTCTGGTTTGACTCGGGATCTTCCTGGGCAGCAGTGGCTAAACAGCGCCCCAATTTAAAATATCCAGTAGATCTATACCTAGAAGGTTCCGACCAGCACCGAGGCTGGTTCCAATCTAGCTTGCTGACTAGCGTGGCGAACAACGGTATCGCGCCCTATCAAACAGTGTTAACCCACGGGTTTGTACTGGATGAAAAGGGTCGGAAGATGAGTAAATCGGTAGGCAATGTCATTGATCCGCTGGCAGTAATTAATGGTGGCAAAAACCAACAAAACGATCCGGCCTACGGTGCGGATGTGCTGCGGCTGTGGGTTTCATCAGTGGACTATTCCAGCGATGTACTAATTGGTCAAGGCATCATCAAACAGATGTCTGATGCCTATCGCAAGATCCGCAATACGGCGCGGTTCTTGCTGGGGAACTTGCATGACTTTGATCCGGCTACCAATGCGGTCT
The DNA here is from genome assembly GCA_964247085.1 of uncultured bacterium. Taxonomy (GTDB): domain Bacteria; phylum Cyanobacteriota; class Cyanobacteriia; order Cyanobacteriales; family Chamaesiphonaceae; genus JAAFHZ01. The sequence continues at coordinate 21,276 of CAXTSX010000004.1, forward strand.
CTTACGACCAATTGCCGGAACTCGATCGCTACATGCTGCATCGGGTCACCGAAGTTTTTGGCGAAGTGACAGCGGCTTTTGAAAGCTATCAATTTTTCCGCTTCTTCCAGGCTATCCAGAATTTTTGCGTAGTTGATCTATCAAATTTCTATCTGGATATCGCCAAGGATCGGTTGTATATTAGCGCCACTGATAGTCAACGCCGCCGCAGTTGTCAGACCGTATTAGCGATCATTTTGGAAAGGCTGGCGATCGCTATCTCCCCGGTGCTTTGCCATATGGCCGAAGATATCTGGCAATACTTACCTTACAACACTGGCTTCAAGTCCGTTTTTCAAGCCGGTTGGGTCAAACTCGATCCCCAATGGCCGCAAGAGGAAATGGCCAAAGGCTGGCGCCGGTTACGGGATACTCGCGATGATATCAATAAGTTGCTAGAGCAAGCCCGCACCGAAAAGCTGATTGGGTCTTCCTTGGAAGCTAAGGTATTGCTCTGCATTGATGGAGCGCCTTTTCCCGATCATTTACCGCCATTTGCGACCAGCACTAATCAAGTCGATGAACTACGTTATTTCTTGCTGGTTTCTCAAGTAGAGTTCGTGGATACCCAGACATGGGAGCAGGCTGAATATCATGTCGCTGGCTTACATGGCATCAAAGTTGCGATCACCAAAGCTGATGGTCACAAGTGCGATCGTTGTTGGAATTATTCTGAGACAGTGGGCAGCCATCCAGAGCATGATATTTTGTGCGACAGGTGTGTTGGTGCTTTAGCCGGAGAATTTTAGATGACCAAAGATCGCGAACCGCTGTTTAATTTCACCATGTACCATGCCTTCAAATGGTTAATGGTCAGCCCAATGCTGCATACCTATTGGCAGGGCAAAATCTATGGTGCCGAACATGTTCCCAAAACTGGCGGTTTTTTGGTAGTCAGTAACCATGCCAGCAACTTTGACCCAGTGCTGCTGTCCTGTTCGATCGGACGGCCAGTGGCATACATGGCCAAGGAAGAATTGTTTAAAGTGCCAGTTCTCAAAAACCTGATTAAAATCTATGGTTCTTATCCAGTGAAACGCGGCAAAGCCGGTTCCAGTGTGATTAAAGCAGCCTTGGAATATTTGGACGAAGGCTGGGGCGCGGGAGTATTTATCGGCGGTACCCGAACAGCTGATGGCAAAATTGTCGATCCACAAGCGGGTGCTGCTCTTATCGCGGCCAAGGCTCAAGTACCAGTGATTCCTGTTAGTTTGTGGGGCACCGAAAAAATTGAGGTGAAAGGTCAAAAGTTGCCAGCATCGACTCCTTTAACGATCAGAATTGGTGAGCCGTTGCCACCGCCAGCTAGCACTAGCAGAGCGCTATTGGAGCAAGCAACGGCAGAATGGACAGCAATTATCACTCAGATGCACGACCTAGGACGTTAATCGGAATATGAGCAAGCGCCGCCTGCCCGAAACAACTGCATATGTGCGCGTCACTTCTCATTCTTGGCAACAGGGAGTAATTGCCGGGGAGGTCAATGCTGGTGAATTTGTGTGGCAATTCCAGTGGCGTTTTCGGGATACTCGCGATAATTTGCAAGTCGAACCATCAATGGGGCGGGCGTTGATTCAAGATGCCCTCTATCGATTTTTATTAAAGTGGGATTATCAGCTTGAAGCTGGTGGTGATTACACTTTTACAGTGCGGGCGCAGTTTTAGGATTTTTGTCGATCGTAAACAACTAGCTTTCGTTCCGAACTTGCTGAATATTGAGAGAGTATCGCGATCATTTTTTCATTCGAATCCAGCCATCCCTGCTCATATTGAATGCCGCCGCAGAGCGTCAAATAACGAAATAGTTCTTTCTCTGGCAAGTGTTCGGGATCGACGAAAGTATCTTGTTTGATTTGTTGATAAATAGCAAGTCGCTCTTGATGGAGGGATCGATGCTCTTGGAGTTCCATCAACATTGCCTCTCTAGGAACCATAAATCCAGCGAACATTTTTACCATGAGATCATCGCGAATAGGTGCCATATCGCAAGGTATTTGCATCCAAGCTTGCAAAAAAGCTTCACCCGTCTCTGTCACCTCAAACACTTTCTTATCTGGACGACCTTGTTGAGCAAACGCCTCACTCCGCACTAGCTCCCGCTCTTCCAGCTTTCCCAATTCGCGATAGATCTGCTGAAAATTCGCCTGCCAAAAAAAGCCAACTGACCCTTCAAAACGCTTTCTTATGTCGTACCCACTCAGTGGGCAATCCAGCAGCGCCGCCAAAATTGCATGAGCCAAAGCCATAATCAAGAAATTCTCCAATTGAGTTGACATAATCAATTAATTGACTATATGATGTCAACTGTAGTCAACTAATTGATTATAGAGGATGTTTCGCAACTTTTTAAGGGCAAGTCCACTAGACAAAAGATGACTGACCATTACCTGGCGGAAGTTGAAGGAGAGAGAGCATTCTAACTAAAAATTAATGGAGAGAAAATTATGTCACAAGTCTTTTCAGGTCGGTTTACGGCTCAAACTAGCGAGCCTTTTGTTGTCTTTTTGATTGGGATGCGAGTAAATAAATTTTGGTCGCTATTGCAATGGATGCCAGTAGCGGGGGCATTGTCTCCCATGCTTAAAACCTTGCATGAAAACCCTGAAAAAGGATTTTTGGGGGGAGAAAGCTTTTTTCGATTTTCGCCTATTACTACACTTCTACTATCCTATTGGCACTCTCTTGAGGATTTGGAAAATTTTGCACGAAGTCCTTCCGAGCCTCATCTGGAGGCATGGCAAAGCTTCAATAAAGCCGTTGGAGCCAATGGTAGTGTAGGAATTTGGCACGAAACTTATTTAGTGGATGCAGGAAAATACGAAGCAGTTTATGCCAATATGCCAAAATTTGGTTTAGCGGCAGCCACCGAACACGTTCTTGCTGTTGGCAAAAAAGAAACTGCCCGTCGTTGTTCGGGCGCTGAAATTGCTTCACCTGAAAATATTGGGTGTGACAATCACTAGAACACTCTGAGGAGAGAAAAATATGCAACCTAGCTCATGGCACTCAGATGGGGTGGTTGATTGATCCGGAAGATCGATCGGTGATGGTATAGCGCTCCCAATTGTCAAGACAAAAAATAACCTTATGGCAAGGTAAACCCCAGATCCTCACCCTTGCCCGCATGAACCAAAGCTAGCTTCGCATACTTCTGAGCATGAATAATTAAATCAGCTGCCTCTTCCTCAGAAACCATCCGCAAGAGTTTTGCTGGTACCCCCACCATCATCGATCGATCTGCTACATCCTTAGTTACCACCGCCCCCGCACCAATAATACTCCCTGCCCCAATTCGCACCCCATCTAAGACGATCGCTCCAATTCCAATCAAACAACCCTTTTCGATCAAAGCCGAATGGATCACCGCCCGATGTCCGATCGTTACATGATCAGCAATCACCGTCACCATCCCCGGATCACCGTGAATGATCGCCCCATCCTGCACATTACTAAAAGCCCCAATTTCAATTCTTTCTACATCACCCCGCACCACCGTCCCATACCAAATACTCGATTGGTCACCCAGCGTTACCCGACCCATTACCGTAGCATTCGGAGCCACAAAAGAAGCAGCAGTGCGATCGACTGGTGGCCACAAAGAAGTCATAAAATCAGCAAGTATCAAGGTTGACTCAAATTTTAGCGCGATTTTCTGAAACAGTAGCGACCCCAATACCCACATTTTTTCCAGATCGGATCACCGCAAACTGGAACCGGGGCTAAATGATAAAGTCATTAATAGTGAAACTTCTTGGCTGTCATGAATACCCCTGACTCTTTTTTGCGCAATATTTGGTACTATGCCCTCCCTGGCGAACAGCTGAAGCCTGGCCAAATGTTGGCCAAAACTATTTTGAATGAACCAGTCCTGCTGGGGCGCAGTAATAACGGCGAAGTATTTGCTCTCCGGGATATTTGCCCTCATCGCGCTGTGCCCTTGAGCTGTGGCCGGTTTGATGGCGAAGAAGTGGAATGCTGTTATCATGGTTGGCGATTTAACCCTGCTGGCGAATGTACAGTTATTCCAGCCTTGGCCGCCGATCAGCAGGTAGATTTAGACCGGTATGGAGTGCGCAAGTATCATGTTCGCGATCTTCAGGGCAATATTTGGATCTACATGCCAGAGTTGGATCAGTTAGATAAAGAACCAGCAGCCGAGCCACCGCAGGTCCCCGGTTTTAGTCATGATGCCTCGCCCCAGGTTAGCCTGATGCTGCCATTTCCTTGCCATATCGATCATGCCGTAGTGGGATTGATGGACCCGGCGCATGTACCCTTTGTGCATCGATCTTGGTGGTGGCGATCGGATAGCATTCTTGCTGATGAAATTAAAGCCTTCGATCCATCGCCCTACGGTTTCACCATGCGTCGCCATACTTTAGAGCGCAGCACTTTTTTTTATGACTTGGTGGGGGGCACCCCGGATGTAGAGATTTCTTTTCAGCTACCCGGAGTACGCATTGAGCAAGTAATCACTAGCAAACATCGGGTCTGCAATCTCACCGTAATTACGCCGCTGGCTGACAATGAAACAGAAGTAACAACTTTGTTCTACACCACACTCGCCTGGGCAAAAATATTTAAACCGGTAATCCTACCGTTCATTCGTACATTCTTAGATCAGGATCGGCAAATGGTAGTGAAACAGCAGATTGGTCTCAAGTATGATCCGCCCCTGATGCTGATCAAAGATGCTGATGCCCAGGCGCGGTGGTATTATCAGCTCAAAGGTGAACACAAAAGATCGATCGCTGAAGCTCGACCTTTCCAAAATCCGGTAAAGGAACAAGTTTTACATTGGCGCAGCTAAGTTTATTTTTGATTAACTATGATAACTATGAATTCAGAAAATGTAGAAACACAGTCAGTTGATCTATGGCAATCTAAACCCTGGTGGTGCCAGCCCTGGACAATTATCCTCACCGGAGTTTTGTTGATAGCCGGGAGTTGGTTTTTACTACATACATTGTGGTTGACTGTGCCGCTGGCGATTTTAATTGTGGTGTGGTGGACTTACTTTTTAGTTTTGGTGCCCCGGATGTTGCGCGGAGCGGAGCAATAAGCCTTTCAGGTGTTTAGCTTTACTGGTTAGACATGTTGTTAGCAAGTGATTATTGCTCGGTGCCGACAACGGGTATTCAATTAATGCTAAAACTCTCCAGACCTTGAACCAAAATAAAGAGCGACCAGTTTTGACGGGTTGGAAAAAATTACTAGCCAATAGTTGTCCATATTGGCGGACTATCCAGTCCTTTTCGATGAGCTGCCAGATTATTGGTGGTAAAGGTGTGCCCAATAATTCATGGGTAATTAACAGTCCGATCGATAACAAGCGCTGACACCCACTTGCCTGGGACAGTTCAATTACTTTTTCCCATTCTGGTGGCGAGCAAAGACGCACTAGCTCAGCAATATCACAAACTTTGGTTAAGACACAAGTTTCATCATGGGAATCTTTCACAATTTGCAAAGATAGCACTAGTAAAAGATCGGCGGTGCTGAAAGTGTCGATCGACTTGTCTAATAAAACAACACTTTGGCGGCGCTGCAGACAATCATCAAAATTAAATCGAAATGGATAATAAGCCTGTCCTAGGCCATGATGCAGGTCAATATTTACTCCTTGTTCTGGGTGAATGAAGGTTATTTCCCAGCCAAATTGATCATATAATTCATAACCCTGAGATATTAGCAAATCCTCAGATTTAGCCACATCTTGTGGAGCAACTAATAAATCTAGATCATTAAATTGCCGCAGACAAATATCGCCATAGCCAACAGCTGCTAATACGGCTCCTTTATAGGGAATAACCTGAATATCAGCAGCAGCAAACCAGCTTAAAATCTCTAACAATTTACTGGTTAAAGACATTGAAATCAACGTATTAGAGAAGTTAAGATCACGTAGCTGACTGATCGCCCCAGCAGGAATCAACTTATCATTAAACTGTGGCAAGTTTCGATAAAGTAAAGGAGTAACTTGATGGTCAATAGCTAGTTCAATTAGCTCATCCCAGTTGATTTTTTGCTGAATTAATTTCTTAATTTGTTGTTCGATCGCCTTATCCACGCAAGTACGAGCACAGCACAACAACAACTGTTCTTCGATCGAACTATTCAACATTAGGTTAGATTCTAAATATGAAGACATTATTGGTTATCGGTAAGGCTCCGCTTGGGTTTCAAATAACTCGGCATACAAACCATTGTGCTGCATCAATTCATCATGGGTACCCTGCTCAATAATTCGGCCTTGATCCATTACACAAATCCGATCGGCCATCTTTACCGTAGACAAACGATGACTAATCAAAATAGCGGTCTGATTGGTTATTAGCTGGCGAAATTTTTGAAAGACATCATATTCAGCCTTGGGATCCATCGCACTGGTCGGTTCATCCAAGACAATTACTTGGGAATTACACAAAAAAGCCCGGGCTAAAGCGATTTTTTGCCATTGACCAATGCTCAATTCTTCACCTTCTTCAAACATCGCCCCCAAAATAGTTTCATAACCTTGGGGCAGACTGGTAATCACCCGATCGGCTCCGGCTTTATGGGCTGCTGCTGCTACACTTTCCACCGTTTGGGGCAACTCAATATTTCCCAGCCAAATATTTTCTAGGGCGGTAAGGTTGTACTGGGCATAGTCTTGGAAGATTACGCTAATCTGGCGACGTAAATCGGCGGTTTTGAATTCGGTCAGGGGGATGCCATCGATCGACACCGACCCACTAGTCGGATCGTATAACCGACAAAGTAATTTAACCAAGGTTGTCTTACCACAGCCATTTTCACCAACCAAAGCAATCACTTCACCCGGGGCAATCCGCAGATTGATGTTGTGCAAAGACTGCCGTGCACTACTGGCATATTGAAAAGAAACTTGGTCAAAGACAATGCCACTCTGCATCGGCGCGGGTAAAACCTGAGGATTTACTGGTTCGGCCACGGTGGCTTTCAGGTTTAAAAAGTCATAAAGATTAGTGAGAAACAAGTTGTCCTCGTACAGCCCCGACAAACTGCTTAAAATTCCTTTTAAGGAAGATTGACCCCGCTCAAAGGCTTGATAGTACAGAAAAAGATCACCAATTTTTAAAACACCCTGCAAGGTTTGATTCACAATAAAAGCATAGGCGGCCAAAATCATCGCAGTACTGATAATTTGGGCACCCAGGCCAGCGATCGATCTCTTGGCGGCGATCGAGACTTCTCCTTGCCACAACTCGCGCCGCAATAGCTGAAAGCGTCCCCGAAACAGCTGACCCAAATTAAAGAGTCGTACTTCTTTGGCAAACAAAACGCTGGTCAGTAGCCAATTAATGTATTCGGTTTGGCGCTCAATGGCGGTCTTTTGGATGTTCCAGTTAAACAACAGGTTGGCATATTTGACCCGCACTAGCACTGACGGAATCGCGGCTACCAATAAAATACCGGCAATTCCCCAGTGTAAAGATAGTAACAACACCACCATCGCTGCGAGGGAAATACTTTGCTGCGCCACCTCGATCAGCTTTTGCAAAACTTGATTAGGTCGATAGGTAGCTTCTTCTTGGGCTCTCTTCAGGGTATCCAAATGTTGAGGGGCTTCGTAATAGCCTAAATCCATCTCGATCGATTTAGCCTGGAGCAGGTCGCTCATCACATCATTGACCCGATGGGACTGGCCGATATTCACCAATTCTGCCAAAAAAGTACAAAAATCGGAGATTAAGGCCACCCCACCCACAAACACCAACAAAATTAGGAGCTGCTGCCCGGCGACCTGCGGATCAGTCTTTAAACCCAGGGTCAAAGCATCAATAATCAGCTTGGTCAGATACAAAGAACACAGCGGCAAAATTCCTTGGACAATCAATAGGCCAATCCGAGCCATTGCCCAACGCGGCGAACTGTTCCAGACCATCCGGATCGCTGGCCACAGATGCAGTGCCTTGGTAACTTTAGAAATCAACTGCAGTGGTGAAGCCATTACAAAGTACTGCTAACGTTATGCAAAGCGGCCAACCAGTTTCCGCACAAAATCGAGAGCTTTTTGCTGGTTAGGAAACAGCTGTGGATATTTTTGACACAAAGTATCGCTTAAATCTTGCACCGAAACGGTACCATCACTATGCGACAAAACCTCTAAGGCGGCTTCCCCTTGCAGATTTTTTTGGGGTAGATAATCTAGGGAATTTTTTTTGATAGAGGCCAAAGTCATCGGCTGCGAAAAAAACGTCGAGTGTGATTGCTTAGTCTCAGCCGTTTGCACTGTCCAATGCCAGTCCCCAAAGGCCGGACGTTGCAGGCTAAAGGTAATTCGATCGCCAACTTCCACTGCTAAAGGTGGATCTAGGGGCAGAAAAGCAGCACTCCAATGCAAAGGCGGCTCATGGGGAGCGGTTGATAGCCAGTTATCTCCTAGTTGCATTTTGAACCAGCCTGCTAAACCGTGACAGATTCCCGATTCAGTGATGGTGTAATCAACGCTAATCTGACAGTTGATATCGGTAGCTTGGTGGAAATCGAGGGCAAATAGATCGATCGGATCAGCCAAATAGCGAGACTCGGCCAATTCTTTACGATAGTACAGAATTGATTGACTTACATAGGGTCTAGCAACACTGTGATCCAGACCCAAATGGGGCTGCGACCAAACCTCTAACTCGGTGGCATAGAGTTCTGGCGCACAAATGGGTACTGCTTGCATCACCCCCGCTTGGGGCAACATAAAGCCACCGGGTTTAAGATAGCGATCGCGCGCATAAAACAGTGAGGGCAGTAAGTCTTCTTCTAGTAAAAAGTTACCGGTAAACACCGAGGTAATGACATCAACCTGTTCGGGCAGCTCCACTTCTTCGATCGGACCCTGAAGACAGACCACCCGATCGCCAAAACCATTACTATGGGCAAGCTCCTTAGCGACCATAATAATATCTTCAGGCTCTACCAAATAAACCTTTTTCGCCCCCAGTTTAGCGGCTAATAAACCATGAATTCCTAAGCCCGCCCCAACATCCAAAACCACACTATCTGGAGTAATTACTTGGGATAAAACTTGGGCATAAACTTCATTGCGGCGCGTATCCAACGCCATGGTGTGTTGACCCTGAACTGAGGCGTAGCTCATTATTTTTGGCTCTCTTTTAATAACAAAGCGTATACTTCTGGCAAACGGCTAAAATCGTGGGGATAAATCAGTCGCTGCACTGGACAACCATTGACTAGCTGAACGTAGGCATCGAACAACTGGGGGTTGCGATTGATAAAATAGCTGACATCGTAACCATGAGTCAACAATTCAAAAATTCCCTGCGCTGGTGGAATAGCTTCCAGCCGAATGGCTTCGGTGTCTAGCTCAGGATTAGACAGCAAATACAAGCCTCCCAACGGTACCGGTTCTTGCTGATAGGTACCGCCCAAATGGGTTTCCGGATGATAGAAAATCTTATAATCCGTTTCTTCCGAAGCATCTAAACCCAGCGACTCACCAGTTTCTGGATATAATTTGATGCGCGGATTGCCAGGCAATACGGCCCCTTGCTCATCAATCACCAAAACATCATCAGTTACCAACCCCGCACCACAACTGGTACAAAAAGCACTCAAGGTGGACTTCCCTGCCCCTGAATAACCGACAAAAGCAAAGGCTTTACCATTCAGCAGCACCGCATTGGCGTGAACTGCAATTTGCCCCTGTAAATTTAGACAGATGCCAGTCAAGGTGCTGGTAAAACCTAAAGTCAATTCTCCCGGATCTAGATCACGAGCCGCTTCGGTAACACAGACTTGAACATTGGTACCATCCGAGCTGACCCAAGCTCCCAGCTGCTCTGACCAATCAATCCAATGGGCATCTTGGCCAAATATTTCATCGGCCAAATTTTGGCACACTGGAGAATCATCGGACTCATTTAGTAGAGAGGGTAAGTACTCAACAGTCATACTCTGTAGTCGAGATGCCTGTTGCAACTCCCGGTGCAAGATGTCTAAGATTTTCATTTTTGATTAGAAGAAGACAAAAGCCCGATCAAACTAAAAAACTCGGCCAAAGATCCGAGTTTGCCATCATGATGAATTGTGTACGTAGGAAACCTACATCATCAACATATTCCCTTGCATCATATCAGCATAGCCGCCAGCAGCCATAGCATTAGTGATGGAATATAAGGAACCTAGCTTAGTTAGCTCTGGACTGACGTATTTTTTTAGCATGAATTTGTTTACCTAGTTATGAAACTAAGTAAACTATAACATTAATGTCTTGACATATCAATTTATGGAATAAAGGCGATTACACTATGTACTTGGTGTAGCCGCCACAAGTTCCACTGGGGGTGCATCTTACATCATTCCAGCCATAGCCATACTCGCTTGCATCATATCCGCATAACCGCCCATGTTCATAGCGTTAGTGATGGAGTACAAGGAACCGAGCTTGGTTAGCTGGGGACTGACATATTTTTTTAGCATGGATTTGTTTATCTAGTATTGAACTAGGACAACCATAACTTTTAGTTTTTCGATATGCCAAGTTACAGAGATTACAGTAGTGTAGTCTCTGTAACTTCTGCCCAAAACTACTTTAGGCCATCATCATATTCCCTTGCATCATATCGGCATAGCCACCGTTCATGGCGTTGGTGATGGAGTATAAGGAACCAAGTTTAGTTAGTTGGGGGCTGACGTATTTTTTAAGCATGTTAAAATTTGCCTATGATAAACGGACTTAAATGTAACACACTGACGATTACCTTTAGCAAATGTTTATACAAAATACGCTAAAAAACAAGCTCCCAAATTGATTGCTGTAAACACCGTCAACTGCTGCAGTTGATGAGTTTTAAACATCACACAACTTGACTATAGACTGTATCTAATTACGCCTATTGACTTAGTTTGGGAAAATTCCCAGCCTCTCTTCATAGCAAAATTTTTGCTGCAAATTTTTCTTGAGAAGGGATTCAAAAGTTTTTTACCCACTAAGGATTCATCATATTTCCACCCTGCATGTCTGAATACATACCGTCCATAGCATGAGTGAGAGAGTACAAGGAACCGAGCTTAGTTAGTTGAGGGCTGATGTATTTCTTAGACATATGGTTTATGGATTTACTATTAAAAATTTCAGTTATGAGTGTAGCATAATGATTGTTGCCTAGTGTTGTTAAATACAAAAATATACAATCTAACTTTAGAATTCAGTCACGGCAAGCATCAGCGGCTGATGACCCTCTGATGCCAATTTACAAAATTAAATAAATCGTGGAGCTGGTTAGCTTCTTGATTCCGATAGGGTTGACCCAAACAATAATTTTCTTTGTATCCAGATCGGTAGTCCAGCAACATTTTTTTGACTTGAGACACATCAATCAGACCTCTCAAACAAGCTGTATCTTGAAGCCGATCGAGTATTTCTAAAACTGGTTGTCCTTGACCCAGCCCCACATACTTCATCGGGTCAAAATAATTGTCTTTGGGCTTCCACCGAATGGCTTCTGGTAAATATTTTTGACCAGCTTGCCGCAAAAATATTTTGTCGTGATTGACATCGACTTGTAAATCTGGGGGCAAGTTCATCACAAAATTCATCAAGCGCCGATCCTGCAGAGGCGAAGTGGTCTGTAAGTTATGCGCCGCATGGATGAGATTGTAAGCCTGCACAACGGCTGCCGAATAGCCCGAGGACATTGCCCAAGAAAGATTGGTGGATAGCCCAGTGGAAATATGGGATTGGTAGCTATGCTCGATCGCCATATGCATGGGGCTAGTTTGGGCGTAGTCTGGGCTAAGCCAGGATGGCAAGGTTATGGGCTGTCGCCAGGCCACAAACTTTTGTTGCCAACTATTCATTAATCGGGGCAAAATAATTTCCCAGCACAGCACCCAGCGCCAACTGCGGCCTTGACTTTGCATATACTGCTGCGTTGCTTGCCATCTACCAGCCTGAATTAGATCCGGGAAATCGATCGCACATATTTCATCGCCCCATTCCCCATCAAAAATTAGCCCAAATCCTTGCTGCTTAATTTTCTCCATCAAATGGATATTCATGGCCAAGGTACAGGTCATCAACGGGTCGTCAGTGACGGGTAAATTTTCCCATGATTCACTAAAAGACCAGGCTTGATCGGAGTTAACCGGATGCCAATTAGTTTGGGGATATTTTTGCAAAAAAGTCTCGATCGCTTCCCGTTCATCGAACTCTGGATAGATATCGGTCACGGTGGAGAAAGCATCTATTCGGGGCAACTGGTTAAGTAAAGCCACTGTCACGGTAGTAGAATCTAACCCGCCGCTGAGAGTAGCGCAGGGTCGATGCACGGTGCGCAACCGATCTTTAACCGATTTATTCAAGATGTCCCAGAATTCGTCGTAGTAAGACTGTGCCGATCGAGCAGTGTCATAACAATTAGGACTAGCTAATTGGGTAATTTGTCGAATTTGAAATTGACCAGCCCTGAGGATCAGCGCCGCGCCCGGAACTAACCGCCGGATATCTTGAAAAGGCGTACTGCCGGGCTGCTGACCATTCAAACTACTGAGGGTATTGGCAAGATACAGCGGATCTAGCTCTGGGCTAACTTGCGGATGTAACAGCAGCGTCAATACCCGCGAAGAAATGAGCAGGGTCTGCCCATCCCAACTGTAGGCGACGGTGCGACTACCGACTGGATCACAGCCGACCAGCAGCAAATCATTGGCCGCATCCCACAAAATAAAAGCAAACTCACCGATGAGTCGATCGATACAGTCGATGCCCCAGCGGCGATAGCTGTCAATCAACAACTGTCCGTCATTTTTTGGTTGAGCATGACCAGTCAGCCAAGCATCTCGATCGTCAATCCGGCCTGACCAGACTAGCACGCAGCCTTCGTATTCAATGACCGGGGGTTCTAAGCAAGATTCTGGGGTATCAAAGAACTGAGTCCGACCCAAACTCAATTGACCATTCAGACCATGCCAATCGCCGATCCCATTGGAGCCTAAGACCAGCAAATCCTGGAGCATTTGCTGCCAGGGTGCCGGTTCTTGACTATGCCAAACGCCTAAAATACCGCTCATCTACCGCCAACCATCCTGGAATAGAGCGATCGTAACCGAGCTAGAATTTGACTCGTTTCTAAACATCAGTTTTAACAACTAACCCATTGTCGAGCAAGTTTTGCAGGAGCATTTGTAGATCGTCAACTACTTGCGATTTTTCGACTTCGTATTCCGCCACAATGGCATCGGCAACTGATGTTAAGGGCTGTTTATTTTGCATCGCTTCCCATAGCAAAATGCCAGTGGTGCTTAGCCCGTAATAAGTGCCAGAAGGGACATGGAGTAAGACGGCTTCATCTTCTACCTGCCGAAATAAAATATCGGCACCAGCTTGATATGAATTCTGCAATAGGTCAGGGGCGGGGGATTCGGAAAGAGACATTTGTTTGCCTGGGGGTGATGTGAATAAGCGAGGTTATGACCAGATTTAAACTGGATGTAACGTATTATATTTTTCCAGATCCGGTAACATTCCCATCACAATTTTTCCTTGGTACTCAATCCAAGCATGGGCTTGAAATTCTTCCTCCGGCTGGTGAATTACCCCAATTCGTAGATGAGAATCGTATCCTTGCTGCTGCATCAGGGTTTGGGTGGCCAAAGCTCTGGCTAGGCATTTGGCTCCGCCGGGGCTAAACTGGGTGCTGAGTTCGATCGCCCAGACAATTTGATTGATCGACAGCGCCGATGTCTCGGCGGAGAGCGATCGCCTAGTGCCTAATTTAGTCAACATCTTTTGCAGCCGGGGAAATTTCAGAAACAGAAACCCGAACCGCACCAAATTCAATAATATGTATGACTTTATTAACAGGTTGCGTTCGGTGGATTCAAGTTGCCAAAACTTGGATATTTTTTTCATCTTTAGTAATGCTTTGGAGGCACGGTTGATATATTCGAGTATGCCACTTCTAGAAAGATATATTACCACGCCCGACAGGATGGATTAAAGTCGTGACACCAGAAAATCACACCGCACCATACAAGTCACGCCAAAATCTGCGAAGATAGACAGCTAGCCACCTCATCCAAGATTTAACGTGAGTCTTTACCGAGCAATTTCTCAACCAGTCCGTATCGGCTTAGTCGGCACTGGTTTCGCCGCCAAAGTGCGGGCGCAGACCATCCAAGCTGAAAGTCGTACCCAGTTGGTGGCTGTTGCCAGCAGCAGTCCAGAAAGGGCGCAGGAGTTTGCGACGGAGTTTAATATCCGGGCAGCCCAAAACTGGGAAGAGTTGCTGCAGATGTCTGATGTTGATCTGGTGATGATTTGCAATGCGAATCACGATCATGGCCAGATTGCTAAGGCGGCGATCGAAAGCGTCCGGCATGTCATTGTGGAATATCCTCTATCTTTAGATCCACAGGAAGCCCAAGAAATTATTTTCATGGCGGCCAACCGACAATTGTTTCTACATATCGAACATATTGAGCTGCTGGGTTCCTTGCATCAAACCATGCGGGAATGGCTAGACAAAATTGGCACTCCCCAATATGCCCGCTATGCCACGATCACACCCCAAGCGGAAGCTCCGCGCAAGTGGTCTTATCAACGTCAGCAATTTGGCTTTCCTTTAGTAGCGGCACTGTCGCGGCTGCATCGGTTTACCGATCTGTTTGGGACGATCGATCGAGTAAATTGTCACGAAAACTATTGGGGCACCGATGACCAAGATTACTTCAAGACAGTGCTGTGCAATGCCCAATTGACCTTTGCTAATGGCTTATTTGCCGAAATTTCTTACGGTAAGGGCGAAAATTTGTGGGAAGCAACTAGGAAGTTTGAAGTGCATGGTGACCTAGGCGCAATGATTTTTGATGGCAACCAAGGCACCTTAATTGTCGGTACCGAAAAGATGTCGATCGAACTAGGCTCCCGCACTGGGATGTTTGCCCAGGATCTGACCTATGCCCTGGATAATTTCTTAGAGGGCAAACCCAATTACATTAAACCTTCAGCTAGTTTGTACAGCTTGCGCATCGCTAACGCCTGTAAAGCAGCGGCGGCCAACAACGCGACGGTTTTGTTGCCACCCAACCTGCGCGGTGATGACATCAGCTAAACCAAACTTGCAAAGCTTTACTCCATTGCTGGGGCTGTTGCCAGTGAACATTATGGCTGCAATCTGGCACAATCAATAATTCAGCCGCTAGGCAACTAGCGGCCATTTCTTGATTAATGGCCACCAACTTATGATCGTTTTCACCGGCCATCAAGAACAAGGGAATCTGGTTATTGGTCAATAGCTCGCCTAGATAGGGCTGGCTACCCAAACCGGCATTTTCTAAGGAACGGGCTAATGCTAGCGGTTGATTTTGAAGTCGCTGGGCAATGAGGGCTGGGAAATGGATCTGGGTATTCATGCCTTGAAAAACTGGTTGCTGATACCAGTGATCAACAAACTCTGCAAAATTTAAACTTGGTCGCCGGAGCTTGCGAGCGATCGCCTGATCCTGTCTTTGCCGCTCTTGCCGCGCCGCGAGGGTGGCTAGTCCCGCACTGGCCGACTCCACCACCACCTTCCGCCAGTACTGCGGATAGTGCAGCGCCAGATATAATGCCAGACGGCCACCCAAGGAATAACCAAACAAATAGCAGGGTCGATCGATTTCTAAACTCTCCAGTAATGCCACCAAACTGCGAGCAGTGTTGGGAATATCGTAGTCCGGTGCGATAGTTTGGCCATGACCGGGCAAGTCTACACAAACACAGTGAAAATTTTCAGATAACTGCGTTAGTAGCGGCCACCAATCATTACTGTTGCCCATGAATCCATGCAGAAATAGGATCGCTGGTAAATCCGGATGGCCGTACCGATCAACATGATAACCCACCAGAAAACCGCTCTAACCCGGAGTATTAGACTGAATCTGCTCTAAATTAAACAGGGTCTGGAGAGCAACCATCGCTTGTTGCCTAGCTTCAATATCTTGTTGTGCCCGCAGTTGTACCATCGGATCATGGAGAATTTTGTTCACAATGCCTTTGGTCAGCGCTTCAATCACTTCTTGATGTCGTCCAGCAAACTCGGAGCCGAGCCGCGATAGGGCTTTTTCTAATTCTTGGACGCGAATATTTTCCATCTTGTCCCGTAGGCCATTGATAGTCGGCACAGTTTCGAGCGATCGCCACCAGCTATTAAAACTGGCTAATTCTTCGTCTAGCAATACTTCAGCTTCCATCGCCATCTGACGACGACTTTCCTGGTTCTGAGCAACGACTGCCTTCAAATCATCGACGTTAAAGGCTTGAACATTGCTCAACTCATTGACGTTGGAATGCACATTCCGGGGTACCGAGATATCAAAAATCATCAAAGATCTTTCTTCTAACACACTGGCTAAGTTCGATCTGTCGATCAGTGGGTCATTAGAAGCCGTACTAGTAAAGACCATTGAAGACCTCCCGACTACGGGTAGCATATTGGTCAGTGGTTCTAGCTTTAGTTCAATCTCTGGAAAGATCTTTTTCAGATCTTCCGCCCGTTTAGCCGATCGATTGATCACCGTCACATCCACGGCTCCTTTAGAAATCAAATGCTGTACCAACAGTCGAGACATCTTACCGGCACCCAAAATGGCAATTTGCTCAGCGGCTAAACTGCTTACCTTCCACTGGGCTAACTCCACTGCTGCCGAGCTAATCGATACCGCCCCAGTACCAATACTAGTTTCGGTGCGAACTCGTTTGCCAGCAGTTAAAGCTTGTTTAAATAATCGATTCAAGATCGAGCCAATGCCCAAATATTGCTGACCCAGTTTGTGGGTAGTTTTCACCTGAGCCAAAATCTGGCCTTCGCCCAAAACCAAACTATCCAGGCCAGAAGCCACCCGCAGCAGATGCATCACCGCATCTTCTTGGAGCAGTACAAATAAATGATGGCGCAGATCAGCGATCGATAGTTGACCATAATCGCTTAGGAATTGGTTGACTTCGCGAATACCTAATTCTGTTTCAGTGACTACTACATATATCTCTAGACGGTTACAGGTGCTGAGGATCGCCACTTCAGCAATATGAGCACAATTTTGCAAAGACTTCATGGCGGCTTCGAGCTGCGGTTCTGGGATACTCAGCTTCTCCCGCACTTCGACTGGCGCGGTTTTGTGGCTCAAGCCGATCACAACAATATTCATAGTGCTCCGTATCCTAGAAATTTAATGTATTAATAATTAAAAAAACGGCCAGCAGTCCAGCCTCAATCATCTTTTTATAAACGGATTACATTTTCTGAGGAATCAGTTGTGCTTGTAAACCGCCCCGCGCACTTCTTAAAAATACTTAACGAATAAAAGTTTCCCAAAACAATGCCTCCCTGCTGTTTAACTATAAACCGCAAGGAGGCGAAGGGAGCTAAATTCTAACGAACTTGAACTGACTTAGGATTACCAGTCATGTGGACAGTATCCACAAAACGAGCAGTCTTGGATTGGCTGGAGATGACCAATGACTCAGTTCTGGCACCACCCTTGAAGAAACGAACACCGTTCATCAAGTTGCCAGAAGTGATACCACAACCAGCAAACAAGACATGTTCGCCACAAGCTAATTCTTGAGCAGTATAAACCTTGTCAGGGTCAGTGATATTCATTGAGAGCAAGCGCTCGATGTTCTTTTCTTTGCTTTCGCCGATCAAGCCAGTTTTCACAACTGCTGGATCGTAGATTAATTGACCTTGGAAGTGAGCATCCATACAACGTAGAGCTGCTGCGGAAATTACACCTTCAGGAGCTGCGCCAATACCCATCAAAGCATGGATGTTGGTACCAGCAAAGCCGCAATTAATGGCGGCACCTACGTCACCGTCACTAATCAAAGCTACCCGAGCACCAGCGGCGCGGATTTCGGCAATCAGATCGTTGTGACGTTCGCGCTTCATGACGACTACTACTAGCTCATCGATCGCTCTATCCAAACACTCTGACAAAATTTTCAGGTTTTCAGTAGCAGACTTGTTGATGTCTACTTTGCCTTTAGCTGCAGGTGGTGCAGCCAACTTCTTCATGTAAAAATCGGGAGCTGCAAACAAGCCGCCTTTTTCGGAAATTGCCAAAACAGCCATCGAACCAGGTTGACCATAAGCACAAAGGTTGGTACCTTCGCAGGGGTCAACAGCAATGTCGATTTCAACTAGTTCTTCAGGGTTACAAAGATCTTTGCCATTAGGCTGAGAGCAAATCCCAACTTCTTCGCCGATATATAGCATCGGTGCATTATCGCGTTCGCCTTCCCCAATTACGATGCGGCCACGCATATAAATCTTGTTCATGCGTTCCCGCATGGCTTCTACCGCTACGCGATCGGCTTCATCCTTATCACCTTTACCCATTAATCGAGCGGAGGCAATGGCGGCTTGCTCAACAACCTCAATAATTTCTAAGCCTAGTGAATTATCCAATTTTATATATACTCCATACTTATATTAATTTCGACATCAGTCTACCAGAGGGCGGGGGCTAAATGTTCATAAATGTTCATGATGAACTAGATTTCAGCAGTTGCAGTTAAGCAAGATGCGCAGATTTGTTGATGCCACTGACCGCTACTGGCTACCAAGCATCCCCACTGGCTGACATCGGCTTGGTTGTAGCGCAGTTCTTGGCCGTGGGCATGGGTAAACTGGCCGCCAGCTTCAGTCAAAATGAGTTCGGGAGCGGCTAAGTCCCAGTCTTTGGGAGCGGAAGTGGCTGATTGAGAAATATAGACATCCGCCCGATGTTCAATAATGGCAGCTATTTTGCCACCGACGCTACCAATTTGAACTTGCTGCTGACAGGGCAACCCCTTCAATATTTTTTCGAGGGCGGCAGAACGATGGCTGCGACTAGCAATTACTGTTAGATCGGTGAGTGGCGTCTGTTGATCGACTTGTAATTTTTGGCGCAGGCCGCTGCGATCGACTACATAAGCACCACAATTTTGTACCGCTTGATACACTTTTTCAACTTCGGGTAAAGCAATCACCGCTAACACGGGTCGCTGTTGATAGACCAGAGCAATATGGACAGCGTATTCGCCAGTTTTATTGACAAATTCTTTGGTGCCATCGATCGGATCAATAATCCAGACCCAAGATTCTGTTAAAGCCGCTTGTTGATATTGATAATTTTCTTCGGTCAAATAACCGCAACTATTCCCAAAAATTGGACTTAGTCGATCAAGAATATGTTGGTTGACAGCTAGGTCAGCATTAGTGACTGGCTCTCCGGCCTTATCCATTACCTGCAAGTCGTTACCGCGATAAAAAGCCCTTAGTAAATCAGTAGATTCCCAAGCAATTTGGGTCGCGATCGCCAAAACATCGGTAGCCAAATCCAAATTGGATAGAGGTGAAAAACGCACAAATAAAAATTGGGGATTAGTGTTTACCGACCTCAACAATATCATTCAAACAATGTTACAATTCTTCCAACGGCCAGTACATGGCTCAAATCTACGTGTGAGGATATTAATAATTATGATGAACTTAAACTGGAAAGCATTGTTAGTAGTTGCAAGTCTGTCTTTAGGCACTGGTCTAGTTGCTTGTGGTGATACTACTACAACTCCTCCTGCTGGAACTGCTCCTGGCGCTGTTGACGCTCCTAAGCCTGGCGATAAAGCTCCTGATGCTAAGCCACCTGAGCCTGGTGCTCCTGCTGCTGGTGGTGCTGAAGCTCCTAAGCCCGGCGATAAAGCTCCTGATGCTATGGGCAAGCCCGGCGATAAAGCTCCTGATGCTATGGGCAAGCCTGGCGATAAAGCTCCTGATGCTATGGGTAAGCCTGGTGATAAAGCCCCTGGTGCTATGGGTAAGCCTGGTGATAAAGCCCCTGGTGCTAAGCCTGGTGAATCTCCAAAATCTCTTGATGGCACTAAGCCCAGTGAAGCTCCTAAGAAACCATAGTCAGAATCAATAGTTTGACTTGAATAGTATTGCCACTAAAGCGCTAACAGTTGTTGATAATCTGTTTGGCTTTGGTGGCATTAATAATATCTAGGTACGTAATCTTAAAATTGCTTGAACAATGTTAGCCTATTTTCTATCTGTTCTAGTTGGTACTGGTAGTGTTGGCATGTACTTTGCGTCCTTCTTCTTCCCAGAAATTTACCGCAAACAAGACTTGCTCTGGAGCGGGGTTGGTTTGCTGTACGCTTTGGTCTTATGGGTAGAAGCAAATCAGCTGACTGGTGGTCTCTTGGTCGGTCAAACTGCGGGTGTTTTATTACTGGGTTGGTTTGCTTGGCAAAATATTACTCTCCGGCAGCAACTCACTAATTTTGATCAACAGCTCTCTCCATCAGTCAAAAATCAGCAACAACCTCCACTGAAATCAGGATTAGAGCCAACAGAACCATCCCTGCTAGCTAATCTCCCGCATCCTTGGATTGAAATTAGGCAAGAATTTCCGGCGGCTGAGCAGTCCACTGATCCGGCGATCGATCAAGATTCTGAACCATAGCTGAAAAGCTCTTGATTAGTGAGATCGATCGAATCCCGGAGAATGCTAAAATAAGCAGCTGGTTCCCAGACAAAAGCTATAGGAGAAATAATTGTGGCACGGATGTACTATGATGCTGATGCTAATTTAGATTTACTGAAAGGTAAGACTGTAGCCATTATTGGCTATGGTTCCCAAGGTCATGCCCATGCTCTTAACCTCAAAGATAGTGGGGTAAACGTGGTCATTGGTCTATATCCCGGCAGTAAATCGGCAGTCAAGGCGGAGGCTGAAGGTTTAAGCGTCAAGAGTGTCGCCGATGCCTCCCAAGCTGCCGACTTTATTATGATTTTGCTCCCAGACGAGGTGCAAAGATCTATCTATGAGTCAGAAATCAAACCCCATCTCAAAGCTGGTAAGGTCTTGGCCTTTGCCCACGGCTTTAATATTCATTTTGGTCAGATTGTACCCCCGGCAGATGTCGACGTGGTCATGATTGCGCCGAAAGGTCCTGGTCATTTGGTAAGGCGTACCTATCAGCAAGGCCAAGGGGTGCCAGCATTGATTGCCGTTTATCAAGATGCCACTGGTCAAGCACGCGATCGAGCAATGGCCTATGCCAAAGGAATCGGCGGCACTAGAGCTGGAGTCTTGGAAACCACCTTCCGGGAAGAAACTGAAACTGATCTATTTGGTGAACAAGCCGTATTGTGTGGTGGCTTGAGTGCCCTGATCAAAGCTGGTTTTGAAACCTTAGTCGAGGCTGGTTATCAACCAGAACTAGCTTATTTTGAGTGTATGCACGAAGTAAAACTGATTGTGGACTTGGTAGTAGAAGGCGGCTTGTCTACTATGCGTGACAGTATTTCTAACACCGCAGAGTACGGAGACTATACCCGTGGTCCGCGGATCATTACTGCGGAAACAAAGGCGGAGATGAAAAAAGTCTTACAAGAGATTCAGTCAGGTCAGTTTGCCCGGGAATTCGTTCTCGAAAAACAGGCGGGTAACCCCGGCTTTACAGCCATGCGCCGCCAAGAAGCCGAGCATCCGATCGAAGTCGTTGGCAAAGATTTACGTGCGATGTTCAGCTGGCTCAAGAAAGTTTAAGTTGATGAAAAAAAGTCCTCCCGATCGGGAGGACTTTTTTAGCGCCGCCGACGTTGCCAACTAGGTATAGCTCCACCCAATAACAGGCCACTACCGAGAGCGATCGCCAATAACAAACCAGCCGGTAAGGGCACAGTCTGCCAGAACAAGAATTTAAGCGATACCAAGGTGGCATTCTGCACCGACAACAGCGCAATAGCAACGATCCAGATCGCCACGATGCCTAAAACCGATCCACTCCATAGTTTATTGATATTCAATGCCTACTCTACTCCCAATATTAGACCCAATTTTAACGTATCGAAACCCAAACATGCCGCAGAAGACACTAGCTTAGGTTAAGATTTGGAAAATTGTTTGCAGTAAGCCAGTCTTTGCAGCGAAACTGCTGGATTCTAGTCATTTACCCACTATTTCACTTTGCCTGTAGATTACGATCTGGTTATTGTTGGTAACACCCCAGCGGCACAGGTGGCCGCTGCCACAGCGGTGGAATTATCGGCGCGGGTGGCCTTAGTTCTACCCTATAGTGCGACCAGCTGCTACGCATATCTTTATCCTCATGCTCTCCAGCAAGCCAGCTTACAGCAGTCTTCTGCTTGGGATGCCCATTATCCGTGGCAATATGCTCAAGCCACCGTTGGCCACTTCGCCCATCGGGTGGCACCAGTTTTATTGGCAGCTCGGGGTGTAGATATTATTAATGGTAGTGGTGAATTTAATCAGAAGAAGTCTCAACTAGCCTTTCATATCGGTCAGCGCCGTTTGACAGCTCAGAAATATCTACTCGCGATGGGTAGTCAACCACAGATTTTTAATATTCCAGGGTTGAGCCAAACTGGTTATTTGACCATGGAAACTTTATCCACGGTGGCCAAGAACGAAAAAATTCCGCGCCGCTGGGCAATTGTGGGCACAGAAGCGATCGGCGTAGAATTAGCCCAAACCTTATGTCGGCTAGGTTGTCGAGTAACCTTGTTAGTGGAATCCGAGCAGGTTTTACCAGAGGAAGATCCAGAAGCAGTAGCGATCATTCAAGCCCAATTGGAAGCGGCGGGGGTTATTTTGGTCACGCAGGTGATTGTGACTAAAGTGGGAATTCAAGAAGGTGCCAAATATTTGGTAGTGAATAACCAAAACATCTATGTTGACGAAATCTTTTTAGCTGCCCCTGACCGACCGCTAGTAGAAGACTTTGGTTTAAAAAATGTGGGTGTAGAATACGATGACCAAGGAATTTTAGTCAATAAACAACTGGAGACCAGTAATAAGCATATTCTGGCCTGTGGTAGTGTTTGTGGCAAGGTTTTGGGTGGATATTACAACGAACATTTGGCAGAATATGAAGCTAAATTAGCGGTACGAAATGCCCTCACCTCGCAGCCCCAATCAACTAAATACTTCCATATTCCTTGGGTGGTTTTTAGTGATCCGCAGTTGGCCCGGGTTGGTCTGACAGTCGAGTCTGCCCAACGCCGTTTTCAGCAGCGTTTTGTAGTGTTGCAGGCAGATTACCTGGATAATCCAAAAGCGATGATGGCTGAGACTAATGTGGGCTTTATCAAGATGGTGGTGCGCCGCAATGGTCAAATTGTGGGAGCAACGATCGTAGGTCCAGATGCGGCAGAGTCACTGCAAATAATTGGCCTAGCGATTCGCCAACGGCTGCATATTGAAACTTTGAGCCGTTTTCCGGGGGTGAATTTGACTCATACACATTTGGTGGTGGCGGCGGCGCAGCAATGGCAACGGCCATCGCTATGGTTGCAAGTTATGGATCCCATCTGGCAAGGGCTATCGGTTGTTCGTCATAAATTAGTTGCTTTGATTGTTGGTGGTGCTAACATTTTCGGTGGTTTCTCTCAGCCTCATCGTCAGCCTAAAAAGAAGCCGAGAGTGGTTTCTGGCTCTAAATAGTCAAGATCAGTACTTCAATTATCCAACTCCAGTCCAACCAGCCTGCAACTTACTCAACGTCCCAATCAACGATTCCACCTGCTCCGTCGCCCGAAACACCCCTAGCCCGCGTACCGTCACTTTCCCTGGCCCATACACAAACCGCGCCTTCATATTATCGGGTAAATTACTGGCCAGCAAATTCCAAGCTGGCTCCGCCATCGGCGTTTCCAATACCACATGCTGCTTGCCATCTGGCTTAATCCGACTAAAGCCCAATTGTTTAGCAATCTGCTTCAGCTCCATAATCCGGAACAACTGCTGCGCTGCCTTAGGAATCTCGCCATATCGATCGATCCACTCCGCCGCAATCCCCACTAACTCAGTATGACTACTAGCCGCCGCCACCGATCGATAGGCACTGATTTTTTGATCTAAGTCCGGGATGTAGTCCGCCGGAATCAGTGCGGTCACTGCCAAGTCAATCTGGGTATCATCCACCTGCGGAATTTCCTGACCGCGAATTTCTTGAATCGCTGTCTGTAACATCTCCATATACAGGTCAAAACCAATCACTTCCATCTGACCAGACTGCTCCGCACCCAACAAATTCCCCACCCCCCGAATTTCCATATCTCTGGTAGCTAACTGATAGCCCGAACCCAACTGGGCAAATTCTTGAATCGCCCGCAGCCGTTGTCGCGCCTGATCGGTGAGGCTTTGTTCCTTGGGATAAAATAACCAAGCGTGGGCTTGAATCCCTGCCCGTCCGACTCGACCACGCAATTGATACAACTGCGACAATCCAAAACGTTGAGCATCTTCAATCAAGATCGTGTTTACTCGGGGAATATCCAAGCCTGACTCCACAATCGTGGTACAAAGCAATAGATCGGCCTCGCCGGAACTAAAAGCCAGCATCGTTGCTTCTAGCTGCGATTCATCCATCTGGCCGTGGGCGATCGCAATTCGGCAGCTGGGCACTAATTCTCGTAATTTATCGGCAGTATCTTCAATGCCCATAACCTTAGGCACTACATAAAAGACCTGGCCACCCCGTTCTAGCTCTTGCCGAATGGCAGTACCGATCGCCTCGGTTTGATAGGGTGACAAATGGGTTTGAATGGGACGGCGCGAAGGTGGCGGGGTGGTGATCAAACTCATTTCTCGCACACCAGATAGTGACATATAAAGGGTGCGGGGAATGGGGGTGGCGGAGAGGGTTAAGACATCGACCTGGCTTTTAATGGTCTTGATTTTTTCCTTTTGATTCACTCCAAATCGCTGCTCTTCATCGACTACTAACAGTCCTAAATTGCGGGGTTTGACATCTTTGCTCAATACTTGATGCGTCCCGACCACGACATCTAGCTCGCCGGTAGCGAGTCGCTTTAAAATATCCTTGCGTTCTTCAGCGGTGCGAAAACGGTTGAGCAGCCCCACATTCACTGGATAGGGGGCAAATCTTTCTTTCAGCGTATGATAGTGCTGCTGGGTCAGGATAGTGGTGGGTGCTAACAAAATTACTTGTTTTTGAGCAGTAGTGACCGCCTTGAAAATTGCTCGAATTGCCACCTCGGTTTTACCAAACCCGACATCGCCACAAATCAGCCGATCCATTGGTCGATCGCTTTCCATATCATGCTTAACATCTTGTACAGCCTTCAGTTGATCGGGAGTAGGTTGATAGCGAAAAGAGTCTTCTAATTCTTGCTGCCAGGGGGAATCGATCGGATAAGCAAAACCCTGACTATCCGATCGTTCGGCATAAAGTTTCAGCAAATCAAAAGCTAGCTTTTTGATCGACTTTTGCACCTTGGCCTTAGTTTTAGCCCAAGCTTGACCAGACATTTTGTTTAATTCTGGCAACTTCTGATCGGTATGCCGAAACCGGGACAGCACACCTAGTTGATCGGCAGCTACCCGCAAAATGCCATCGGCATACTTAATAGTTAAATAATCGCGGCTATCATTGTCGATCGATACATTCTCCAAACCCATAAAACGTCCCAAACCGTAGTGGCGATGAATCACAAAGTCTCCAGCTTGCATCTTGTTAGGGTCAACTTTTTTGGAGGCGGCCTGTCGCCGTTTGCGAACATAGTTATAGCTCACCAAAGACTGCTGACCAAAAAACTCCCGATCGGTCAATAGCAATACACGGAATGTCGGCAACAGAAAACCTTCTAGCTCGGCCATTCCCGAGTATTTGACAGCCACCGTAACATGTTGGGTTTGTAGTTTATCTGTCGCGCCAAAATCGCGAGGATTGGGCACAAATTGGGTCAAGCAGTCGTGCTCTT
Organism: uncultured bacterium; assembly: GCA_964247085.1. Lineage (GTDB taxonomy): Bacteria > Cyanobacteriota > Cyanobacteriia > Cyanobacteriales > Chamaesiphonaceae > JAAFHZ01. The sequence goes on from CAXTSX010000004.1 coordinate 47,072, forward strand.
GCAGCAAAGAGGCTGACCGAGAAGGTTGCGCCGATACAATCCAAGTAGAATACTGCTGCTGATGTTGGCGCAGGATATCGGCTAACTTGGCAAACTGGTGGGGCAAGGCCGCAACTGGCCGACTGGATAAATTGAGACCTTCGCCCTCTACGGCAATTTCGCTCAGCTGTAGATATAAAAAACGTTCGCGGAGAGATTCGATCGATCCCTCTAAAGGAAATTGATAGGTCGCACTGTGCGCCAGACAACGATCTAAATCATCCACGGTCATTAAGGTATTCGCTGGCAAATAATCGGCCAGACTACAACTTAGTTCAGTAGACTCAAAAGCACCCCAGCCAGTGGGAGTTAGGAGTAAGTGATTGATCGTATCCAACGAGCGCTGGCTAGCCGGATCAAATTCCCGCATTTTTTCTAACTCATCGCCAAACCACTCCAAGCGCACTGGCAACTCTGCTGCCACCGGAAAAATATCAATAATGTCGCCACGCCGACTCCACTGACCTTCGGTTTCCACCAAAGAAACCCGCTCATAGCCCATTGTCGCCAATTGAGCGCTGATGGTTTCCACCTCAAATTCGTTCTTGAGGCGCAGTTCTAAAGCCGTATTTTGAAACTGGTGAGGAGCTGGTAGATGGGGGGCGAGTGCCCGAGCGGTAGAAACGATCGCCACCGGCTGATCAGCAGTACTCAAGGCCGTCAGAGTTTGCATCTGACCCCAAACCGTCTCGGCTTCAGGATGTGCTAAATCTGCCGACTCGGCTACCGGATAGAAATAAACCTGCGACCAATTCATCGCTTCCAACTGAGCCGTCCAGCGACTGGCTTCCTCGATGGTCGAAGTAATTACCCACAAATGTTGCTGCGGCAACTGCGCCAGCGCCGAGGCCACCAAGCCCCGGGGCAGCCGTGCCGCCCCCGTCAGGTGCAGATACCTATGCTGCTGAAGCTTTCCCACAAGTTCATGAGTAAGCTGGGATGAGGTGAGAGTGCGAATGAGAGCAGAAAAAGACATATCCCAAGAGTGGCAGCGCTGTTCGCTACTATAGTAGTTGAAACCAGGTGGTTCCGGCCAAAACTTCGACTTCTTTTCCGCTTATGATGGGGTCAGCTTGTTCGGACAGCAACCTGATAGAAAGAAAACCCGAACAGTTACTATCTTTTCATTTACCATTCCTATGTCTCCTGTTGGCGAGTTATCAATAGTCTTAGTGCTGATATTTATCAATGGCTTGTTTGTAATGTCAGAAATGGCCATTATTTCGGCCCGCAAGGTAAGGCTGCAACACTTAGTTAACCAAGGCAACAAGAAAGCCCGGATCGCCCTGGAGCTAGCCAATAATCCCAGTAGCTTTTTACCTACAGTCCAAGTAGGAATTACCTTAATGGTGATTTTATCGGGTGCCCGGGGTGAGAGCGCGATCGGCAGACTATTAAACCCCTTGTTAGGGTCAGTCCCGGCTCTCCACCAATACGCGGAAGCCATTGCCTCGACTGTAGCGATCGCGATTGTCACTTTTCTGACCATTGTAATTGGTGAGTTAGTCCCCAAACAATTGGCCTTAAACAGTCCCGAGCGATTATCAGTGTTGGTGGCCAAGCCGCTCAATTTACTAGGATGGTTGGGTAGCCCCGTTAGCCATGTCTTGAGTATTTCTACTAATTTTATTGTCAAACTTTTAGGAATTAGACCTTCTACTGACCCAGAAGTTACGGAAGAAGAAATTCGGGTGATGATTGGCCAGGGTACCGAAGCCGGGATGTTTGAGGAAGCCGAGCAAGACATGATGGAACGAGTCATGAACTTAGGCGATCGACGGGTGGGAGCCATGATGACCCCCCGCCCGGATATTGTCTGGCTAGATATCGAAGATCCTTGGCCAATTAACCGCGACAAAATTGTGACCAGTCAATATTCCCGGTTTCCCATTTGCAAAGAAGTTTTAGATAATGTGGTTGGCGTGATTCATGTGGCGGATATTTTGAGTCAGTCGCTGGTTGGTCAGTCGATTAATCTGACCCTATCGCTGATTCAACCTTTGCTAGTGCCCGAAAGTACCAAAGGACTGAAGGTACTAGAACAATTCAAAGAAACCGGCACCCACATTGGCATGGTGGTAGATGAATACGGGGTGATTCAGGGTTTAGTCACGCTCAACGACTTGCTAGAAGAAATTGTGGGCAATATTCAAGATGTGGAGCAGCCCGAGCCGCCCCAAGCGGTTCAGCGCGAGGATGGCTCTTGGCTACTAGATGGGATGCTGCCGATCGATGAATTTTTAGAACTATTTGAGCTAGAGGAGGAATCGATCGAACAACGGGGCAGTTATAACACCCTGGGTGGATTTATCATTATGCAACTCGGCAAAATCCCCCAAGAGACCGATCACTTTGATTGGGAACAGCTCCAGTTTGAGGTCATGGATATGGATGGCAACCGAGTAGACAAAGTACTGGTGCAAGATTCTCGGGTCGAGGAATTGCCACAACAGTAGTCCACATCTTTCCGGCTTCTCTGCTACCATATATTGCAACTTTGCCCTCTTTGTCTTATGTCCAGCGACGAACAACTCAGCCTTTTCCAGTCTTTAGGTGCAGGGACTAGTCCGCCAGCAGCCACCACACCTGAGCCGGAAATCAATCCCGCAGTAAGTTTTGATCAGATTCCGACCAGCGCTGCTATCCCCATCCCGGCTGGCACCTATCAGGATCTAACCCAACTATCCGCCCACTGTGCAAATTGCCACCGCTGTAAATTAGGAGACACTCGTCTCCATGCCGTGGTTGGGAGGGGTGCAGTCCCAGCACCAATTATGATTGTGGGTGAAGGTCCTGGCCAGAATGAAGATGAGCAAGGTCTGCCGTTTGTGGGTAGATCTGGCCAGCTACTGGAGAGAATATTAGCTGCTGTGGATTTTTCAGTCGATCGAGAGGTTTATATTGGCAATGTGGTACGCTGCCGACCTCCAGAAAACCGGGTACCAACGCCAGAAGAGATTGCGGCCTGTAAGCCTTACTTGCTAGAGCAAATTCGGTTGGTTAATCCTAAAGTAATTTTATTGACGGGAGCGACGGCGCTGAAAGCAGTGACAGGTAATAAAGCCGCTATTACCAAGGTGCGCGGTGAGTGGATCGAGTGGGAAGGTCGTTTGTGTATGCCTATTTTTCATCCGGCTTATTTGCTGCGGAATTCTTCTAAGGAAGAGGGCGCGCCCAAATGGTTGACCTGGCAAGATATGAAAAAGGTGCGTGCCAAGATTCAAGAATTATCATAAACGTTTATTAGACTGTCCAGTAAATTACTATTGCAAAAATTTTATAAATATTAAGCTAGTGTAATTCGAATCAAAAATAATCATAGATCTAAATATGTAGGGAATAGAACAGATTTTTTCACTCTGTTATCTAAAAAAAATGACAAGAAAACCTAATGCATAGTTATGAGAATGAAAAGCATTTCAAGTTGTTTGAGTGATTTACAGAAAGCCATTTAGCTGAAATATTTATTTTACTGAGATCATGTTTGACAACTTAGTTGGCTCTGGAGTAGTTTGTAAAATATGAAGAATACCCCTTAATATTCTTGGCTCTCAATATGATTACCTCACTTAGATTAAGTGAAATCAAGAAAACTAATATGCAGGAATTGACATCGGCTAAATTAGAGGCGATGGGCATTTTTGTGGAGACACAGTCAACCATAGTATTTCAGGGCAGACATTTCAGTCGGGGTCCATCTTTTTCCTTAAGAAATAGAGCTATTGGACTTAGCTTTTGTGAGCGAGAAGAACGGAGAGGATACAACTTTCTATTAGTAGAAAGCCCCACATCAGTTACTGTTTGGAAAGAGATCAAAGTTGGAACAAAAATTGCCAATGAATCAATTTCTGAGATTGATAGACAAATTTTTATCGAATGTTGTTGTCAAGAATTAACTAATTGTATTGGACCAATGGCCATATTGATTATAGATGAATTAGCTTCTGATCTAGAATTAGTAATACCTAGCGATTTTTTGGATAGAATTGAGGCTCAAATACCAGATTCTAAACTAGCTGCTGAGTTCAAAACTAATGTGATGTTGGCTTGGAATCGAGAAAATTTATAATTATTTTTTTGGGTTATTAATTCTGGCAATTGCCATTTGCAAACTGATCACCATGCGATTGATCGATCGAGATAGTATTCCAATTTCATCTTGACGCTGACTATCCAGTTTCTGGTCAATATATCCGATGCTAATGGATTCCACTATGTAAGCTATTTTGGTGATAGGTTGGATAATTTGTTGTTGTAACCAACGATGTAGGATAGTAATGGCGACTCCAAAAATAATAAGTGTGACTAAGGCGATCGGCACAAACAGTTGTTGAGCATTAACCAATACTCTTTCTGCCGGTATAAATACTATTTGAGCACCAATGATTTCATTGAGATGCCAGTTGAAACCATTTTGATCACCATACTTGTTCAGCATTTTCTTTGGTGCTCGGGATGGCGTACTATGACATTCCAAACAACTTCGTTGATTAACTGCTAAGGGTCGAGCAATATAAAAAACGTTATTGTTTATTCGAGGCGTATTACTGAGAAATCCAGTTTTTTCTTTGAGCTTAGAATCTTGGCGGAACTGTTCAATAATTCCAGCCTCAAAGAAATCAGCTTTGTCATTGATATTAGTAGGATTTAGAGCTGTTTCTCGGTAAACAAACTCTCGGTATTTAGGATTTTTGCGTAAGTTTTCAAAAACAACATGAGCTGAAAAAGCTGGGACAACTTCCGGAAGGAATTCTGTGGTGGAAAGATTATTTAGTTTAGGGGCAATATTTTTGCTAGTATAATCTCGCACTGAGTTCATGGTTTCCATGAGAATCGTTGCTTTTGTGCTGACCTCTTGCTGGGCTTTTTGATTAACCATAAATGTAATAAAAATGCCACTAATAATCATACCGACCACAAAGATCAGACAAATAATAACTGTGAGCTTTTGGCTTAGACGCTGTCCCCGCAAAGAGCTTTGTGTAGAAGGGGATTGGATGATAGTCATTTCTGATATAGCCGTGAAGAATAATTGATTTGGAATCTTTTTGAAGCGTTAGCTAGTGAGAATAATCAATATTGGTATATCTGTAAAAATTTTCGGAGGAATTATCTAATTATTTTTATATAATGGATTGGTTATAAGATTACTTGCTCCCAAGATATTTAAGCCAAGTCATCTACAACAAATTGCGTAATTCAGCTTGATCATCAGGCTCACTGATAAAATTGCCAAATTCTACAAATAAATAATACAAATGTTAGTTGTGGATATTTTGAAATTTGGTTGGTTGAGATTTAAGTTTCATGGTGGCCGATTGTATTAAGAGCTTCTTCTAGAGCGATCGCTACGTGCGTCCAGTGAGTACCACCCTGACAAAAGGCAATGTACGGCTCCCGCAGTGGCCCATCTGCTGAAAATTCGGAAGTGCTGCCATCAATAAAAGTCCCGCCCGCCATGATCAGTTGATCTTCATAGCCGGGCTGAGCAGCGGGGATGGGGTCGAGATAGGAGCCGATCGGAGAAAATTTTTGGATCGATCGACAGAAAGCAGTTAATTTATCGGGGGAACCAAACTTAATGGCCTGAATCACATCCCGTCGGGGAGCAAAGGGCGCGGGATTCACCGGATAGCCAAGTTTGTCGAATACATAAGCAGTCAGATGATTGCCCTTTTTGGCTTCCCCGACCATTTGCGGTGCTAAAAATAATCCTTGAAACAACAGTCTGTTTTGCTCAAAAGTAGCACCGCCAGCACTGCCAATTCCCGGAGCCGTCAACCGACAGGCTGCCGCCTCTACTAAATCGGCTCGACCAGCCACATAGCCGCCACTGGTGACGATCGTTCCCCCCGGATTTTTGATCAGGGATCCGGCAATCAGATCCGCTCCCACTGCTGGCGGTTCGCAGTTTTCGATGAATTCGCCATAGCAGTTGTCCACAAAGCAAATAGTGTCAGGGTTATGCTGTTTGACGATGCTAATGATGCGGCCAATTTCGGCGATCGACAGCGAAGCCCGCCAAGCATAGCCGCAGGAACGTTGAATATGCACTAGCTTCGTCTCTGGTCGTACCGCCTGAGCCAAAGCGACCCAATCCACTTGTTGCTCAGCTGTTAAGGGCAGTTCTCGATAGCTGACACCCAATTCTCGTAAAGAACCCTGGCCGCTGCCCCGTACCCCAATTACTTCCTCTAGGGTGTCGTAGGGAGCACCGACCACCGCCAGCATTTCATCCCCCGGCCTTAACACGCCATAAAGAGCACAGGCGATCGCATGGGTACCGGAGACAAATTGCACTCGCACCACCGCCGCCTCTGCTCCCATTAATTCGGCAAAAACTTTATCCAAAGTCTCCCGACCCAGATCGTCATGCCCATAGCCACTTACACTGCTGAAATGATGCGTTCCGACCCGATGATCGCGGAAACTTTGTAAAACTCGATTCAGATTTTCCTTGACTTGTCCATCAATACCAACAAAAATTTGTATCAGGGCTTTTTCTGCCTCTTGGATTAGTGCAGCTTTATTCATGCAGTGGTGCTAGAAGACGGTGTACAGATCTAATTTTGACGTAGATAGGGCATCTTGAGCATAAACAACAATATACATAGGGTTATTGAATGACTGTTGCGGCATCGAACAAACTGCCCCTGGACTGGGGTGTGATCGTTTTCATGGCTATTATTCATCTGGGGGCGATCGTAGCCTTTTTGCCTCAGTTTTTTAGTTGGGAGGGAGTTGGCGTAGCTGTTTTACTCCACTGGATTAGCGGTGGCTTAGGTATTACTCTGTGCTGGCATCGAATGCTTTCGCACCGCAGCTTTCAAACACCTAAATGGCTAGAGTATCTGTTGGCATTCTGTGGCACTTTGGCCATGCAAGGCGGTATTATTTGGTGGGTAGGAATGCACCGTCACCATCATTTGCATTCTGATAAGGACAACGACCATCACGATTCTAAGAAGGGCTTTTGGTGGAGCCATATGCAGTGGATGTTCCATGAAGTCCCTGCTGAGAAAGAAGTAGATAAATTCACTAAAGATATTGCTAACGATCGCTTTTACCAATTTTTAGATAAATATTTTTTACCGATTCAGATTGTATTAGGAGTCTTGCTTTATTTCCTAGCTGGCCCATCAATCTTTTTCTGGGGTATTTTTGTCCGGTTAGTATTTGTTTATCACTGCACTTGGTTGGTAAACAGTGCCACCCACAAGTTTGGTTATCGCACTCATGATACTGATGATCATTCCACTAATTGTTGGTGGGTAGCCATTACTACTTACGGCGAAGGTTGGCATAACAATCATCATGCTTACCAATATTCGGCGCGACACGGTATGGAATGGTGGGAAATTGATATTACTTGGATGACAATTCAAGTCTTGCAATTTTTTAGACTGGCTAGCAACGTCAAGCTCGTTCAATAGAGTCAAACATAATATTAATATCAATTAAAGACTAATCTCTCCAACAAATTTGGGGAGATTTTTTTTAGGAATTAAGTGCAGCTCCAGGTCTTTGTTTATGTATAGGTTAAGAAATACTGCTATTTTACATTTAATCTGATTTAGGCTATATTTTAACTGATTGAGACGATATTATTACTATTATTACTTGAATAGTCTTAGGAGAAAATAATTTTGAAAAATATTTTTGTTTTATCAACAGCTTTGATGGCAATTCTTGTCACCTCGGCATCGTCCGCAACAGAAACACGCCAGCAATCCTGTAAAAAAACCAGTGAACAAGAGATTTCGGCATTGTTCGATCGGTGGAATCGTTCCTTGCAAACGGGGAACCCCGGCCAAGTTGTCGCTAATTATGCCAGTCGCTCCGTTTTGCTGCCAACATTGTCGAATAAACCGCGACTATCTTCAGTCGATAAGCAGGAATATTTCACTCATTTTCTGAAGAAAAAGCCGGTGGGTAAAATCGATTCCAGAACAATCCATATTGGCTGCAACACAGCGACGGATGTGGGACTCTATACTTTCACTTTTGCTGCTACCGGAGAACAAGTTGAAGCCCGCTACACCTATACTTACAACTGGAATGGTCAACAATGGCTGATTGCCAGTCATCATTCTTCGGCCATGCCAGAAAAGAAGTAGAACTAAGAGTAGCCGATCGAGAGTTTTGGTGGGACTGCATTGATCGTTATACTGGGCAGGAAAAACCAAGATTGTATGATGTCAGAAATAATTGGCTGGTGGATGCAAGCGATCGCCCCAAATCATAGCTGGCTGCGATTACTAATTTTGGTGATTACTTGGATTGTTTTATGGTTGCCTGTGGCTGTTCCGATCGCTCTCCAATTGCAATGGCGACCTTTTCAGCCTTTGGCGGCGGCGCAAAAATTGCCATTGTTGGGGTCACTGTATTTGATATCACCCTTGATCATGTGGGGGTTGCTATCAGCGCAAGATAAGGGCTGGGATTATTATGGGTTGTTCTGGAATAATGCGACGGCTGGTTCAGTGTTGTTGGGTTTAGGGATATCGATCGCGAGTTTATCGATCGTCTTTGGCTGGGAATGGAGTCAGGGCTGGCTGGTCTGGCACTCGGAGAATCACCGCCAATTATTGATCAATAGTCTGCCCATTTTGTTATTAGCGCTGTGGATTGGGGTGACGGAGGAATTAATTTTTCGGGGCTGTTTGCAGACGGAGTTGGCCACCGATTATGGTGTTTGGGTGGCGGGTTTATTGGCTAGTCTCATTTTTGCGGCTTTGCATCTGGTGTGGGAACGACAGCAAACTCTGCCCCAGATTCCCGGTTTGATTTTGATGGGTGGGGTTTTAACTCTGGCCAGAATTACTGATCACGGTGGTTTGGGATTGGCGATCGGACTTCATGCTGGCTGGGTGTGGGGCTTGACTTGTCTGGATGCGGCACAGTTAATTACCTATAATGAATCAGCTTCGTCGTGGTTGATTGGTTGGTATCAGCAGCCATTGGCAGGGATTGCGGGGTTTATTTGCCTAATTGGAACGGCAGTTAGCTTGTTTGTGATACTCATGTTGATATAAAAATTGAACCGTCCGTCGTGTACAAACCCCAGCAGGAGGTCATTGACCAATGGCAAGCCCAGCCCAATACCGTGAAACTGTCAATGCATAAGTCCTAATACTAATGATTTAGACCAAAGCGCAGCTATCACCGTTGAGCCAAGACGTATTCGTACTCGTCGATTGCCTCTAGTGTCCAATGTCTAACAATTGACAATTACCAAATGCGCTACCTGCTCTTCCACAAACCCTACAACGTCCTCAGTCAATTTACCCCGGAAGGCGATAAAGCAACCCTGAAAGACTATATCGACTTACCCGATGTCTATGCCGTCGGTCGGCTCGATGCCGATAGTGAAGGCTTATTGCTGCTGACCGATGATGGTCGGCTCCAACATCGCCTCACTGATCCCAAATTCCAGCATCCCCGCACCTACTGGGTACAAGTCGATAATATTCCTGATGAAGAAGCTCTGAGTAAATTACGCACCGGCATCACCATCCAAAACTACCGCACCCGTCCCGCTCAAGTCCGGTTGTTAGAACAAGAGCCAGATTTGCCGCCGCGTCAACCGCCAATTCGATCGCGCCAAACCATCCCCACTGCCTGGCTAGAACTGATCCTCACCGAAGGCAAAAATCGGCAAGTACGGCGGATGACAGCGGCTGTGGGTTTTCCCACCTTGAGACTCGTCAGAGTATCGATCGGACAAATCAACCTCACCGATCTAGCCCCAGGAGCTTGGCGCGAACTCACCACTGCCGAGCTGAACAGCTTGAAGAAAGTCTAGAATAGATGCGGACAACTGCATGATCGAAAAACTATGGCTACTTATCCCGGGATTACGAGTGAAGCTTTTCAACATCCGCTCGATCGAGAGGCCGAAGGTGCGCTGCGCAGTGTGCCAGGGTTCGATTTGGTGGCCGGTAAATTTGTCGAATTCATCTACGAACGACCACAGCTCATTGCCTTAAAAGGTAGTAGCATTCAGGCCGGGCCGCGTCAGTATTCCACCATCTACGGCATTTTCCGGGAATGTGTGCGGGACTTAGATATTTCACCAGAGCCGACTTTATTTATCAGTCAAAATCCCCAGGTGAATGCGTATTCCTTGGGCAAAGAATATCCCTATATTGTTTTAAATACTGGGCTGATTGATCTACTGGACGAACAGGAAATTCGGACAGTGATTGCCCACGAATTAGGACATATCAAATGCGGCCACACCTTGCTGATTCAGATGGCCACCTGGGCGATGAGTGTGATTTCCAGCCTGGGTCAATGGACTTTTGGGGTAGGCAATATTATTAGTAATGGCTTGGTCTTGGCTTTCTATGAATGGCGGCGCAAGGCCGAATTGTCATCCGACAGGGCTGCGCTGTTAGTCATGGACGACGTTAATATCGTTTTTCGTACCATGATGAAAATCTCTGGTGGTAGTAGCAAATACCTAAATGAATGCAGCTTAACCGAGTTTTTGCAACAGGCTGCTGATTACCAAAGCCTGGATGAAGATAACCTGAATCAGATGTACAAAGTCTTGATGTACACAGGGGTGGGTGGCAGCATGATGAGCCATCCTTTTGCCGTAGAACGGGTCAAATATTTGCAAGATTGGCTGGTTTCACCAGATTACGCCCAGATTAGACAGGGTAATTACCAAAGGCGATCGGTTGATACCACTGTCGCCCAGGATTCTAGTCCTGGCAATACAGCAGAGCAACTCCAACGGCAAATTGAAGATCTGCAACGGGAAATCAATCGCTGGCGAGATCGCGATAGGTTCGATGATTAAGTTAATCAAAGTATCTAACTCTAGATTGCTATATCACCAGCATCTACAATGTAAACAATGAAGTATCACTACTGCAAATAATGAATCTTTGGGGAGCTGGGCGACGTAATCGCTGGATCGCGCTATTAATCAATGCTACGCTTTGTGCTGTTTTTGCTGGACCGATGCTGACGCTGGCTAGTCAAGCAGTGAGCATTGCACCAACAACTGTGGATGAAACCACCGCCACTGACCTAGTGGCCGCTAATCCTACCGCTGCGGTGGCACTAACCAAAAACGTGCAGCGGACTGTCCTAGACAATGGACTAACTGTTTTAACTAAAGAAGTTCACAATGCCCCAGTGGTAACGGTGCAAGTTTGGTACAAAATTGGTTCGCGCAACGAAGCGCCGGGGGTTAATGGCATTGCTCACCAGCTAGAACATATGTTGTTCAAGGGCACTAAGTCGCGACCAGTGCAGTTTGGTCGGTTATTCGGGGCTTTAGGCAGTAGTTTCAATGCCTTCACCAGCTATGACCAAACGGCTTATCACGAAACCTTAGAGCGTAACAAAATGAAAAGCGCGATGGTCTTAGAAGCCGATCGCATGCAGAACGGCTTAATTGATAGCAAACTCCTGGAAGGAGAAAAGCGCGTTGTAATCTCAGAGATTCAAGGTAATGAAAATAGCGCCAGCTATCGCTTAGGCAAGGCTGTTCAGGAGTTAGCATTGCCGGATAGTCCCTATGGTTTGAGTGTCGGTGGCACCAAAGCCGATATTAAAAATTTTACGGTTGATCAAGTCCGTTCCTACTATGACTCTTACTACGCGCCCAACAACGCCGTATTAGTGCTAGTGGGTGACTTTGATACCAAGCAGGTACTCCAAGATGCCCAGGAAATCTTTGGCAAAGTACCCCGCAGAGAAATCACTGTTAAAAAGCCGTTGGTCGCTAAACGGGTGGTTAAATCACGCAAAATCACCCTGCGGGAACCAGGGAGCAATGCTTTATTAAATGCAGTGTATCCCTTGCCCAACGTCGTGCATCCTGATGTTCCGGCTTTGGATGTCATGAATTATATTTTGAGTGTGGGGCGCAGTTCTCGCCTTTACCAAAAATTAGTAGAAACTGGCATGGCAACTGGCGTTAGTGCTAGTGCAGCTAATTTGGCTGATGGCGGTTGGTATGAATATAGCGCGGTGGCTGACCCCAGTAAGTTGATGGCCAAGGTTGACCAAATCATCCAGCAAGAAATTGCCACCATCCAGAAAAAAGCGGCCAGTCCAGTGGAGATCGATCGAGCTAAAACGCAATTAAGAGCAGGATACTTACTGGGTTATCGCAGCATTGATAGTCAGGCTAGTCAGTTGGGTAATGATGAAACCAGCGCCGGAGACTACCGGTTCACTGACAAATATCTAAACAATGTGGCCAAGGTCACAGCAGCTGATGTCCAGCGCGTCGCTACCAAATATCTGCAACCCAGCCAGCGGGTAGTCGGATTTTTTGTACCCGACAATAGTAAAGGTCAACCGGCTGCGGCTGGTGGGAGCGAACATAATGCCGCTGCTAATTTAGGCAAGCCCCTCGACCCTACCGAGCTGCAAAAATATCTGCCGAAGGTGATTGCTGATCAACAGAGCAGCACCCAAACTCTGCCTCAAACTATTAAGTTATCGAATGGCTTACAGGTATTACTATTACCAGATACCAGCAGCCCGACAGTAACGATCGGCGGCAATATTGTGGCCGGTACCGAGTACGATATGGCTGGCAAAGAAGGAGTGGCCGGGCTAACAGCAGCCAATCTGATCAATGGCACTACCTCCAAAAATGCCTTGGCCTTAGCCACTGCTCTGGAAAGTCGCGGTGCCAGCTTGGCTTTTGGCGCTAGTCGAGAAGGTGCTGGCTTGGGCGGTAGTGCTCTCGATCAAGATTTGCCGATCCTGTTATCTACCTTGGGTGATGTGTTGCAGAATGCCACCTTCCCCGATAAGGAATTCAATAATAGTCGACAGCGGGCGTTGACCGGTCTCCAAGCGGAGTTAGATAATCCGGCTAGTGTAGCGCGACGTAAATTTCAACAGGCGATCTATCCTCCAGGTCATCCTTTTACCAACTTTTCTACGGTTAAAAGCCTGAAGAGCATTACGAAAGAGGATCTGCAAAAATTCTATCGCCAAAATTATCAACCCCAAAATGCCATTTTGGCCTTGGTGGGTAACTTTGATGTAGAGAAAGCCACTCAGCTGTTAGAAAAAAGTCTGGGCAGCTGGAAAAATGATGGTAAACCAGGCACCCTCACTTATACCAAACCAGAGCTACCCAATAAGTCGATGCAGTTTAATCCGACGCTGGTGGGCAAAACCCAATCAGTGACGATTATGGGCAACAAGGCGATCGATCGAAAAGATCCCAGCTACTATGCGGCCTTGGTTCTGAATCAGGTGGTCGGCGGCGATACGCTCTCTAGCCGGTTAGGTACTGAAATTCGCGATCGGTTGGGTCTGACCTACGGTATTTCTAGTGGTTTTGCAGTTGGGAAACAGCAAGGCACCTTCCAAGTGACCATGCAAACTGCTCCTGAGGACGCGGCTAGAGCGATCGACAACACCCTCAAACTACTGAGGGAAGTCAAAGATCAAGGTTTGACTGCTGCTGAAGTGGAAAATGCCAAGGGTTCGATCGCCAGCAACTACACTGTGGAGTTAGGTTCACCAGATGATGTGGCCGGTACCACCCTGAGTAACGTGGTGCAAGGATTACCGCCGGATGAGATTCGAGAATTTCCGAACAAAATCCGCGCAGTAACACCCGCACAGGTCAATCAAGTGGCCAAAGATCTATTGCATCCCGATCGGTTTGTAATTGTGACTGTGGGGCCGCCTCTGACTAGCAATCAGTCCGAGCAACCCAGTGCACGACCGAAGGAACAAAGCAAACCCATAGATGGGCTGCAACCTAAAACAGGCGATGGCGGACAATTATAAACTCTGATTCTCAAATGTTGTGGAAGTGCGGTGTTGGTTTGCCCTCTCCCCCAGCCCCTCTCCCAAGCTTGGGTGAGGGCTGGGGTGAGGACACTGACGCTAAAGAAAACGCGATCGCAACTCTGGTGTCGGCACCATACAAGTTTCCCGTCGTCCAAATAACCGAAACCGCTGACGAGCAAACTCCGTATAAGCCCAGTCTCGTAGTGGTTGCGGCATGGCTTGGAAAGCTGTTAACAACTGCCAGCCCCCTTCGAGTCTCGATAATACAGCCAACACCGCATCACTCTTGGTTAAAGCCCGATCGCCATCCACCAACATCAAAGTCTGAATATCATCAGGATCTAGGCCATGCTGACGATAGAGCTGCTGGCCTACTTCAGACTGAATAGAGGCAAACTGGAAAATTTGCTGGCGATCGATCGCCAGCACCATCTGCACCGCAGCATTGCAGAAATTACAAACCCCATCAAACAAAATCAAATTCTGATACATTTCATTCCTGAAAATCCGTGGATTGTTTGGTTATCCTGCTGGGGTAGATTTACCGTCATCACTCAATTCCCAAAAAGCAACCTTGGCTGCTGTTTGCTGGGCAGCCTTTTTTGATTGACCAGTGCCACTGCCCCACAATTTATCCTTCACCCAAACCTCCGCCGTAAACCGACATTCTGGCTGGGTTTTTACCGGTGATTCTTGCACCCGATACTCTGGCAAGGTTTTATAGCGAGCTTGGGTTAATTCTTGTAGAGCGTCTTTATAATTCAGCCGTGCCGGATCTTGTAAAATCTCGGTGCTTAGTTGCTGAAAATGACTATCCAGCCAGGGTCTGACCAGGGTTAAATCCTTGGTGCTGAGATAGAGCGCCCCCAACACCGACTCGAAGGCATCAGCCATCCGCGATACTTTCCCTGAAATATCACCAGCGGCGCTGGGTGCTAACAGTAGGTATCGATCGAACCCATAGCTTTCAGCCAACTTAGCTAAAACTTGATCGCTAACCAAAACTTTCCGCACCGCCGAAAAATCGCCGACTGAACTATTGGGGTATTTTTCCCACAAAAATTCTGAAGCAGCTAAACGCACCACCGAATCACCAATAAATTCTAACTGTTCATAATTGGGAAGACCCATGGTGGGGTGAATCAAAGCAATGTCCAACAGTTCCCAATTAACAACGGTCGTCTCTGGTAAACCCAAGCGACCAATCAAGTTTTGTAGTTGTTTCTGACGATGAGCCACTGAATGATCGGGATATTAAGTAATTTATATAGTTGATTTGAATTTATGAAGAGAGAGCTAGAACATAAGCCGGGTTCTGTTATTTTGACTGTTGCCAACCAAAACGGCGGTTATCTATCTGGGATAACTATTACTAGCCACCTCAAGCGGGTTCTTTACGGGACGGGAAAAAGACCAACCCTTGACCCTTCCTTGCTTCCAACCGGGGTTTACCGAGCCAACACCTCTCGATGTTGCTGGTGCGCTCTTACCGCACCTTTGCACCCTTACCCTGACGGGCGGTATTTTTCTGTGGCACTATCCTCACGATCGCTCGCACTGGGCGTTACCCAGCAAGTTTGGTCTTTCGGAAGCCCGGACTTTCCTCAGCGCTGACTTTCATCAGTCTGCAACCACCTCGCCAACTCCCTCTCTAAATATAGATTCTAAAGGAGTTTGTTGATAACTGAGTCAATTATGACAAAAGAATTACCAAATAGCCATCCTACTCTAGCGACACTCGCTATCTTAATTAGTTTAAATCTACTATGTTTATATCGATCGATCGAACAACTAATGGCGACTGATTTATCCCAGCGTAATCGATCCCCAGATAGGAACAAACATTCAATATATTGCTGGCAGCATAGTCTACCTGTTGATCATTACTGTCATGCAATTGGTTTAATAAGTTGTGAAGATGCTTTTCTAGATTGGACTTAGTCCCCAAGGCCGCCCGTAAATGCTCAACCAATATTTTGAACATGCGGTGTGTTTCCTGGGCGAAGATCCCAGATACTGGCGGAATATTGTAAACATCTGGGCTACTTTGAGCAGGAAGCAACCGATGAGAACGGCAATATTGTAGATCACCGTCGAGAATTTCCTGAGCCAAGACGGCCATCAACTTTCCAGTGACATACTCCATGACAGCTGGTGGTTGCGTTAGACCAGTCTGGTTCGAGGTGATCAAGGAACGTTGGTGGAGAGCTTCCAGGGCCTCGAAAATTTCCCTCATTGGCATCTGGGTCTCCGATTGGAGAATTCTGACATGGCAACCCCCTCGGTTAATTGCTAACCAATACATGAGGGAACGTTGCCGGGGTGATAGCCGGTGAAATTGCCGATCGAATAAATCCCATAAATCACTAAAGATGGTGTGGCCATGAGCCAAAAACCTGGAAAGATCACCGCCAAAAAGATTTTGGATTTTGGTAACCGCGATTTTTAGCATCTGAGGATTGCCATCGAAATGCTGAATAAGAGTATTTTGATCCGAATTACTAGTATTCCAACCCTTGTCTGTCAATATTTGCTGGCCAGCGGCACTAGCCAGACCTTTTAAGGTGATCGATCGCACGGGCAAATGGTCACCACCCCACTGCTCTAGACCCTGTGGTTGTTCGCGGGAGGTCAGGAGTAAGCAGCTTTGGTGATTAATTGTAGCAATCTGTTCTATTAGTTGATGATAAGCTTCATAACCGGGGAGACATTGACCCGTCCGATCGCCAGCTTGGAAAATTGAGTCTACACTGTCCAAAATTAACAAACAGCGTTTTTCTTGGATCTGTTGCATCAACAAAGCGAGTGACGGGGGTTGCTCATGAGACAATTCGCCATCCTGTAACACCGTCAAAATATCAGCACACAAAACTTCTGGCAAAGGAGCTGATTTCAAGCTCCGCCAAACAATATAATCAAACTGCGACTCCAGCTTCTGGGCGAGTTTAATAGCAAAAGTTGTCTTGCCAATTCCCCCCAAACCATGAATACTAATTAACCGACACCGATTCCAGGCAATCCATTGCTCTAATTTGGTTAATTCGGAGTGGCGACCATAAAAAACTGAAACATCGATCGCCTCACCCCAATCTTGAATACCACTGTAGGGAATGGTATCGATACCATGAACTATTACAGCCTGACGCAGTTGATAACGACGCAAGACAGAGCGTAAATTTTTTTTAGAGACCTTTTCGCCGGTCGCCTTCGATAAGATTCGCCAAAGATGACAGGCAATCTGTCGAATATAGTCTACCTGATAGCCAAAATCGTCAGCAATCTGCTGATACGATCGATCTGCCCAAGTATGGCAAAGGACGATTACTTGTTTGTCACTCAACTGTCCACATGGATGACCCTCTGGCAAAAGTTTATCAATAATAGCCAGCACCTCTTCACCAGTAACAGTTGATGTCCGAGCAGAATCATTGGTATAGGTCATGGGCTGTGGTCTGACGATGAATGGAAAGCAATTTGTGGCGGTAAAAATAGCGAAGCTTAACCAGGAAAATCAACACAGTTTACGGTTGGACACCATAGTGTTTTACCTGATACCAAACATTACTATCGAAACAATTAATTTGCTGGTCTGAAAAAGGTCAGAAAAAGGTCAGATCGCTTGCTCCAGACAGTCCGATAATCACCTTCATTCGTATTCATGAATAGCAGCAAAATCACCGCCAGTAATCTGTTCTGGTTAACAATGACCTAGTACAAAATATGAGTGAAGCATAATTATTCTCTAGTTGAATGATAAAAATCTGATATCAAAAAAGCGAAATAATTAGCTAGAATAATCGTTAAAAGGTGATTTGGGTAGCTTAAATCACTGCCTAAATACTGAGTCTTCTAAATCCTCTGCCAAAATTTTCTACCATCTTCAGGAATGGTCGTTCGTAAGTTACATGATGTATTATTCAAACTACATAGCGTACCGATTCAATTTCGTCATAGAAAGATTTAGAAATAGGTAAAAACTAAAAGTGCAAATAACGGAAGAAGAGGCTTTTGATTTTACTAAACGGGTACTAGGAAATCCCCAACTAAGATCGGTCGAAGAATTAGTCTTAAGGCAATCTTGGTCTGGGAGGTCTTACGCACAAATTGCTAATTCTCATGACTATGACTACGGCTATATCAAAGACGTTGGCTCCCAATTGTGGCAGATTTTAAGTAAATCTCTAGGCGAACCAGTAAAAAAGAAGACTTTGAAGGCTGTTTTGTCGCAACAATACCAACAGTGGCAAGACTCTCATCAAACCGTCTTCCGAAAACGGCAACATTGGGGTGACGAGATTGATGTCTCTACCTTTTACGGACGCACCACCGAATTAAAAACTCTGACTAACTGGGTGATGAAAGACCGCTGCCGGATGGTGGCTGTTTTGGGAATGGGAGGCATGGGGAAAACCTCCTTGGTCGCTAAATTTGCCCGGCAACAACAAGCTGCTTTTGACTGCTTGGTCTGGCGGTCATTGCTCAGCGCCCCAGCGCTGCCGGATTTGTTAACTGATCTCCTGCAAAGTCTTTCTCCTCAACCGATCGATCGATCATTATCAGACATCTCCGCTCAAATCTCGGAACTCTTGAATTTGTTACAGCAGCAGCGCTGCCTAGTAATTTTAGACAACATGGAGTCTATTTTTGAGCAAGGTACCGCCGTAGGTACTTACTTGGCCGGTTATGAAAAATATCAAGATTTCCTCAAGAAGTTAGCAGAAGTTGGCCATCAAAGCTGCATCATCATCACCAGTCGCGAGCAGCCCCAAGAAGTTGCTCTCGGGATCGGTGCGATCACCGCAGTACGAGCACTGCCATTACCGGGTATCAGCCTGCCGGAAGGACAAGCCATCTTCGCCGACCAAGGATTTACAGCCGCAGACGATCAAGATATCACTACAATTTTAAGACACTACGGTGGCAATCCTCTCGCTCTCAAGATCGTAGCAGCTGGTATTCAAGAAATGCTAGGTGGAAATTTACGAGCTTTGCTGCCTCATTTGCCCACTAGTTTATTACAGTTTACAGATATCAATGACATTCTCAGTCGTCAACTACAAAGAATATCACCATCAGAACAAATTGTGATGTACTGGCTGATGATTAATCGCACGCCAGTATCACTAGATACACTAGCGGCAGATATTTACCCAGGTACATTGACACAACTACCCCAGTTATTGCTTACCCTCCAAGCTTTAAAAAGACGCTCCCTAGTCGAGTACACTGACCAAGGTTGGTATCTCCAGCCGGTGGTTATGGAATTCATTACCGCCCATTTCATTGCTAAAGTTACTGACGAAATTATCACTGCCCAGCCTTATATCTTGTGTCATACTGCACTGCTCAAGAGTCAAAGCCCTAATTATATTCGTCAAACCCAAATCCGGCTGGTGCTTCAGCCTATTTTGGAACTACTTAGCCAACAACTAGGCATCAGTTCAGAATTATCTATCCAAGCCATTCGTTCTTTACTACAACAGTTACAGCAAGCATCTCAGCCTTTTCCGGCTTACGCCCCTGGCAACTTACTGAACTTACTCAAACATCTTGCGGCTGATTGGCAATATTTAGACTGCTCGCAATTGCCGATTTGGCAAGCTGATTTTGTGGGCAGTACCTTGCAAAATACTGATTTTAGCCAGGCCACTTTTCAAGATTGTCTATTTATACAACCTTTTAGTGCAGTGCTAAACGTCATTTTTAGCCCAGATGGACAGCTACTGGCTACGAGTAATGCCAATGGTGAGATTCAAATTTGGCAACTGCAAGATGGTCAATGTTTACAAACCCTAATTGGTCACCATAATTGGGTCAGGGGAATTTCTTTTAGTCCGAACGGACTGCTGCTGGTGAGCACTTCCGATGATTTGACTATCAAGATTTGGGATGTCCAGACTGGTACAACCCAAAAAACTATTCACAGTGATAGCTTCCCTTTGTATGCCAGTTTTAATCCTACTGGTGATCAATTAGCTACTACTCATGTCGATGGCCACATCAAAATCTGGGATGTGGCTACTTGGGAACTTCGTCACAAATTCTTGGCTCATCAAGGGTGGGCTTGCCGAGTTCACTTTAGTCCAGATGGTCAGCGATTAGTGAGTAGTGGTGCTGACCATCTGGTGAAGTTGTGGGATCTGAAAAACTATCAATGTTTACGAGAAATGTCGGGTCATCAAGGTTGGGTGTTCGCGGTGATGTTTAGTCCCGATGGTCGCAGTATACTGAGCGCTGGTCTTGATCGCACAATCCGGATCTGGGACAAAGATACTGGCGATTGCCAAAATGTTTTGACTGGTCATACCGACTGGGTTTGGTCAGCGGTTTTCAGTCTGGATGGTCAACAGATTGCTAGTACTGGCAATGACCAAACTATTCGCCTGTGGGATAGCCATAGCGGTGTTTGTCAGCAGGTTATTGCGGGGCATACTCACCGGGTCTGGTCGGTAGCCTATCATCCAGCTGGCGATCGACTAGCCACGGGCAGTGATGATCAAACTATTCGGCTATGGGATGCTCAAGATGGAAAATGTATTCAGGTAATTCAGGGGTGGCTGAACTGGGTGCTATCGATCGATCTGCTGGCTGATGGTCAACATCTAATTAGTGGGCATCATGATCATGTTGTGCGGGTTTGGCATATTGACAGTAAAAAATGTATCCAAGAATTAATTGGTCATCAGCAACCAGTCAGAGCCGTTACTTGCCACCCCACCCTACCGATAGTTGTAAGTGGTAGTGACGATAAAACCATTAAGGTATGGCAGATTAATGACCAGTCAGCAGTTTGTGCCTGCACCATGAGTGGTCATACCGATAGCATATTAGCTGTAGACTTTAGTCCTGATGGTCAGCTCTTAGCCAGTGCCAGCGGTGATAAAACTATTCGGTTGTGGCATCCGGAGCAAAATGAATGTCTGGCTTGTTTGACTGGTCATCAAGATAAAGTACTGGACTTAGAGTTTAGCTCCTGTGGTCAATACTTAGCTACGGTGAGTGAAGATCAAACAGCCAAAATCTGGAATATTCCAACAGAGCAGTGTATCTATAACTTTACCGGTCATACCGATCGAGTCCTAGCGGTGGCCTTCCACCCCGATGGCCGACAGGTGGCCAGTGCTGGTCAAGATCAACAAATCAAGGTTTGGAATTTTCATACCAACGAAATAATTCTCAGCATTGATTATCCTAGTGGCTGGGTGCTAGCTCTTAGCTACAGTCCCTGTGGCCGCTGGCTGGTCAATGGTGGCAACGATCATCAAGTTTGTGTGTGGGATGCAGTCACTGGTGAATGCCTACATTCCATTACCAAGCACACTGATTGGGTTTGGGATGTCGCGATTCATCCGATCGATGGCAGTATTATCAGTGCTGGTGCTGATGAAATGATCTATTTCTGGAAGGAACAGACCCGAGAATTCCAAACCTCTTTGCGTGTGGCTCGTCCCTATGAAAACATGAACATCACAGCTGTACAAGGTTTAACACCCGCCCAGAAAAACAACCTAAAAAAATTAGGGGCAGTGGAAATCCCTATCACTACAAATCAAGAAGATAGCAAATTACTACCTATTAACTTCCGGAAAAATAAAGAGCGCTTCGCCAATTAAGGCTGGCGCCAAGTCAGCATTTTATTAACTACAACTATGAACACAATAGAATCAGCATCATCGTTGCCAGCATCTTTTATTCCAAAATCAATTAACGAAACCATCATTCCCGACGAAGAAGTAGAAAAACGGATAGCAGCTATTGATAAAAGACGGCGCGAACATGACAATCAAGTGTTCAACGTTGATATTTGCTTTTACATCACCCCGGCAGAGGTTGCCTACATTCCTGAGGCGATTAAGCTTCAGCATCTCGGCACCAAAAAACTTGATAAACAGCCCCTGCTGGGGACTCTCCTCACTTTTACTAGCGTAGAATTACAGCAATATCAAACGGATTGGATCGCTCAAATTCTGGAAGATAGTGATGTCACTCGGCGGTTGAAAAATAAATTATTAGCACCCTGTACATTCCCACTGGACATTCCTGGCTATGTGTTTCATGCGGCACCAGTCACGCCCCGCATTGACGATAACTTGGTGCAGTTTAATCAAGGCGATCGAATGATTTTTAATGGTGATGGCATGATCTATCGCCTGAATTTTGAAAATGGCCAGCCCCAGCTCAAAACTCGGCTGATGAAAACCCCTTGTTACTATGCCGATCTAGCGACTCAAATCCTACCTGCCTATGGCAAAGGTCTATGGCCTTTTTTGGATGGTGGCATGGTACGTACTAGCCTGCTGTTAGGATCACGGAGTCAGGCCAACACTGCTTTTATTGTCACCAAAGATCAGCTGATTGTGACCTTTGACGGTGCGAGACCTACCATTATTGATCCAGATTCATTAGAAGTTTTAGATGCCGTGGGTCGATCGAACGAATGGCTAGGATTAATTCCCAACTTTCTAATTCCTCGCCCTTTCGAGCAGATTTTTGAGCCCTATTCTACCAATGCCCACCCGGTTTATGACCACTCGCTACCGCCCGATCATCCTGATGTGAACAATCTATATGCCGTCAATTATTCTCAGGGTTTGACCCTGCTCAATGTGTTCAGCAGACTCAGAAAGTGGTTACTAACGAGCTTTGGTCGGCAAGGCCGAGTTTTCACCTTCCCCTTTGGTGGTTTTACCGACATTGTGCGCTATCGTCCCGGCCAACCCCTGGATCGCTGGCGGATGTACTTACTGGGCAATGAACCAGTAATTGTAGAGCAAGCTGCTCATCAAATGGCCTTAACCGAGGACTATATTTTGGTAGGAGACATTGCCTTTGAGTTAGAAACCTCCCAGATTTTTGGCCCCTTTTGGTTCGGTAACATTCGGGCTCGCCTGCGCCAGTTTCGGAAAAATCATCAGTTTCTCGGCAAGTTAACTGTTGTACCCTTGCGCCTAGGTAATTGGCTATCCACCATATTTTTTAAGATTGTGTTGCCCCTTTCCCATGCCAATATTTATTTGGTGCGGCGAGCTGATTTACAGAAAACTCAGCCCGGTTTGAGCGATCGACCAGGCTTTTTTAAACTGCCAGTCCCGATTATGGCTACTAAAATCACTCTCCCTCGGGAAGTTGCCCATTTTGTGGTCGATTACCAAAACCCCGATGGCATTATTACCTTGAACGCCACGCATAATGTCGGTTGGGATGTGACGGAGTGGATTGGGGAATTTGACCAATCAATTCATCATAAAAGTTGCCGAAAAAAGCTCGATCGATGGGTCAGCCAGCGAATTTTCAAGATAATTGATTGGGTGAAGCCCTTGTTCCAGGGCAGAACTGTGGCGATGGCCAATCAAATTTACAATTTTCTCGATCGCTATCAAAGTCTTTTAATCATTGAGGATCTGCCGGATCAGCGCAAAGATTTGAACAAGAAAGCATTAATTGGCATGTCCGCCAGCCCCGTAGATTTGAATTTATTGGCGCGTTACCAAATCGATGGTAGAACAGGCACGATTTTAAAATCTACCTTTTTGAGTGAACCCGGCACCACAGAAGCGGCAGGTGGTCGGAATACTTGGTCACCTTCGGTAAATACCTCTCGCAATTTACAACGGGAACAGGCTAGCGAAGCAGCCACCACTATCAAAAATTTGTACTGGATGTCCTGGGGGCATTCTTGGGAAATGGTGCCCAAAAGAATTTATTTAGCCTATAAAGATCGCAATGTCCGGACTATGCCGATCGAAGCAATGGATGCGATCGATACCGATAAACCCATGACTCTGCTCCGCCTAGATACGGAACAGATGTCGATCGTCGATTCCTTTGAGTTCCCGATCGGCTATTTTGTTCGCGCCCCTCAGTTTATTCCTAGCTCCGATCCTTGTCCCGACGGCTTAGATCCCAGTATGCATGGTTATCTGTGCTGTGCGGTTTTAGCTGATGATCACCAAAATCTGGCTCGGGATGAATATTGGATATTTCATGCTGATGATCTGAAAAACAAGCCAATCTATCGTTTGAGCCACCCTGATGTCAACCTAGGACTAATGATTCACAGCACCTGGCTCCCACCAGAGCATATGACTGCAGCTCAAGCAAAATATTCTCCTGAAACACGAGCCGAGATGCGCCGCCACTTTATAGAAAGCGATTATCAAGAGTTTGCTGCCCAACACATCTGTAAACAAGTTAATCAGCTTTACCAAGAAGTGATCGCTGAGCATTTTATTCCCCAAACCTCAGAGGAAAAAACCCGTGATGTTCTTATCCAAAAAAGAAATTGCAACTAAATATTCACAACATGTCAATTAACATTCTTGCTTAGTTGTCTCGCTGATCATTTTGGTGCTCCAACCGCATCAGCCGTTGGTTTAATCGGCGATTACTTCTGGCATTATCTTCGGCTTTACGTTCGTTTTTGGCCAAATCGATATCTAGGTCAGTAATATAATCTCGCAAGGACGTAAAGCCCTCTTTCATCGTAGTCAACAGAGTTCCCTCGGTACTATCCATCCGATTCTGCATCATGGTCATGTCTCGCTGCATTACGGCCATATTTTGCTGCATCACCGTAATCGATTGCACCACCTGAGTCAGCTGATTTTCAATTCTTTCTAATCTTTCTTCGGACATAAATTACCCTTTTCATCAATTATACAAAATCAAGCTAACTAGTCCAGATCAATTCTGATACCAGATAGAGGACTGCTGTTACATTTCGTTAGCTTCTGTGCCCCGCTAATTGGGTAAGATCAGCATGGTAATTGATATTCATAAGGAAATTGAAATATGGTAGCTTCTTTTCTTCCCCAAATTTTAGTGCCTTTAGTGGGTCTAGTGTTTCCTGCTTTAGCAATGGCTTTCCTCTTCTTGTACATCGAGCGCGAAGACTCAGCGGCATAAGTCGTCATCAGTTGTTCAGCTACAAAAAAACTGGGTATTTTGCCCAGTTTTTTTGTGTCAGACTTTTTGTAATGGTAATTCGACCTACATCGAAGATCCCAAGCCAGCATAAGCGCCATAAAAGAACAGACTTACTACACCAATTACCCCAAAGCCAGCAACAGTGCCGACTAACCATAGCGGAATTCTTCCAGGTTCAGACATGACTTATTTCTCCAAAACGGACTTTTTTATATGAATCAAACTGTCAACTAGTTAAAGAAATAGCTAGTGAACAGGATGCCAAGCGTGAAAATCAAGAGCAAGCCCAAGAACAGCGAAGATCTGTTCAATTCAACGGGCTGGCTATTGGGATTAGGATTACGTTCCATTTGCTATACCTACTCTTTAAATAACCTATCTTTGAATAAACTGCATGGCGGCAATTGCGCCAATAAAAAATACAGTGGGTACACCCAAAGAATGGATCGCCAACCATCGGACTGTAAAAATCGGGTAAGAAATAGGTTCGTTGCTACCGCTATCCATAAGTTCTCCTCTACTAAAAATTACTTAATAAATTTGTCAATCTGACTCTTCGACTCAAAGCGATCGGAGACGATCGGTAATTCCTGCTGACGATTTTGGTTAAAGTATTCGTTAGGACGAGGTGTACCAAAGGCATCGTAAGCCAAGCCAGTGGCTACAAACAACCAACCTGCTACAAATAGAGCCGGAATGGTTAGGCTATGGATTACCCAATAGCGAATACTAGTAACAATGTCAGAAAATGGCCGTTCGCCAGTACTTCCTCCAGACATAGAATTTTCTCCTATATATATTATTAAAATCTGCTAACGATTAATTTTACATGATCTATCGGGTAGTGGGTAAACTCTTGGTCAGATTATCCCACTACCCGACATCCAGATCAGCCGCTACTGTAAACTCGGGGTGTTCGATGGCAAGTTGCTGCTGGAGTTTTTTCAGAGGATAGCGCCCGCCGCATATTAACAATCGATCGCCAGCCATGAGCGCAGTGGTCTGTTGATCGGGGTTGTTGATCAACTGTTGAGCGCGGCGTAAAGCACGAATCTGCACTCCATACTGGCGCTGGGTATCTAAGGCACTGAGAGTCAGTCCGACGGCCTGACTGGCCGGGGCAATTACCACCCATTGACAGGGTGCGTTGCTGCTAGGCAACGCAATTTTGCCGCGTACCAGCTGTTTAAAAGCAATTTTTTCATCGGCGGAGCCAACCACCAAACAGCGATCGCCATCTAATAGCAGCGTATCTTCGCTGGGATAGGGCAGCTCTTCACCGTTTTCCCGGCGGATACTCAAGATGGTGATACCGGTTAAAGATCGAATATTGGCTTCTTCGATCGACATCCCACTTAGGGGTGAAATCACCGGAATATTAAACCACTTGGTACTCATCCCCACTGTGGCTGCTTCCACATCAATTTTATCGGTTACGATGCCGGATTTTGGCCGCAACTCTAAGTAGTGCGAATTCCGAATTTGCAAAATTTCCTGCTGCACCTTGGCCAAGGGTAAGCCCAACTTAGAGAGCAGATGGCTAGACATTTCTAAACTGGCTTCAAACTCCGGTTGCACAACTTCCTTCCCTCCCAGTTGATACAGCAGCTCAATATCTTGAAACTGGTTGGCGCGCACCACAATATCTAGATCGGGGGCTATTTCCAAGGCGCGTTTGAGGCAGAGCCGGGTGCTCATCCCATCCGGCAGATTAATTACCATGGTTTTGGCTTGCCCTAAATTAGCTTTAGCCAAGACATGTAAGCTAGCTGCGTTCCCGTAGATATAGGCGACACCCAATTCCCGCAGTTTTTGGATGGAAGCCTCCGATTGTTCGATGACCACGACTGGAGCCGCCTGAGCTTGGATCAGATGCAGAATGTTTTGACCAGTCCGTCCGTAGCCACAGATCACCACATGCTCAGTTAAGTTGGATTCTATCGATACTTCTTGTGGCTCGTCGGTATCTTCAAACCAACTGTTCAGCTGGGGGAAACTTTCCAACCAGCTGAATAATTTAGGAGTGAGCTTCAGCACTAGGGGAGTAATGACCAAGGTGACAGCCGTGGTACCCAGTAGTAGCAGATATACCCGCCGAGAAACAAAGCCCAATGATTGCCCTTCACTAGCCAATACAAAAGAAAATTCCCCAATTTGAGCCAGACCCAATCCAACCGTAATGGCAGTTTTGAGGGGGTAGCCAAACAACCTGACGATTGGCGTGATAATGATCCATTTGCCAACTAGTACCACTCCCACTAGCCCTAAAATCAGCTCCCAGTTTTGCCACAAGAATAGGGGGTCAATGAGCATGCCGATCGCGGCAAAAAACAGCGCCGCAAACACATCGCGCAGTGGCTCCACATAAGTGAGGGTCTGATCAGCATACTCCACCTCCGAAATCATCAGACCCGCCACAAAGGCACCCATTTCGATCGATAGCCCCAGCTGAGCAGTAAGTAGGGCGATCGCCAAGCAAAGCGTTACTACTCCCAATAAAAACAGTTCCCGGCTTTCCGTTTGAGCCAACAAGCGCAAAAATCTGGGTACCACCCAGATGCCCGTAATAATCGCTGCTGCTGAAAATAGGGCAATTTTAATCCCGGCTTGGAGTAAAGCTTCGCCAATTTCGGAGGGCGGTTTATCCAGGGCTGGTAAAATTGCCAACATCAATCCTAGCGCCAAATCCTGCACCACCAAGATTCCTAGCATTACTTGCCCATGAGGCGTTTCGGTTTCGTTGGCCTCCATCAAGCACTTTAATACTACGGCAGTCGAAGAAAGCGACAAGATCGAGCCCAGGAACACGCCCTGCTGTGGGGTCGTCACCCATCCGATAGCTACCGAAATAAAAGTAGTAGCTCCGATCGTCAACAAAATTTGGAGACCACCGCCCCCCAGACTAATATTTTGGACTTTCTTCAGTTCGGCAAAGGAGAATTCTACCCCCAAAGCAAACAACAAAAATGCCGCCCCAAACTGCGCTAGAGTTTCCACCTGGATCAGTTCTTTAATGAGCCCCAGTCCCGTCGGGCCAACGATTACACCGCCTAGGATATAGCCTAGGAGGGCGGGCTGACGGCACAGCCCAGCAATAATGCCACCAGTAGCAGCGGCGGCCAATACTGTTACTAAATCAATGATTAACCGAAAATCTTCTTGCACGGGCAGCTATTATGAGAGACTTTATTAAAATTTGAAACTATTCATTCTTTAGCATACCGAGTTTTTTTAATATCTGTTTCTGTTGCAGCCAGATTACCCATTTTCAATTTTCTACCCAGGAGACATGACATGTTCACTAATTTTTCGCGGCGTTGGCAGGCTATTAGCCTTTTTGGATGGAGTTTTGGGCTACTCAGCAGCCTCGCCCTACCCGCCTTAGCTGGACAGACGGAAGTTATGACTCCCAAGACCCGACTTGGTGATACAGCCGCGCTGAATATTAAAGTTGATAATCCTCAAAATCCGCCGGTGGTGAAATTGGGGAAGAAAACTTATCCGGTCTTTTCCTTGGGTGAGAATATCTACCGGGTCTTGATTCCTTCTACTCCCCTCGAAAAACCGGGGGTGCGAAATGTCCAGGTGACGGCTGATGGTAAGACTCAAGCGGTGACCATTACCTTTGTCGATCGCAAGTTCCGTATTCAACGTATTGATCTACCACCCGGGAAATCGGGAGTTGAAGCCACGGCCTATGAGCTGAAGAAAGTTGGGGCTTTCAAAGCTTTAGTGACTCCCACTAAATACTGGAGTGGCAAATTTGCCAACCCCAGCAAAGCCGAGACCAGCACTCCCTTTGGCGTTAAACGCTACTACAATGGCAAGTTTGCTGACGATTACTACCATCGCGGCCTAGACTATGCGGGAGCTAAGGGTTCTCCCGTCACCGCACCAGCGGCTGGTCGGGTGGCAATGGTGGGCTATGTCAAGGATGGTTTTCGGATACATGGCAATGCGATCGGCATCGACCATGGCCAAGGGGTGGTGAGTATTTTCATGCACTTGAGCAAGATCAATGTCAAGGAAGGCGATATGGTCAAAACTGGTGATCTGATCGGCGCGATCGGGACGACGGGCGCTTCCACTGGACCACATTTGCACTGGGGACTGTATGTTAATGCTGTTGGTGTTGAGCCGGTACAGTGGCTATCACAATCATTTGACTAGTTCTACAGCTGGTAATTGTAGATTTGGCGATTAAACTGGGTACAATGATCTATGTCCTAAACAGATCGCCAGATCCGCCTAAATAGCTAGGGACAAAGAATATCACCCTATCTGTCTCCCATGCTAAATATTAAGGAAATTGTAGACCAAGCTCTCCAAGACGGTTATTTGACTCCGGCGATGGAAGCAGAAGTCGGGCGCATTTGTGATAGCGCAGCGGAGTTATCTGTAGAAGAATATATGGCCCTCGATCACTTGATGGGGGCTTTGTTGGCTGGGGAAGTAGTGACCGTGCCTCGCAAGCAGTTTATTAACGTGATGGAAGAGCTAGTTTTAACCGTCGCGATCGGTCAAGTAGCTGAAATTGAAATGAATCAGACGGAATTGAGTTTGGATGTGGGCGATATTGCTGCCTATGCTCTGAACCGCTTGCCACCGCTCTATGCCACCACCGAAGAAGGTGCTAATTATCAACGCCAACGGGCTAAAAGTGAAATGCTGGATGTGATTCAGCAGCAGGTTAAAGAAGGTATTGAACGGAATCTCGATCGACCAGATTTCTTCCCCGAGCGTCAAGCGATCGTGAAACCAACGCCTGGTAACGAGATGGCCAATCAGGTTGGTTCTTTACTCCAAGCCTATTCCGCGAGTAATGAAACTGGTCAAACTAATGGCAAGGAAGATCATAACTAGAAGAATAATATGAAATGATCTAAAAAACCCAGCAACCAATTGGTTGCTGGGTTTTTTAGTGAGCTTACCAATTATCTCGATTGTTGTAATCATTAAATTCTGGGGCAGGGGGCAAATATAACCGATCGGAATCGGTGGTGATTCGGGCTTCGGCTTGTTGCATCATCCACCATCGATAAGCGATCGCACTGCCCGAAGCCAGCAACCCCAACAACATTAAGCTGCCAATTTCGTTCACTCCGCCCAGGATGGCATTAACAGCACCCATCGTGATGATTACGCCAGTAATTGGCTCTTTGCGATAAAAAGACTTCACGAAGCGAGGGGAGGTAATGTTCATACTAAGCTTACCCAAAATACTCACCAAAAGTCAGGGTGTATTATCCGCCTAGCGCAGACCCAAGAATGTCAGCAGACCAGAACCAGTAAAAAACTCGAGTACCAGCAGGGAGGCAAAACCAACCATGGCTGCCCGACCATTGAGTAATTCAGCGAAGCGGTTAAAGCCAGCCTTGGGTTGACTAACTTTGGGAAAAGTGGTGGGCTGTGGGATGTTCATAAAAATCAGGATGTTTACATTCTGTTACTATTCTATCATTCCTCATTCTGCCACAGAGCATCTTGGTTGCTGACCGACAGCATGCGCTTGGGACGCAAAACTAATACGACCTGTCCCAAAATTGTTTCAGTGGGAGCAGAGCTAAACCAATCTACGACGACTTGTCCACCCTGATCGATCACAAAATATTTGTTCTCATCCCAATCAGTCACCGCTCGATCGATCAGCAATAGTATTTCTTCTTCGGTTTCGGCATCTGGAATTAGTTCTTTGTTGACGGTAAAAACCACCACTGGACTCACCGCTGTCGAAACCGTTTGCCAACCCGGCAAACCCACCCAAGGAGCAGCATTGGGATGAATCATTCCAAAGGCATTGAGAGCTTGCACCGTGGGCATATCAATCAATACTTGGCTATCTAGCGGCAACTTACCAGCTACCGGTACAAAACGCGGTAGATCTTCATCACTCTCTAACCGATGCAAGGGCAAAATTGGTTTAGCTCTGGTGGGGGTGCTAATTGTACCCAACAACTTTTCGACCTCTTGACGAGCCGATACCGTGTGCGCAAACAACAAACCTCTAGCTACTAGCCGAGTTTTGTCCATGAGATCGTGTTGCTGCTTGGCATAACGCCAATATTGATAGGCTACCGCATCGCCCGGATGGTCGGTGAAACCGGGGGGTAATTGCCGCAAATCAGCAAATTCTTTGACAGCTTTGGCTACTTCCTTCGAACCATCGGCGTTCATATTCCGCTCACACAAAAAGTCGGCCACCGCTGCCCGGTCTTTCTTGCTAAGGATCCGCAGCTCATAAAGGCTATCACTACCCACCCGCATGAAGTGATTTTCTGTCTCTGGCTTAACGCCCACTTCCGTGATACTGCTAAAAACCTGCGACGCTACAATAACTTGATTTTGATGAATCGGTTCAAAACCGCTGGCTTCAAAAATCTGTTGGGTATCGTAACCATTTTTTTGCAAAAGTTGACAGGACTGACCCCACTCTACCCAGCTGCCTTCTTTGCGGCGCAGACGCAGAAAAATCGCTTCAGAATCGAAATCGATAGGAGGAGCGGGACTGTCATTGGTGGTCATAAATTCAACTTAATTAGGGAGAGTACATATTGATAAATTGACTTAACTAACGCGCGTTAACCAGCAGGTGAGCGCCAGCAATGCAGCCACCACATAAAAAACTCCCACTACTTGCGTTTCGGCCCAGCCGCTGAGTTCCAGATGGTGATGAAAAGGTGCCATTTTAAACAGGCGCTTACCTTTGCCATCAGGCCCTTTGGTAGCTTTGTAATAACCAACCTGGGAAATCACCGATAGGGATTCCACAAAAAAGATGCCGCTCAGGATAAACAGCGCCCACAGGTTGCCACTCAAAATTCCCACTGCACCCAAAGCACCACCCAGAGCCAGAGAACCAGTGTCGCCCATAAAAACCCGAGCTTTGTTGCGATTGTGTACCAAAAAACCTAAATAGCTACCACTGAGGCAAGTACAAAAGAGCGATAGAGCTGGATGAGTAACCCCGGTGACCGCAGCCATGCCCAAGAGGGCGATCGATCCAGTCCCGCCGGCCAAACCATCAACCCCGTCAGTGAGGTTGGTAGCATTGCTTTCAGCCAACAGCGCAAATACGGCCAATCCCCAAAACAGCATCCCCAAGGGCAGCATCAGGCCAAATGGTAACCGGATAGTGGTTATAGATTGGGTGATTGTATTACTGCGGGCAGCGGCCCACACACAAAAAACGATCGCCGCACCGACTTGCCAAGCGAGCTTGCCCTTGGGAGTAAGACCTTCGTTTTGACCATTGCGCAGACTTTTCCAATCATCGATTCCCCCGATCGCCAGATAACTAGCAGTCATGAAGGAGACGGCAATGACATCCGGGTGGAAGTTTGACCAAATAATGGCCGCAATTAGACCAACTGGCACCACAAATACACCACCCATCGTGGGGGTGCCAGCTTTCTGGAGATGGGCTTGGGGACCATCTTCCCGAATGAACTGACCCATCTTTAATTCGCTTAGCCGGGGCACTGCCCAGAAACCTAGAGCGGCTACTGCTAAAGCAGTGCCAATAAAAGGGATGAGTAAAGAGTTTACGGCTCCATGTTGAAACCACCAATCCAGGAAACCAACAAAAGCAGCAGTAATAAAACCCAAACTATAGAGGAGCTGCGAGCCGGTGGGCTGGAATCCTCTGTTTTCTGATATATTTTCTGTCATTGTGATATTTGAGAAAACTTCTAAGCTTAGAAATTACTCTTCCTCGTTGTTCTCTTCTGCCGCATCTTCTTCAAAATTGTTATCATCACCCTCCATTAAGTCATCAGCAAAGTTGTCTGGTGGAAATTCTGGTTGAGTAATATCTTTTTCGTCGCGATCGATCAACCGACCACGGGCTTCTAACCAATCCAAGATCGAGGTGTCGCGGTGCACCGAAATAACTGGGGCGGGCTGAAAACGAGGACGCTCGGTCAGCGCTGGATTAACGAAGGGTTCTGACATTATATTAGATGTACATCTTTTCTAGAAGTAGCCAGCTACGAGTCTAACACTTTCTCTGGCCGCCTTACACTATCGTTTATCAGCCAGCATTGTAGGAAAAAATATGACAACTAAAGCTGATTTGTTGAATATGCTCGCTGATCAAAATTGTGGATTAAATATTAGTGAATCAGAACAGCCCACTATTCTCAACGCGATCGCTGCGGTGGAAAGGAATAACCCGACTGCTCAGCCATTGACATCAGCGGCGCTGGATGGCGACTGGCGATTACTGTTTACCACCAGCGCCAGCCTACTGAATTTGGGGAAGTTACCTTTCAGCCAGCTGCGCGACATTTATCAGTGCATTCGGGTAGAAACTAGCAGTGTTTATAATATTGCTGAAATTCAGAGCTTCCCCTATCTAAGCAGTCTGGTGACTGTGGTGGCTAAGTTTCAGCCAGTGAGTGAACGACGAGTGCAGGTCAATTTTGGGAGATCGATCGCTGGTCTCCAGAGTTTGTTGGGGTATCAATCACCAGCGGCTTTCATTGAAAAAATTAGCTCAGGACAAAAATTAATGGCGATCGATTTCCCGATCAACAGCAATAACCCAAATAGCTGGTTAGATATTACCTATTTAGATGAAAATCTCCGCATCAGTCGAGGCAACCAAGGTAGTGTATTTGTCTTGACTAAGGAATAGAAAGGTCTAGCGATCATCTTCTGCTTCTGAATTGATCTGGCTTGACATCCCATTGGCAAAGCCCAACTCCGTATTGGAGGTTGGGCTTTGTTATAAATCCGGCTGAGATTAATTTCTTAATCCAAAGTAGTTTTGGACTGGTAATAAAGTTTACTGCCTGTATCGGATACGAAGTGACAGTTGTTAACACCGTTCCAAAATGCCTTCCAAACCGATACCTTAGAGTGGCGGTAATGCTCACCCAGTACTGGCTTAATCGCCGCTGTCGCCTCTTTGAGGTGATAGTGTGGAATGGTCAGGAAAATATGGTGTAAAACGTGGGTACCAATATCATGATGGATATTATTGATAAACCCATAGTCGTAATCCACAGTAGAAATCGCGCCTTTCAAAAAATACCAGTCTTCGCCGCGATACCAAGGAGTTTCGTTATCGGTGTGGTGCAAGAAAGTTACTAGATCCAGCCACATTACAAAAATAATGTAGGGTACTAAGTAAAATTTCACCAGCCATAAGAAGCCCCAAGTGAAAGTCCCAGCTGTCAGCAGGCCAAGCATTCCTGCCCACCACACTGTGCTGGTAATGATATCTTGATGCTCTGACTTGCGAAATAGGGGGCTATCGGGATGAAAATGTGAACCGGCTGCGCGATCGGGTGAGCGGCGGAATAAATAGAGCGGATAGACAAACAACAGTGCCAAGTCAAAACGCAGCATTTTTTCCCACCAAGCCATTTTTCGGTAGGTGCTTTCCTTGATGGGATACCAGCTCTCATCCTTATCCAAATTGCCAGTATTTTTGTGGTGAGTGCGGTGGCTGATTCGCCAGCCGTGGAAAGGCACCAAAATAAAGCTGTGGGTGATATGACCAATCAAGTTATTCAGCAATTTGCTTTTAGAGAAAGAACCATGACCGCAATCATGACCAATCACAAATAAAGCCCAGAACATTGTGCCCTGAGCTAACCAAAATATCGGATAAAAGAACCAAGAATCGAGATAGGCTGCTAAGGCGTATAAGCCAGTAACGATCGCTACGTCTCGCAAAAAATAACTAAGGGAGCGGGTAGTAGAAGGAGTGAAGCAATGCGCGGGAATTGCTTGACGGACATCTTGAATAGTGAAGGGGAGGTTTTCCCGCTGCAATAAAGATGCACTAGATGGTTCGGGGGTGAGGACTGTGAACGGCACTGATGTTTTCGTAAAGATTGATGAACTTTATTATAGGGGCATTATGAAGCACCTCTGAAGCTTTTGGCAATGTTGAACCTATGGTATTTTTCAGGATATGCTGTGGTTGCGCTGTGTAGAGGATTTTGGGATGAAGTTATTGCTAGCTGGTGATATTGGCGGTACCAGTACTCGTTTACGCCTTGCTCCCATCGATAATTGGCGTTCTCATCAGTGGGAAGAAACCTATCCCAGTCAGGAATATCCAGATTTAGCGCCGATCGTTGAAAAGTTTTTGGCAGCGGCTCCCATGAACGGCGAAGTGGTTAGTGCTTGCTTTGCGGTGGCTGGCCCGATCGAAGGCCGCACTGCCTACTTAACCAATTTGGGTTGGCATCTAGATATTGATCGACTCATCTCCCATCTTGGTATTGCCAATATTCATTTGATTAATGACTTTGCCGCGATCGGTTACGGCATTGAACATCTACAACCAGATGAAATTTACACCTTGCACGTTGGCCAGCCGCTCGACTCTGCCCCACGGGGCTTGATTGGTGCCGGAACTGGTCTGGGTCAAGGTTATTTGGTGCCAGAGGCGGGGACTTACCGGGTGTTGGCTAGCGAAGGTGGTCATGGTGATTTTGCCGCTCGTTCTAAGCAAGAATTTCGGCTAGTCGAATATTTGATGCAGCGGGATGCTTTAGATCATGTCTCTTGCGATCGATTAATTTCTGGGACTGGCATTGTGAACATGTATCAGTTTCTGCGCGACCAACAACAGTCTGGTGCGGAGCTGCCAGCCATTGCCGCAGCGGTCAACAAATGGGAGAAAACAGCGGCGGTCGATCGACCTCATTTAGTCGATCCGGCGATGCTAATTGCCCAGGCAACACTAGCAGTAAATAATCAACTAGCTGTCGATACCATGCAACTATTTTTGAATGCCTATGGTGCAGAAGCAGGCAACTTGGCGCTTAAAATTCTCCCCCAAGGCGGTTTGTATATTGCTGGGGGCATTGCGGCCAAAAATTTGTCTTTGATGAACAATGGCACTTTTATGACGGCCTTTTTACAGAAAGGGCGGATGCAGGAATTGCTCACTAAAATTCCAGTTCGTTTGATCTTAAATCCGCAGGTGGGGTTAATTGGGGCGGCGGCGCAAGCCCGAGCGGCGGTATCTAGCTGAGTTACTGACCGTTGCTATACAATAGCCCAAGGTATTCTCGCGGTTTGACTCATGTCATCTGGCCAACGCAAATTATTATTTTTACTGCCGGGCACCACTCAAAAATATTTTTGTGGGGGCTTAGTGGCCGAAATGAAGGCCATGAAATTGGCTCAAAAAGTCACTGAAGCGGCGATCGTTACCTATCGACAGCGGGAGCCAGACCAGCTGTTTTTACCAGATTTGCTAGCAGCAGCTGTGCGATCAGATCAAATTTTTGTGGTGAGCTGGGGCTTTGATGTGCCTAAATTAGTCCGGCAATTGGCTGGGCATCATGTAATGTATCATGCCCACAGCGCTAACTATGGTTTTCGGTTAGAGAGCCATGTCCCGATCGTGACGGTGAGCCGCAATACCTTGGGCTATTGGGGGCAGCAAGCTCCCCATGCGCCGCTTTATTACCTGCCCAACGAAATCTCACCAGAATTTATCGATCGCCAGCAAAACCGCGATATTGATGTGCTGGTACAAATGCGTAAAACTTCTAGCTATGTTCGCCATTCCTTGATTCCGGCCTTGAGTCAGCGTTGCCAAATCCAAGTTGTGGATGGCTTTGTGGAAGACTTGGCGGCGTTGTTCAATCGATCGAAGGTGTATCTGTACGATTCGGCGGAATATTGGGCTACTCAGGGAGTCACCGAGGGTTTTGGTCTGCCGCCGTTGGAAGCGATGGCCTGCGGCTGTCAGGTGTTTTCCAGCGTGAATCATGCCCTAGCCGACTACTTAGATCCGGGTTTTAACTGTCAAAAGATTGCCACCTATAGCACTGGCTATGATGTAGAGCGAATTTTGCAGAGCTTGACCCAGCCGCTAGCAACACTACCGGCTGAGTTTTGGAAACCTTACCAGCAAGACTCGATCGTCCAGCGCTGGCAAGTGATTTTGTCAGAAATTAATGATTTTTTTGACTATCAAGAAAAATCTGGAGCCAATATTTTGCCGCTGACACCCTGGCGGGTACAGACTTTACGCTGGCAGTCAAAGTTGGCTAAGGTTAAAGGTAAATTCCGTAAATCTTAAGTTAAAGATCGCTTAGGATTTAACTGCTTGGCCAGCCCAAGCAAAATACCCAGCCAGAATCGCTAGAGCAATAATACCGAGTAAACCAGCATGGGGTGCCCCATAAATACCTGTAACCCAGTCGGACACAGTACCAGTATATTTAACTAATTGTCCGACATTTACTAAGTAAATAGCCCCAGTCATCCCGGAATGTAGTCCGATCGATATTCCCAACAGATTTTTTTGGCTGCGCTTGGCCAACACCAGCACGGCTCCCAAGATAGTCAACCCTGGAAACTGAGGCAAACTGCCCCACATAGCAGCCAACGGCTTCATAAAATGGAGAGCGGCAAAAATCAAACTATTGGCGGTAAGCGCAGTGAAGGGAGAATAGTCGGCTTCTAATTCCTGAAGTAACCAGCCTCGAAAAAACAGTTCTTCAGCTAGCGCCACTCCGATCGAACTGAGTAAACCCCCAATAATTAGCTCTGGCCAGGGAATAGCGATCGGTTGCCAGACCAGCCAGCCCAAAGCCCCTTGGAGCGCAAACATAGCCATAGTCGAAATCAAGCCATTCAGCCAGCCACCCAAAAAACCAAGCCAATTGCGATGACTAGAGACCAGGCCGATCGATCGAAAACCATACAGTTGGCCTTCCACCCGCCGCTTCCACCAGGGCAAAAACAGTAGGAACAGCACCGCCAAACCACCCATCACCCAGATATTGAGCAGATTGACAACTCCTGGGTCACTCATGTCGCGAGTCAGACTAAAAAAGGTATAGACTGACCCAGCCCAAGGTGCCCATAGCACGACTAGACACGACAAAAAAACCAGAATTCTGATGGGAGCAGCGTACTGAGCAATAGTTTTAGGATTAAAAGTAGACAAAATAGAGAGCCTAACTTTCTGGTTCGATCGAACTGATCAAACCGTGATTCTGGAGGGTTTCACTATAAAACTCGGCATGTTCTAATTCACAGGTAATCACCAAAGCCATCCCATTATTGTGGGCTTCCATCATAATGCTGACTGCATGAGGCTCGGTCATGCGCGGAATGGTGGTCATCAAGACTTGTGTCACATACTCCATCCCGTTAAAGTCGTCATTATGCAGCAGAACCCGATACTTGGGAGCAAGTTGACGAGATGTTGAACGCTTTTCGATGGTTTCAACAGACACGCTTTCACTCTCTACAAAAAACTAAATTGGTCAAAACTGCTGACTAATATAGCACTCCCAGCCATATTTTGCCAAAGCCATTGAGCCACCAAAAAACATGATAGGGAATGTATCGGTTGATTCATTCAATGGGGTATGATATCCAGAAGACAGCATCAACACAAGGATTAACTGAAAAAGCCACTGAATAAATTCAGTTTTTACTTTGAGTTCTACCCGGCGTAGATTAGTGATAGTCGCTGCGCCCAGAATCTCAGAGTTTGATCGAGTCCGCGTAGTCGCAAATTGTTAGAGATTTTTGTTCTCCCCTAACTGGCAACCATGCTGCTCTCGATCGGACAGTCCCCAATCTGGTGTTGGTGAGTTGCTTTTGCCAAAACTTAAAAATAGTAAGCCAATGGGCTGATTTCGTTGGGAGACAAATTGAATTACATGGACTTTTCGATCGCCACATTGCTGTCGCATTTTTCTGACGACAAGCTCGTTGCTCCCAAGGTTTTAGAAAAAAAGCTGGGTTGCGAAGACGAACACAGTCTCGAACAGCTGGGCATTGTGCTAGATGTACTAGACAAAGTTGGTGTACTAGCCAGAGACAAGGGCAAATTCCGCAAACTAGTAGAAGAAGACGTTGTGGAAGCCAAGCTGCGCTGCTCCAGCAAGGGCTTTTGTTTTGCGATCCAAGATGACCAAGGGTCAGAAGATATTTATGTGCGGGAGAGCCATCTCAGTAATGCTTGGAACGGCGATCGAGTGCTGATTAAAGTCATGAAAGAAGGGACGCGGCGGCGGAGCCCAGAAGGCATTGTCAAACTGATCTTAGAAAGAGCGAATCCCTCCGTACTGGCACGGATTAAACACAATGAGAATGGCAGTTACAGCGCGATTCCTTTAGACGATCGACTGCTGTGTGAGTTAGAAATTTTAGCAGAGGGGCACGACCTCAGCAGCCTAGCCGATAACTTGGTACAGGTGGAAGTCCTGCGCTACCAGATCGGCCAAGAGCCATCCTCTGGTCGGGTGGCTAGGATTTTGGGTACCAGTGCCGAATCAGCATCGGATGTCGATATTGTTTGCTGTAAGCATGACTTGCGATCGGAGTTTCCGCCAGGGGTAGTACTGTCTGGTATCGATTTACCGATGAAAGTCACGGCCAAAGCTGCCAAAGGCCGGGAAGACTTGACCGGTTTGCTCACCTTTGCCCTGGGTGAAGCCGAGCAGTTTTGGGAAAACGCCTTGAGCATTGAGACCAACGCTGATGGCACCTGGCAAGTGAGCGTTCACATTACCGATGTGGCCAGCTACATTGCTGCCGACGACCGACTCGATCGAGAGGCCCGCCGACGCGGCACTGCCGTTTATGTGGGCGATTTGGTGATCCCACTGCTGCCAGCTTCTGTCCACCAAGCCTGTGGCTTTAACACTACCGCCCAACGGCTAGCGATTTCGGTGATTTTGACGATCGATGCGGCTGGAGTCGTGACCGAATTTGCCATTCGTCCCAGCCTAGTGAAGGTAGACCACGCTTTAACCTATGACCAAGTAGACGAAATTTTGGCGGGTAAGCCCAAACCATTAACTAAGGTGATCGCCACCAAATTCAAAGAATTATTGACCGTTGTCGCTCCCCTGCTTCGCAGTCAACGGCAGCAGCGGGGGGGATTGGAGATCGATATGTTGCCAACTCAATCGCGTTTTGCTGACGAAGGCCGCTTGGGAGCAGTTTTCGTGGCAGAATCTAGATCCTTGGTAGCAGAATTAGCCATGGCGGCCAATCAAGCGATCGCCAGTCACTTGCAAGCTTTAGCGGTACCAGGAATCTATAGCATTCAGTATCATCCCGAGTTGGTGGAAATCAATGACCTGATTAAACTCTCCCAAAATTTGGGACTCAGCGAAGAAGCCGAGGGCGAAGCCAGTGCCAGTGATTTACAAAAAATCTCGCAGACCTTTGGCAACTCGCCAGTACCCAAAGTTCTCAACTATATTTTCAAATCGATGCTAAAAACGGCGCTGTACAGTGCCCAACCTGGCAATCATTTTGGCCTGGGGTTAAGTACTGGTTATGTTCATGCCGTATCGCCGCTGAGTCGTTATGCCGATCTACTCAATCAGCGGGTATTGAATGAGGTCTTTGTCAATGGACGCGATCGCCGGTCAACTCGCACCAAAGAAGCCGTAGATCTGCAACACAGTAGCTGTCATGGCCAAATTAATTGGAATGTCCTGTTACCCACCATTCAACAAGAGTTAGCCGCTCAGATTTCTGGCGCTATTTCTCATCTGAACGATCGAGAAAAAATTGCCCAAGATGCCGAAAACGACTTACAAGGATTACAAAAAGCCTCCCAGATGCAGTCGCGCACTGGTCAAATCTTTCAGGGTTTGATCACCGGAGTACAGTCCTACGGCTTCTTTGTGGAAATCGAAGACTTCCTAGTAGAGGGCTTAGTGCATGTCAGTTCTCTCAAGGATGACTGGTACGAATTCCGTCCTCGTTATGCCTGCTTGGTGGGGCGTAAAAATCGCATCACCTACCGACTGGGCGATCGAGTGGAAGTCGAAATCAAAAGTGTCGATTACTATCGCCAGCAGATCGATCTAGCCACGGTCCCCCGCATTGTCTCCAGCGACGAATCGATCGAGCCCGATCAAGACGAAGACTCCGCTGCCACGGTTGCAGAAGAATTTAACGAATTCGAAGCACTTTACAACCCCTAATCAACCTATGCCGATGTCAATTGATCATATTCTCAAAACTGGTGCCGTCGGCGATGAAATTACAGTGCAGGGCTGGATTCGCAGTAAGCGCGAATCCAAAGGTTTTGCCTTTGTCGATGTCAACGATGGCTCTTGTATGGCCAACATCCAGGTAGTAATTGCCCAAGACTTGGCCAATTATATCGATAAAATCAAACGGATCAACACCGGAGCCTCGGTAGCAATCAGTGGTCAACTAGTAGCATCGCCAGCCAAAGGACAGCGGGTGGAACTCCAGGCGCAGACCCTAGAAATTTTTGGGGAGTCCGACCCCGAAACCTATCCCCTCCAAAAAAAGCGCCACTCCTTTGAATTTCTGCGCGAAATCGGCCACCTGCGCGGTCGTACTAATACCCTGGGGGCAGTCTTTCGGGTGCGGAATGCCTGTGCCGCAGCTGTGCACCAGTTTTTTCAAGAAAAAGGCTTTTTGTGGGTGCATACCCCGATCATCAGTGCCAGCGACTGTGAAGGAGCCGGGGAAATGTTCAACGTCACCACTCTGAATCCCGACAAATTGCCCCGAACTACTGAGGGCAAGGTAGATTACAGCCAAGACTTCTTTGGACGGCAAGCTTACCTCAGTGTCAGCGGCCAGCTGGAAGCAGAAGTAATGGCTATGGCTTTTAGTAATGTTTATACCTTCGGGCCAACGTTTCGGGCAGAGAATTCCAATACTTCCCGCCACCTGGCTGAGTTTTGGATGATTGAGCCGGAAATGGCCTTTTGTAACCTGCAAGGGGATATGGATTTAGCCGAGGAATTCCTGAAATACATCTTCAAGTACGTGCTGGAGAGGTGTCTGCCGGATATGGAATTCTTTCAGCAACGGATTGATGATTCGGTGCTAGCTACTGCTGAAAACATTATTAACAACCAATTTACCCGGCTCACCTACACCGAAGCCATTGTCATTTTAGAAAAATCTGGCCAGCAGTTCGAGTACCC
Source organism: uncultured bacterium (assembly GCA_964247085.1). Lineage (GTDB taxonomy): Bacteria > Cyanobacteriota > Cyanobacteriia > Cyanobacteriales > Chamaesiphonaceae > JAAFHZ01. The sequence continues at coordinate 88,741 of CAXTSX010000004.1, forward strand.
GGTGAGCTGGGGACTAGATTTACAGTCCGAGCATGAGCGCTATTTAGCCGAAGAAGTCTTTAAGAGACCAGTAATCTTGACCGACTACCCAGTGGAAATTAAAGCTTTTTACATGCGGCTGAACGATGATGGTAAGACCGTGGCCGCGATGGATATTCTGGCTCCTAAAATTGGGGAGATTATTGGCGGTTCTCAACGGGAAGAAAGATTAGATGTCTTAGAACAGCGGATTACGGCTCAGGGCTTAGATGTCGCAGACTACTGGTGGTACTTGGATCTGCGTCGCTATGGCACTGTTCCCCATGCTGGTTTTGGCTTAGGTTTTGAACGATTAGTCCAGTTTATGACTGGAATGGCTAATATTCGGGACGTAATTCCTTTCCCTCGTGCCCCAATGACCGTAGAATTTTAGAACTTGACCTAGTATTTTGTTATTGCTATGACTGCCCAATATCCTGAGAATCTCCGCTACACCGATACCCATGAATATGTCCAGCTAGATGGCCAGGTTGCTACTGTTGGTATTACCGCCTTTGCGATCGATCAACTTGGCGACATTGTATTTCTGGAATTACCCGCTGTGGGTACTGAAGTTCAGCAAGGAGAACGCTTTGGTACCGTCGAGTCGGTGAAAGCCGTAGAAGATCTGAAAGCGCCCCTCAGTGGCAAAGTATTAGAATGTAACCAGGCGATGGTGGATGTGCCAGAAGATTTGGTGAGTGATCCTTACAGCGCGGGCTGGTTAGTGAAACTACAGGTGTCTAACCCCACCGAGTTAGACAGCGCCATGACAGCGGCAGATTATCGATCGAAGGTCGAAGGCCACTAAGCCTCGCCGGGTCTAAAATCCCCACGATTTGCGGTAAAAAATAGGTAAGATGGTTGAGCAGCAATCGTTCTAACATCATCTACACCAATGATTAATAAATCTTTCCCGGCTATTCAAGAGCATCCTGATGCCCTACTGGCCGTTGCTTGTGGGCTATTGCTGCTGGGTGGCTGGCTGTTGCTGTCGGTGAACCCAGCGCTCAGCCTAGGACTGCTGGCGCTAGCTTATTTGATCGGTGGCTATGGTAGCGCAGTCGAGGGACTAACTACTCTCTGGGCAGAACGGGAACTAGATGTTGATTTATTGATGATTGTGGCGGCGCTAGGCGCAGCTGGACTAGGTCTATGGCAGCAAGACTACAGCTTGATTGTGGATGGCGCGGTGCTCATTTTGATTTTTGCCATTAGTGGTGCTCTGGAAGGCTATGCTATGCAGCGCACCGCCCAAAGCATCCAAAGCCTGATGAGCCTTACTCCCGATACCGCTTGCTTGCTCGATGGCCGCACCGTATCGATTCAAGAATTACAAGTAGGCGATCGACTGCTCGTTAAACCCGGTGAACTGATCCCCACCGATGCCTTAATCAGTGATGGCCAGAGCAGCATTAATCAAGCAGCTATTACTGGCGAATCTTTGCCTGTAGATAAGACTATCGGGGATGAAGTTTTTGGCGGCACCATTAATGGGAATGGGGTTTTACAGTTAACCGTTCACCAACCGCCCGCCAGTAGCTTAATTCAGCGGATTATCAGCCTGGTGCAACAGGCTCAAACCGAAAAGACCCCCACCCAAAATTTTATTGAAAAGTTCGAGCGCCTCTATGCTCGGGTAATTGTGGTTAGTGGTTTACTGATTGGGACAATGCCCGCCTTGTTGGGTTGGTGGGACTGGGAAACGACCATTTATCGGGCTTTGATTTTTTTGGTAGTAGCTTCGCCCTGTGCCTTGATGGCCGCGATCATGCCGGGACTGCTCTCCGGGATTGCTAATGGTGCCCAACAGGGTATTTTGTTTAAAAATGCTAGTACGCTGGAATCGATCGGCCAAATCAAAGCGATCGCCTTTGATAAAACTGGCACTCTGACAACTGGACAGCTGCAAGTCAGTGAAATTTGGTATCGAAACAATCAAGGTGAAATTATTAGTAGCGAACCAGCGGCACTTGACCTGTCAGCCCGGCAAATTTTGACTTGGGCAGCGGCGATCGAAAGCGGCTCCGAGCATCCGATCGGTCAAACCATTGACAAGTTAGCTAAAGCCCAAAATATGGTCTGGCCAGTGGCCACCAATATCCAGGCACAGCCCGGTGTGGGAATTACTGGAGAAATTGATGGTCAGTCGATCGCTGTAGGTAAGGTGCCAACCCACAGCCAGTGGGACATCCCCACTGAGGACAAGATTACGACTTGGGTGATGGTGCATGGCCAAGTCCAAGGTGCTATTACTTTCCAAGATAAATTACGACCAGAGGCGGTCAACTTGGTGCAGCGCCTGCAAAAATTAGGCATCCAGGCCGTGATGGTGACAGGAGATAATTTGGCTTGTGCCCAGTCGATCGCCACCCAAATTGGTATCACCGAATTTTATGCTGACCTCTTACCAGAAGCCAAGGTGGATATTATTAGGAAGTTGCAAGATAAGTACCAGCAGGTGGCAATGGTGGGCGATGGCATTAATGATGCGCCAGCGCTGGCAACCGCGAATGTGGGAATTGCCATGGGAACAGTGGGCAGCGACGTGGCTTTGGAGACTGCCGATATGGTTTTGATGACCGATGCTTTGGGTAAAATCGAAACCGCGATTAAACTGGGCCGTCGATCGCAAAGAGTCATTCAGCAAAATATTGTTTTTGCCCTGTCTTTTATCGTGATGTTGCTGATTGGTAATTTTGTGGGAGCAGTTAATTTACCGCTGGGGGTATTTGGGCATGAGGGTTCTACGGTTTTGGTCACGCTCAGTGGTTTGCGGTTACTGCGAAAATAGTTGATTTTAGTGATTATTTAATAATGGAATCAAATGTTTGGGAGTTGAAGGCGATCTATCTACGGTTAATTACAGTAGACAAAGCATCTCCAGCGATGGTTCGGGCGATCGCCAAATTGTTAGGAGAAGGTATAATCAAGCATTGGCCGGGTTAAGATGACTGAAATATTTTTTTCTGGGCAAAAGACTGACTCTGGCTTGAATCCAACACCGACTACCACCATCTACAAAGCAACCCAAAAGGGGAAAGGGCAATACTTTGTAGATCAAGGGTTTCAACCTAATGACTTTCCCTGTTATCCGCCGACGGCTGATGGAAAATGTTACTTTGCAGCACCTCATAGTAGCAGCCTAGCGGAGGAATATCATCGGTATTACAAGGATGGAATTTTGGAAGTTAAAATTGATCTTGAAACTTACAATCGTTATTTTCAGCCACTTGAAAGATCATATCAAGGTGGCGAACAATTTGAGTTGCCAATTCCTCATGATTTATTTTCGATATTGAACCAATATTATAGAGTCTTAAAACCAAGGTAGTAAAATGAGCGATCAGTTCTGGAATGAGATTAAGTCTAAGTATCGTTTAGGAGAGCTAGTCTATGGCCAGGTTGAGCATCATGCGCCCTTTGGAATTTTCATAGCTATTGGTGATGACAGGGTTCGAGGTATTGTTCAAATTACTGATTTTGTTGATCGTGGAGAAATGACCTCAGAAATGTACCCAGATATTAGTTCTCCGATTGGAGCGGTGGTTATTGGCTATACCGAGGATGATCGTCATCAAGTTTGGTTAAGCGTGAAGCCTAGCGTGCTGCAAAAAGCCTTGGTTCATCTTAAAGTTCCCGCAGCAAGCGAATGGTCATAGCCAATAATCTTTAATCAAGGCCTTTGAGGCAGAGCAAGGTTCGATATGTCAGTGAGACAATATATCCTGGAGGCTTTCCAGCAAGCTTTACGATCGATCGATCCCCAGCAAGCTATTAATAAATATGTTCATCGGCAAGGCGACTCTTTAATAATTGAATCAAAAGTTTGGGATTTGAAGGCGATCGATCTGCGGTTAATCGTTGTAGGTAAAGCCGCTCTGCCGATGGCTCAAGCTATGGCCACATTAGTTGGAGACAAAACCAGTCGAGCTGTGGTTATCCCACCCCTCACTGCACCTCATGTTGATCTGCCATCTAATTGGCAAGTCATACCAGCCACTCATCCTTTACCGGATCAAGGTAGCTTGATGGCTGGTGCTCAGGTACGACAATTGCTCACCAACAGTACCCTCAATACTTTGGTTCTGGTTTGTGTTTCCGGCGGCGCAACTGCCTTGTTAGTCGATCCAGTATTAGGAACTTCCCTGGCCGATCTGCGCCTCAAATATCAAGAACTGCTGGCCAGCGGCGCAGACATTACCACCATGAATCAGGTGCGATCGAGTCTCGACAGGTTAAAAGGCGGTGGCTTAGTGGAATTGGCGCAACCGTCTCAGGTAATTGGTTTGATTTTGTCGGATGTGGTGGGGGATGCGATCGCGACGATTGGTTCCGGTTTAACCAATCATCCCCAAGCTCAGAATATTTTAATGGGCAGTAACCGCCAAGCCTGTCAGGCTGCCGCCCAATATTGGAGTGATCAAGGTTATGAGCCTCGCATTGTGACCACGGCTTTACAGGGAGAGGCGCAGGAATGGGGCAGGGAAATTGCTCAGGCTATTGTCCAGGAAGCACCGGGGACGGTTTTGATTTACGGTGGCGAAACCACTGTTACCTTGCCACAGAGATGTACTGGTCAAGGGGGTCGGAACCAAGAGTTAGTATTGGCGGCGGCGATGGCGCTTCATGATTTAGGCGAACGAGCCTGGGTGGCTAGTATGGGGACGGATGGGATTGATGGTCAGAGTGAGGCAGCGGGATCGATCGCTAATCAGCAAACTGTTTCTCTTGGTAAAACGCAGGAATTAGAGGCCACTGATTATTTGGAGCGGCATGATAGTTATAATTTTTTTCAGCCGCTGCAGGATTTGATTGTGACTGGGGCGACGGGGACTAATGTGGCGGATATTGTGATGGCAGTGCGGATTTAGCTTGGAATGATGGGCGGGGGCTGATATGCTGAAAAGAACAAGTTGAGGAGAGTGTCAAAACTCATCAGGTTTAGAAAATGTAGTAGGAGGATATTAGTGGCTAGCAATATTCCACTACAGCGACTTAGCAAGCGACAAGTTCGGGATTATATTCAAGAAAATAACTGTTCGATCGACTTATCATTAAATTCTCAAACACCACACAATTTATTATTCGTTTTTGATACAACTTACAAATGTGATAATGATAAAGTCTTAGCTGTTGGTAAAGATAATGCTGGAAATCTTTATGATTCCATCAGTGATTGGCAGACTGAACTGAATAGATTAATGGAATTGAACAACCTTGCGCCAGTTCATATTCTGTACAATCAAATTCCCAGTCGAGATCGATTTATTCAGGAAGTTCCACATTTAATTTCTCGACTAGCACAAGAATTGAAAATCAATCTTGCTGAACTTGATCAAACGCTAAGTAGTCTATTGATAATTGATCGAAAGATTAAAAGAAAAAATAAACAAGATTACACCAGCAATAAGAAACTGTTAGGCTCATTGATTGCCTATATTGGAGAGGTAATCAAAGCCAACATTAATGGGGAGTGGTTAATAACAACAAGCAATCAAGCAGAATGGGAACCAGTAATTATTGCTTCGACCGGTCAAGTAACTTCATTTTGTATTTTGGTATTTGATGAACTTCATGATGCAGAAGAAATTAGTTTTTACGATCTAGTCTCAATGTTAATTGAGTCCCATCAACAATGAATTAAAGGAATAATTGATTTTTAGACTATTTTAGTAGACTTATTTTCTTACAACCAATTCACCGCTCCTCCCAAAATTACCGATGCCAGCACCAACCATCACCGCCTTTCCCCTCGCTGCTGTAGTAGGCCAAGAAGCCATCAAACTGGCCTTGCTCCTGGCCGCGATCGATCCCACCCTTGGCGGCGTAGCCATTGCTGGCCGACGCGGTACCGCCAAATCCGTCATGGCCAGAGCCGTCCATGCCTTATTGCCGCCGATCGAAGTCGTCAGCGGCAGCATTAGTAACAGCGATCCCAACAACCCCGGTGATTGGGACGATGTGATTGCGGCGCAACTGGCCGGAGTGGAGACCATTCCCACCCAAATGGTTCCGGCTCCCTTTGTCCAAATTCCTTTGGGCATTACCGAAGACCGGTTACTGGGGGCGGTGGACTTAGATAAATCCGTCCGGGCAGGTCAGGCTGTGTTTCAACCCGGATTATTAGCACAAGCCAATCGCGGCGTGCTGTACATCGATGAAATCAATTTACTCGATGACCAAATTGCCAATTTATTGCTGACCGTTCTCACCGAAGGTCGTAACCAAATTGAACGGGAAGGCATTAGCATCCAGCATCCCTGCAAACCATTACTGATTGCCACTTATAACCCCGAAGAAGGCTCCCTGCGCGAGCATTTACTCGATCGCATCGCTATTTCCTTATCCGCTGATGGGGTATTGGGAATTGACGATCGAGTGCAGGCTGTTGGTCAAGCGATCGGTTATGCCAAATCGCCCCAGGATTTTTTGGCTCAGTACGAAGAAGAAACCGATAACCTCAAAACCCAGATTATTTTGGCGCGGGAATGGCTAAAAGAAGTCTCGATCGCCACTGAACAAATCGCTTATTTGGTCAATGAAGCCATTCGGGGCGGGGTGATGGGTCATCGGGCTGAATTATTTGCCGTGCGAGTGGCGATGGCCGCTGCCGCCCTAGAAGGACGTAGTAATGTCAATGCCGAAGATTTACGCCGCGCCGTCGAGTTAGTAATTGTGCCCCGCGCCACAGTGTTGCAAACTCAACAGGATGATCCACCCCCGCCCCCACCTCCACAGCCCCAGGATCAAGGGGAAGACGACCAAGATCAGGAGCCAGAAGACAATGATCAAGACGACGAACCACCGGAAGATCAGCCGGAAGAGCCCCCGAATATTCCCGAAGAATTTATCTTCGACCCAGAAGGAGTAATTCTGGATGATAGCGTAATGTATTTTGCCCAGAATGCCAAACAAAAACAGGGCAAATCTGGCAGCCGCAGCCTGGTCTTTTCTGAAGATCGAGGACGCTACGTGAAGCCGATTCTACCGCGCGGTAAAGTTCGCCGAATTGCCGTGGATGCGACACTGAGAGCAGCAGCCCCCTATCAAAAATCCCGGCGGCTGCGCCAGCCCGATCGCAAAGTAATTGTGGAACAAAGCGATATTCGGGGTAAGAAGCTGGCCCGGCGTTCCGGCGCTTTAATTGTCTTCGTCGTTGATGCTTCCGGCTCCATGGCGCTGAATCGGATGCAATCCGCCAAAGGCGCGGTCATGCGCTTGCTCACCGAAGCCTATCAAAACCGCGATCAAGTAGCCCTGATTCCCTTCCGGGGCGAACAGGCCGAAGTATTGCTGCCCCCCACTCGATCGATCGCCATGGCCAAACGCCGCCTGGAAAGAATGCCCTGTGGTGGTGGTTCGCCCCTAGCACATGGCTTGACTCAAGCCGTGCGGCTGGGCGTGAATGCTCAAAGTGGTGGGGATGTTGGTCAGGTGGTGGTGATCGCGATTACCGATGGCCGGGGCAATGTGTCGTTGAAGCGATCGCTCGGCGAAGAAATCCCCGCAGGCGAGAAACCAGATATCAAAGGCGAACTGCTAGAAATTGCTGGCCGTTTTCGTACTCTAAACATGAAACTCTTGGTAATTGATACCGAGAATAAATTCATCTCCACCGGCTTCGCCAAAGAACTAGCCACCAAAGCCGGGGGGAATTACTACCACCTCCCCAAAGCCACCGATCAATCGATCGCCACCACCGCCATGAGCGCCATTGCCGACATGCGCAGCTAAATAGTACTATTGAACTTAAATAAATTTTATTTTTGAATAGTCAATACAACAAATCTTGGCATCCCAAAAATCGACCCGTATGTAGGGGAGTTTGAGGGGAGGCATCCCGTCCCCTCAATGGGGGGTCTGGGGGTCAGAACCCCCAGATTCTGGTTCCTCTAACCCAGCAAAGATCATGGATTAAATAAGATCTGAAACTGCCCTCACCCCAGCCCTCTCCCAAGAGTGGGAGAGGGAGCAAGAGTTTCAAGTTACTTAATTTTCGATCCTAAGAAATATTTCTCTTAACAATGAAATGACCCCTGAAATTACTGATCGCACTCACCAACTCCGCCAACAACTTCAAACCGCCGGATATGCCTACTACGTCTTAGACAATCCCATCATGGAAGACGCAGTATACGATCGACTCTACCGCGAACTCCAAGACCTCGAACAACAACACCCCGAACTGATCACCCCCGACAGCCCCACCCAACGCATCGGCAGCAAACTCACCAGCCAAACCGGCGCGGTGAAACACCGCATCCCCCTCTACAGCCTAGAAAACGCCTTCGACCTCACCGAATTCGCCAACTGGCAAACCGGCTGGCAACGAGTCGCCGGACAAGAAATCCAAGCCGAATACGTTTGCGAACTCAAAATCGATGGCAACGCCCTCGCCCTCACCTACCACAACGGCATCCTCGTACGCGGCTGCACCCGAGGCGATGGAGTCACCGGCGAAGACATCACCACCAACATCAAAACCATTCGATCGATCCCCCTCAAACTGGCTATCGAAAACCCCCCAGAGTTTGTCGAAATTCGCGGCGAAGCCTTTATCCCCGTCGCCACCTTCAGCACCATCAATCAAGAACGGGAAGCCCAAGGCGAATCGCTGTTTGCCAACCCCCGCAACGCCGCCGCTGGCACTCTCCGTCAACTAGATCCCCAAATTGTCGCCAACCGCCGCCTAGATTTTTTTGCCTACACCCTGCACTGGCCAGACGAACAAGCGATCGACTCCCAATGGGCATCCTTAGAATTTTTGAAAAAACTGGGATTCAAAGTCAATCCCAACTGCCAACTCTGTCCTGCTCTTGCCGGAGTTCAGGACTTCTACGACCACTGGAATACCGCCCGCCTCGATCTGCCCTACATGACCGACGGTGTAGTGGTGAAAATCAATCCGATCGATCTCCAGCAAGAACTAGGCTTTACTAACAAATTCCCCCGCTGGGCAGTCGCCCTCAAATACGCCGCCGAAGAGGCCCCCACCAAATTATTAGACATCAGCGTAAACGTCGGTCGTACCGGGGCGATCACCCCCCTCGCCCATTTGCAACCGGTGCAACTAGCTGGCACCACCGTGCAACGCGCTACTCTACACAATAGCGATCGCATTGTCCAGCTCGGTCTGAAAATTGGCGATACGGTAATTGTGCGCAAAGCCGGGGAGATCATCCCCGAAGTAGTGCGAGTATTGCCGGAACTACGGCCAGCCGATGCCCGAGACTTTGTAATGCCGACCCATTGCCCAGTTTGTAGTCAGGCGGTCGTAAAATCGTCACTAGAAGCCGTGTTGCGCTGTATTAATCCCCGCTGTGCAGCGATTGTAAAAGGATCGATCGTCCATTGGGTCAGTCGGGATGCCCTTGATATCAATGGCGTGGGTGAAAAATTAGTCGAACAACTAGTAGACAAGAGCCTAGTGACATCCGTGGCCGATCTCTATGATTTGACCTTAGAAAAAATGTTGGATCTAGAACGGATGGGCGAGAAATCTGCGACTAAAGCTTTGAGTGCGATCGAACAATCAAAATCTCAACCCTGGTCGCGGGTTCTATATGGTTTGGGCATTCGTCATGTGGGCAGTTCCAACGCCGAAATAATCAGCCAGAAATTTACCAGCGCCGAGCAATTAGCTCAGGCCAAAGATCACGAAATTGAAAATATCTATGGTATTGGCAGCGAAATTGCTACCGCCGTTACCCTCTGGTTTCAACAGCCGGACAATTTAGAGTTGATAGCAAGATTGCGATCGGCTGGCCTAAACTTAGTAAGTGAGCAGACTATCACGACTGGTCCTCAGCCCCTCGGTGGTCAAGTTTTTGTAGTTACCGGTACCCTCCCCAACTTAAAGCGGGATGAAGCGAAAAAATTGATTCAACAAGCTGGTGGCAAAGTCACTGACTCGGTGAGTAGCCAAACCAATTATTTATTGGCTGGTGAAAAAGCAGGCTCCAAGCTGGCTAAGGCAGAGAAGCTCGGGGTGAAAGTTATTTCCGAGGCAGAATTAATGAGCTTATTGCAGGAATAAAATTGCCATCAAAATAGTGGCTTTCGACCCTCAGGATTTAGCCTGAACTTGACCAGATAAATAGCGATACCAATCCATCGCGATCGATACATCGGTAAAAGGAATACTAGCTTTAGAATCGGTTTTGAGGAACAGATCGATCGCAATGGACTTGCCGCGTTCTGGCAGATTCGGGTCATCTAGCCCAAAAGATTGATTATCAATACACAGCTTGATTTCCCGTACATTGGATATTTGAACAGATTGCAGATCGATCGGCTCTTTCCGAGTGGGTTTACCCCAAGTCAGCTGATCATCTTTCTGGCCAAGCGCCGCATAAACATCATATTTATAGCGATCGAACTGTCCCGCCCAGCGCTCATAGGCTTGCAATTTTTGATACTCATTCCAACCGGCCCAAGCCAGCCAGAAGAAGGCTATGAGTAGCGGCAGCCACATTAATCCACGTTGCATCGATATCTCCAGTTAATTTTCGGCTTACCTTTCCAAGCTATATCTATTTAGCTTTCCGAGCTTGGTTCTGTGGCAAATATAATATCCTCGTAAACTTGTTCGATGGGAAAAGTCAATGTAACGCTGGTCAGCTCCACCGTATCACCTGGATCATAGTCAATAATCCGCCAGTTATCGTCACCAGTTTTGCGAAATAGTTCGATCGCCATCGTCTCAGAATCAACCAGAGCATATTCTTGCAAAATAGGATTACGCCGATATAGTTTGAACTTATTTCCTCGGTCATAAGCTTCAGTAGAAGAGGAGAGGACTTCGATGATCAGGCAGGGGTAGGTGATGTATTGGATATTGGTTTTATCTCTCTCATCACAGGTAACACTAACATCGGGATATACATAGTGACTGGAAGTATGGATGTTGACTCTGCAATCAGAATTACCTGTTTGACAACTACTACCTCGCAGGTGGTTTTTCAGCAGAAAGGCAACGTTCAATGCAATCCGCCCATGATTTAAAGTTCCACCAGTCATCGCATAAACTTCACCATCAATGTACTCATGACGAACTTGTTGCTGTTCTTCCCAAGCAAAGTACTCTGCGGGGGTGAATCTAGGAAAATTTTCTTTAGCAGCAATCATCTTAAAACCTTAAAAACAATGAACTGACTGGTTTTCGACTTTTACATTATATCACCAGTCTGATTTTGATTTAGTTTGTTGATAATACATGCAAATGTCTACTCTCACCAAAAAAGCCCGCATTTAGCGGGCTTAGAAATTATTTCAATTCAAGTTAATACACTACCGAATATTAGCGTTTAACTAACTTCTTGGAGAGCTTCCGCAGGCGAATGGATTCCGGCGTTACTTCCACCATTTCATCAGGCCCAATGTACTCCAAAGCCCGCTCTAGATTCATATCGATCGGAGCCTGCAATTGCACCAATTCTTCCCCACCCGAAGCCCGGTGGTTAGTAAGCTGCTTGCTCTTACAGATATTCAGCTCCATATCTTGACCCCGGTTATTTTCACCGATGATCATGCCTTTATAGACCTTAGTCCCGGGCTTGATAAAGAACGTACCGCGATCCTCAGCACCCATCAACGAATAGTCAGTCGCTACCCCTTCTTCAAAAGAAATTAGGACACCATTGCGGCGGGCTGTAATATCGCCACAGACGGGGCGATATTCCAAGAAGCTGTGGTTCATGATGCCGTCGCCTCTGGTGGCGCGCATAAAGTCACCCCGGAAGCCAATTAAGCCTCTGGCCGGTACCACAAATTCTAGGATCGATCGACCGTTAGAAGCCATCATATTTTGCATTTCGGCTTTGCGCTGACCCAAACGTTCGACACAACCACCAACGGCTTCTTCGGGCACGTCTAAGGCCAGCAACTCGTAAGGCTCACATTTTTGACCGTTAATTTCCCGATAAATTACCTGCGGCTGAGATACTTGGAATTCGTATCCTTCCCGACGCATGGTTTCAATCAGAATGCCCAAGTGCAATTCACCCCGGCCAGAAACAGAAAGTTTGTCAGGTGAATCAGTTTCTTCGACGCGCAAAGCAACGTTGGTATCGAGTTCTTTGAACAGTCGATCGCGCACTTGACGAGAAGTTACCAGCTTGCCTTCTTGACCCGCAAATGGTGAATCATTTACGCAGAAAGTCATTTGCAAAGTAGGTTCATCCACTTTGATCATCGGCAGTGCCAACGGTTCATCCGGGCAAGCGATCGTTTCCCCAATGTTGGCATCCGCAAACCCAGCTACGGCAATAATGTTACCGGCACTAGCCGATGGGATATCAATCCGCTTCAAACCTTCAAAACCCATCAGCTTACTGATTTTGCCCTTGAGGATCGAGCCGTCTTCCCGTAGCAAGGAAGCCTGTTGACCCATTTTGATGGTGCCGTTATGCACCTTACCAATCACGATCCGACCTAAGTAATCGGAGTAGTCGATGGTGGTAACTTGCAGTTGCAGCGGCTTTTCAGAGTCACCAACGGGAGGTGGCACATGGCGCAAGATGGCATTGAAGAGTGGCTCCATTGTGGTGCTTTCTTCTTCTAATTTATCTTTGGCAAAGCCAGAGATGCCGGAAGCAAACAGATGCGGGAAGTCGCACTGGTCGTCATCAGCACCTAATTCGACGAACAAGTCAAATACTTTATCAACAGCAGCATCCGGTTCAGCGGAAGGTCGATCGATCTTGTTGACTACCACGATCGGACGTAAGCCTTTGGCTAGGGCTTTGGTCAGAACAAAGCGGGTCTGGGGCATTGGGCCTTCGTTGGCATCGACGATCAAAATACAGCCATCGACCATGCCTAATACCCGTTCGACTTCGCCACCAAAGTCGGCGTGTCCAGGGGTATCGATGATGTTGATCAGGGTGTCTTTGTACCGGACAGCGGTGTTCTTGGACAGAATTGTAATACCACGTTCACGCTCGATGTCGTTGGAATCCATCACGCAGGTAGGCACTTCTTCGCCCTCGCGGAAAATTCCAGACTGTTTGAGCAATGCATCAACGAGGGTTGTTTTACCGTGGTCTACGTGGGCGATAATCGCAACGTTACGAATGGGAATCGTCATAAGTTAGAGAGAAGTAACTCGCAATATAAATTTTCGTGCTATCGATCGAAGGATTGTGAACAATCATTTACAATTCTACCTTATGACTTTGGCTTAGGGATTAGCTTTTGGTCAGAGTAAAAACATTTCGTGATCCCCAGAGGCTTTTGGTCAGTGGTGGGCAGCAGAAAGACCATATATTTGAAGAAACAAATTATTTTAAAAAGCCATGGATGTTAGCCAAGCCGTTCAAAAACTCTACGATACCTATCCTTTCCCACCAGATCCATTACTGGATGAAATACCGCCGGGATATAACTGGCGCTGGCAGTGGCAAGCATCCCACAGTTTTTGTTTAGGGCAAATGGCTGCTAAGTCGGATGTGCGAATTTTGGATGCGGGTTGTGGCACGGGCGTGAGTACCGAATATTTAGTACATCTCAATCCCCAGGCTAACGTGGTCGCGATCGATATCAGCGCTGGTACCTTAGCTGTCGCGAAAGAACGCTGTCAGCGATCGGGAGCGGAACGGGTGGAATTCCACCACATGAGTTTGTTTGATGTCGATCAGCTGCCTGGCGAATTTGATTTAATTAATTCCGTGGGAGTTTTACACCATACTGCTGACCCTAAAGGCGGCATCCAAGCCCTGGCCAAAAAATTGGCTCCGGGTGGCTTGCTGCATATTTTTGTCTATGGCGAAGTGGGTCGCTGGGAAATTAGCCTGATGCAAAAGGCGATCGCGATGCTTCAGGGTGATCAAAAAGGTAACTACACTGATGGGGTAAAAGTAGGTCGGGAAATCTTCGCCAATTTACCAGAAACTAATCGGCTGGTGACTCGGGAAAAATCGCGCTGGTCACTAGAAAATCAGCGGGATGAATGTTTTGCTGATATGTATGTGCATCCCCAAGAAATTGACTACAATGCGGAAACAATTTTTGAGTTGATTGATGCGGCGGGTTTGGAGTTTATGGGTTTCTCGAATCCGCAGTTTTGGCAGCTGGAAAGGTTGCTGGGCAAAGCGCCGGACTTAATGGAACGAGCAGCCGGATTGAGTGAAAGACAACGATATCGGTTGATTGAGTTGCTGGATCCGGAAGTTACTCACTATGAATTTTTCTTGGGTAAACCACCGCTGACTAGGGCGGATTGGTCGCAAGATCAGGCATTGCTGTCGGCGAAACCGCAGCGGCATCCTTGTATGGAGGGTTGGCCGAGCCGTAGTTTCTTTAACTTCGACTATCAAATTGCCAATGTTGATGATGCGGAGTTTGCTTTCCTGTCAGCTTGTGATGGTGTGCGATCGGTGCAAGAGTTGCTAACTGAGACGGGGATTGATTTGGCAGGAGTTCGATCGCTCCAGCAAAAGCAGTTGATTATGCTGAAAGCTTCTTGAAACTTGGGTCTTGCAGTCTTGGTATAACTGAGGTATAACTGAAAAGTAACGATGTTGATTGGTATTGCCATGAAAACCGCTATTTCTCTTCCTGATGCAGTTTTTACCGAAGCCGAAGCCTTAGCAAAACAGTTGGGCTTGTCCCGCAGTGAGCTGTACTCTAGGGCTTTACAAGCTTTTTTGGGTAAGTACGATCGGCAGCAAATGTTGAGTAGGTTAAATGAGGTGTATGCGGTAGAGTCTTCTGATCTAGACCCAGAGCTAGCGCAGATGCAGTTTTCTTCATTGGCTCATGAGGATTGGTAATGTATCGAGGGGAAATTTGGTGGGCAAGTTTGCCGGAACCGGTGGGTTCGGAGCCTGGTTATAATCGTCCGGTGTTGGTGATTCAAGATGATACTTTTACTCAAAGTTGGATCAATACGATTATTGTGTTGGTGATTACTTCTAATCTTCAGTTAGCGGCAGCGCCTGGTAATGTGTTGTTGCCAAAGGCGGCATCGGGCTTACCAAAAGATTCGGTGGCTAATGTTTCTCAGATTCTGACGTTAGATAAAAAGTTTTTGGTGGAGCGAATTGGGGCGCTGCCTGATCATTTACGGGAGGAAGTGGATCAGGGTATTAGGACTATTTTGTATTTGTAGTTATTGCCCTAAGAATTCTTTCTTGGGTTGAAATTGGGAAGTTAGGGGGCAATCTTGTGGTTCGATCGCTTCAAAAAAAGCAGTTGATCATGCTGAAAGCAGTCTAGCTTTATTAATTGGTGGGCATTGCCCACGCTTAAATAGACTTTTTCCAATAATTTGATAAATAAGTAAGAGATGTTAAATCTTTTCTAACTTCTGTTCCAATTTAGGATAGCACTCAAGGATAGACTTAATTTCTTCTGAAGTAAATCCTAATACTTGAAGAAAATGCAACTGAAAAAATGCTTCCATCTTATAGCAAAGAGATAGTAATTCCTCGTTGTTTGCTGCTTTTGATTTCAAGGATTGATCATAATGAGTTAGATAATTTCTAGTGTCCACAATCCTAGAGATTATTTTATTTCGCTCCTTTTCAGTCCCTACTAAATTTTTAAATGGCTCAATAATACTGTTAATCCTTTTTCTAAGAGGAATTTCATTTCCATGATTCAGTCTGCCTTTTAACCATTCTTTATTATCTTCAGGACATTTAGAAATAATTTCTTCGACTAACTCTTTGAATTTTTGCTCATCCATTAATTTTTCGGTAGATGTTCTTCGATGATATGTTTCTAAACCTTGTACCAATGCTAGAAATTTACCATCTAGATACTTTTGTGCTCCCATCTTTGTTGAAAAATATAGACTTAAAGCAGGATCAATTTGATCATAAGCATCGATCCAATTATTAATTATTTTCTCAGCATTATTTTTGATTTGTCCATATCTAAAAAGCATTCGATGCCATTCAATCTTTGAAGCATCTCCCAAATATGGGAGGCTGGGGTAGTAAATTCCTATGGGAACAGGTGTTAAATTACCATCGCCAGTATCTCGGGAAATATTATTAGATGTCGCAACTATATATTCTAAACATACAATCTTATCAATGGCAAAACACAACAAGGTCGTTATCTTATGGGCAATATCTATGAATACATCTAATGCTCTTTCTTCTGTAGACACTAACTCAAAATAAGTTTTTTGAGTTATCTTGAATTCTGTTGTGCTTGATGGAGTAGAAAGCAATGAATAGAATTTAATTATTAACTGCATCCCATTATTGAGATTAATGATTATTTCCTTTGGCCGTGAATATATGATTTCTATATTTTCCAAATCACCTTTTTTTCTAAATTCAACTTCACGTATTCCCACCCATTCATCAATTCCTTCTATGGAAAATCTAAAAGTATTAAAAGATATATTTTCTTTTTCCTTATATTCAACTCTAGTAAAAGCTTTGTTTACATGAATTAGTGACTTTTTAGATACTCCCCCCAACGAACTATTTTTCTGCTTGTAAAAGCAGTCATCAAGAGTTACAGATCCATACTCTTCAATAATACCGACGATTCTTTCTAAATTATCATTATTATTGTGCATTGCCTGGAGTGGGTCTGGATTGAACAATTCAATTACTTCAAGTTCAATATTTCCACCATCTGATATACGGAGAGTTCCTGGTATTTTTCTATCCGGCAAAGAAGGAAGCCAAAAATAGCCAGACTTTTTAAATTCTTCTTTTATTCTCATGAAAATATTTCAACTGAATTGAGTAAAGTAACGAGGAGCAAATCCATCAGATTCATCTTGATTGATTTGTTGGCATAGCCTCAATTTTGCGCAATCGCATCAGGACTTTTCGCTGGATACAGTTAAGCAACCTATATTAATAATATTAATGCATAACTAACCGAATCGGTTGCAATTTCGATAAAGGTGGTCATTGCTCACAATCCCAAATCTAGATACAACAAAAGATTTGAGTATTTTGGTGATAAAAATTTTTATGTTTATTCTATCCCTGAACCAAAGCGATCGATTGTCAGAGAAGAAGTGCGATCAGCTTAGATTGAACTAAAAGCTGATCGATTCATGATAAACCAAGGATTGCTTTACATATTTTTAGGAAGAACTGGAGCCACTACATCCCCTAGAATCTCCCCTGTACCTCTCATACAGCCAAAAGCTGGGCGTTGTGTTCTAGACACAGATTCAGTCTTGGGAGAAATATCATTTTTCAAAGTTCCCAATAGCATCTCGATAATGGTGATACGTTCTTCAATAGAAATATTTTGGAGTTTTTCAAGAGTTTCCAAGTCAATCATTTTTTTGATCATAAGACTGAAAAGTTATACCCATTATACAATAGGCCGTAATTTCAATTATCGATACTCTGAACCAAGGCGATCGATTGTCAGAGTAGAATGCGATTTTACATCTAATCAACTATCCGCGATCGACTAAAATGGGTCAAATAACAGGCAATATCCATAGCAGTGCAAGATCATATATTCATCTTCTCCAGCCATGCAATCAAGCGGATGTTCTCACGCAGAATCTCTGAAACAGACGTTACAATCGCCATCACCCAAGGTAAAATCATAGAATCGTATCCAAACGATAACCCCTTCCCCAGCTATCTTGCCCTAGACTTCGTTAATGAAAATCCCATCCACGTTGTCTACTCAGTCGATGAATCTACCAGCATATATTATGTGATCACAACCTATATTCCAGACTCAGAAATCTGGCTAAACAATTTCAGTAGCAGGAAATAGAAATATGCAATGCGTCCTCTGTAAACATGGAACAACCCATCCCGGTAATGTTACCGTCACCCTAGAACGAGATAGCTGCATCATTATTCTCAAAGATGTACCAGCGGATATTTGTGAAAACTGTGGCGAATATTACCTCAGCCAAAGCACCACCGCAGCAGTATTATCCCGTGCAGAACAGGCGATCGATCACAAAGCCGAAGTCGAAATCCTGCGTTTTGCAGCATAGTTATTACCCCAGAAATAGCTAAATTTCCATTTCTCATATCCTTCTCTCGGAGTAACCAGATTTATTGATCGATTGTCAGAGTAGAGTGCGATCAAACAAACAAGTTTAATCAGGTGGATGCTCTCCCATCTTGACCCACATCCTCCGCACCCGAACTACTTGAGGGCGATTCATCTTTAGAATCACCACCGTTGCCCGACCGATCGGAGTAAGCCCCACGATTTCCGTACTATCCTCAGACCAAGCAAAATGTTCTATCCATTTTTGCCAATGGGGATGAAATAGAGCAACAAGTTCGTTTGTATCTGGATCGGATGCCTGCTGCCTTTGAGCTTTGTAACGATTGCAAGATGGACAAGACAAACAAAGATTTTCTAATACTGTTTCACCGTCAGCCGATCGAGGAATGATGTGTTCAAATTCAAAGGTGCTTACGGTCAAAGCTTCTGCTGTGCGGCAATAAGCACAACAATCGGTGAAAAGATTTCTGACCTGTCGTTGCAGCTCAACGGAAACATAGGCACTCATGAAGCTTGAGCCAAATTCCCTAGAGATTGCAAAGTATATCTGGCACGAGTTTTCAGTAATGTTAAATGGTCGATTTGGACTAACAAAAGATCCAGCTCTGCCAATTCGTTGTCATCAAGTTGGTTCTCGGTATTTTGAACAAGTAACTCATTTAGTCGAGATTGGGCAACCGGAGCCAGAGTACTATGAGCTAGTGCCTGTAATTCAGCCTGGCTCATTCCAATTAAAATATCTTGGTAGATACTCGATGCCTGGGTTAATCGATCATACGTTTCCAGATCCAGCAAGACACCGACACGCTGTCCTTGTTCGTTGGTAATGTAACGGGTTTGCTCAGACATAGTGCTTTGCGATTCAATGCGTCTAGTGTAATGCTAGCTTAAATTTAATACTTACTCGATCGATCCCTGAACCAAAGCGATCGATCGTCAGAGAAGGAGTGCGATCAACGTCGATCTGCTAATCAAGCCTCCACCCAGATATTCAGATCTAGACACAACCGCAACATCCTATTTTTTCTTGCTGATATTTACAGCAGCAGCCAGGATATCATCTTCCGTAGTCAGAGGTTCTAAGTGCTCTATCTGCATTTCTGCCAGAGCTTGATCGTGAATAGTCTGATACTGAACATCAATAATGGCACGAGTCACTTTATCCATCAGTAACTTCATTTGCTGTTTAGAGCCAGTGGTAATAATTTTAAGCCACGCTTCACGAGCAGTCGGGGGTAGCTCCACAAAAAAATCCAAGGCCATCCCAACCACCTGCGATCGATTACGACGCTCGGATTTAGTGATCATATCCAGCCGTTCTACTATTTCCTTACTGGTATGAGCAGATACAGTTGTTCCAGACATAGATCAAAAGAGTTTTCCCTAGGTTCTATAGATATTATCGATTACCTCACAATCATTCATGTATTTTCGATAAAAAATTCAATGCTTACTCGATCGATCCCTGAACCAAAGCGATCGATTTTCAGAGCAGGAGTACGTCATCCTCGATCGAACCGAAAGTCGATCGATGTTATGAGAAATCAAGGATTACATCGCATATTCTCAGGAAAACAAGCGCCTTGATTTTATCCCGGAATTGTTGATGGGTTATGGACTGCTTGGAAATGATCAGGCAGGGGTTTCTTTGACAGATGTTACACCACCGGTCTTTTTGGGCAGATTAATCCAAATTTCTCCTGATATCAGAAAACTCTGATCGTAAATTATGACAACACTTTGGGCATTCTTAGGTATAACAGCCTTAGCTCTACCCAGACACATCATCAGACAGCTCATTAGCAAACACTGCCCAGTGATTTTTGCCAAATTTATTCTTCATCAACAGCTTCTACACACCAAATTTCGCCTTAGTTGAGTAGGATTGGAATTCCAATTTATGTCCATCATCCCTAATTTATTAAAAAATAATGAATCGCCTGTCAGTGATATTCCTTTAGAAATAGAGGATGAGAACATCGACGAAGAATTGTCTGATACTTGGCAAGAGCTAATCAACCTCGAAGATTTAGAAGAGTCGGAACATGCTGTTATTGACCAATCCGCTAAAGGCCAGCAGACCTACAGTCGTGATCTGGTTCGTCTTTATTTGCAAGAAATTGGCCGCGTAAAACTGCTAACTCGTGACGAAGAAGTGGCTGAGTCCCAACTGGTACAACGTCATGGACAATTGCTAGAAATTAGAAATATGGCCGCTGCTGCCGTGGCCACTGGTAAAAGTAACGACGCCATTATCGAAATGTACACGCGGCTGATGAACATCCGCGATCAAATGACTGTGCAGAGTGGGCATCGGCCATCACCGGAGCGGTGGGCGATCGCTGCTGGTATTGATGTGGAATTACTCAAACCTCAAGTTGCTGCTGGCAAAAACCGCTGGGCAGAACTCGCTAATGTGACCGTCGCCGAATTAGAAGAAATCCAGCTCAAAGGGATCGCTGCCAAGGAGCATATGATCAAGGCTAATCTGCGGCTAGTCGTATCGGTGGCCAAAAAATATCAGCACCGGGGTCTAGAACTTTTGGATTTAATTCAAGAGGGCACCATGGGCTTAGACCGCGCAGTGGAAAAATTTGATCCCACCAAAGGCTATCGTTTTAGTACCTATGCTTATTGGTGGATTCGCCAAGGGATTACTCGGGCGTTAGCCACCCAAAGCCGGAATATTCGGTTGCCAGTACATATCACTGAGAAGCTAAATAAGATTCGGAAAGTCCAACGCCAACTGACCCAAGCCGGAGTTTCACCCAAGCTCGAAGAAGTGGCTCATGCCCTAGAGATGACTCCTGAACAGGTGCAAGAAGTCTTGATGCGGGTGCCTCGATCGATCTCCCTAGACGTGAAGGTTGGTAAAGACAAAGATACTGAATTAGGTGATTTGCTGGAAGCCGTCGAAATTTCGCCCGAGCAATTGCTAATGCGAGAATCGTTGCACGGCGAATTACTACAACTACTGGCCGACCTCACCGAAAGAGAGCGGGAAGTGATTGCCCTCCGCTTTGGTTTGGGTCACGACCAATCTTACTCCTTAGCTGATATTGGACGGATTTTGGAGCTATCCCGCGAGCGGGTGCGCCAAATTGAAGCTAAGGCTTTGCAAAAGCTGCGGCAACCCAAGCGTCGCAATCGGGTGCGAGATTATTTGGATATTCTTTGCTAATCTTCGGTAGCAGCTGCTGCGCCACCGGGCTGTTTGCCACCGCAAGCTTTGTTCGCCGCTCGATCGGGCATTCCTAATTCGGCGGATTGATATAGTCGATCGAACTCTTGTTGAAAATGGGTAGCGACGATCGAACTATTGACCACCAACAGGGTTTCATCATTTTTGTAGTTAGCCGTTGCTGACCAATTGTGGGAACCAGCAATCACCAGCCGCTGATCCACGATGGCGATCTTGTGGTGTAATAAATCACCGGTTGGCAAACTAGGTACCCCGGCAGTGGTAATCGGATTTGCCCAGACCGGACGATTCCCGTAGCAGGGTGGAATGCCCAACATGGTCAGCAACTGGCTGTAGGGACGATAGGCAAAACCGCGATCGATCAAAGCTCGAATCTTCACCCCCCGCTGCTGTACTGGTTCTAGAGCACTCGCTATTTGGTTTTCCGAAAAGACAAACTGAGCAATATCCACTTTTTGCTGGGCTTGATTCAGGGTCTGAGCAATCAAACCATTGGTGGTAGTTGTCCAGTCTTGGCTGGGTAGGGCTGGTGAAAAGTGAATAGTGATCGTACTATCGCCCACCGCGATCGTGACTGGCGATCGATCGGGTTTGTTAGTGCCAAACTTGCTATCGGGTTGACCGCCGGGGCCATCGCCCCACATCAAATTAAATTCGGTATTAAAGACCTGGGCGAGAGCGGAACTATCGATCGATAGCAAATTGTTTTGATTACCACGGCTGGACAACTGATTTAAATCTCCATGCACGTCACTCATTGTCCAATTGGCCGAGGTGACGATCGTAGTTTTTCCATCGACCACCATGAATTTGTGGTGCATCAGACCACTCCCGGTGGAACCATCAGCGGTGTCATCAATTATTGGTATTTGAGCGGCTTGCAAGATTTTGATGGCATCCCGTTGGCTAATTTCTTCCGGGCTGAGTTGACTATCACTATTGCTATCTACTAAACGCACAAATTCGCGGTAACGGTCCTGTTCCCGCGCGGATAGCTGGCTTACATCAGCGGGGGTTAATTCACTCCAACTCCGACTGTAGATATTTTCTAAAATCACCCGTACCTTCACGCCTGCTTGTTGCTTTTTGACCAGCGCTTGAGCAATGCGCGGGAGCTTAAATTCTTGCACAGCAATATCGATCGAACTTTGGGCTGATCCGATCGATTCCAGAATTTTGGCTTCTAAATCATCACCGGGACGCTGCTGGGGGCGATAAGGTTCCAAATAACTAGCCGCCAAGTTGTGATTGAAATAAGCTTTGATTAGGGGATGTTGCGGTAACTGTGCCACAGTGGGCTGCGCACCACCAGGACTTTGTGCTCGTAGCCACATCCAGCCCAGGCCAGCCATTACCAGGAATCCAATCAGTATTAACCAGCGACGTTGTTGAAGAATTTTAGGAGGCAACATTTAGATTAATACTCAAAATAATAAGTGGTCAGCAATGGTCAAATACGCTAACGGTCAGGACGATTACAATAGCTGTAGGCAAAGCTGATTTAGGCTACAAAACGATGCAAATTTACCTCGACTACAGTGCTACTACTCCCACTCGGCCAGAGTCGATCGCTTCAATTCAGCAGGCTTTGATGGCCGAATGGGGCAATCCTAGCAGTCTGCACCAGTGGGGGGAGCGATCGGCACTGGTACTAGAAAAAGCCCGGCTGCAAGTGGCCGCCCTGATCAATGGCGATCCGAGCGGAATTATTTTCACCTCTGGTGGTACTGAGTCTAATAATTTAGCATTATTAGGGGTCGCTAAAACTTACGATCAACCCCAACATTTAATTATTTCCAGCGTTGAACATGCCGCTATTAGCCAGCCAGCGGACTGGTTGCAATCCCAGGGCTGGCAAGTCACGATCCTGCCGGTAGATCACTGGGGATGCGTAAGTCCAGCAGATTTACAGGCGGCCTTGCGCCCCAATACCGCATTGGTTTCGATCATTTATGGTCAGAGCGAAGTGGGTACGATCCAGCCGATCGCATCCCTAGCCGCTATCTGCCAAGCGGCGGGGGTCTTGTTTCATACCGATGCCATTCAAGCAGTGGGTCGAATACCGATCGATGTCCAAAGTCTGGGCGTAGATTTACTTTCTCTTTCTGGTCACAAATTTTACGGCGGTGGTGGAGTGGGTGCCTTATATATTAAGCCTGGTCTGAAAATATCACCATTATTATTGGGCGGTGGTCAAGAACTGGGATTTCGCTCGGGGACTCCGCCCACGGCTCAAATTGCCGGGTTAGGGGTAGCCGCTGAATTAGCAGCATCCGAAATCGCCGCCGAAATGCCCCGGTTAGTTGGATTACGCGATCGATTGCTTCAATTACTGGCTGATCGATTAGATTTAAAACCCACTGGTCATCCTACCCAGCGATTGCCCCACCATTTGAGTTTTTGCTTGCCAGTGGGGTTGACCGGTCGCCAGATCGTGCGATCGATGAACTTGGCGGGGATTGGCATTAGTGCTGGCTCGGCCTGTAGTAGCGGTCGATCAAACCCGAGTGCGGTGTTGTTAGCAATGGGGTTCGATCCGGAAATGGCGATCGGTGGTATTCGGATTACTTTGGGGCGACTGACGACGGAGGCCGATATTGATTGGACGGCAATGGTTTTGGGTCAAATTATCGAGACCGCCAGCATTGTACTAAAGAATGATTAGTCTAATCTTCCGAAATAATTGGCTGATACTCTTCAATAGAATTATTCCGGATCACCCATAGTTTCCCGACAATACTTGACACCTCTAGTCCTGCCATCAAAGTATCAATTGCCGCATACCAATCCGTCAATCGTGTCTGAGCCGGTAATCGAATCAAAGCAATCCCCCAATACTTAGCAGGGTCATAGCGTCCTCGATTTGCAAAATCACGATCAGCAGTAACTAAACATCGTTCTTCTTGACGACAAACTTCAATCAGTTCTGTATCAGGAGCAGAGGTCATTTTCTGTTCAGGCACTGTAGCAACGTCATAACCTGTCAGACGAAATCGAGCCAGTATGCGTAAATCCACATTCTCATCTAATTTGAATTTCATGCAGCTGTTGTTCTAAAGCGCTCCAGAGGAATTTCTGTCCAACCCCCACGAGTCATTTCTGCTCCATAAGCGATACAAGCAAAAATATCTTCACGTTCAATACTAGGATAAGCTTCCAGTAAACCTTCAACGCTTTCCCCCCCAGCCAAATAATCTAAAATTAGCGCTACCCAAATTCGATGCCCTTTAATGCAAGGCTTCCCAAAACAGATATTGGGATCGATCGAAATTCGAGATAGTAAGTTTTCAGTATTCACAAGTTTTACCCCATTCTCAAACTACTATTGATCTATTCTACTTCTTGCGAACTAGCCTAACTCCATCATCCCCATAAAATTACTTCGTAGCCACCACCGCCAAATTCCAGGCATACTTCCGCAACCCCGGCATCCTCTTTAACCAATAATCCACACTTTCCAACCGCCGATATCCCGGAGCCAACCGCTGATGCTCCAAAATAATCTTCTTCCAATAGCGCTCCTGATTCGGATTCACCTTCTCAATCAAATAAAAACGCAAAAAGATCCACAGCGTCGCTAACCAAAAAGTGTCATAGTCTGTCTGGGAAAAGGTCGATCGCACAAACTTCACAATATTAAAATCCAACGGCGTTTCATCTTCAGTCCGTACCGCAGTCGCCATCCGCCGATAGACATTAATCACCGGATTGTGAGTCAGTGGATCCCAAAAACAAGCTTGACCACCGGGCTTCAGCACCCGGTGCATTTCTTGGATGCAAGCCGTCGGATCCGGTAAATGATGCAAAAGATTCGAGGCATAGACAATATCAAAACTGCCATCGGGGAAATCCAAGGCCATGGCATTTACCGTCGCTCCTTCCACCTGCACTCCATTACTAGCCGCCAACTTCAGCGCCACTTCTACCATCCCTGGCGAATAGTCCGAGGCAATACAGTGCGCGCCGCGTTTGGCAAAGTACACGCTATTTTCCCCAGCCCCGCAGCCTAAATCCAGCAACCGCTTACCAGTCACATCACCCAGATGCTGCAAAATAAAGCGGTTTTCTGGAGCCGTACAAGCTTCAAAATAATCCCGAACTTGGATGCCTTCGATATCGATCGTGGCGGCCCATTCATCGTGAAACTGACGCTCTTTTTCAAATAAATCCATAAGCTAGTGCAAAGAGTAGATCTGACCATCGACCAATAATCGGGTAATTCCTTTGGCCTCTAGATGGCGGCTGGTTTTTTGGAACAGGCTGCTATCGGGCACCTTAATTACTCGGTTGGTGTGACTGCTAGAAAAACGCTTAGCCACCCGATGATTATCAAAAATCGGCAAAGTTTGCTGGGGAACTTCATCTGTCGGAATATTCCCTAATTCGGCAAACTCGCGCAGCGGCTTGGCAATCAACTCCGCAAATTTATCGATCACAATGTAACAGGTTCGGGGCAGCTTGGCCGCAGACAGGGGCAGCACTTGCACCTGAATATCACTGGCCAGCACTGTAGGAGTGAGTCCGTAAGACCAATCCTCCTCATCATGGAAGTCTTCCTCATCTTCATCCAACAGACCGCCCATATCTTCGCCTAAGATATCGGCTAAGGCCAAGACGTCTTCTTGATCGTCTTCATCTTCTTCGGCTACTTCATCATCATGCAAAGGCAGGATGGTTTGTATTGGTACCGCTGCTCTAGTAACTTCTACCGCTGTTACTATTGGCACAGCAGTGGGAATAGCCGCAGGAGTCGGAGTACTCTTAATTGCTTTGATAATAGGTTTTGGCGGTAATTCTGCAGGAGCATCTGCTGCTAGCTCCAACTCTTCACTGCTAAAAAGTGCCGATGACCGACGACGCACCCGTCTTTGATCCTGAAGAGTTCCTTTTTTGACGGGCTTGGATTTGCTCGATATGGGTACTGAAACTGGTTCATCCGATCGATCTACTGACATGTCAAATTCTGGCAGCTCTTCGATCGCTCCCGCATCGGCCAATACTTCCTTGCTGCCGAGCGACGGGTCTAGGAGCAGCGCGATCTCTTCTTCACTAAATTCGGCTTTCTGGCCACGTTTTTCCGACATCAGCGTCTCATATTCCGCTTCTGGAATATGACTTTTGAGCAGCCGACTCACCGTCGAGTTACTAACTCCATAGCGAATGGCTAAAGCTGCTGTATTTTCTGCTGACGATCGATAGACTTTGACAATCTCTTTTTTATCAGCAGCGGTAAGCTTCCGTGGACTCATAAATTTAGGCAACTCAAGGCAATATCATCTAGATTCTAACCTACTGCCATCCGGTTAAGTTGACCCCACCCTTATTAATCCCTAATTAATCCCTAAATATGCTCAACAAAAAGGTGGGTTTAACCCACCTTTGCCACTTAAGCTAAATCTATTTTCAAAGACCTAAACTTCATAGGGCTTTTTGCCACTAAACTTGATAGTAGCAGGCTCGGGATTGCTACCAATATTCCGATCAATCTTGCCCGCAAATTCGCGACCAGCATTGACTTTTTCAGGAAATACACCATCATTAGGATGAAGCAAAGCGCAATCACCATTAGGGGTAATGCGGTAAATTTTATAGTCTTCGATTTTAGGCTTGAACTTGGTGCGAAGCTGGGTACCCAGAGCCAAGCACTGTTCTTTACGTGCCAAATACAGCAGGTTTTCACCAGCATTCATGGTCGCTGCGCCACCAGTAGGCATCTCAAAAACTTGAGCTGACTTGCTGGTCCAAGTAATCGCATATTTTTCTTCAACATCAGCCTTGGAAAGCAAGCCGCCGGTGCTACCACCAAAGATGGGGGTCTTGCCAGAAAGTTTTTCCGCCATAATTTTGTATATATGTAGGGTTTTGAGAGGATCGTACCATTGCCAGCTAGCCAGAATTACCACTTTGTCAAGAACTGTAACACTTGCCTACCAAGGAACTTTAGCCGTGGCTGCAATTAGATAGGGATGTGCCCACCAAAAAAAAGCCACAAACGCACCTACCCCCAGGTAAGCCGGGCGTAAAAATTCTCTCAATTGCAGGGTTTGACGACCTTGGGCGATCGCTAAGCCGGGGAAAATCGAAGTCTGCTCTTGGACTGCCAAAAATTCGTCGCCGTAGCGTTTTAGCAGTCGTTGATCACCATGCCAAACCGCAAACAGGTGATGAGCCATTAATCCTACTGAAGTGACCAGCGTAAAACTAGTACCCATCCACAGGCAATGCGCCACACACCAAATTAGTTGCCCGACCATTTGGGGATGGCGGGTAATGCGCATAATGCCGGTTTCGTAGATGCGAACCTGGGGTTTGAACACCGCCGCCACCTCCAAAAGATTAAAGGTGGCCGGATAGAGGAACAAAAAAGAAATAGCCGATAATACCCAAACAGTTTCAAAAATACCTGGAACGGCACGAACATCCCACAGCTCTAGGCCATCGTTGTGATGGTTAAAGAAGTAAATGATGAGCCCAGTGGCAAAGGGCACGCTGACCAGGGCGAAAATTACTCGGTACCACCGAGCGCCAATTTTACTCTCGCCCCAAGGCCGGAGGGCAGCTAGACCGCTGTGGGCGATCGCAAAGCCGAACAAGAGAGCCAGAATAATGAAATGGCTATCAGATAACCAAGGAATGATGGCGGCCACGATGATTTGAATAAATTTAAGATGTGATGACAGCCACCAGTTTAAAGGTTTGTCACCCAAAAGACAGCCCTAGCTCCGAAACTCTCGCTGATAGACAAAATAGGCCGCCTGAATAAATAAGTGGGGATTTTTGGCGATCGATCTATCAGACAACTGCAAAATCTCTAACAGCTGCTCGGCTAACTGGTAACTAATTTTGATTTGAGCATGGTCAATCAGCAAAGGATACCGTTGCAGGTAACGGCGTATTATGGCAAAGTCGTCGGGGTTTAAGGCTCCAATTTGACCAGTTTCTACCAGTCGATCGACTAAGCTCTGACAGGCTGGGTCGATGGCAATTTCTTGTGGACTAATTGTTTGGCCTTCTTGTACCACCACCGTGCCCGCTACCCAATCACCCAACCGTTTTTCCTGCTTGGTAAACATAATTAAACCTAAGCCAATAAATAAAATATCATCGATCACCCGCAAGAGCGATCGCATAATGGCTTGCTGTAAACCAGCATTACGACCATCATCCCGAATTACGCGAATTTTGGCATAACGCTTGCCGGGAGTTTGGCCGCGCCAAACAGTCTCGAAAAATACAAAGTAGCCAACATAAACCACAAAAAACAGGAGCAACTGCACAGCTGCTACCCACTTTTTTAGACCATCAATAGCTGGCACAGCGTAGATTAATAAAGCCGACAACAACAGCAATAAAAAGAGGGCAATCATCCAGAGCAGATAGTCGATCACGAGGGCAAATGTGCGACTACCAATCCCAGCTAGTGTGAAATTTAGCTCAACACTCTCGGGGGTTCTGGATTTAAACGGCTTGAGAAATTGCATAGATTTAACGCATCTGTAAGTCAGCTCCCTCGCGCCGACTCCGTAAATCGAAATAAACCACTGACTTGATGGCTTGCCAAAAAGGTACCAAAAATAACTCCAACAAGAAACCCAGCACTATAGAAGCAATTTGGAGGATCACGTAATTACTACCTTGTCCTAATGAGGCCAGCGCTTCTGGGCTAGAACCAGCTTGCCGTATTTGATCCATCATCAGGCTATAAGAAGCGAAAGTGGGAGCATTAGCCAATAAACTTAGGGGCAAAGTAATTAAAAATGCCACAAAGATAATGAGCTGGATTCTGACGATAAAAGGTGTAGCCAGTTGCCGACTGCGTCCGATACTGTTCAGCGGTTCCATCCGATTTTCTACCGCTAGAGGTAACTCGGCCACAAACCAATAGGAATAAAAGCGAATAATTAACCAGAGGAAAGCCATAATGCCAGCTAGGATCAAAATTCCACACAATATTCCACCGACTACCCCCTGAATTTGAGTGAGCAAAAATACTCCTAATCCGCCCAAAACAAGTAATGCTAGGTAGCTCAGGATAAAAACGCCTATTAAGAATAGAACTAGCCACAATGATAAACGGAGAAACTTCCAATGCTGGGGAGCAAGTTGGCGAGTGGCTTCTACCATGGTTTCTGGTTGATTAGCCAGTTGCTGATAGGCCAAGCGCGAAATAATTGCTCGATTGACGGCGGCTTTGCCTAAACAAAAACAAAGAAATCCAATCCAGGCAATAATAGCCAACAAAGTCACTACAGCATTGTTAATAGCTCCTACCACCGCGCCCATGGGCACTAATCCCAAAAAACCCAAAAACAGCCAACCCACTGCCCGCAATGATGCCCAAAAGTAATCTCGAAAATTAGATTTATAAAGAGTAACACCGGCACTCACCACATTTCCAACACTAAGGGTACCGATCGGATCTGAGCTACTTTTACGCATAAGATAATGTCCTAGCTACAAGCTATGATACAGAAGCTGATTGGTCTATACATCAGCACCGAACAGTATACATTAGCCACTTACCAAGTTATGAATGTTCAACGCTGGCTAGCCCGCCGTGCCGACAAGTGGCAAGAACTAGAAGTTTTATTACAACGGGCAGAAAGTCGTGGGGTGAAGTCTTTAACGGCTTTAGAGATTAGCAATTTGGCCAGCT
This sequence comes from uncultured bacterium, assembly GCA_964247085.1. GTDB lineage: Bacteria > Cyanobacteriota > Cyanobacteriia > Cyanobacteriales > Chamaesiphonaceae > JAAFHZ01. Next base: position 118,584 of record CAXTSX010000004.1, read on the forward strand.
TGTATCGATCGATCGCCGCTGATTTGGCGCGGGCTCAAACCAATCAAATTAGTGACAGCATTATTGCTGAGCTGCAAGCGCTCACCAGTCGGGCTTACAACCAAGTTTATCGGGGTTCTCATCGCCAAGATGCCGCTGGCCTTTGGCATTTCTATAGCTGGGAGCTGCCCCAGGTAATTCGGGAAACTTGGAGATATACCGCGATCGCCTTTGGTTTATTTTTAGTCGGTGGCTTGATTGCTTGGTGGTTTGCTTGGCAAGATCCCAACTTTTTACCCATGATTGTGCCCCAGTCAATGATTGAAAAGGTGCGCGATAAGCATGAACTATGGATGGGTTCAATTTTGGGTACCGAACCATTAGCTGCTAGTGGCATCATGATTAACAACTTGTCGGTGTGTTTTCGAGCGGTGGCCGGGGGGATTACGGCTGGCCTATTCACTGTGATCATTATGTTTCTCAATGGCGTATTGATCGGCGGAGCTGCCGCTCTGGTCAGCCAACATGATTTGGCTTATCCTTTCTGGGCTTTTGTTTTCCCCCATGGTTCCCTGGAATTACCAGCGATTTTTATCTCCGGTGGTGCTGGACTGTTGATTGGCCGAGGATTGATATTTCCTGGCCAATATCGTCGCCGCGATGCCTTGCGAATTTATGGTTTGCAAGCGGCTAAATTGTTGATGGGCATTGTACCCATGTTGTTTATGGCCGGGATTATTGAGGGCTTTTTCTCGCCTCAAGAAGTAATTCCCAGTGTCTTCAAGTATCTGGTGGGCACCGGCATTTTTATTATTTTTATCTTCTACTGTCTACGCAGTCCTGGGCATAGTGTGCCAAGAACTCTGACCTTGTCTTAATAAAGTGATTTTCGTTGAACAAAGTACCGCCTATTTCAAACTTGCAGTTACCGAGGCCAAGCCGAAACTAACGGTAATGGTATGCTTATTTCAGGAAATTAACCTAAAGTACGATTATTAGGACAGTACTTGAACTTTGTCTGTTGGATGCTTGTTATGAAAAGACCGAATGACTTTTCTCGGATAGTTGTGGTCATGACAATAGCTTTTTTGGCTATGTTGTTGTTTCAGTAAGTAGTGTATGGTCAAACTCAAACAACTACAAGTTTCTGGAGCAGCCTTGATACTTACGCTAAAGTGAGTGCTGCTGTGGTTGCTGCCATCACCGCGATCCTAGGAGTACCAGTCGCTTTCCTGCAAACTCGTAAAACGATCGCGGAAATTCACAAGATTGAATTAGAAGCCAAGAAACTACGTGAGCAAACAGGTGATGAACTACCTGCCGAATACCAGGGACATCAGGTAAATATTTTAAATTCTGATGGAAACAACATTCAGATTTTTGTTGATCCCAGATTTGTAGCTCCGCTTCTTATTGTGCTGGATTTCGTGATTGCTTACATAATTCTTGCACTTGCAGATTATGCGCTAAGACTTTTTCAGATCGAGATCATTAGTGCAATTGTTTTACCTATTGTTGGAGCTGCTTTATTCATACCTCTACTTCGTGAAGCGCTACGGCTACGTGGAACTTTGCGAACAGAATGGAAAAGTAATACGAAAGTGGAGACAGAGTAACGTTTGATCGCTTTATGTTGACAAGTAGAAAAGCAGCTAGATCCTGTAGTAGTTTACTACATTATTTAGGTGTGATAAGTTTAGCGCATGAATTTTGAATGGGACGAAAGGAAAAATGAGGTTAACATTGATAAGCACGGCTTCGATTTTGCTGACGCTTATCGCATTTTTGATTTGCCAATGGCAGTTGAGCTTGATGAGCGTAACGACTATGGTGAAAATCGATGGATTGGGACTGGAATGCTAGATGGGCGTGTGGTGATAGTAGTTTATACCGAGCCTGATGGCAACATAATTCGTATTATTTCACTTAGAAAAGCTCTCTCATATGAAAGGAAAGATTATGATCAATACCTCAAGAACGGATTGGGCTAGAATCGACGCAATGTCAGATGATGAGATTGACACGTCTGATATCCCGCCTCTTACCGATGAGTTTTTCTCAAACGCAAAATTGCGAATGCCCTCTTCTTCGTTAGCGACTGTTGCTATTCGTGTTGATTCTGAGACGTTATCGTGGTTCCAGTCGAAAGGAGAAGAAGCCGAGCAACATATGGCTGCTGCCTTGCGAATCTATGCAGAAGCGCAGAAAAATGTTGCTGGTATGCGTCAATCAGCCTAATGATCCTCTGGATTTTCCAATCGAATAACACTCAGCCCACAGGATTTTGCAGTGTCTAGACAGTCCATCATTCAGCCCGAGCAATCCTATAGCTTTTCAGACTACTTCAAACTCAACTTTGCCCCCCAAGACATCCTGGCCTATTTTGGCGTATCTCTCCAACGCCGCTCCTTGCAACTGCCCCACTACCTCGGTGAACTCGATCGACTCACCGACCTCAAATCACGCATCGAGGAAAGCCTGCCTCGCCTCAGCCTCACCAGCGAAATGGCGCGGCGAGAATTCTTGATTGCCCCCGTCTTGACCGATTTATTGCACTACACCCAAGCCACCCTCAACGTCGAATACCCCGTCGCAGTCAGCGACCAACTCAAAGGCTCCCTCGACTACCTGCTCCAAAATCACCAAACATTTTTAGTGATTGAGGCCAAAAATGAAGACCTAGAAAGAGGCTTTGTGCAGCTATCGATCGAACTCATCGCCCTCGATCAATGGATCGAATCCGATCAAACCATCCTCTATGGAGCAATTTCCACTGGTAATATCTGGCAATTTGGTAGGTTCGATCGACAGTCCCGTGCCATCACCCAAGACCTCGACCTCTATCGCGTCCCCGCCGATCTGGATGACTTACTGCGGATTTTAATCAGCATTTTATCAATGAATAATTGATAGAATGCTAAACCGGACATTAAAAATTGATGTTCAAGAGTTGGAAATATTCATAACCGACCCTGAAGTTTAATTTTCAGATATTTCTCCACTAACTGATTACTAATATTAGTGGCGGGAGCATCTAACACCAACACCCCACGCTGGCGTAGTTTGGCAAAGGCCAGTTGCCGTTGGTGCAGCAGATCGATCGCCACGGCTTGATTGTAAGCATCCGGTACCTCGGCAGCTAAGTGATGAGCCAAGGTATCGATTTGGGGGTCGCGCAGAGTAACGCAAAAAGGCAAATAGCGCGGAGTTAGCCGACTGAGCGCCGTGAGCAATTCCGCCGAAGCAATTTCATCAATAATGTCGGTGATGATCACCACCAAAGCGCGGCGATTCTGTTGACTCATTACCGTGGTGACCGCGCCGAGATAATCTGGCTCCAACAATTCTGGTTGAATCCGGCTCAGCCGATCGATCATTTCTGCCATATGAGTTTGTCCGCGTTGCGGTGGGAGCCAGGTATGCAGCGTGCGATCGAACACCCCCACCCCCACTTTGTCACCGCGCTGGGTGGCCGCTAAAGCCAAGGACAGAGTGGCATTTAAACCCAAGTCAAAACGCTGCAAGCCCTGAATATTAGCCGTCATCAACCGGCCACGATCGAGCAAAATTATCACGGTTTGTTCTTGCTCTGGCTCCAATACCCTTACCAAAGGCCGATTTCGCCGGGCGGTTGCTTTCCAATCAATAAAACGCGGATCGTCGCCCACCGCGTATTCCCGCATTTCGGTAAACTCAGTGCCTGTACCTAATTTCCGGGTTTGACGCATAGTGCCACTGGCTTGCAGCGCCAACCGAATAGAAAGCGCCCGCAATCCCACAAGGTCTGGATAAACGGCCACCGGCTGAGCGGCATCTACTCGCCATTGCTGCCAAGCCAACCGCCAAGGACTCAGTTGCCGCACTTGAATACCTTGCCAGTCATACTCGCCGCGTTGTTGGGGATGCACTGTATAGGTATGTTCTTGGTGACTACTGGTTGCAATTTGAGCTGCAATTAGCGCGGGGGTCGCGGGTAATTTAGCTGGCGAAAAGTCCCGAATTTGATAGCTGAATTGTAGGTGTTTTTTTTGGCCAGCTGCCGACTGCACCATTAGTTTGACCGGATTATCACGTCCGATCGATAGTTTATTCAAATGCTCACGACTAACCTGTACTCGTTGATTGGTAACGCGGCTAGCATCAACTATGGCTAAGAGCAAGCAGCAACTGTACCAGATCAGGGTGAACCCGATCGCCGCTGACAATCCGGCCTGTCCCGGAATGATTACAGCTATGAGGGTGGCGACCATTCCCCCACCTATCAACAGCGCGATTAAGATGCTGCTAGGAATCCAATTCCACAACTGTGCTAATTTCATCGAGGCACCGCCACCTGATTGACTAGACCAGTAATTACTTGATCGATCTGCAGACCATCCAGCTGGGCTTCGGGGCGGAGCATTAAGCGGTGACGCAGTAGCGGTGCGGCTACTAGTTTCAAGTCATCGGGGGTGACAAAATCCCGGTGATCCAGCCAAGCTGCGGCCTTGCTGGCTGCTAACCAAGCCACCGCCGCCCGGGGCGAAGCCCCCAGGCTTAAATCGCTATGCTGGCGAGTTTGCTGTACTAGGGCTAAGAGATAATCAACGATCGACGCACTCACCTGAGTCGCTTGCACCTCTCGCCGGGCGTTTAGACAGTCAGCGACTGTGGCTACTGGATTTAAGGGACGATTCTGGGTGGAGCCGTGGTGCGCGGTAATGAGCATTTCGCGCTCGGCAGCGGCGGGCGGATAGTCAATAATAAGCTTAAATAGGAATCGATCGAGCTGGGCTTCGGGCAAAGGGTAGGTGCCCTCAAATTCTAGAGAGTTCTGGGTGGCAATTACCCAAAATAAATCAGATAACCTAATGCTGTCGCCATCCAGGGTCACTTGTCCTTCAGCCATCGCTTCTAGCAAGGCGGCTTGGGTTTTGGGAGGGGTGCGATTAATTTCGTCAGCCAATAACAATTGCGTAAAAACCGGGCCTTTGCGCAAAATAAATTCTTGCGTTTTCAAATCAAAAATATTGGTACCCAAAATATCCATCGGCAGGATATCGGGGGTGAGCTGCACGCGCCGAAAATCGGCCTGAATTAGTTGTGCTAAGACTTTGGCCATGAGGGTTTTGCCGGTACCAGGCACCCCTTCCAAAATGACATGGCCACCGGTCAAAAGAGCCACCAGCAGTTGATGAGTGGTTTCTGGTTGTCCAAAGACCACCCCATTTAAGCCCGCGCCCACTGCCTGAAAGATTTCATGAGTCTGAGTCATAGTAAAAGGTTGGAGTTCTATAGAGATGAGCGTTGCGACCTGTCGCGCAGGGTTTGCCATTGGCGCAGCCACTGGCGCAATTCTGTTTCGGTGAGCCGACTGTGATCTGTGGCTAATTGTAATGCCTGCCGGAGATCATCTGCTGGTAGTTTGGTGTGCATTGTCCAAGCTGTTAGCAAAGTTTGCCGATCGACTAATTGCTGGCTACCCAATCCTAGTTGCTGTTGGAGAGCGAGCTGTTCGGCCTTGCCAATATTTTGCACCACAAAATCACTGCTCTGGGCTTGGCGCAACACACCACCCAGTGCTTGAATATAAGCCAGACTATTGTCTACGGTGGGCGGTTGGGGAATGATCACCGCCCCAAACCGGCGATTTTGCTGCCAAATGATCATGCCTAGCATTAAGCAAATGTTGATCAGCACTATGCGCCAGGGGGTGCTGAGGAGATAGGTAAGACCATTGGCAGCTGGACGATTGGCAGCACCAGACTTCTGGAGATCCCGAAAGCCATGCAGGTACTCATCTACTACAATCCGTTGCTGTTTACTAGTAGCTAAACTGGCCAATAGCTCGTAGTTAGGCCGAAAATCTTGATAGGCATTCGCGGCCAAGTGCGGCGTAGTGGAAACAATTAACTGACCAGCGCCTAGCTGGGCTGAGGCCACTACATATCCTTGGGCATTACCCACAATCTTCTGAGTGGTCGTCACTGCTGTGGGCAGACTATCACTATCCAGTCGGCGGGAGGTGTCAATCCGGATAGCTCCCTGGGCACTGGGTAAATCTTGGCTAAAATCAATATCTTTAGGCGGGGCATCCACTCCCAACACAATTAGCGTATTGCCCTGTTTAATCCAGTCTTTTTCAGCTGCACTGAGGTCGAATCGGGTAGTCTGAGGATTGATCTGTAGCCAGGTAGTACCAGCCGGATATTTAGTCACCAGTTCTTTACTATTTTTGCGCCAGCGCTCGATCGAACTACCCCGATCGACCATCATTTGATACCAAGCGCCATAACCGCTGGGTTGGTTGCTATAGGTTGATCCGGCTAGCCGTTCGTTTCCTTGGGGAGCATTGACGATAATGAGTAAAACAATGATTGCTACCACCGTTGCGAGTACCTGCCAATAGTTCCGCAGAAATTGTCGCCAGTTTTTCATGAGGCCACCTGCTGTTTTAACTGCACTTCCATTTGGTTGTAAGCTTCTTGGCAGCTATCAAACCCCGCCGCCGAAATTGATCGATCGGCAAATTGCAGTTGCTCGTGGGTGCGTAGCAATACTGTACTGTTTTGCAAAGTCGGCAACTGTTTCAATAATTCGGCATACTCGCGATCGGTACGGCTATTTTGGTGAGGAATCAAGCTGGCATCATGGAGCCGTTGCAGCATCGCCAAATATAGACAGCGGCAAGCCTCACTATAATTATGCTGGAGCTGAAATTGCTGAGATTGAGCCAGCAGTTCAGCGATAGTTCTGGTTTTTAGCGGCAGAGCAACTGGCGAACTGACCTGGCGATGGCGACCGCGTTTTTGCCGGAAAAAATCAACCATCTGATAAATTATCCAAGCTAACCCAGCTAGCAGTAGAAACCATAGCAGGTAAGTCATGGCAGAAATCAGCCAAGCTGGTAAGTTTTGTTTGGGCAAAACTCCAGTCAACTTGGCTTGCAGCCATTCTCCCCAACGCTGCTGGAGCTGCTCTAATTGCCAACTCCAGCTAGTTTTCTGAAAATTAGCCATGGGATAGCCTAAAAATCTCCAGCAATACGGTGTTCAGTTTTAATAAACTTTTCTTCAGCACCAGCTTCCGGGGTCAGTAGTGAAACCACAATACCCACTACAAAGGAGAGCGGAATCGTCACCAAGCCGGGATTTTTAAGAGGGAACAATGCATCGGTGTGTTTGAGGATATCGACTTGAATTAGAGGCGAAAAGTAGATCAGGATTAATGCTGAAACAGTACCCACAATCATACTAGCTACGGCTCCTTTAGTGCTGCAACCCTTCCACAGCATCGATAATATCAAAGCTGGGAAATTGGCACTAGCGGCGATCGCAAAGGCCAGACCCACCATGTAAGCTACATTCTGTCCTTCAAAAACCAAACCCAGGATCACAGCCAAAACCCCCAAGGCCAGCGTAGAGTAACGCGCCATCTTCAATTGCTCGGTTTCGTTGGATTGGCCTTTACGGACAACTTGTCCCCAGATATCGTGGGCTAGCGCCGCTGCCCCTGAAAGGGTTAAACCGGCCACTACTGCTAAAATCGTGGCAAAAGAAACCGCCGAGATAAAGCCCAAAAAGGCATTGCCACCTAGTAATTCAGCCAACATGGGGGCAGCCATATTACCAGATTTATCGATCGGACCACCAATTTTGCCTACATGTTTAATGGCATCCTGACCGACCAGCACCATTGCTCCAAAACCCAAGATAAAGGTTAGGAGGTAAAAGTAACCGATCAGCCCGGTGGCATACATCACCGAACTTCTAGCAGTTTTAGCATCCCGCACGGTATAAAAACGCATCAAAATGTGGGGCAAGCCAGCGGTGCCCAACATTAAAGACAAGCCCAAAGAAACTGGGTCTAAAGGATTCTGTTTCCCTGGAGCTAGCACCTGTTGATCTGGATATTTTTCTACCGCCGCTATAAACAAATTCAGGGGGTTAAAGCCAAACTTCGACAGCACTAAGACTGCCATTAAGGTGGCACCACCCAACAGTAATACCGCCTTAATAATTTGTACCCAAGTGGTGGCAATCATCCCGCCAAAAATAACGTAGATCATCATCACCCCACCCACAATCAGGATTGCCAAGGAGTATTCCATCCCAAACAATAGTTTGATCAGGCTACCAGCTCCGACCATTTGGGCAATTAGATAAAAACTAATCACGGCGAGGCTGCTGATGGAAGCCGCAATCCGCACCGGGGTTTGTTGTAAGCGAAAAGCTAACACGTCGGCGAAGGTGTATTTGCCCAAGTTCCGCAAGGGTTCTGCCACTAAGAACATCATTACTGGCCAACCAACTAAAAAGCCGATCGAATAAATCAGGCCGTCAAAGCCCTTTAATGCCACCATTCCAGTAATTCCCAAAAAGCTGGCAGCACTCATGAAATCTCCGGCTAGGGCTAACCCATTTTGGAAACCAGTAATTTCGCCCCCAGCCGTGTAGTAGTCTTGGGTACTAGTGGTTTTTTTAGCTGCCCAATAAGTAATACCCAAGGTGACGGCGATAAACACCAGGAAAAAAGCCACCGCTACTGGGTTAAAGGTACCTAAAGTTGTGTTCATAAAAAAGTTGTGTTCATAAATATAGATTGTTTGATTTGTTGATTTTTTTATGACAGGTCGCGCTTGACGGCAGCTAGTTGATCATCAAAATTATTGTTGGCCCAGCGCACATAAATAAAAATTAAGACCCAAGCCGCTACGATCGTCAGGGCACCAAGCAAGATGCCGATCGACAAACCCGGCACTAGGGTCTGGGCCATGAGCTGTTTGTTAAAGGCCACTAACAAAATAAAGCCAAAATAAATAAACATCATCACGGCGGTCAGCCACAGCGCAATGCGCCAGCGTTGACCAGAGAGCTTTCTTAAAGCCCGGAGGCGATCGGTGTCACCGTACTGTTGATAATTGCTCATCGGTGGTAGGTTATCAGTGTAATTGTCCAGACCATTGTAATTTGAATTGGAATTGCTGAAGAAAAAGACTACAATGAATCGGTCATCCTAAGTCTACAACCCGCTCATGATCATAGCTCTCTTATATCTGGTACTTGGTGGTTCTTACCTATTAGTACTACCCGGACTACTGTATTTCTATTTTCAGCAAAGGTTTTACACCGCCACATCCTTTGAGCGGGGCTTCATGTATTTCTTGATGTTCTTCTTTTTCCCTGGCATGATGCTACTCTCACCTTTTCTCAATTTCCGCCCTAAACGTCGTCAAATTACCTAAACCATGCGCCGTATAGATGTACTTGCGATCGGACTGGCTGTTTTTCTCCTTGGTGGCTTAGGGTATATTATTCTGCAAGCTGTGGGCTTAGATAATATCAAAGCGGGTATCGGCAGCCAAGTGCTGTTGATATTGGTAATTTTGGGCTGGTCAGCCACCTATCTATTTAGGGTCTCTAGCAAAAATATGACCTACGATCAGCAGCGGGCTGAATACGAAGAAGCGGTTCTTCAGAAACGCTTAGATGAGATGACTCCAGAAGAGCTCGCCAAGCTCCAAGCCGAAATTGCTGCTGAAAAAACTACTGATTCTTAATTTTTTTACTCCCCATATACAATGACTTCTGTTTCTGGCTGCTTGCAATCTCTCCGGGCGCAGCAGCAATGTGCGCTGATTCCTTTTATTACGGCTGGCGATCCGGATCTGAAAACCACCGCCGCAGCTTTGCAAGCCCTCGACCAGGCAGGTGCCGATTTAATTGAACTAGGGGTGCCCTATTCCGATCCATTAGCCGATGGGCCAGTGATTCAGGCCGCTGCGACCCGTGCTTTGCAGCAGGGTGTCAAGCTCGATGACGTGCTGAAGATGGTGAAAGAAGTCAGTCCCACCATTAAGGCACCGATTATTCTCTTCACCTATTACAACCCCATCTTGAACTTGGGAGTTGAGCAATTCCTCACCCGTATTGCTGAGGTCGGGGTCAAGGGCTTAGTTGTACCAGATTTACCTCTCGAAGAATCGGCTACTTTGTTGGAATTAGGTAGCAAACACGGCATTGAAGTAATTTTGCTGGTGGCTCCGACTAGTTCGCCCGATCGAATGCAGGCGATCGCCGATTGTTCACAGGGTTTTGTTTATTTGGTGAGTGTCACGGGAGTGACGGGGGTGCGGACGGAGACGGCTACCCGGGTACCAGAGATTTTGAATAAGTTACGGACTTTGACGGATAAGTCGATCGCGGTGGGCTTTGGAATTGCGACACCGGAGCAGGCTAAGCAAGTTAAAGATTGGGGGGCTGATGGGGTGATTGTGGGAAGTGCGATGGTGAAGATGTTGGCGGCGGAAGGAGTGAGTGCGATCGAGCAGTATTGTCGAGATTTGAAAGCAGCAATTAGATGAGAGATCGATGATCTTGGTGTTTGGGGCGGCCAATGATCGATCGTTAACTCAAAAGATTAGGTGCTAATACATCACTGCTCTACCACATCGTACAAGGCCAAGACACTCTGGGGGCTTCGCTTAAACATGGTATGCAGTTATAACAATGCTTTTATCATCGCTATAAATAGATTCTACCTTTCTGAAATTTTCATGTATCCACCAGACTTTATACCTTTTTCCCTGCGCTGGTGCAGAACCAGCAATTGAGTAACCAGCACCCATTAATAATTCTTCAAACTGATCTGCCGGTAAAACTTTAGAGCTAAATCCTCCGATACCATCTATTTGATGTTTATCGAGGGTCATAAGAATTATTGTAAGTAGTAAAAATGCGGTAGCCAGGCAGAACTAAAGCTATTCCGTATTGACTATTGAGGGTGCCAGGGTATTTGTAAGGATGATCATCTGGCTCTGTGCCCAACAAGCGAATCGAGAAGTTTCCAAGCCAAACATAGAGACCAGGAATGAGTGTATCCATGCTGTAGGCGATCGCTCTCTTCTTTTCTTCAGATATTGCTGCTGTGGGGAGATTTTTAGATGTGTTGATAAAACTCATTTTGCTATGCCCGAAGTACCTCTGGGCTTCTATTATACCCAACTTAAATCTATCTTTTCCGACAGTATTCAGACCTGTGACATCAAACCCCTGTCTTGAACCATCGAAGAGATATCAAATAATCAACTATGCCCTCAAGATATCTTAATTGGTTCTATCTTGATAGCACTAAGAGACTTAACTTGTTTTATGCTGTTGGAGATGTTTTGAAAGACTTAAACATCTGTATAATTTGTAGATTTGTAACAAATGCTACTGTAGTTTTTTGATTTTTTTGTAGTTGCAATTATAGTAAGTTCAATAATTTACTAGAAGTTCAATAGGTGCATGAGTCACATTTCTCGTTTTGCCGCTGTAACTATTTTAGCTTTGATGTGCTCTACCAATTTAGTTGATGTGCCTGTTGCTAGTGCTTGGGATAGTAATGCTAAGTTTAATCCTACGCATCCAACGCATAGTTATTTAACGGAGTGGGGCATCGACCAGCTAAAAGCTCAGTATCCGGAGTTGCAGCAGTATCGAACTCAAGTTATTGAGGGAGCTAATTCTGAACTTCATGAGATTAAGGTTTCAGGGACTAAGTATGGGATAGATCTGGAGGCTAAGCGTGTTGCACATAAGGGCACAAATCCGGGCTGTGATGACATTCAGGGTTGGTGGCAGGATAGTCTGACTGCTTACAAGCAAGGCAATAAGGAGCAGGCGTATTACTTGCTGGGGGTGATGCTGCATATGGTGGAGGATATGGGGGTTCCGGCTCATGCTAATAATGTTATTCACCAAGGAACTCTGAAAGAGTTTGATAATTTTGAGTTCATGGCTCTTTCTAATTGGAAGCCTAGTTTCGCGAATATAGATCGAACGGATCCGGCATTTGCTGAACCTTGGAAGTATTATGCTTTTAGTCAAGATTGGACTAGGGCTGATGCCCCTGGTTACAATAGCCCTAATACTTTCTCGAAGACTTGGACGTTTGCTAGTAGTAAGGAGAGGCAGTTGTTGATCGATCGGCAGGGGCGGACTAGTAGTGTTGTTAAGTGGGCGATGAGTTCGGCGATGGTAGCGTTTAAGAAATGAGGTCGGGTTTAGGTGATATCACTATGTTTTGAAATAGTAAACAACTACATTTTGTATCTAGATGTCTTTTCTTACAATAGTCCGGACAGATTTCGGGTAAGGTCAAGCCCTAAGAGTGCCGTAATCT